>NZ_AXVR01000074.1 GCF_000484695.1 Salinispora cortesiana | reverse complement strand
ATCAGTTGTCGTCGTTCGCCGATGAGGTGACCCGGGTGGCCCGGGAGGTGGGTACCGAGGGGAAGCTGGGTGGTCAGGCCCAGGTGAAGGGCGTCGCCGGGACCTGGCGGGACCTCACCGAGAACGTCAACCAGCTCGCCTCCACCCTGACCATTCAGCTGCGCGCCATCGCCGCGGTTTCCACGTCGGTTACCCGTGGCGACCTGACCCAGCAGATTGCGGTCGAGGCGCAGGGGGAGGTCGCCGAGCTTACCGACAACATCAACCAGATGATCGGGACTCTCCGCGAGACGACCACGGTGAATGCCGAGCAGGGCTGGCTGGACTCCAACCTGGCCCGGATCGGTGGATTGCTGCAGGGTCAGCGGGACCTCGGCGAGGTCTGCCGCATGATCATGATGGAGGTGACTCCGCTGGTGGACGCGCAGCTCGGCGCGTTCTTCCTGGTGGATGACGCCGAGGGGAACTTCCGGCTGCGACTCACCGCCTCGTACGGCTACGTCGCTCGCGGGCAGGATGTGACGTTCGGCCCCGGTGAGGGCTTGGTCGGTCAGGTGGCGCTCTCCCGGCGCACGATCCGGGTTTCCGGGTCGGCGGACAACCGGCTTCGGCTCCGCTCCGGCCTCGCGGACACCCCACCGGCTGATCTGGTGGTGCTACCGGTCATCTTCGAGGGCGAGCTACTCGGCGTGATCGAGTTCGCCAGTGTGACGCCCCTCTCCGACCTGCACCTCTCCTTCCTGGAACGGCTCGTCCTCACCATCGGCGTCGCGGTCAACACCATCCAGGCGAATCGGCGTACCGAGGAGCTGCTCGCCCAGTCGCAGCGGCTGGCCCACGAGCTGCGGGAGCAGTCGGCCGAACTCCAGCGGACGAATGCGGAGCTGGAGGAGAAGGCGAAACTCCTCTCCGAGCAGAAGGGCAACATCGAGACCAAGAACCGGGAGGTCGAGCTGGCCCGGCTGGGCCTGGAGGAGACGGCACAGCAGCTCACCCGCGCCTCGGCGTACAAGTCGGAGTTCCTCGCCAACATGAGCCACGAGCTGCGTACGCCGCTGAACTCGTTGTTGCTGCTGGCCCGGCTCCTGGTCCAGAACCAGGAGCAGAACCTCAGCCCGAAGCAGATCGAGTTCGCCCGGACGATCCACAACGCCGGCACCGACCTGCTCACGCTGATCGACGACATTCTGGACCTGTCCAAGATCGAAGCTGGTCGGACGGATGTCGAGCCGACCGAGATCCAGTTCACCGAGGTCCGCGGCTATGTCGAGCAGGCGTTCGTCCCACAGGCAGAGGAGAAGGGCCTCGACTTCGAAGTCCGGGTCAGTCCGGAGCTGCCGAAGGAGATCGTCACCGACGTACAGCTGCTGCAGCAGATCCTGCGGAACCTACTCTCCAACGCGGTGAAGTTCACCGACGCCGGGGCGGTGCGGTTGGGGATCGCCCCCGCGCCGGCGTCGGCGGTCTTCGACGTGCCGGCGTTGACCAACGCGCGGCAGGTGGTCGCCTTCACCGTCACGGACACCGGGATCGGCATCTCCGACGACAAGCTGTCGATCATCTTTGAGGCGTTCCAGCAGGCCGACGGCACGACCAGCCGTCGGTACGGGGGAACCGGCCTGGGGCTGTCGATCAGTCGGGATCTGGCCCGGCTGCTGGGCGGCGCGATCGGCGTCTCGTCGGTGCCCGGGCAGGGTTCGACCTTCACCCTCTTCCTCCCCGACGTCCTGGCCCCGGACGCGGTCGTGGCGCCGGCGCCGCCCTCACCCGCCCGGGCCGGCCTCCCCTCGTCGTTACTGATGCCCGCCGTGGAGCTGCTGCCCACCACCGTCGAGGCGACGGCGACCCGCCAGCTGGCCGGCGCCACCGTGCTGATCGTGGACGACGACGTACGTACCGTGTTCGCCCTGACCAGCGCCCTGGAGTTGCACGGGATGGCCGTGCTGTACGCGGACAACGGGGCCGACGGCGTACGTCTGCTGGCCGAGCATCCGGAGGCGGACATCGTGCTGATGGATGCCATGATCCCCGATCAGGACGGATATGAGACGACGCGGCAGATCCGGCGTAACCACCGCTTCGCCGACCTCCCGATCGTCTTCCTGACCGCGAAGGCGATGCCCGGTGATCGGGAGTCCGCGCTCGCGGCCGGGGGCAGCGGATACATCACCAAGCCCGTTGATCTGGACGAGTTGATGGAGCTCATCTCGTCCTGGATCAGCGGAGGCCGGAGCGAGGAGAGCCCATGACGCAGATGGCGAAGGCGCTGCTGGTGGATGATCGTCGGGAGAACCTGACGGCCCTGGAGGCGATCCTGCAGGGGCTCCAGGTCCAGTCGGTGGCCGTGGAGAGCGGCGAGGCGGCGCTGAAGCGGCTCCTCGTGGACGACTTCGCGGTGATCCTCCTGGACGCCCAGATGCCGAAGATGGACGGCTTCGAGACGGCGAGTCACATCAAGCGGCGGGAACGAACCCGGCATGTGCCGATCATCTTCCTCACCTCCGCGGACCAGGACGCCCAGCTGGCCATGCGCGGGTACGCCGCCGGCGCGGTGGACCACCTCACCAAGCCCTTCGACCCGTGGGTGCTGCGGGCCAAGGTGTCGGTCTTTGTCGACCTGTGGGTGAAGACCGGGCAGCTCACCGCTCAGTCGGCCCTGCTTCAGGAGCGGGAGACCCAGCGGCGGCTGCTGACCGACGCCATTGACGAGGCGACCGCGCTGCTTCGCGCCGAGACCGACCCGGCGGCGGTGCAGCGCGCGATCGGCCTGCTGGAGCAGGCCCGTTGGGGCAACACCGGCTGAGAGTCAGTCGTCGCGAATCATCAGGGCGCTACGCAGGCCCGTGATGTCGAGGACGCGGCGCAGGAACTCGGCCACGTTGGTGAGGATCAGCAGGCTCTGGGAGTGACTGGCTTTGCGGCTGAGCACGACCAGCGTGCCCAGACCCTGCGAGTCGCAGAAACTGACGGCGGCCAGGTCCAGCACGATTCGCGGGGGCGGTTCGGTCAGCACCTCGTTGACGACGGTGGAGAGCTGGGCGGCCGTCATCATGTCGATCTCACCGGCGAGGCGAAGGACAACCTCGTCCCCCGACCGGTGTAACGTGATGGACAGTTCGGCACGATCCACCCGGTCAGCCTAGCGCGACCTTGAGGTGCCGCCCCGTGACGGCGAGCTGCCCTGGCTGTCGGCCGGGGTGATACCGGTAACCCGGAGCCCCGGGGTGCCTGCCGGTCTGCCCGCCGACGCTGACACAATGGCGGCATCGTGACCGACGTCTTCCCTGCCGGACCCGGCCGCTACCCGGCCGCCGCGCCGGCCTCCGAGGCCCTGTTCGACCGCGCCTGCGCCCTCGTGCCCGGCGGGGTGAACTCCCCTGTCCGCGCGTTCCGTGCCGTCGGTGGCACCCCGCGCTTCATCGTCCGGGGGGAGGGGCCGTGGCTCTACGACGCCGACGGGCGGCGCTACGTCGACCTGGTCTGCTCGTGGGGCCCCATGATCCTCGGGCACGCCCATCCCGCGGTGGTGGAGGCCCTTCGCTCCGCCGCCGCGCTCGGCACGAGCTTCGGCGCCCCCACCCCGAGTGAGGTGGAGCTGGCGGCAGAGATCGTTGCCCGCGCCCCCGTCGAGCAGGTACGGCTGGTCAACTCGGGGACCGAGGCGACCATGTCGGCGATCCGGCTGGCCCGGGGCTACACCGGCCGCACCCGGATCATCAAGTTCGCCGGCTGCTACCACGGGCATTCGGACGCGTTGCTCGCCGCCGCCGGTTCCGGCGTCGCCACCCTCGGCCTGCCCGACTCGCCGGGCGTGACCGGCGCGGCGGCCGGGGACACGATCGTGCTGCCGTACAACGACTTCGCCGCCGTCGAGGCGGTCTTCGCCGCGGAGGGCCCGCAGATCGCCGCGGTCATCACCGAGTCTGCCGCCGGCAACATGGGCGTGGTCGCGCCCCGCGACAATTTCAACCAGCGACTTGCCACCCTCGCTCACGCACACGGTGCGCTGCTGATCGTTGACGAGGTCATGACCGGCTTCCGGGTCTCCCGCGCCGGGTGGCACGGCCTCGACCCCTGCGCCGCCGACCTCTGGACCTACGGCAAGGTCATGGGGGGTGGCTTGCCCGCCGCCGCCTTCGGGGGGCAAGCGGAGATCATGTCCCAGCTGGCTCCGGCCGGTCCGGTCTACCAGGCCGGCACCCTCTCCGGTAACCCGCTCGCCTGCGCCGCCGGGCTCGCCACGCTGCGGCTCGCCGACGACGCCCTCTACCGCCGGCTGGACGAGACGGCCGCCGTCGTTGGCCGGCTCGCCGGTGAGGCTCTCGCCGCCGCCGGAGTGCCGCACCGGTTGTCCTCCGCCGGCAACATGTTCTCAGTCTTCTTCACCGACGCCGACGTCTTCGACTACGCCACCGCGAGCGCCCAGCAGGTGCCCGCGTTCAAGGCGTTCTTCCACGCGATGCTGGCCGCCGGCGTCTACCTGCCGCCGAGCGCCTTCGAGTCGTGGTTCGTCTCGGCGGCGATCGACGATGCCGCCCTGGAGCAGATCGCCGCGGCGCTGCCAGCGGCGGCGGCAGCGGCAGCCGCGGCAGGTCACGGGGGGTAGTAACGGTGAGTAAGACTGTGGTCCACGTGCTGCGGCACGGCGAGGTGTACAACCCGGAGGGCATCCTCTACGGGCGGCTGCCGGGCTTCCGCCTGTCGGAGCTGGGCGTGCAGATGGCGAAGGCCGCCGCGCAGGGCCTCGCCGAGCGGGAGGTTGTGCACGTCGTCGCCAGTCCGCTGGAGCGTGCCCAGCAGACCGCCGAGCCGATCGCCGCGCAGTTCGGGCTCCCGATCGGGGTGGACGAGCGGTTGATCGAGAGCGCGAACTGGTTCGAGGGTAAGAAGGTCTCGCCGGGCGACGGTTCGTTCCGCGACCCACGCAACTGGTGGGTGCTGCGGGACCCGGTCACCCCCTCCTGGGGCGAGGCGTACCGGGCCATCGCGGAGCGCATGTTCGCCGCCCTGCAGGCCGCCCGGGAGGCTGCGCAGGGGCGGGAGGCGGTGCTCGTCTCCCACCAGCTGCCGATCTGGACGCTGCGTCGGTTTGTCGAGCGTAAGCGCCTCTGGCACGACCCGCGGAAGCGGCAGTGCGGGCTGGCCAGCCTCACCACCTTTCACTTCGAGGGGGCGAAGGTGGCCGGGATCAGCTACACCGAGCCGGCCGCCCACCTGGTCGCGATGTCGTCGACGGCTCGGACGGCCAAGGGGGCCTGATGACTGTCCGGAGGTGGTCTGCCAGCCTGCTCGCCACCATGGTCGCGGTGGCGCTCACCGCCTGCGCCACCCCGGACTGGGGGAAGGCCTGCGACACCAACTCCGACGGCGTGATCGAGTGCGCCCCGGACCAGCGTTCCGCCGCGCCCGAGCTCGCTGGCGAGCTGCTCGACGGGGGCGAGTACGACGTGGCGCAGGACCGTGGGCAGGTCGTGGTGGTCAATTTCTGGGGCTCGTGGTGTGCGCCCTGCCGGGCGGAAGCGGATGACCTGGAGGCCACCTACCAGGCCACCAAGGGCGCGGGGGTGACCTTCCTCGGCATCAACGTGCAGGACAGCCGGGACAAGGCGATCGCCTTCGAGGAGGGCCGGGTCACCTACCCGAGCATCTTCGACCCCGGCAGCCGACTGGCGTTGGAGCTGGAGATCCCGCCGAACACCATCCCGGCGACGGTCGTGCTGGACCGGGACGGGCGGATCGCGGCGGTGATCCGGGCCGCCGTCAAGCAGGAGGGGCTCCAGCCGATCGTCGAGCGGGTCGCCGCGGAGTCGCCCGATCCGACCGGCGACCACTGATGGGCGAGACGTTCCGGGAGATCGCGCAGTCCGGTCCCCTGCTGCTCGCCATCGGCACGGCGGCGCTGGCCGGGCTGGTCAGCTTTCTGTCGCCGTGCGTCCTGCCGCTGATGCCCGGCTACCTCTCCTACGTGACCGGCCTGGCCGGCACCGACCTGGAAGGCCGGGGAGCGGGCAACGACTCCCGCGACACGCCGCCGTTGGCAGGGGAAGACCCGGGTGCCGTCGCCGGGGCAGTCGCGGTGCGCAAGCGGACCGCCCGGGTGGCGACCGCGGCCGTCAAGGGCCGGGTACTCGCCGGCACGCTGCTGTTCATCGCCGGGTTCACCGCCGTCTTCACCGCCACCGCGGTCCTGGTCACCACGGTCGGCCAGATCTTCTTCGCCTACGAGCGGACGCTGGAGATCGTCATCGGCGGCGTGGTGGTGCTGCTCGGATTGAGTTACCTCGGCGTGGTCCCGGGGCTGCAGCGCGAGCTGCGTATCCAACGGCTGCCGGCCGCCGGGCTGCTCGGCGCGCCAGTGCTCGGCGCGGTCTTCGCGCTCAGCTGGTTGCCCTGCACCGGCCCGACCCTCGGCGCGGTGATGGGCATGGCCCTCGTTGAGGGGCAGACCAACCGGGCGGTGGTGCTGGCCGTGGCGTACTGCCTCGGGCTGGGGATACCGTTTGTCCTCTTTGGGCTGGGGTTCCACCGCCTGCTCGGGGTCTTCCAGGCGGTCCGTCGCAACAGCCGGTGGGTCACCCGGATCGGTGGTGGGTTGCTGATCCTGATCGGCCTCGCGCTCGTCACCGGTGGGTGGACCAGCTTCGTGACCCTGCTGCAGACCACCTTCGGGACGGGCCAGGTAAGCATCTGATGACGGTCACCGACGACCGGCCGACGCCGCCGGCCGAGACCCCCCGGCCCCGCCCCAACCCGGTACTGGCGCTGCTGCGTAACTCGTGGCGGCAGCTCACCAGCATGCGTACGGCGCTGGTGCTGCTCTTCCTGCTGGCGATCGCCGCGATTCCCGGGTCGGTTCTGCCGCAGCGCGGGGTCAACCCCGAGGATGTCCGGGACTACTTCGTCGCGTACCCCGATCTGGCGCCGGTGCTGGACCGGCTTGGCGCCTTCGACGCGTTCGGCTCGGTCTGGTTCTCCGCCATCTACCTATTGCTCTTCACCTCGCTGGTCGGTTGCATCACACCCCGGCTGCGCGACCACATCCGCGCCCTGCGGTCCAAGCCCCCGGCGGCGCCCAAGCGGTTGGACCGGTTGCCCCAGCACACCGTGTTCGCGGCCCCGGCCGGTGGCGCGCCGGCGATCGCCGCCGTACTGCGTCGGCACCGCTGGCGGGTGGAGGTACGCGGCGACGAGGTATCCGCCGAGAAGGGCTACCTGAAGGAGACCGGCAACCTGCTCTTCCACGCCTCGCTGGTGCTGGTGCTCATCGGTGTCGCCCTCGGCTCCTGGTACGGCTGGAGTGGTAACCGGGTCCTGGTCGCCGGCGCGGACAACGCTTTCTGCAACACGCAGCAGCAGTACGCCGAGACGTCGTTCGGCCCCCAGGTGCAAAGCGCTGATCTGCCCCGGTTCTGCCTGCAGTTGGACGACTTCGAGGCGAGGTTCCTGGAGTCCAACGGCCAGCCGGAGTTCTTCAACGCGAAGGTGACCGTGGACGAGAACGGCGGTACCCCCCGCCCGGCGGAGTTCTCGGTGAACGCACCGCTGCGGCTGGACGGGGCGAACGTCTACCTGCTCGGCCACGGGTACGCCCCGGTGGTCCGCTACACCGACCGGTTCGGGCGGAGTCAGACCAGCCCGAACCCCTTCCTGATCACCGGGGACATCGGCTTGACCGGGGAGGGGTTGGCGGCCTTTCCGGACGCGAACGTGGACCCGGCCACCGGTGAGCGGGACCCGGAACTCCAGGTGGCCTTCAGCGGTCTGTACCTGCCGACCGCCCCGCAGGAGGGCCCGTTCGTCCGGTCTGAGTTTCCGACCGAGCGCAATCCGCTGCTCAATCTCGTCGCGTACCGGGGCAATCTGGGCCTGGATGCTGGTATTCCCGGCTCGGTGTACGAGCTGGACCAGCGGCAGGTCGACGCCGGCCGGGTCAAGGAGGTCGGCACCAAGCTGCTCCAGCTCGGTGAGGTCTGGACCCTGGACGACGGCACCACGCTGGAGTTCCTGGGCACCGAGCCGTACATCGTCCTGTCCGTGCGGCACGACCCCGGCTCGACGCTGCTGCTGGTCAGCTCCGGCACGCTGCTGCTGGGCCTGATGGGCTCGCTCTTCGGTCGCCGCCGGCGGGTCTTCTTCCGGGTGCGCCCGGCCGACCCCGCGGGTGAATCTTCGACGCCCGGTAGTAGTTTGGTCGAGGCCGGTGGTCTGCCGCGCGTTGACCATCCCGGTTTCGCCGACGAGTTCACGCGGCTCGTGGCAGCGGTCAGCGGAGCCGGGCGGCGGGTCGATCCTGACGGCCCGGCCGGAGCGCGAGTAGGAGCCGAGTGATGTCCGTACTCTCCGACCAGCTGGTGACCTTCTCGATTCTGGCCTACCTGGTCGCGATGGTCGTGCACGCCGTCGAGTACGCGCTGGGTAACGCCCGCGTTCGGGTCGGCCCGCCCGCCCGTGAGCTGGTCGGTGCCGCCGTCGCGGCGGCCGGCGGTGCGGGTTCCGGGCCGGAGCCGACCGTCCGTGCTGCCGCCGCCGCCCAGCAGACTGCCGCCCAGCGGACCGCCGCCCGGGCCCGCCTGGCCGGTCTGGGCGCCGTCGCCGTTACCGTGGTGGCCGCCCTGCTGCACCTCGGTGCGCTGATCGCCCGCGGGGTCGCGGCCGACCGGATGCCCTGGGGCAACATGTACGAGTTCGTCCTGACGGTCTCCTTCATCGGGGTCGCCAGTTGGTTCGTCGTGCTCTGGAAGCGCCCCACGCTGCGCCGGCTCGGGCTGTTCCTGACGCTGGTGATGGTGCTGCTGGTGGCCACCGCCGAGCTGCTGCTCTACACCCCGATCGTGCCGTTGGTGCCGGCGCTCAACTCGTACTGGTTCATCATCCACGTCGCCACGATCGTCTTCAGCTCCGGCATCTTCCTGCTCGGCGTGGTGCCGGCGGGCGCCTACCTGATGCGCGCCGGCTACGAGCAGGGCCGGCGCAGCTTCCCCTATTTGTTGGCGAAGCGCCTGCCGGCCGCGGCGGCCCTGGAACGGCTGACCTTCGTGCTGCACGCCTTCTCGTTCCCGATCTTCACCTTCGCGGTGATCGCCGGCGCGATCTGGGCCGAGGCGGCGTGGGGTCGGGCGTGGGGTTGGGACCCGAAGGAGACCTGGGCGTTCATCTCCTGGGTCGTGTACGCCGGTTACCTGCACGCCCGGGCCACCCCGAGCGTCAAACGGAACGTGGCCACCTGGCTCGCGGTGCTGGGTTTCCTCACCGTGATGATGAACCTCTTCGGGGTGAACATCTTCTTCGAGGGGCTGCACTCCTACGGCGGCCTCGACTGATCTTGTAGCACGACACCGTGCTCGAGGCCCCTTTCCCGTACCCCGGCTGGGGTGGTAGGCCGGGCGGTGGGGGAGACTTGCGGGCATGGCGGCTCGTGGCTTTCCGTACTCCGATCTGAAGGACTTCCTCGCGGCGCTGGAGCGCGCGGGCGAGCTACGGCGGGTGGACGTTCCGGTCGATCCGTCGCTGGAGCTGTGCGAGGTCGTTAACCGGACGGTTCGCGCCGGCGGGCCGGCGCTGGTGTTCGACCAGCCGACCCGGGGCGAGATGCCGGTAGCGATCAACCTGTTCGGCACCGAGAAGCGGATGGCGATGGCGCTCGGCGTCGAGTCGCTGGACGAGATCGGGGCGCGGATCGGTGCGCTGGTGCGGCCGGAGCTTCCGGTCGGCTGGACCGGTATCCGGGAGGGCCTCGGCAAGGTCATGCAGCTCAAGTCGGTGCCGCCGCGCAAGGTGAAGACGGCCCCCTGCCAGCAGGTGGTGTACCGGGGCGACGACGTTGACCTGAACCGGCTGCCCGGCTTGCAGATGTGGCCCGGCGATGGCGGTGTCTTCCACAACTTCGGGTTGACCCACACCAAGCACCCCGAGACCGGCGCCCGCAACCTCGGCCTCTACCGGCTGCAGCAACACAGCCGGAACACCCTGGGTATGCACTGGCAGATCCACAAGGACTCCACCGCCCACCACGCGGTCGCGGAGCGGCTCGGTCAGCGGCTGCCGGTCGCCATCGCCATCGGCTGTGACCCGGTGATCTCGTACGCCGCGAGCGCCCCACTCCCCGGCGACATCGACGAGTACCTGTTCGCGGGCTTCCTGCGGGGGGAACGGGTCGAGATGGTCGACTGCCTGACCGTTCCACTCCAGGTGCCGGCGCGCGCCCAGGTGGTGCTCGAGGGCTACCTGGAGCCCGGCGAGCGGCTGCCCGAGGGGCCGTTCGGGGACCACACCGGCTACTACACGCCGGTCGAGCCGTTTCCGGTCCTGCACGTCGAGACGATGACCATGCAGCGCAACCCGGTCTACCACTCGATCATCACCTCGAAGCCGCCGCAGGAGGACCATGGCCTGGGCAAGGCCACCGAGCGGATTTTCCAGCCGCTGCTCAAGCTGCTCATCCCGGACATCGTTGACTACGACCTGCCGGCTGCCGGGGTCTTCCACAACTGCGCGATCGTGTCGATCCGGAAGCGCTACCCGAAGCACGCGCAGAAGGTGATGAGCGCGATCTGGGGTGCGCACCTGATGTCGATGACCAAGCTGATTGTGATCGTGGACGAGGACTGCGACGTCCACGATTACAACGAGGTCGCGTTCCGGGCCTTCGGCAACGTGGACTACGCCCGGGACCTGCTGCTCACCGAAGGCCCGGTGGACCACCTGGACCACGCCTCGTACCAGCAGTTCTGGGGCGGTAAGGCCGGCGTTGACGCCACCCGCAAGCTTCCCAGCGAGGGCTACACCCGGGGCTGGCCCGAGGAGATGACCATGTCCCCCGAGGTGGTGTCGCTGGTCGACAAGCGTTGGAAGGAGTACGGCATCTGATGTCCGGTTCCTCCGATCCGCGGGATCTCGCCGTCTCGGTCCGCGCCGCGTCGGCCGGCGCGGACTCGCGCGGGCGGGTTCGGGCGTTCCTCGACCTCGTGGCGATCGAGCACTCCGTCTTCGCGCTGCCCTTCGCCTACCTGTCCGCCTTGACCGCGATGCAGGTCAACGGAGGTCGGGTTCGCTGGCTCGACCTGCTACTGATCACCGTGGCGATGGTCGGGGCGCGGACGTTCGCGATGGCCGCCAACCGCATCCTGGACCGGCGGATCGACGCGCTGAACCCGCGCACCGCAAACCGGGAACTGGTGACCGGGGCGGTGAGCCTGCGTACGGCCTGGGCTGGCGCGGGCGCCGCCCTGGCGGTCTTCCTGGTCGCCGCCGCGCTGCTCAACCCCCTCTGTCTGGTGCTGGCGCCACTCGCGGTCGTGCCGTTGGTCGGCTACCCGTACGCGAAGCGGTTCACCAACTGGCCGCACGCGGTCCTGGCGGTGGCGCAGGCGGCCGGTCCGGTCGGTGCGTGGCTCGCGGTGACCGGCACCTTCGCCGGCTCCGGGCCGGCCTGGCTGCTCGGCGTGGCGGTCGGGCTGTGGATCGGTGGGTTCGACCTGATCTACGCCTGTCAGGACGCCGAGGTGGACCGGGAGATCGGCGTGCACAGCGTTCCGGCCCGGTACGGGCTGCGTTTCGCGCTGCACGCGTCCACCGCCGCGCACGTGGTGACCTTCGTGCTCTTCGTCTGGTTCGGCGCCCTGGTCGGCTTCGGCTGGCTCTGGTGGATCGGGCTGGCGCTGACCGCGGTCGCCTTCGCCTACCAGCACGTGGTGGTGAGCCCGACCGATCTGAGCCGGGTCAACCGGGCCTTCTTCACCGCCAACGGCTTCGTCGGTATCGCGCTCTTCGGCTTCGCCCTGCTTGACCTGGTGGCACGCCTCGGGCTGCGGCCCTGACCCCGGAACCGGGGGTGCCCGTCGGTGGTCGAGGGTGACCAGGCAGGCTGGGACCATGCGTGAACCATGGGTGGTCGGCGTCTCCGGAGCCTCCGGGACCCCGTATGCGGCTGCTGTCCTGCGGGCCCTGCTCGACGCGGGCGAAGCCGTTGATCTGATCGTGTCCCGGGCGGCCCGCCTGACCATCCTGGACGAGACCGGGCGGTCATTTCGCGACGGGCACTGGGCGGAGGACCTCGCCGCCTGGCTGGGGCGCGACCTGGACGGAGCCGATCTTCGGCACTGGTCGGCCGGTGATCTCGCCGCCGGACCGAGCAGCGGCTCCTACCGGGCGCGCGGGATGGCGGTCGTCCCGGCGAGTACGGCGGCCTGCGCCGGGATCTCCATCGGGCTCTCCAAGGACCTGTTGCAACGCGCCGCCGAGGTCAACCTCAAGGAGCGCCGCCCGGTGGTCGTCGTGCCCCGGGAGACACCGGTGACCCGGAGCCACCTGGAGCATCTGATCGCGTTGCACGACGCTGGTGCGGTGGTGCTCCCCGCCAGCCCCGGTTTCTACGGGGCGGGAGCGGAGGCCTCCGCCGCCCAGCTGGTCGACTTCGTCGCCGGAAAGGTGCTGGACGCCCTCGGGGTGCCGCACACGCTCCTTCGCCGCTGGGCGGGTGAGTTGGGAGCGGCGCGCTCCTGAGCTGGCCGTTCGGGCGTGGGTGGCGGCGTGGAGCGGGCGGCGATCACCCGCCGGCCACCTCAGTACATCCCGGCGTTGGCCGGGCCGGGGCCGGTCGGGGCGGCGGGGCCGGTATTGCGCGGCCGCTCTGTCTCCTCCACCTCGTCCAGCATTCCCTCGCCCTCGAGCAGGGCCCGGACTTCGGATTCCCGAAATCGGCGATGCCCGCCCGGAGTCCGGATGCTGCCTATCCGGCCAGCCGCCGCCCACCTGGTCACCGTCTTCGGATCAACCCGAAACAGCGCGGCGACCTCACCCGGTGTCAGCAGGCGATCTCCAGTGTCCACAGCCCCCTCCTCGCATCGACGAAGCCCCCGGCTGAACACACTGCCCCCGGCCGGTGCGAGCCCAGAGCCGTCATGAGGGACGTATGGCAATTACAGCACCGGCGACCAGTCGTGTCCGCCAAACGCGAGAAAAGCACTGATCAGGAGGTTAGGCAATGGTACCCGCAGCTGTGCCCTGTTGCGGTCGGTTCGTCAACAATGGCAGGGCGCGGGGTCGACCATCGGGACCGGACGCCCGAGGGCGGGTCCGTGCTACTAGGGTCTACAGTCCGTGGACGCGATCGATCTGAACATCATCGAACTGCTGCGGGGCAACGCCCGCCTCTCGTACGCCGAGCTTGCCCGCCAGGTGGGCCTCTCGGCGCCAGCGGTGCATGAGCGGGTCGGCAAGCTGGAGTCCAGCGGGGTCATCCGTGCGTACCGAGCTGAGATCGAGCCGGAGAGCATCGGGCTGGGCGTGACCGCCCTGATCGAAATCATTGAGGAGTCCGCCGCGGACACCGACGACGTGCTGGAGTCGTTCCGCGCCATTCCGGAGATTGAGTCCTGCTACTTCATGGCCGGCGTGGAGTCGTTCCTACTCAAGGCGAGGGTCGGCACCATCGGGGAGCTGGAGGCGCTGATCGTACGGTTGAACCGAACTCCCGGTGTCGCCTCCACCCGTACCGGGATCGCCCTGTCGACCAAGTGGGAGAACCGCCCCCAGCCCGTCGGAACGCCACCGGCCTGACCCGGCCGGTTCTCCGGCGCCTGAGCCGACGTGGTCAACTCGGCGCACGGGAGCCGGGTTGACCCGCCCGTCGGGCCCGGTCGACCGTCTCGTGGAGTTCGGTCACTGCGCGTGGGGCCAGGATCGGGCCGTGGGGGCCCGGCTTGCTAGGTTGCTGGGCGTGACTCATCTGGACCGGTGTGACGAGGCGATCCGGGGGTGGGTGACCGAGACGATTGCCGCCGTTGAGGCGGACGCCAACCGGTCCGCCGATACCCATCTGTTGCCGTTCCCCCTGCCCCGACAGTGGGGAATCGATCTTTACCTCAAGGACGAGTCGGTGCACCCGACCGGCTCCCTGAAGCACCGGCTGGCCCGCTCCCTGTTCCTCTACGGACTCTGCAACGGGTGGATCGGTCCGGGCACCACGATCGTGGAGGCCTCCTCGGGATCGACAGCGGTCTCCGAGGCCTACTTCGCCCGGATGCTGGGGCTGCCGTTTATCGCGGTGATGCCGGCGTCCACCTCGCCGGAGAAGATCGCGAAGATCGAGTTCCAGGAGGGGCGCTGCCACCTGGTGGACGACCCGGCCAAGGTGGTCGTCGAAGCACGATGGCTGGCCGAGGACACGGGCGGCCACTTCATGGACCAGTTCACGTACGCCGAGCGGGCCACTGACTGGCGGGGCAACAACAACATCGCCGAGTCGATCTTTTCGCAGCTGGCGTTGGAGCGGCACCCGGTGCCGGCGTGGGTCGTGGTCGGTGCCGGCACCGGCGGCACCAGCGCCACCATCGGCCGGTACACGCGTTTCCGTCGGCTGCCCACGAAGCTCTGCGTGGTGGACCCGGAGAACTCGGCGTTCTATCCGGCCTGGCAGGCCTCCGACTGGTCGGTGTGCACCGGCCGTGGCTCGCGAATCGAGGGCATCGGGCGACCGACGGTCGAAGCCTCCTTCCTGCCCTCGGTGGTGGACCGGATGGTGCAGGTGCCCGACGCCGCCTCGCTGGCCGCGATGCGGGCCGGCTCCGCAGTGCTCGGCCGCCGGCTCGGTGGCTCGACCGGCACCAACCTCTGGGGTGCCTTCGGCCTGATCGCCGGCCTGCTCGCGGAGGGGAAGACCGGCTCGGTGGCCACCCTGATCTGCGACGCCGGCGACCGCTACGCCGACACCTACTACGCCGACGACTGGGTGGCCGCCCAGGGGCTCGATCTCTCCCCCCACCTGGCGACCATCGAGCGGTTCCTGGCCACCGGCGCCTGGCCGGCCTGAGGAGCGCCCTCAGGCCGGGCCAGTAGGTGTCGGCTGGGTCAGTGGGTGCCCGCGGCCGGCCGGCCGCCGAACCGCCGATCTCCCGACCGCCGCTCCGGCCGGCCCTCCGCCGGTCGGCTCGGATGGCGGCGATCACCGGAACGCCCCGACTCGCCGCGGCGGTGCCGGTCCGGGAACCGGCGAGCCCCGTCTGGTCGGCCCGCCCGTCGGCGCGGCTCAGGCTCCTCCCGAACGGGTACGCCGCTCGGTTCCCGCGCTCCGGTCAGCTCGGCCAGCGCCGGGTCGCCGGCTCGCACCCGGGTCTGTGCCGGGGCTACACCCGCCTTCTCCAACATGGCGAGGGTGCCGCGGCGTTGTTTCGGCAGCGCCAGGGTCGCCACCGCACCGGTCTCGCCAGCCCGTGCGGTCCGCCCCGCCCGGTGTAGGTAGTCCTTCGGGTCCTTCGGCGGGTCAACGTGTAGCACCAGCGAGACGCCGTCGACGTGGATGCCGCGGGCGGCTACGTCGGTGGCGACCAGGACATTTGTCCGGCCTTCCCGGAACTCGGCCAGGGTGCGGGTACGCATCCGCTGGGTCTTGCCGCCGTGCAGGCCGCCGGCGCGCACCCCGACCGCCGCGAGCTGCCCCACCAGCCGGTCCACGCCGAGTTGGGTCCGGGCGAAGACCATCGTCCGTCCCTCCCGGGCCGCGATCGACGCGACGACCGAGAACTTGTCGTGCGGTGGGATCAACAGCAGGTGATGATCCATCGTTGCCACCGCTGCCGTCGGTGGCGCGGTCGAGTGGGTGACGGGGTCGGTCATGAAGCGCCGCACCAGCGCGTCCACGTCCCGGTCCAGGGTGGCCGAGAAGAGGAGCCGCTGCGCGTCGGCGGGGGTCTTCGCCAGAAGTTCGGTGACCTCGGGCAGGAACCCCATGTCGGCCATCTGGTCCGCCTCGTCCAGCACGGTTACCTCGATGTCGTCGAGGCGGCAGACGCCCCGCTCAATGAGGTCAGCGAGCCGGCCAGGTGTGGCCACCAGCACCTCGACGCCACGTCGTAGGGCACTGATCTGTCGGTCGTAGGGCACTCCGCCGACCGCGGTCCGCAGGAACACGCCGATCGCCCGGCCCAGCGGGAACAGGGCGTCACTGACCTGCATAGCCAGCTCCCGAGTCGGCACCAGCACGAGCGCGCGTGGGTGTCGGGGGCGGGCCCGTTCCCCGGCGGCCAGCCGGGCGAGCAGGGGGAGGCCGAACGCCAGGGTCTTTCCGGAGCCGGTCTGGCCACGGCCGAGGACATCCCGGCCGGCGAGCGCATCCGGCATGGTGGCGCGCTGGATTTCGAACGGAGTGGTGATTCCCTGCCGAGCCAACGCCCGGACCAGGGGTTGGGGCAGGCCGAGCGCGCCGAAGTCGACGAGTTCAGGGGCGGACGGGGGCATGCCAGGGTCGATCGACGTGGTCAAGAATGGCCTTTCGAGTGGGGCGCATCTTCGCGATGGCCGCTGCGACGGAATGCCGCCGGATCACCCGCAAGATCGCCCATGGGCGCGCGACGGGGCGCGCCAGGTCAGTTTCCGCGCCAGTGTACGGCGGTGCCGCGCCGCGCCGTACACCCGCCGCGGCGCAGTGGGCGGGCTCACCCGCTCGACAGGCTCTCGAACGCCCCGTCCAGCGCATTGTTGGCGATGAGGGCGACCACCACGCCGATCGTCACCAGTAGGGCGAGCGAGGCGGCCAGGGCGACCAACACCCGGGTATTGCTGGAACGCTGCTCGTTCGACGTCTCCGTCCAGCCCTGGGCGAGGATGTGCCCGGTCAGGGAGCCCGAGTTCTCCACCGGGTTGGCCGGGAAAGCGACGGTGGACAGGCCCGACCCGTCACCGTAGAGGCTGCTCAGGTCACCCTCCTGCGGGTTTCTGTGTCCGGTGCCCGGCCGTTGCTGGTGGCCGGTTGCTGGGATTACCTGGGTGTGGGCGGCGGCGGCCGTGGGTGGGTGTTGGTGGCCGGT
>NZ_AXVR01000073.1 GCF_000484695.1 Salinispora cortesiana | reverse complement strand
GCCGGCCTTGAGTAGAGCCGCGGACTGCTTCTCCCACGAGTGCCCGTCCAGGGGGTAGCCGTGGATGAGTACCACCGGCTGTCCCTGACCGTGGTCCTCGTAGTACACGTCGATGTTGGTGCTGTTCTCGGTTCCCACAGTGATGTACGGCACGGTAAACCTCTCAGTCAGGAGAACGATCGTTCTCGCCTTGCGTCGGTTACTACCGTAGAGAACGAACGTTCTCCACGCCAGCTTTGCTGATATGCCCGCGGTGACCCTCGTCACGCGACCGAAACCACCGGGAGTCCTGCCCGTTGGCGAGGGTTTGAGGTCGGTCCACCTCGCCGTCACCGATTGACGGAGCGGTCCACGGGCACGTGCTGATCGCTGCCGACCCTTGTCCCCGTTCGCCATCGCTCTCTTGTGGTTACTGAGGATCTGGTGGAGAGTGAGTGGATGGGTGCCAAACAGGAGGCGAGCGAACTGCTGCCAGAAACCGACCTGGCGCGTGCCGACTCGCTGGCACGAGAGATCTTCTCCGACGTGGCCAACAAGTGGGCATTCCTGATCATCGAGTTCCTCGGACAACGCACCATGCGCTTCGGGGAACTACGCGACGAGGTCGGTGGCATCAGCCACAAGATGCTCACCCAGAACCTGCGGATGCTGGAACGCAACGGCCTGGTCGAGCGAACCGTGTATCCCACCATCCCGCCCCGGGTCGAGTACACCCTTACCGGGGCGGGTGAGGCACTGCGGAGCGTGGTCGACGACATGTGCGGCTGGACTCAGCGCCACTTCAGCCACATCGAGTCGTCGCGGCGCCGCTTCGACGCCTCGCAGGTGTGATCAGTCGAGGACGGCGGTCGCCTCAACCTCGACCAGGTGTTCGGGAATGTCCAACGCCGCGGCCCCGAACAGCGAGGCCGGAGCTATGGGCGTGGTGCCCAGCTTGGCCGACGCCCGCGCGATGCCCTCGAGCAACTCCGGCATCCGCTCCGGGGTCCAGTCGACGACATGCACGGTCAACTTCACCACATCGGCGAAGGACGCCGCGACGCCAGCCAGTGCGGTACCGACGTTGAGGTAGCACTGCTCGACCTGAGCGGCCAGGTCGCCTTCGCCGATCGTATTCCCGCCGGTGGTCTGGAGGTGCCCACCTCCGGTTCGGTGGAGGTGGCGGGGTCGGGCTCGGCGGCCTCGACTCGACGGCGGTGGCCCACCTGCGCCGGGACCGGATCGGCTACGTGTTCCAGGACTTCAACCTGGTGACCGACCTGACCGCGGCGGAGAACGTCGCCCTGCCGCTGGAACTCGGTGGCAGCAGTGCGCGGGTGGCGCGCGCGGCGGCTGTCACCGCGCTGGACGAAGTGGGCCTGCCTAGCCACCATGGCGGCGGTCGGCGCCACCGGGCGTACCCGACGGCGCATCACCGCGGCCCAGGCCGGGTTCATCGTCGGCGCCGGAACTCTGCTCGGCTTGATCTCCGGCATCGGGCCGGCGGCGGCCTACGTCGGCTACCACGTCGAGCTGCGTTGGCACGTACCCTGGCCCGCCCTGCTGGCGGTCGTGCTGGTCCCACCCGTGCTGGCGATCGTCGCGGCCCGCGGGTTGGCCCGCGGCGGGCTTCCCCGCCTGCGCGGGCAGGAGCGAAGTCGGTAGCGACGCCGGCAGTCCCGGCTCGGGTGCGGCGAAGGTCACCGGAGCACTGAAGGCGGCCTTGCGGGCGGCGCGGCGCAGCGCGGCGAGCACCGCTGGGCCGGCGAGGGCGATCAGCACGGCGGTGGTGATCGCCCGTCCGGTGTCCCAGCCGAAGGTGGAGGTCACCGCGGTGAAGATGACGAAGCGGTGCAGGTTCTCCAGGATCGGCGCACCGGCCACATAGGAGAGTTGGGTCTCCGCGCCGGCGCTGAACGGCCAGAACCAGAGGTTCATCAGCAGCCCGTAGCCGTAGGCGGCGAGCGCACCGTACCCAGCCAGCAGCGCGACCTCGGCGCGACCGCGGGGCCGGCGGGGGAGCAGGCCGGCGCCGAGACCCACCCAGGAGGCGGCAAGCATCTGGAACGGCAGCCAGGGGCCGACGCCGGCGGTGAGTAACGCGGAGGCGAACAGCGACGTGGAGCCGAGCAGGAAGCCGAACCCCGGTCCGAAGACCCGGCCGGCGAGGACGAGCAGGAAGAACACCGTCTCGATCCCGGCGGTACCGGCACCGAGCGGGCGCAGCGCGGCGTTGACCGCGGCGAGCACCCCGAGCATCGCCAGGGCCTTGCTGTCGATCCCGCCGGAGGTGAGTTCCGCCAGTACCAGCGCCACCAACACCGGCAACATGACGACGAAGACCAGCGGCGCCTCCCCGGCGCGGGCGGTGTTCTCCGGCTGCACCGGGACGAAGAGCGGCCAGGTGAAGGTGGCCAGCGCGGCGACCGAGGCGAGCACCAGCACCACGGCGGTGCGCGGAGCGACCCGCAGCACACTCACGCCGGCTCCCGCTCAACTACCAGCGCGGCGGCGACCTGATCCACCGTCAGCCACGGCGCCGGGGCGAGTACCTTGGCGACCTGCGGGGCGAATGCGGGCGAGGCGAGCATGACCTCCGCGGTACTGCCGTCGGCCACGATCTCACCGTCGGCCATCACGATCACCCGGTCGGCCAGCGCCGCGACCAGCTCCACGTCGTGCGTCGCCACCACCATGCTGCGCCCGGCGGCGGCCAGCCCGCGCACCAGCGAGACGAACTGTCGTTTGGCGAGGTAGTCCAGGCCGCGGGTCGGTTCGTCCAGCAGCACCACCGGCGGGGCGGCGGTGAGCTGCACCGCGAGCGCGAGCGCCAGCCGCTGCCCCTCGGAGAGGTCCCGCGGGTGTCGGTCACCGGGCAGGCCGGGGGTGAGCTGGTCCAGCAGGGCGCGGCAGGTGCCGGCCGCCGCCTCGGTCTCCTGGTCGGCCTGGTGGCACTCGCCGTCGACCGTCTCCAGGTAGAGCAGGTCGCCCGGGGTCTGCGGAACCAGCCCGACCTGCCGGCGGGCCTGGTGCGCCGGCAGGCTCTTGGGGTCGACGTCCCCCGCCGAGCCGGTCACGGTCACCGCGCCGCCCTGCCGGGGGCCGCTGCCCTGCACGGCCCAGAGCAGGCTGGACTTTCCGGAGCCGTTGCGACCCATCAGGGCGACGACCCGACCGACCTGAAGGTCGAGGTCAACGCCGGCCACGGCGACGGTGCCCGGATACCGTACGACGATCTTCCGTGCGCTCAGCGCCGTCGCCGGCTCCGGGGCGGGAGTCGGCGCGGGGGGCGCTCCGTCGGCGAGCCGTCCACGCAGCTGCGCGGCGCGGCGACGGGCATCGCGGACCGACAGCGGCAGTGGGTCCCAGCCGGCCAGGCGACCCAGCTCGACCAGGGGTGGGGCCAGCTCCACGCCGGCCAGCACCATCGCCGGTGGCCCGTTGACCACGCGCCCATCGCCGGGCAGGTAGAGCAGGCGGTCGGCGTACTGCATGACCCGTTCGAGTCGGTGTTCGGCCAGCACCACGGTGACCCCGAGGTCATGGACCAGCCGGGTGACCGCGGCGAGGACGTCCTCGGCGGCTGTGGGGTCCAGCGCGGAGGTGGGTTCGTCGAGCACCAGGACCCGGGGGTGGCTGGTGAGGACAGCGCCGATGGCGACCCGTTGCTGTTGCCCACCGGAGAGGGTCCGGAGTGGCCGGTCGCGCAAGTCGGCGATGCCGAGCAGGTCCAGCGTCTCCTCCACCCGCTTGCGCATCACCGCCGGCGGCAGGGAGAGCTGCTCCATGCCGTACGCCAGCTCCTCCTCGACGGTGTCGGTGACGAAGCCGGAGAGCGGGTCCTGGCCGACCACGCCGACGACATCGGCGAGGTCGCGGGGCGGGTGCCGGCGGGTGTCCCGGCCGTCCACGGTGACCGAGCCGTGCAGGGTGCCGCCGGTGAAGTGCGGCACCAGCCCGTTGATCGCCCGCAGCAGGGTCGACTTGCCGGCCCCGGTACGCCCGGCGACCAGGCACAGCTCGCCCTCCTCGACGGTCAGCGTCACGTCGCGCAGCGGCGGCGGCCCGTCCTCGGTGTAGCGGACGGTCACCCGGTCAAATATGATCATGTGCGATCTTTCGGGACAGGCGTCGGCGGCGGGGCGAGCCAGGCCGGGACAGCCGCGACGGCGACGGCGAGCAGCAGCAGGGGGGTCAGCTCGGGCCAGGTGAGCGGGCTGACCGGCGGGTAGAGCAGCTCCGGGTCGACCGTGCCGGCCAGCATGGTCAGGCCGGCCGCGGCGATCCCGCACCCGGCGATGAGCAGCTCGGCCAGCCGCCAGCGGTCCGGCCGGTAGCGGCTGCGGCGGACCCGGCGGCCGGCCAGCAGCATGCCGCCGACGGCGGCAACCAGCCCGGCGAGGAGCAGCGGCAGCCCCAGATAGCCGGGCCCGGTGGTGTCGAGCAGCCCGTAGGTGCCGGCGCAGACGCCGAGCAGGCCGCCAAGCACCAGCGTGCCGGTGACCGTACGCTGCCCGGCCGGGACCGCCGCCGTCCGGCCGTAGCCGCGCGAGTCCATCGCCGCGGCGAGGGCCAGGGACCGGTCCAAGGCGTCGGCCAAGACCGGAAGCGCGACTCCCCAAAACGCCCGCATCCCCCGCCCGGATGCGCCCCGCAGCCGACGCGCCCGCCGGACCCGCAGCACACTCTCCACCAGTTGCGGGGCGACCGACAGCGCGACCACCACCGCCGTGCCCACCGCATACAACGCTCCCGGTACGGCCTTGAGGAGCCGCTTCGGGTTGGCCAGGGCGTTCGCCGCCCCCAGGCAGATCAGCATCGTCGCCAACCGGAGCCCGTCGTAGAACCCGCCGAGGACCTGCTCGGCGGCGACCGGCCCGAGGAGGCGGATTCCCGCCGCCCACTCCGGCAGCGGGATCTCCGGCAACCGGACCAGCACATAGTCGCCCTGCCCACCGCCGAAGACGATCCGGAACACCACCCGCATCGCGACGATCACCACGCCGAGCCAGACGTACATTCGGAATGCCAGCGCCCAGGGGGCGTGCCCGCGTCGCGCTACGACCACCAGCGCGGCGACCGTGACCAGCAGGGTGAGCCCCAGCGGGTTGGTGGTGTGGCTGGCCGCGGTGGCCAGCCCGAGCGCCCAGAGCCACCAGGCGCCCGGGTGCAGCCCACGGGGCAGTCGCCAGGCGGACCAGCGGGCCGACCACCGATCGGTGGTCGTGGAGCTGTCCACCGCGGCATCAGTCATCCGGGTCGGCGGCCCGCCGCCGGGCGGCGACCAGGCCCCCGGCGATGAGCGCCGCCAGCAGCAGCACCCCGGTCAGCGTGCCCAGCGGCACGCCCCCCTCCTCGCGGGCGGCGACGGCGTCGGTCAGCACGGGCTCCTCGGCGGAGCCCGGCTGCGCTGCGGTGGTGGCGGTCTCCGGGGACGGGAGGCCCGCCGCGCTGGCCGACGGCGTGGCGGTGGCCGACGTCGATGGGCCAACGGTGTGGGTCGGCCCGCCGGGTGCACCGGGCTGGCCACCGTCCGCCGCACCGGGCTGTCCCGGGTCGGCTGCACCGGGTTGACCACCGTCGGTGGGTGGCGGCGCGACGTCTCCACCCGCCGGCGGCGGTGCCACCGGTACGTCGTTCGGCGGCGGTGACGCTGGCGGTGCCGGTGGCGAGGCGGGCGGCGGCGGTGCGGGGCGGCTCGGGGCGACCCCCGGGCGGGGAGCGTCGTTGGGGTCGCGGTTGAGGGAGAACGACCAGCCCTCGAAGCTGCCCGCCGGGGGCGTCCGGTTGAGCACTCCCTTGTCGCTGTAGGTCCAGCTGCCCCCGTTCGGGGCGTGCCAGTACGACCAGTAGGCGCTGGCCGGCGGCGTGTCGACGCACTTCTCCGTGTCCGCCGACGGCTTGCCCTCGATCCGGCAGATGAATCCCTCGCCCCAGCGCAGCGTGCCGGTGATCTGGAATCCGGCGCTCTTCAGCGCGGCCAGCCCGGTGGCCTGGCTGCCGGGAGCGCAGCGGACCACGGTCCCGCCCCCGAGCTCGTTGAAGTCGACCACGACGGTGACGCCGGAGGCGTCCGGGCAGTAGCCGGCGGACCCGGCGGCCGCCGCCGGGCTCCCCGACCCGATCACCGAGCCGGCGGCGACCAGGGCGACGGTCGCCGCGCCGTGAAGTGTCCTGCGGCTCAATTCGTCCGCCGACGGCCGAGGAGGAGCAGCCCCACGCCGCCACCGAGCAGCAGCACCGCGAGCAGCACGTAGCTGGTGATCGCCGCGCCGGTGGTCGGCAGCCCACCCAGGCTGGAGGTGGTCGGCGTCACCGGAGCGCCGCTGGTCGGCGGCGCGGAGGGCGTCGCCGACGGGGCAGTCCCGGTCGCGCTCGGCGTCGGGCTGGCGGTGCCGGTCGGGGTGGGCTGCCCGGTCGGCGGCGGGTCGAGGCCGATCCGACCCAGCGGCACCTGGGCGAGCCCGAGCAGCGCCTGGGCAGTGGCCCGACGCCACTCGTCCCGGTGGTTGTCGGCGATCCCCTCCTCAACGGCGGCGGCGAGCCCGCCGGCGTTGTAGGCGATGGCGCCCGCCTCCGTGGCGGCTGCCCCGCCGTTGCCGGCGGTCAGCTGTAGCGCGGCCAGCGCCACCGCCGCCTTGGCGGCCTCCGGGTCACGGCCGGCGGCGGCGAGGGCCTGTCCGGCCAGGCCGGTGCTGTTGGAGTTCTTCCCAGTGGTCGGTCCGGAGCCGCGGAACGACCCGTCGGTGTGCTGCTGGGACACCAGCCATTCCGCGCCGGCGTCGGCCGCGTCGGCGGCGTCGGCGGCGCCGTCCTCGGCGGCGCTCAGCAGCGCCTGCACGGCCATCGCGGTCGAGTCAACGTCGAGGGTGGCGTTGGGCTGGTCGTCGCAGGACGGCGAGGGCCCGTCGGCGGTGTCCGGGTAGAGGCGGAAGCCGCCCGCCGCGCACTGCTGCCGGATGAGAAAGTCCACCACGTCCTGCGGGACGCCACCACTGCGGGTCAGGCCCAGCACGGCGAAGGACTGGTCGAACGTGTTGCTCGGGTCCGGGCCGACCTGCCCGGGGGCTCGGTTGGTGACCCGTCCCCGTTGGTGGTCGGTGTCCGCCCCGGCGATCAACGACAGGGTCTCGGCTCGCAGGTCGTAACCGCCGAAGTCGGTGGGGTCGGCGCTGGAGGCGGAGGCGGCGTAGAGCAGCTTCGCGGTCGCCCCGCCGTCGGTGACGCCCTCGACGTCCCAGTTGTCCCAGCTGTTGTAGGCGCGTACGTTCGCCGCGACCTGCGCGGTCGCCGCCTCCCGGGTCGACGGGTCGACCCCGGTGGCGGAGAGCGCGAGGAGGCCGTCGATGGTCAGCCCCCAGTCCTCCGGCTTGAACGGGCCGGGCAGGACGTCGTCGGTGAACTCGTCGGCCAGCCAGGAGGCGGCCTCGCGCGCCGCCGCGGCGTGGTCCGGGTCGGGGGCCGCCACCACGGTCAGTGGGGCGGCGGCTACCACGGCGAGGGTGGTTGCCGCGGCCGCGCCGAGACCGCTGGCGAGGCGCCGGGACAGAGCCATGAGGGGGTGCCTTTCGTAGAGCAGTCGGTGAGCTCCGGCAAGCACCCCGGGGCACGAAAACCCCGCTCCGCGTGCTGCGTGAGCGGGGTGGACGGACCTCGGCGGACCGGACTTCACCCTGTAAACCTCGACAGTGGAAGCCGCTCGTCCCGGGCGGGGCATTCCGGCTCGCGAAAGGGTTCTCTCGCTCACGGCTGCGGGTCAGCGCCGGTATCGCACCGGCTTCCCCCCACACGGGACGTATGCAGTTGTGACCCGGCGTGCACCCGGGTGCCCGTCACCGTACCGCCAGGGCGTGCGACGACGCCAGAACGGAGCGGCACCTGGGGTGCACTACCGGTCACACCAGCGGCGCGGGGTGGGCTCAGGGAGCGGGGACGGTCGGCGGGGTGCTCTCGCCGAAGGACCAACCCTCGATGCTGCCCGGGGCCGGGTCGTAGTTGAGTACGCCCTTGTCGCTGTACTCCCAGTCGCCGCCGCTGGCGGCGTGCCAGTACGACCAGTAGCCGGTGGCCTGCGGGGTGTCGATGCACGGCTCGACATCCGGGGTGGGCAGACCGTCGAGCCGACAGACGAAGGCGAGTCCCCATCGGATGGTGCCTTCGACGGCGAAGCCGGCGTCCTGCAGGGCGGCCAGCCCGGTGTCCGGGTCACCGGGGGCGCAGGCGACCTCGACCTCACCACCGAGCGCGGTGAAGTCGACCACCACGGTGACGCCCGAGGTGCCGGCACAGGCGTCGGCGTGCGCGGCCTGGGGGGCGGGCTCGACAGCGGTCAGGGCGATCCCGGCGACGGCGGCGGCCAGTAGGCCGGCGACGCGGGTGCGGACGGTGGTTCGAAGGTGGGACACGACCATCAGGAGTGCCTTTCCGCCCTGCGGTCGTCAGAACCCGGACCGATCGTTGTTGGTCAGCGTCGGGTCGGGGCCTCCGACCCGTGGGCCACGACGGGTGGGTAGGGGTGCGCGAGTGTGGCGGGTATTCGGGCTTGCCGTCGGGATGCACCCCGACGGCCCACCGTTGCGGGCCAGCGCCGGATTTTGACCGGACTTCCCCCGCACAGACGCGTTGGTTGAGTTGTCGCGACAGTCTGAGCTGGCGTGAGCAGCGCTGTCAAACGGCGCTGAGGTGGGCGCACGTCATGCAGCGGACCAACCTGCCGAATCCGACCGAGCCACACCACGTGGCGTCGTTGACGCGGTGGACGTTGAGTGGTGTGCTCAGAGCGCAACGGTAATGAAAACCACGATCATTATCAGCTGAGGAGGATCATGTCTCTCACCGTGCCACCGGATCTGTTGCGGTCCGCCGAGTCGGGCCCCGTTGACGACGACGCCTTCGTCTCCTGCGTCCGCGACTCCCTGCCGTACGCCTGGCAGACCGTCAGCCGGGTGGCGGCGGAGCTGGCGTCCTCCGACGCCGAGTTCGCCGACAGTGACGTGCCGCCGCCAATCGAGGAGGAGCGGGGTCAGCTCCTGCGCGCGCTGGCCAGCGATGCCATCCGTTCCAGCCTCGAGCGCCACTTCGGTGTCAAGCTGGCCTTCCAGAACTGTCACCGGGTCGCGGCGTTCCGCCACTCCGCAGTGGACTCGGAAACCTACCGCCGCTTCATCTCCATCCGCGGTCAGCTGCTCAACCAGTCTCCCGAGCTGCGCAACTGTTGATCCGGTTGCTGCCCGGCGGGCCGGCGGAGTGACCCACCTCCGCCGGCCCGCCGGGCACCCCCGATCAGCCGCCGCCGCGTTCCTGCTCCCGGCCGCGTACCGGTGCCGGCTACGGCGCCGGGCGCTCTCCGAGCTTCGGCACCACGGCCCACTGCAGCACTGCGGTCGTGCTGAGCACTGTCCCGGATGGTCCGTCGGCGGTGTCCGCCACGAGGTAGCTGCGTTGGCCGAGATAATCATACGTGTGTCTATCGAAAATCCACTCGTCTCGTCGGCTTCTTTCGGTGTGCGCGACGGCTATCCCCTGCCGGTCGGCCGCGTCGGTGACCCCACGGACCACCTCAATCCCCGGGATCTTCGCCGCAGCCAGATAGAGCGCGGCGCTCGTCCGCGGCGGCACCAACGACTCGCGTAGAATGTCACCGATCGCGGTGAACGCCGCGCCGTCGCGGCTGCTTCCCTGGCCCCGCTCATCCCGGTCAACGGCGGGTGGTCCAGTTGCCACTGCTGGGCGGCAACCCCGACCGCGACCGCCAGCACACCCGCTGCCGGCGCCAGCGACAACCTCCGCCGTGACCGCCGGACCGCCGTTCGATCTCGCTCATCGGTACTCTCCCTGCTCGACGGATACGTGACGAACGGGCTGCGCGTCACCATGACCCCGGACCCCAGGACGACGGGCCTGATCAAGGCCCTCCAGTCGGTGCTCTCCCTTCAGTTGGCCTGAACCACGCGCGGTTTCCCCGCTCCCCGCCGGGGAATCCTCGTCCGGGTATGCGCGGCGGTGCCTGATCTGTACCAGGATGTCGCGTTACCCGCCGAACGTGACGGCCCGGCCGGGAGGTGCAGCGAGCATGCGGATCGCGATGATCTCGGAGCACGGCAGCCCGCTGGCCGTCCTGGGGGGCACGGACGCCGGAGGCCAGAACGCGCATGTCGCTGAGCTCTCGGCCGCCCTCGCCGCCGCCGGGCACGACGTTCGGGTCTACACCCGCCGTGACGACCCGGAGCTACCGACCACCGTCCGGGACGCCGACGGCTACGACGTGGTGCACGTTCCAGCGGGGCCGGCCAAACGGCTGGCCAAGGATGAGCTGCTGCCGTACCTGCCGGAGTTCAGTCGGTGGCTCGTTGACCGGTGGCGGAGCGGGGAGTGGCAGCCCGAGGTCATCCACGCGCACTACTGGATGAGTGGGCTCGCCGCGCTGACCGCCGGGCGACAACTCGGACGACCCGTCGTGCAGACGTACCAGGATCTCGGGGTGGTCAAACGCCGGCACCAAGGCGCGCAGGACACCAGCCCGGCCTGCCGGATAGCCAGCGAGCGTGAGCTGGGCTGCCGGGTGGACCGGGTGGTCGCGCAGTGTTCCGACGAAGTCGGTGAGCTGGTCCGGCTGGGAGTGCCGCGGTCCCAGATCGTGGTCGTGCCCGCCGGGGTGAACGTGGCCGCCCTCGCGCCACGACCGGGTACGGCCGTGGCGCGTACGGCCGGCAGGTTTCGAATCCTCACCGTCGGCCGTCTCGTGCCGCGGAAGGGCTTCGAGACCGTCATCCGGGCGATGGCGCCGCTGCCCGACGCGGAGTGCGTCGTGGTCGGTGGTCCGCCGGGCGCGCTGGAGGCTGATCCGTCGGCCCGACGGCTGTGGGCGCTGGCGGAGGAGTGCGGCGTCGCCGACCGGGTGCAGTTGGTGGGCGCGGTGCCGCGGGAGGCGATGGGCGATTGGTACCGCTCGGCGGACGTGCTGGTCGCGGCCCCCTGGTACGAGCCATTCGGGCTCACCCTGCTGGAAGCGATGGCCTGCGGTCTGCCCGTCGTCGGTACCGCGGTCGGGGGCCTGCGGGACACCGTGGTGGACGGGGTGACCGGTGACCTCGTGCCAGCCCGGAGCCCGCGGGCGTTGAGCACCACGCTCCGGCGGCTACTCGATGACGAGCCCCGTCGGTCCGCGTACGCCAGCGCGGGCCGCGAGCGGGCGCAGACGTACTCCTGGTCGGCCACTGCGGAGCGGTTGGCGGAGCTCTACGCCGAGGTCGCGGCGGTGCGGCGATCGAAGCTGGGATGAGGGTGGCCGTCGACCCTAGCTAGGGTGTCAGACATGTCGATCACAGATCAGGCGTTGGCAATCGAGGCGGCGGAGGCGGGAGCGACGGTCGTTCGCTCTCACTACGGGTCGGCGCTGACCCAGTTTTCGAAGGGCGGGGACGACTTCGCCACCACAGCGGACCTTGCGGCAGAGAAGGTGATTCTGGAGACGCTGCGCGCTGCGCGTCCGGATGACGTCCTGGTGGGGGAGGAGAGCGGGCGCACCGGCGCCGGGGACAGCGAGCGGATGTGGCTGGTCGATCCGCTGTGCGGGACCTTGAACTTCGCCGCCCGGACCATGCTGGTTTCGGTCAACGTGGCGCTGCGGAGCGGGACGCAGCCCACCGTCGCCGCCGCCGCGGACCCGTTCAGCGACGAGGTGTTCTGGACTGACGGCACCGCCGCCTACGTCCGTCAGGGCGGCGTAGACGAGCGGCTCGTCCCGTCAGCTGCCTCGAAGCTGGTGGACCTCAACCTCGACCCGCCGTTTCCGAACGAGAGCGAGTTCCAGGTCGCGCGGATGCTCGCCGACAAGAGCTTCGTCGGGCGGTTCCACCCGCGCGTGGTCGCCAGCACCCTGGCCGTGACCTGGGTCGCCGCCGGCCGTCGCGCCGGCTTCGTCGCCGACGGACACCAGCTCTGCGACAGCGTGCACTTCGCGGCGGGAATCGCTCTCTGTGAGGCGGCGGGTTGCGTGGTCTCCGGAATTGACGGACAGCCGCCGCACTCCGGGCTGGGTGGTCTCGTTGTGGCTGCCGACGAGCAAACGCACCGCGCGCTGCTGGCGTCCATTGAGAACCAAAAGCCGGCCTGAATAGGGTTACGGCGGCTTCCAGGTCGCCGGGTGAGGGAGTTCGTACGGTGCGGCGGGTGACAATCCGTCGGGACGGGGTGGCGCTGTCCTGCCTCGTGGGCGGCTCCGGCGACGATGTGGTCGTGCTGCTGCACGGGCTGGCCGGCAGCGCGGCGGAGTTGGTGCCCACGGCGGAGGCGCTGCTACCGGAGCACCGCGTGATCGTGCTGGACCAGCGCGGGCACGGCCACTCGACCCGACGGCCGCAGGACCTCTCCCGTCGGGCGTACGTCGAGGACGTGACCGCTGTCGTCACGGAGTTCGCCGGCGGTGCACCGGTGACGGTCGTGGGTCAGTCGATGGGTGGGCACACCGCGCTGCTCTTCGCTGCCGAGCATCCCGAGCTGCTGCGTCGGCTGGTGCTGCTGGAGGGCGGGGTCGGGGGCCGCGAGGATCGGGAGGACTACCCGGCCGAGCTGGGTGCCTTCTTCGCCTCGTGGCCGGTGCCGTTCGCCGATGTTCGCCAGGCCGCCGAGTTTCTGGGCGACACCCCGGTGGCCCAGGCCTGGCTGCGGGACCTGGATCGGCGCCCGGACGGGCTCTGGCCGCGATTCGAGCCGGCGGTGATGCGCGACGCCATCGCGGCCGTCGCCGACCGGGCCTGCTGGGACGAGTGGCAGCAGGTGCAGGCCCCCACCCTGCTGGTGTTGGGCGAGCACGGGATCATCCCCGCCGCCCAGGTGCGACGCATGGTGTCCCTGCGTCCGGATGTCGAGCAGGTCGTCGTTGCGGGCGCCGGGCACGACGTCCACCTGGAAGACCTGGACACCTGGCTGCGCGCCCTGGGGCAGTTTCTCAGCCACTGACACGCCGACACGACATCTGGTGTTGCATGCGGGGTGGGGGCGGCATATATGGTGTCTCCCGCAGCTGGTTCGGCGCTCCCACCGGGGAGTGGCCGAGGCAAGAGGGAACCCGGTGGAAGTCCGGGACTGCCCCGCAGCGGTGAGTGGGAACGACCGCCGTCATCACGCACTGGGCTGAACGAGGCCTGGGAAGCGACGGCCAGTAGACGACCGGGGTCCCCCGGGCGTGCCCGCGAGTCCGAAGACCTGCCAGCGCGCCGCACGCGTCGCGTGTGGCGGTTGGCGGCCGCGCGGGACGGCCGACGCCCGCAGCCGTCCGGTGTGGTTAGTCCGTCGGGCGAATGATCGTGGCGTCCCCCTGCGCGTTCGTCGACCTAGTCGGCAGGCGGAGGAGGGGGAGATGACGACGACGCGGGAACGCGCCACAAACGGTTCGGCCGGGGAGACGACGGCGACGCGGGAGGGCGCCACGAACGGTCCGGCCGGTGCGGAGCAGCAGCAGCAGCGGCGGCAGGTGATGGAGGTCCGCAAGCGCAACGGCGACACCGAGCCGGTGGACGTCAACAAGATCGTCCGCGCGGTGGAGCGGTGGGTCACCGACCTGAACGAGGCGGACCCGCTGCGGGTGGCGACCAAGACGATCAGCGGCCTGTACGACGGGGCGACAACGGCCGAGCTGGACCGGCTGTCGATCCAGACAGCGGCGGAGCTGATCGGCGAGGAGCCGCAGTATTCGAAGCTGGCGGCGCGACTGCTGGCCGCGTACGTGGACAAGGAGGTCCGGGGGCAGCAGGTCGCGAGCTTCAGCCAGTCCATCCGGTACGCCCACGGCCTCGGGCTGATCAGCGACGACACCGCCGCCTTCGTGTCCCGCAACGCCCGCAAGCTGGACGACGCGGTGGACCCGGCCGGCGACCTGCGGTTCGAGTACTTCGGGCTGCGTACCGTCGCGGACCGCTACCTGCTGCGGCACCCGCAGTCGCGGCTGGTGGTGGAGACCCCGCAGTACTGGCTGTTGCGGGTGGCCTGCGGGCTGTCCCGGACGCCGGCCGAGGCGATCGGGTTCTACCGGCTGATGTCGTCGCTGGCGTACCTGCCCAGCTCGCCGACGCTGTTCAACTCCGGCACCCGGCACACCCAGATGTCGTCGTGCTTCCTGGTCGACTCGCCCCGCGACGAGCTGGACTCCATCTACCAGCGGTACCACCAGGTCGCGAAGCTGTCGAAGTTCTCCGGCGGCATCGGCATCGCCTGGTCGCGGGTGCGCGGCCGGGGCGCGCTGATCCGGGGGACGAACGGCCGGTCGAACGGCATCGTGCCGTTCCTGAAGACCCTCGACGCCGGCGTCGCCGCGGTCAACCAGGGCGGCCGACGCAAGGGCGCGGCCTGCGTCTACCTGGAGCCCTGGCACCCGGACATTGAGGAGTTCCTGGAGCTGCGGGACAACACCGGCGAGGACGCCCGGCGTACGCACAACCTGAACCTGGCCAACTGGCTGCCGGACGAGTTCATGCGCCGGGTCGAGGCCGACGGCGACTGGTCGCTGGTTGACCCGTCCGACGCCCCGGAGCTACCCGACCTGTACGGCGCGGAGTTCGACGCCGCCTACCGGGTCGCGGAGAAGAAGGCCGTCCGTACGGTCAGGGCGCGGGACCTGTACGGGCGGATGATGCGCACCCTGGCGCAGACCGGCAACGGGTGGATGACCTTCAAGGACCGCTCGAACGCGCTGTCCAACCAGACCGGGGAGCCCGGCAACACGATTCACCTGTCGAATCTCTGCACCGAGATCCTTGAGGTCAACAACGACGCCGAGACCGCGGTGTGCAACCTGGGATCGGTCAACCTGGGCGCCCACGTCAGCACCGACGGGGTGGACTGGGCGAAGCTGCGGGAGACCGTCCGCACCGCGATGGTCTTCCTTGACCGCGTGATCGACATCAACTACTACCCGGCCGAGCAGGCGGCGGCCTCCAACCCGCGTTGGCGGCCGGTCGGGCTGGGGCTGATGGGCCTGCAGGACGCCTTCTTCACGCTGCGGCTGCCGTTCGACTCGGCCGAGGCGCGGGAGCTGTCCACCCGAGTGCAGGAGGAGATCTTCCTGACCGCGTTGGAGACCTCCGCCGGGCTCGCCGAGCGGTTCGGCCCGCATCCCGCGTACGCCGAGACCCGCGCGGCCCGGGGCGACCTGCACCCGCAGCTGTGGGGGACCGAGCCGGCGCAGCCGAAGCGGTGGGCCGAGCTGAAGGCGCGGATCGCGGAGCACGGTCTGCGGAACTCGCTGCTGGTGGCGATCGCCCCGACCGCGACGATCGCCTCGATCGCCGGCTGCTACGAGTGCATCGAGCCGCAGGTGTCCAACCTGTTCAAGCGCGAAACCATGTCCGGCGAGTTCCTTCAGGTCAACACCTACCTGGTCGGTGAGCTGAAGGCGCGCGGGTTGTGGACGGCCCCGATCCGGGACGAGATCAAGCGCGCGGAGGGGTCGGTGCAGGGCATCGCCGAGCTCCCCGCCGAGGTGCGGGAACTGTTCCGGACGGCGTGGGAACTCCCGCAGCGGGCGCTGATCGACCTGGCGGCGGCCCGTGCCCCGTACATCGACCAGTCCCAGTCGCTGAACCTGTTCCTGGCCGCGCCGACGATCGGCAAGCTCTCCTCGATGTACCTGTACGCCTGGAAGTCCGGGCTGAAGACCACCTACTACCTGCGGTCCCGTCCCGCGACGCGGATCCAGCAGGCCACCGTCGCCGTCACCCCGACCCGGTCGAGCTCAGCCGGGGCCGACGCCGAGGCGCTGGCCTGCTCCCTGGAGAACCCCGAAAGCTGCGAGGCATGCCAATGACCACCGACGCCGAGACCCGTACCGCGACCGCCGGGACCGGTGGCGAGCGGCAGCTGCTGCTCGACCCCGGGATGGACCTGACCCTGCGCCCGATGCGGTACCCGCACTTCTTCGACCGGTTCAAGGAGGCGATCAAGAACACCTGGACGGTAGAGGAGGTGGACCTGCACTCCGACCTCGCCGACCTGGCGAAACTCTCCCCGGCCGAGCGGCACCTGGTGTCCCGGCTGGTCGCGTTCTTCGCCACCGGCGACACGATCGTCGCCAACAACCTGGTGCTCAACCTCTACCAGCACGTCAACTCCCCGGAGGGCCGGCTCTACCTTTCCCGGCAGCTCTTTGAGGAGGCGGTGCACGTCCAGTTCTACCTGAACCTGCTGGACACCTATGTGCCGGAGGAGAAGGAGCGGTTCGCGGCGTTCGCGGCGGTGGAGAACATCCCCTCGATCGCCCGCAAGGCCGAGTTCTGCTTCCGGTGGATCGACTCGATCTTCGAGCTGCGGGAGCTGCGGACCCGGGCGGACCGGCGGGCGTTTCTGCTCAACCTGATCTGCTTCGCCGCCTGCATCGAGGGCTTGTTCTTCTACGGCGCCTTCGCCTACGTCTACTTCCTCCGCTCCCGGGGCCTACTCAACGGTCTCGCGTCCGGCACCAACTGGGTGTTCCGCGACGAGTCCATGCACATGGCCTTCGCCTTCGACGTGGTGGAGACCGCCCGCGCCGAGGAGCCGGACCTCTTCGACGCCGACCTGGAGCAGCAGGTCAGGGAGATGCTGGCGGAGGCGGTCGACTGCGAGGTCCAGTTCGCCGAGGACCTGCTTGAGCAGGGGGTCTCCGGACTCTCCCTGACCGACATGCGGGAATACCTCCAGCACGTCGCGGACCGGCGACTGGTCACGTTGGGGATCACCCCGATGTACGGCAGCCAGAACCCGTTCGCCTTCATGGAGCTGCAGGACGTACAGGAGTTGTCGAACTTCTTCGAGCGGCGGGTGTCGGCGTACCAGATGGGCGTCAGTGGGAGCGTTACCTTCGACGACGACTTCTGATCCGAAGCTGGGCGCGGACGTGCGCGCCGGGGAGTGCGCTGGTGGGAGCGTCCCGGGGTCTTCTGGCACAACCTCGGCGCGGTCCGCCTCGACGTGGGCGGGTCGCGGCTGTTGCGGGTGACGGTGGCCCATCTCAATCCGTACGACCCGGCGGAGGCCACGGTGGTGTCGGCGGACTGGAACACCATTGGCGAGGATGCCGACTACGACGAGGAGCCGGAGTGGTCCCGGTTGGCGCCGCATCGACGCCTTCCGCTGCTCCGCTCGGATGCGGGTGCGGCCACCGTGAACGGCTTCGACGTTGCCGCGCAGGCGGGAAAGGTGCGTGCGTCGATCAGCCTGACGGGG
>NZ_AXVR01000072.1 GCF_000484695.1 Salinispora cortesiana | reverse complement strand
GTAGTCGAACTTCTCGACCGCGCGGATCAGGCCGAGGTTGCCTTCCTGGATCAGGTCGAGGAAGGCCATCCCACGGCCGGTGTAGCGCTTGGCGATGCTGACGACCAGGCGGAGGTTCGCCTCCAGCAGGTGGTCCTTGGCGGCGCGCCCCTCGGCGGCGACGAGCTCCAGGTCGGCGCGGAGCGCCACGGAGACCGGCGTGCAGGTGGCTAGCTTGGTCGCGGCGAAGAGCCCGGCCTCGATCCGGCGGGAAAGTTCGACCTCCTGGGCGGCGGTCAGCAGCTTCGTCCGGCCGATGCCCTGGAGGTAGGCCCGGACCAGATCGGTGGAGACACCGCGTTCGTCAGTGGCGTCCAGATCGGTGAGGGTGTCGGCGCCGCTGGTGGGGCGCATCCCGTGATCCATCATCTGTAGAGCCATCTTTCGTCTCTCCCCGTATCCACGTCTGTGCCGTGAACCGGCGCGGTTCCGCCGGTTGACAGTCAGCTTGGTGCGCCGGGCGTGAAACGGGAGTGAGGCGCGATCCGCAACGGGACCGGATTCGGGGTGCTCCGGGTCACACCCAGCCTTCCCGGGCGGCGTACCAACCGAGCTGCATCCGGGACGCCGCGCCGGCGAGGTCCATCAGGTGGCGCAGACGCCGTTGCAGGGTGCGCAGCGACAGGCCGAGCTGGCTGGCCAGAACCGCGTCGGTGAGTCCGGCCAGGAGCAGGGTGAGGATCTGGCGGTCCACTTCCGTCGGGCTGTCGGCGTCGCCGTCGGGGTCTTCGCTCAACGTGCCGCCCGCCGAAAGGGTCAGTGGGTGGGCCTCCCGCCACACGGCTTCGAACAGCGCGTCCATCGCGGCCAGTAGTCCGGTGCGGTGTAGCAGCACCGCGCCGGGCTCGCCCGCGGATGTGTCCGTCAACGGGACCAGTGCCAGCGCGGCATCAGCGATGATCAGTTTGATCGGCAATGACTCCGTCACCCGTAGCTGAACACCATCGCGGAGGGACTCCAGGGTCTCCGCGACCACGCCGGGCTCTGCCAGCGCCGGCCGGTCGATCACCACCCGGAACCGTACGCCCTGTCGCACCGCCACCGACTCCACGGTGTTGGCGCCGGGTGGCACGGCGATGAAGGGAGGGGTGACGAAGCTGCGGACCTCCCGCCGGGCGGCGTGCTGCACCTGGGCGAACCGGTGGCGGAGGGCGTCAACCCCGGTGATCACCTCGATCAGCTCGCCGAGGGAGCGTTCCGCGCTCGCCCCGCGGTACTCCTCAGCGAGGGTGACCAGGGCCAGCTCCGCAGCGCGCAGCGCGGACTGTTGCTCGCCGATCAGCGCTCCGAGTGCGACCGCTGGCGGTGCCACCGAGAAGACATCCTCCGCTGTCTGCTTCGTCAAGCCGCGGTCGGTGAGGCGGGACAGCGCCGCCGCCACGTCGGCCACGGGTATCCGCAGGGCATCGGCGAGCTCGACCGCTCCGGCCTGACCCTGCCGGACCAGCAGGCGGTAGATCGTCTCGTCGTCGGGGCTGAATCCCAATACGCCCAGCATGAGTGGCTGCCTCCCTCGGCCCGCTGCGGCATGGCGGGCATGCGCCACCCGGATGCACCTGGAACGGTCGTCCTGGCTGGCCAGGGGCCCCGGCGGGGTCCCCGGACGATACCGGTCCGGGGGCCCCACCGGCCACCTCATCGCAGGCCGTAGGCGCGGATGAGCTCCTGTCGGATGGCGAAACCGGCGTCGGTTTCGGCGGCGGCGCGGACGGAGATGAAGCCGTCGGGTTGCTTCGGCAGCTTCAGCTTTCCGGTGTGGCGATCGCCGTCACCCTGGATGAGGGTGACGGGTTTCCAGGTGGTGCCGTCGTCGTAGGAGACCTCCAGCTTCACCGAGGTGACGGTGCCGGCACCGGCGGTGCCGGGTCGTGGTCCGGCCGTGATGCTGATTTCTTGCTGGGTACCGGCTTTGACGTCGCCGCGTAGGTCGGTTTCCAGCTCGTAGTCGAGTTGGAGCAGCGGAATGGGGATGGGCTCGCGTAGCGGAGCCTCATTGGTGCTGGAGATGAAGTCCCACTCGGTGTGGGTACGGGTGGAGAGCCGCCACTCATCTGCCGGGCGCGACGCGTCCAGCACCAGCTGGTAGGGCAACGTGCCACTCGGCACCTTCCGAAAGCCCAGGGAGGCGCCCCTGGTGTTCTCGAACAGGAGGGTGTCGCCCTGGTAGAGCTTCAGCTGCGTCGGCACCGCGCGGTACGGGTAGTACCCGCCGTGCTCAAGCACGGTGCCCGACGGGCTCCACGGCTGCACCTCGAAGAAGACGATGTCGCCGGCTCGATTGTTCTGCGCACTGCCGTCGGTCCGGCCGAAGGCTGGCCGGACAGCGGGTGCGAACCAGTCCAGGCTGGTGGTGGACCCCTTGTCGTACGAGTTGATGTGGGAAGCGTCGGTCCAGAAGCGTTGCTGATGGGTCTCGCGCCAGTCGACTCCTGGGGTGACCCACTCGGTACGGGTGCCGGGGTACCACTCCGGCTCGAGGTCGCCGAAGGAGACGGCGAAGGTCAGGTCATTGCGGTAGCCGTAACCCTCGGTCTCCTGGACGGCGTGGTATCGGGCGTCGATTCGGGCCAGGTCGCTGTGCCTCGGGTGGTAGGTGAGCGGCTGGTCCGGCACCTGCTCTGGCCAGACTTTGGCCAGGTCGTAGATGGTGTCGGGGTACTGCTCTTGGCTGACCTTCAGCGGCGGCATGCCGTGTTCGGCGAGTTTGATCAGGATGTTTCCGATGTCGCGGTGGATACTGGCGACGGGAATGGGTGCCTTAACCGGTGTAGTCCTCGGGTGCGCCGGTGCCGGCGTGGACGGGGCGTAGCCATTGTTTGCCGGTGGTGATGGTGCTGCCGGGTTGGGCCACGGCGTCGATGGGGAGTAGGCCGAGGGCGCGCAGGCTTAGGACCGGCTCACCCTTGCGCCACCGGGCACCCAGGTCGAATGAGCTCTCGCTGCCCTTCTCCGTTGGCAGGACATACAGGTCGTCGTACCGAGGCGGAACCTGGTAGCCATAGTGGAAGGGTTTGTTTTCGGGGTGTTCGAGCGTGAAGCTGAGTTGACGCTGCCGATCTTCGGTGGCCTGCGGTGTCGCGGTGTCGAGCAGCTGGGCCCGGCTGGCGTCCAGTATCACCTCGGTCGGTTTATCGAGGACGGTCTCGGGGGCGACCAGCAGGGCGAGGCCCAGTGAGTCACTCCGCTCCCCGGCGACATCCAACTCGGTGTAGATAGTGTAGAAACCCGGTGGGAGACGTAGCGTCTTCTCGCCGTCCACGTCGGTGTATCCGGGGAATGGGTAGTCTGGCGTCTTCACATTGACGCGTGCGCTGGTGGGTTCGCCGTTGCGGTCGCGGAGTTTGATGGTGAGGTCGTAGCGTTCGTCTTCTTTGATGAGGCCGAGGCTGGTGCGGGTGATGGTTTCGCCGGTGGTGGGGTCGGTACCGATGAGGTAGGCGGTGTGTTCGCCGATGTCGGCTGCTGTTGGGTCGCCGGTGACCGGGATGTCGATCTGGCCTTCGGCGGGCACGGTGATGGTGGAGTCGTTGAGGGTGAATGCGTCGTTGCCGGTGGTGGTGAGGTTGAGGGTGACTGGGGTGGTGCCGGTGTTGGTGAGGGTGATCGACTTGGTGACGGGGGTGTCGGTGGGTTGGTGTGGCCAGTCGAAGTAGCCGAAGTAGGCGGAGCCGGTGGCTCGTACGGTGGTGTCGATTGCGGCGGTGATGTCGAGGCGGCCGGTACCGACTTGGTATGCGCTGTAGGTGTCGCTCAGAGCTTCGGTGCTGCTCATGAGGGCGTTCTTGAGTTGGGTGTTGGTCCAGTCGGGGTGTTGTTGGGCGAGGATGGCGGCTGCTCCGGCCACGTGTGGGGTGGCCATTGAGGTGCCGTCCTTGCTTTGGTACATGCCGTCGCCGGTGCTGTGTTGGGAGCGGGCGGCGTTGATGGCGACGCCGGGGGCGGTGAGGTCGGGTTTGAGGGCCCCGGTGCGGGCTAGTGGTCCGACGCTGGAGAAGTTGGCGTGTTGGTCCTGTTTGTCGACGGCGCCGACGGTCAGGGCGCTGGCTGCGGTGCCGGGCGAGCCGATGAGCCCGGAGTTGTTGCCGGCGGCGATGACGAAGAGAGTGTCATGCTGCGCGGAGAGGTTGTCCACCGCGAGGGCCATCGGGTCGAGCCCATCGGCTGGGCCACCACCGATGCTCATGTTGATGACGTCGGCGCCGGATTCGGCGGCCCATTGCATGCCGGCGACGATCCAGGAGTCGTAGCCGTACCCGTCGTTGTTGAGGACTTTGCCGATGAGTAGGTCGGCTCCGGGTGCGACGCCGGTGTTGTCGCCGTCGGAGGCGGCGCCGGTGCCGGCAACCGTAGAGGCGACATGGGTGCCATGCCCGTCAACATCGGTCGCGTCTTCATCGGGGACGAAGCTGACCGCGTCCTGGATTTGACCAGTCAGGTCGGGGTGGGTGGGGTCGATGCCGGTGTCGAGGACGGCGACGGTGGTGCCGTCGCCGTCGTAGCCGGCGTCCCAGGCTTCGGGGGCGCCGATCTGGGGGACGCTGTCGGCGAGGGTGGCGTGTACCTGACCGTCGAGCCAGAGCTTGGTAGCGCCGGTGCTTTCGCGGTTCGCCTCCGAGCTCAGGGTGGTCCAGAGGGTGCGGGTGTCTTTTTTGTTGGTGGTGAGGGCGTGGCCGTTGATGGCGGGTAGGTCGTGGGTCAGGGTGGCGCCATCGGGTGCGGTGTTGGTGCGGGTGGTGGTTTCGGGGTAGGTGGCGATGAGGGGTAGTTCGGTGGTGTGGGCGTCGTCGTAGCCCATCTCGATCAGGTCGGTGACGTTGAACAGTCGCTGGTCGAGTTGGTCGTCGGCGAGGAGTGGTTTGGCTTCGTCGGGGATGACGTAGAGGTCGTCGCCGTGTTGTTGGACGCTGAAGCCGCCGGTGGCGTCGTCGGGTTGGTCGACCTCGGCGATGGTCTTGCCGTCGGTGAGGGTGCGGACGGTGACGACGTCACCGGTGACCAGGGTGACCGTGTGTGTGCCGGTGACCGTGCCTGCGGGTGTGCCGGTTGAGGCTGAGGGGGGCGGGCTGGCGGTCGCGGCGGTGGGATTGATCGCGGCGGCGGAGGCCGCGATCATCCCGGCCGCCACCACGGCGGCGATCAGCCGCCGCCGTGACCCGCCAGCGGCGAAGAGCCCTGGATACGAAGACATGGGCTAGGTTCTACCTATTTTGGTCGATCAGGTGAACCTTGGCGACGGGCGGGTAGCCGCCACGGCACTACTCCGCCACCGCGTGACGGTGACTCCACTACTGGGCGTCGAGTGGCCGGCGGGATGAGGGCCAGCTTCGTGGCGCCGAGCGCGGGCGTCTGCGTTGGGTAGGGCCCGGGGGGTCCCCGGACCGTTGTCGGTTCGGGGACCCCGCCGGCTGCGTAGCGTCCCCGGACCGTCGCTGGGTTCGGGGACCCCGTTGGTTGGGTCAGCGCAGGCCGTAGGCGCGGATGATTTCCTGTCGGATGCCGAAGCCGGTGTCGGTTTCGGCGGCGGCGCGGAGGGAGATGAAGCCGTTGGATTGCTTCGGTAGTTTCAGGGTTCCGGTGTGGCGGTCGCCGTCGCCTTTGGTGAGGGTGACGGGTTTCCAGGTGGTGCCGTCGTCGTAGGAGACCTCAAGTTCTACTGAGGTGATGGTGCCGGTGCCGGAGCCGCCGGGCTGTGGCCTGGCGGTGATGCTGATTTCCTGGCGGGTGCCGGCCTCGACGTCGCCGCGCAGGTCGGTCTCCAACTCGTAGTCGAGTTGCAGCAGCGTGAGCGGGACGGGGTCGGACGGGTCAGCATCATTGGTGCTGGAGATGAAGTCCCACTCGGTGTGGGTTCGGGTCGACAGTCGCCACTCGTCGGCCGAGCGCGACGCGTCCAACACCAGCCGGTACGGCAGCGTGCCGGCCGGCACCTCCCTGTCGACTAGGTGGGAATAATTCTGGTCTTCGTGCAGCAGGGTGTCGCCCTGATACAGCTTGATGTGTTCTTGCGGGGGTGGCCCCATCATCCCGCGGTACTCGAGGGTGGTGCCCGACGGGCTCCAGGCGGCCGGGTTGAGAGTCATGGAGTCCTGGTGCCGACTGTTCTGGGTCCAGGCTGACTGGTTGAAGGCCGGTCGAATGGCGGGTGCGAACCAATCGACTCTGTTGGTCGTGCCCTTTGTGTAGGTGTGCGGGTCCGCCACGGCGGTAAGCTCACGCTGTAGGCGGGTCTCGATCCAGGGGATGTCCGGGGTGACCCACTCGGTGCGGGTGCTGGGATGCCACTCCGGCTCTGGGAGTCCGATTGGGAGGCCGAGAGCCGCGTCGGCGCGGTAGCCGGAACCTTCGGTGTCCTGGACTGCGTGGTATCGGGCGTCGATTCGGGCCAGGTCGCTATGGCTGGGGTGGTAGGTGAGGGGCTGGTCCGGCACCTGTTCCCGCCAGATCTGGGCCAGGTCGTAGATGGTGTCGGCGTACTTCTTCTGGGTGACCTTCAGTGGCGGTATGCCGTGTTCGGCGAGTGTGGCCAGCAGGTCTCCGATGTCGCGGTGGACGCTGGCCACCGGGATAGGTGATTCGCCGACATCTTCGTAGAGGATTCCGGGGTTGTCGTTGGCGACCAGGAGTAGCTCGGCTCCGGCGGCTGCCGCGGCGGCGGCCCGGTCGGGTGCGCTGACCTCGTCGCTGCGGGTCACCACGGCGACTCTGCCCTCGACGTCAAGGTCGGTGTAGTCCTCGGGTGCGCCGGTGCCGGCGTAGACGGGGCTCAGCCACTGTTTGCCGGTGGTGATGGTGCTGCCGGGTTGGACCACGGCGTCGATGGGGAGCAGGCCGAGGGCGCGCAGGCTCAGGACCGGCTCACCCTTGCGCCACTTCGCTGCCATGGCGAAAGAGTTCTCGGTGCTCTTCTCGGTCGGTAGGACGTACACGTCATCGTATTCCGGTGCGATGACGTGTACGTAGTAGTCAGGGGCGGCACCGGTACCTGTGTCGATGATGTACTGGAGTAGGCGCTGTCGGTCTTGGGTACGTTGGGGTGTGGTGGTGTCGAGGAGTCGGGCCTGGCTGGCGTCCAGGGTCACCTCGGCCGGTTTGTCGAGCACGGTTTCCGGGGCGGCCAGCAGGGCGAGGCCGAGGGAGTCCGCTCGTTCGCCCGGAATCTCCGCCTTCGTCTCCACCGTGTAGGTCCCCGGTGTGAGGCGTAGCGTCCGCTCGCCATTGACCTCGACATATCGGGGCCACCAGTCGTCGTCCTCCCGCACCATGACGTATGCCTGCGTGGGGTCGCCGTTGCGGTCGCGGACTTTGATGGTCAGGCCGTAGCGCTCCTCTTCCTTGAGGAGGCCGAGGGCGGTGCGGGTGATGGTCACACCGGTGGTGGGGTCGGTGCCGACGAGGTAGCCGGTGTGGGAGCCGATGGCGATTCCACCCGGGTCGGCGGTCACCGGGACATCCACCTGGCCGCCCGCTGGCACGGTCACCTTGGAGTCGTTGAGGGTGAACGCGTCACTGCCGGTGGTGGTCAGGTCGAGGGTGACCGGGGTGGCGCCGCTGTTGGTGAAGGTGACCGGCTCGGTCACGGGGGTGTCGGTGGGCTGGTGTGGCCATTCGAAGTAGCCGATGAACGCCGATCCGGCGGCGCGTACGGTGCTGTCCACGGCCGCTGCCACATCCAGTCGGCCGGTGCCGACCTGGAACGCGGTGTAGCTGTCGCTCAGCGTCTCGGCACTGCTCATCAGGGCGTCTTTGAGCTGCTGGCCGGTCCAGTCGGGGTTTTGCTGGGCGAGGATGGCCGCCGCTCCGGCCACGTGTGGGGCCGCCATGGAGGTGCCGGTCTTGAATGTGTACATGCCGTCGCCGGTGCTCTGTTGGGAGCGGGCGGCGTTGACGGCGACGCCGGGGGCGGTGAGATCGGGCTTGAGTCCTCCGGTGCCGGCCAGTGGTCCGACGCTGGAGAACCAGGCGAGTTGGTCCTGTTTGTCGACGGCGCCGACGGTGAGGGCGCTTTCGGCGTTGCCGGGTGTGCCGATGGTCATTCCGTTGTTGCCGGCCGCGATGACGAAGAGGGTGTCGTGCTGCGCGGAGAGGGCATCCACCGCGAGGGTCATCGGGTCGAGGACATCGGTGCGTGTCGCGTTGCCGAGGCTCATGTTGACCACGTCGGCGCCGGATTCGGCGGCCCACTGCATGCCGGCGATGATCCAGGAGTCGTAGCCGTTGCCGTAGTTGTTGAGGACTTTGCCGATGAGTAGGTCGGCTCCGGGTGCGACGCCGGTGTTGTCGCCGTCGGAGGCCGCTCCGGTGCCGGCGATGATCGAGGCAACGTGGGTGCCGTGCCCCCGTGGGTCGGTGGTGTCTTCGTCGGGGACGAAGCTGACCGCGTCCTGGATCTGGTCGGTGAGGTCGGGGTGGGTGGGATCGATGCCGGTGTCGAGGACGGCGACGGTGACGCCGTCGCCGTCGTAGCCCGCGTCCCACGCCTCGGGGGCGCCGACCTGGGGGACGCTGTCGGCGAGGGTGGTGGTCACCTGGCCGTCGAGCCAGAGTTTGGGAACGCCGCTGGCGCGGGTCTGACCGGAGCCGGCGGTGAGGGTGGTCCAGAGGGTGCGGGTGTCTTCTTTGTCGGTGGTGAGGGCGTGGCCGTTGATGGCGGGTAGGTCGTGGGTGAGGGTTGTGCCGTGGAGTGCGGTGGTGGTGCGTGCTGCTGCTGCTTCCGGAGGATAGGTGGCGATCAGCGGTATGTCGGTGGTGTGGGCGTCGTCGTAGTCCATCTCGATCAGGTCGGTGACATTGAACAGTCGCTGGTCGAGTTGGTCGTTGGCGAGGAGGGGGAGGGCTTCGTCGGGCAGGACGAACAGGTCGTCGCCGTGTTGTTGGATGCTGAAGCCGCCGGTGGCGTCGTCGGGTTGGTCGACCTCGGTGATGGTCTTGCCGTCGGCGAGGGTCCGGACGGTGACGACGTCGCCGGTGACCAGAGTGACGGTATGCGTCTCCGGAGCGGCGAGGGGGGCGGTTGTCGGGGGTGGCCCGGCGGTCGCGGCGGCCGGATCGATCGCGGCGGTGGAGGCCGCGATCATCCCGGCTGCCACGACGGCGGCGATCAGCCGCCGCCGTGACCCGCCAGCGGCGCAGGGGCTTGGATGGGAAGACATAGGCATAGTTCTACCTATCGCGCCCGGAAAGGTAAACACTCTGTGAGTGTTCAGCTACTCGAATGAGGTGATCTGTGGCGGCCCCGGTGCCGGTCGGTCGTCGCCGCGATCAGAGGTCGAGCAGGATGGTGCGTGGGCCAACGTTCACGCTCTCCACCAGCATCTGGGCCCGGAACCGCCCAGTCTCCACCTTGGCCCCACGGGCGCGCAGCTCCTCGACGACCGCGGTGACCAGCGGCTCGGCCACTTCTGCCGGGGCGGCGGCGGTCCAACTCGGGCGGCGGCCCTTGCGGGCGTCCCCGTAGAGGGTGAACTGGCTGACCACCAGGATCGGGGCACCGAGGTCGGCGGCCGACCGTTCCCCGTCAAGGATCCGCAGCTCATGCACCTTGCGGGCGAGGGTTCGGGCGGTCTGCGTCGTGTCGGAGTGGGTCACCCCGAGCAGCGCCAGCAGGCCGTCGTTGATCGCCCCCACCACCACGTCGTCAACCGTGACCTGGGCTCGGCCGACCGTCTGCACCACCGCCCGCATCAGTCCACCACCGCCCGCTTCACTCCGACCACCGGCCGCGTCACCGCGACTACGGCCCGCATCACTCCACCACCGGCTCGACGAAACCGCGCTCGACCAGGTGGGCCACGATCGGCCCGGCCGCCTCCACCAGCTCGCCTGGGGCCACGTCGTGCGCGGTGGCGAGTAGGGCGAGCTGATCGCGCAGCGGCAACCGCCCGTCCGCCCCGCCGACCAGGGCCAGGACGATCGGATCGATCTCCTCGGTCCAGCGTAGGCCGCGCGGCATGGCGAGCAGCTGCCGGTCGACCGACCACCCATCGTCGTTCATGGAGGCCTCCTGCCGCAGCTGGAGGTCGTCGGCGGCCCGGTAGCGTGCCGCGAGTAGCCCGTCGGTGTCGCGGACCCGGAGCCACTCCTGGCGGTCGAACCACTCGGTGACGCGGTCGCCGAGCGGCGCCTCGACCAGCTGGCGCAGCTCCTCCACCCGGACGAGGGGGTCGTCGTGGCCGGAGCGGCGCAGCGAGACGATGCCGAAGCCGATCGCCTCGACCTTGTGCGCGTCGAACCAGTCCAGCCACTCGGCCATCCGCTCCGGGCTGGCTGTCTCACCGACATCGGAGAGCCACAGGTTGACGTACGCCATCGGGTCGGCGACCTCGCGCTGGATCACCCAGGCGTCCAGGCCACTGCCGGCGAACCAGCTGGCGACCCGCTCCGCCCAGTCCTCGCCGGCGACGTGCACCCAGTTCGCGAGGTACTGCATGGTGCCGCCCTCGGTGAGCAGGCTCGGGGCAGCGGCGGCCAGCTCGGCGCCGATCGCATCGCCCACCCGTCCGGAGTCGCGATAGACGTGCGTGGTGGTGCCCGGCCCGACGACGAACGGCGGGTTGCTGACCACCAGATCGAAGCGACGCCCGGCGACCGGGGCGGTCAGGTCGCCGCGGAGCAGCTCCCAGTCCTGCCCGTTCAGAGCGGCGGTGGTCGCGGCGAAGCGCAACGCCCGCTCGGAGAGATCGGTGGCGGTGACCCGCCGGGCGTGGGTGGAGAGGTGCAGGGCCTGGACGCCGGAGCCGGTGCCCAGGTCGAGCGCGGTCTCGACCGGCTGCCGGACGGTCGCCCCGATCAGGGTCTGGGTGGCGCCGCCGATGCCGAGCACATGCTCGGCCTGCAACGCTCGGCCGGGGCGGGTGCTGACGGGCGCGTCGGCGAGCACCCACCAGTCGTCCCCGTACGGCTCCAGGTCGAGGCCCATCCGCAGGCCGTCGCCGTGCTGCTCCACCAGGCCACCGGCGAGCGCCTCCTTGATCGGCAGCGGCGCGAGCGCGGTGGCGACCGCCTCGTACGGCTCGGTCTGTTCGCAGACGAAGAGCCGGATCAAAGTGGCGAGGGGATCGCGGTCCTCGGTGGCGCGCAGCGCGGCTCGGAAGTCGTTGCGGGCCATGCCGCCGGTCGCCTGCGAGCCCAGCCGGCCGGCGATCCCGTTCGAGGTGAAGTTTGCCCGGGTGAGGGCGTTGCGCAGCGCCGCCACGCCAGCGGGGGAGAACAGCATGTCATCTGGGTCCACGTCGCTATCCTGCCCGCCGTCGACATCGTCGTGGGCGCCACCCGCCGGACTTCGGCCGCAGGTGTCAACCAGGAGCGTCGGGGTGGCTGCTGTTGAAAGCTGAGTTTGCGACGCGCCCACCCAGTTTGTCGTTATACCTCGCCGGGCTGTTGTACGAGGCGATGCACGACCTGTATCACCTGAACCCACACGACGGCCCGGGTCCACGTGAGCTCTTCGACCGGTTCGTGGCCTGGGCCCCTACCGCCGACCGGCCGGGCAGCCCGGGGAGTGAGACCCCGGGCGCCGGAACCCACCGACCCTCGCAGCGCCGGAAGGCGAGGTTGACGGCGACCTCCCGCAGCCGGAGGGCGAGGTGACAGGATGAGGGGGATCCCCGAGGAGGTCCGTGGTGAAGCGTCCGGCGTACCAGCCGATTCTGATCACCGACGCCCCGCGCAGCCAGGACGATCAGCTCACCAGCCGCCAGAAGCGGTACGTGCTGATGATGGGCGTCCGGGTGGCGTGTCTGATCGTCGGCGCCATCCTGGTCGGCGCGGAGGCCCCCATGCTCTGGCTCTGGCTGCCCCTGGCCGGCCTGGGCATGATCCTGATCCCGTGGCTGGCCGTGCTGCTGGCCAACGACCGGCCACCGAAGGAGAAGCACCGCCTCGGTGGCCGATTCCGGCGTCGGTCCCGGTCCTTGGCGGACCCGGGACCGACCAGCCTCACCGCCGAGGAACAGCCGCGCAAGGTCATCGACGCCGAGCAGTGACCGGGCGTCAGGTCGGTGGTCGGGCCCCCACCTGACCGACCGCCGACGCGCCCAGGTCACCGGCGCGCTGTAGCACCGCCTCCGGGGCCGCCCCGGTCAGCCAGGTGGAGAGCAGGCCGGCGGCGAACGCGTCGCCGGCCCCGGTGGGATCGACCACTGCCATCCGGCGGGTCGGGGTTACCGCGATCATGGCGTCCCGGTCCACCCAGACCGCGCCGGCCGCTCCCCGTTTGACCACCACCCGCCGGGCTGAGGCGGAGAGCACCCGCCCCTGCGCCGCCGGGTCGAGCCCGCCCGCCAGCACTCGGGCCTCCGCGGCGTTGACCAAGAGCAGGTCGATGCCGCGTACCCAGCCCAGGAAGGCCGTCGCGCCGACCCGTTGCAGCGGCGCCGCACTGGCCGCGTCCACGCTGACCGACAGCCCCCGCTCGCGGGCGGCGGCCAGTGCGCGTAGCCCGGCCGGCCGGGATCCGGCATCCAGCAGGGTGTAACCGGACAGGTGCAGATGGCCGGCGTCCGGCGCGGCGTCGAGAGCGGCGTCCACCGCCGCCGGCGAGAGCCACAGGTTGGCTCCCCGCTCGGTGACCATCGTGCGTTCGTCGCTGGTGGCCAGCACCAGGACCGTACCGGTGGGGACCGCGGGCACCTGGGTGACCGCACAGTCGACCCCGCCGCGCTCCAACTCGGCGACCCGGTCCCGGCCGGGACCGTCGTCGCCCACCGCCCCGACCAGCGTCACCGGCATGCCCAACGCGCCCAGCCAGGCCGCGGTGTTCGCCGCCTGACCGCCCCCGGTGAACCGGATCTCGGCCGGCGTGTCCGACCCGGTCGTCAACGGCCCGCCCAGCACCGCCACCACGTCGGTGATCAGGTCGCCGACGACGACCACCCGGGGTGGCGTCATGCCTGCCGGGCAGCCGACGCGACCGCGATCCGGGCTGCGAGGTCGGCGTTGCGCAGGATGATCCGGATGTTCACCGCGAGGCTGGCCCCCTCGGTCGCGGCGTGGAAGTGCGCCAGCAGGAACGGGGTAACCGCCTTGCCGGTGACCCCCGCGCGCCGCAACAGCGCCAGCCCTTCGGCCAGGGTGCGATCGTGCAGTGCCGGGTCGAGCTGCTCGTCGGTGGGCAGTGGATTGGCCACGACCAGGCCGCCGGAGTGCAGCCCGTGCTGCTCCTGGGCGGCGAGCGCCGCAGCCACCTGCTCCGGCGAGTCGACCGACCAGTCCAGGTCGAACCCGCCGTCGGTGAGGTAGAAGCCGGGGAAGCGGCGGGTGCGGTAGCCGACCACCCCGACTCCGAGCGTCTCCAGGCGTTCCAACGTGGCGCCCGAGTCGAGAATCGACTTCACCCCGGCGCAGACCACGGCGATCGGTGTACGGGCCAGGGTCGTCAGGTCGGCGGACTCGTCGAAGCTCTGGGCCGCCTCACGGTGCACGCCGCCGAGACCGCCGGTGGCGAACACCCGGATCCCCACCGCCGCGGCCACCGCGCTGGTAGCGGCCACGGTCGTGGCGCCGTCCGCGCCGGTCGCGGCGGCCACGGCGAGATCGCGTACGGAGAGCTTGGCCACGTCGTCAACGGTGGCGAGTCGGGTCAGCTCCGCGTCGTCGAGACCGACCACGAGCTGGCCGGCGATCATGCCGATGGTGGCCGGAACCGCGCCGGCGTCCCGGACGGTTTGTTCGATCTCCCGGGCCACCCGAAGGTTGTCCGGTCGGGGCAGGCCGTGCGAGACGATTGTGCTCTCGAGCGCTACCACGGGACGGCCGACGCGGAGCGCGTCGGCGACTTCGGTGCCGTGCCGGAGATGAAAGGTGGTCACGGTGTCCAACCGTACGGCGTCGGTCCGTCGGGCTCGAAGTAGACCGGGCAAAGGGTGACCTGCCAGACTTGGCGGGTGGAGGTATGGAAGTGAGCACACAGGTTCTCGAGCGTCCCGAGGTGAAGGACGCCGACACCGGCCCCGAGATGTTCCATTACGTGCGCAAAGAGAAGATCGCCGAGAGTGCCGTGATGGGCACCTACGTCGTGGCGCTCTGTGGCGAGACGTTCCCGGTCACCAAGTCGGCCAAACCGGGCTCACCGGTCTGCCCCAAGTGCAAGGAGATCTACGACTCAATGCGCGAGTGAGTCGAGCGCGGGCGGTTCCGCCGCCTGCGCGAGCTGTGGCGGTACTCACCGCTCCGTCCCCCCTGCGCTGACCGTGGCGTCGAGTGGGGCGTACGGCGCTCGCTGGTTATGCTGGGCCAGCCCTCGCGGCACTGCGCGCGGGGGCGTTTTCATGGGCGGCGGCGGCGCCGATGCCGGTACGGCTCAGGGGCGTGCGTTCGTAACCCGCGATCCTCGGTCGGGGCCGTCCCGCCGGCGGTGAGAGGAGCTTCGCGTGGCAGCCCGGACGCCAACGCTCGAGACGTTTCCAGCCCTGCGCGCCTGGCAGCGCCGGGCGCTGGTGGAGTACCTACGTCGTCGGGAGCCGGACTTCACCGCGGTGGCCACGCCGGGGGCCGGTAAAACCACGTTCGCCCTTCGGGTCGCCGCCGAGCTGCTCGCCGATGGCAGCATCGAGGCGATCACCGTGGTCGCCCCGACCGAGCACCTCAAGACCCAGTGGGCGCAGGCTGCCGCCCGGGTCGGCATCCAGCTAGATGCGGCGTTCCGGAATGCGGATCTGCACTCGTCGGCCGACTTCCACGGGGCGGTGGTCACCTACGCCCAGGTGGGGATGGCGCCGCAGGTGCACCGGCGGCGCACCCTGACCCGGCGCACCCTGGTCATCCTCGACGAGATCCACCACGCCGGTGACTCCCGGACCTGGGGGGACGGGGTGCAGGCGGCCTTCGAAGGCGCGGAGCGCCGGCTCATGCTCACCGGCACCCCGTTTCGTTCCGACGACAACCCGATTCCGTTCGTCAGCTACGAGCGGGGCGGGGACGGTTTCCTGCGGTCCCGCGCCGACTCCGTCTACGGCTACGCCGATGCGCTGCACGACGGCGTGGTACGCCCGGTGCTCTTCCTGGCCTACTCGGGGGAGACCCGGTGGCGGACGAACGCCGGTGAGGAGCTGGCCGCCCGGCTCGGGGAGCCGATGACCCAGGACCTGATCGCGCAGGCGTGGCGGACCGCGCTCGACCCGGCCGGCGACTGGATGCCGCAGGTGCTGCGGGCGGCGGATGCCCGGCTGACCGTGCTGCGTAACGCCGGGATGCCCGACGCCGCTGGGCTGGTGATCGCCAGCGACCAGCAGGCCGCCCGGTCGTATGCGAAGCTCATCGAGCAGCTGACCGGGGAGAAGGCCGCCGTGGTGCTCTCCGACGACGCGGGGGCCTCGGACCGGATCGCGACGTTCACGACGGCTGACCAGCGTTGGCTGGTGGCGGTCCGAATGGTCTCCGAAGGGGTGGACATCCCGCGGCTCGCCGTCGGCGTCTACGCCACCAGCGCCAGCACCCCGCTCTACTTCGCCCAGGCCATCGGGCGGTTCGTCCGGGCACGCCGGCCGGGGGAGACGGCGTCGGTCTTCCTGCCCAGCGTCCCGCACCTGCTCGGCCTCGCCAGCGAGATGGAAGCTGAGCGGGATCACGTGCTGGGCAAGCCGAAGGACCAGGAGGGCTTCGACGACGAACTGCTGGAGCGCGCCCAGCGGGACGACCAGGCCAGCGGTGAACTGGAGAAGCGGTTCGCTGCGCTCTCCGCGACCGCCGAGCTGGATCAGGTGATCTTCGACGGCGCATCCTTCGGCACGGCCGCACAGGCCGGTACGCCGGAGGAGGAGGAGTACCTCGGTCTGCCCGGTCTCCTCACCGCCGATCAGGTGGCCATGCTGCTGTCCAAGCGGCAGGCAGAGCAGCTCGCCGCGTCGCGGCGCCGGGGCACCGCACGGCCGGCTGAGCCGGCCGCGGCGGCCGCTGCCGCCCCACCGGCACCGATGAGTGCGGCGCAGCGCCGGGTGGCGCTGCGCCGACAGTTGAACGCCTTGGTGGCTGCCCGGCATCACCACACCGGCCAGCCGCACGGCAAGATCCATGCGGAGCTTCGCCGTCGCTGCGGTGGTCCGCCCAGCGCCCAGGCGACGATCGAGCAGTTGGAGGAGCGGATCGCCACCGTGCAGACCCTCTGACCCGACCCCGCAGTCGGTCTACCGGAGCAGGACGGCAGCTACTGGAACAGGACGGTAGGTACCGGACAGGAGGCCGGTAGGTATCGGACATGATGAAGCCGGCCGGGCCCAGCTGGGCCCGGCCGGCTTCATCATGTCCCAGGTGCGGCGATCCTCAGTTCATCAGATCGGCGCCACGCCAGCTGAACTCCGGATCCGCCGCGTACCGCACAGTGATCTTGACGAGATCCTCCGCGTACTTGTTTGCGTGATGCCCGCAAAATACAAGTTCCCCGCCGCCGGCAAGGGTAATGCGGAGCTTGCCGGCAGCATTGCAGCGGTCGCACCGTTCATCGGCGGCCGGGGGGCTCACCGTCTCGGGCGGCGGCGTGAGGGTCGGGGTCATCGCCTTCCTCCTCTGGTCGTCACCGATGAACACTCTCTTCGGTCGTTGCTCACCTATCGTGCAACACCCTGATCTGGGCGCGCGTTCCCTGTGTGCCCGCGGGGGACCGAGGTCACACCTGACTCCGACAGCGTCCCTGCACCAAGGGTGCCACGTCAACGATCACAACCGGGCAACCATCCGGCCAGCGGACGGAGTTGCGCGGAGAGTGCTCAAAATGACACGCTTGGTTGACATCTGCCGTCGGGTCCGGCACGGATTCGGTCCCCGGTGTCCCCCTTAGTCCAGGTAATCCCGGAGAACCTGCGACCGGGACGGGTGGCGCAGCTTGGACATCGTCTTGGACTCGATCTGTCGGATGCGCTCTCGGGTCACCCCGTAAACCTGGCCGATTTCGTCCAGCGTGCGCGGCTGGCCATCGGTCAGCCCGAACCGGAGGCGGACCACGCCGGCCTCGCGCTCGGAGAGCGTCTGCAGCACCTGCTGGAGCTGATCTTGGAGGAGCGAGAACGACACCGCGTCAACCGCGACCACGGCCTCGGAGTCCTCAATGAAGTCACCGAGCTGGCTGTCGCCCTCGTCACCGATGGTCTGGTCGAGCGAGATCGGCTCCCGGGCGTACTGCTGGATCTCCAGCACCTTCTCAGGTGTGATATCCATCTCTTTTGCGAGCTCCTCCGGAGTGGGCTCGCGGCCCAGGTCCTGGAGCAGTTCGCGCTGGATCCGGCCGAGCTTGTTGATCACCTCGACCATGTGTACCGGGATGCGGATGGTGCGGGCCTGGTCGGCCATGGCGCGGGTGATGGCCTGGCGGATCCACCAGGTGGCGTAGGTGGAGA
>NZ_AXVR01000071.1 GCF_000484695.1 Salinispora cortesiana | reverse complement strand
TAAAGAGATCATCCACGGCATCGTCAGTCTCGACGCCGGACAGGCCGGCCCGGAACACCTCAACCACTACGCCAGAGGTCACTGGACCGTAGAGAACAGCCTTCATTGGACCCGGGATGTGACCTTCCACGAGGACACCTCCCAACTCAGGACCGGCACCGCCCCACGGAACATGGCAGCCTTCCGCAACCTGGCCCTCAACACCTTCCGCCTCGCCGGACGCGCCAACATCGCCCACGCCCGCCGCGACCTACACGACCGCACCGACACCTTCGCCGTCTACGGCATCTAACAAACCATGATCAAAGCGGACGTAAAAGAACAACGCCGGGGCCGTGCTTGATTAGGTGAAGCAATTCTTAGCCCAGTCGCTCGGTCGGTGGCGGGCTGCTGGGCTACTCCTTCGGTTTGCGGCGTACCTTCTTCGGTGCCGGCGGCTCGGCGGGTTCGGGCGCTCCGCTGGCGGCGGCTCGTCCGAGGTTGGCTTCGTAGGCAGCAAGGTCGTCGGCGAGGTCGGTGTGTGCTTGTTGGAGGGTGGTGAGTTCTTCGGTGGCTTGCCAGGCGGCGGTGTCCCTTATCCATGAAGGCGTCGACGATCTTGCTCCCTGGGCGGGGCGTCGGTTGTTTTGTAGGGCCAGGCGAAGAACCGGTGATACAGCGTTCCTGTGGTAGTGGTGGGCATGTCCACGCAGGCCTCGACAAAGAACTGGGTGAGGTAGAGCATCAGCGATACCCGCGCGCCGGCGAACTCGGCCAACAGTTGACGTTTGCGGGTCAGGCACGGCCATACCTGCCCGCACCCGGCGCACGTCCATACGGGACGAACTGGTAGATGCATCGTCATCGCTGGCGTCCTTTCGGCGGCGTCGTGGGCTACGGTGGGAGGACCGGGGCCGCAGCACTGGGGTCGAGGCGAGTGCCGGTCGCCAACCCCTGGTCCCGGCCCTCCCGAAACGGGCGCCAGCCAGGTTCGGACTCGATGCACGTCCCCGCTGGGCCTGCCACCAGGATCAGGGGAGACAGATGACCATGGAAGCAGGCGAGGGTTTTCCCCCGTCTACAGACACTCCCACCGACCTCGGCGCCCATCTGCGAGCCGCCCGTGAAGCCGCCGGACACAGCCTCGCCGGTATGGCCGCGCTCACCCACTTCAGCAAGCCCTACCTCAGCCTTGTCGAAACCGGCCGCCGCCCCGCGACCCCCGATATCGTTGAACGCTACGAACATGCCCTCGGTGTACCGATCGGCACCCCAGCCGACCCGGTCCGCCGCACCCACGAATGGCTCCTGGACAGCCCACCCGCCACCGGCTGCCTACGCGCCGGCCGCCGCATCGGCGCAAGCCTGATCGGAACGTTGGAAGCCCGGGTGATCGACCTCCGCCACCTGGACGACACGGTCGGCAGCCGTACCCTGCTCCCCGTCATCCGCGCCGAACTCGACCAAGCCGAATACCTCGCCCGCACCGCCTCCTACACCGACGCCTCCGGTAGACGGCTGTACACCGTGATCGGTGAACTGGCCCAACTCGCCGGCTGGGTCGCCAGCGACGCCGGCAACTACTCCGACGCCCAACGCCTCTACCTATCCGGCGTCACCGCCGCCGACGCGGCGGGCGACCGGGCGCTGGGCGCGCAACTGCTGTCCAGCCTCGCCTACCAGATCACCAACATCGGCAAACGCGACGACGCCCTGCTCATCACCCGCTCCGCCGTCACCGGCGCCCCCCACGCCAGCCCGCTCGTGCGGGCGCTGCTGCTGGAACGCCTCGCCTGGGCCGCCGCCCGCCTCCGCGACACTGACACCAGCCGCCGCGCCCTCGACGCCGTCAACGACGCCTACGACCAACACTGCGACGGTATCGCCGAGCCCGAATGGGTGTACTGGCTCAACCAGACCGAGATCGACGTCATGGCCGCCCGCTGCCTCATCGAACTCGGCACCCCAGCCGCCGCCGAACCCCTGCTTACCCGAGCACTCGCCGCCTACAACCACGACCACGCCCGCGAAGTCGCCCTCTACCAAACCTGGCTCGCCGAAGGCCACGCCAAAACCGGCAACCTCGACGCTGCCCGCGCCGTCCTGCACCGCATCGACACCACCGCCATCGACGCCGGCTCCACCCGCCTGCACCGCCGCATCACCGCCGTCGACCGCCTCATCAACCGCCGCACACAGAAGAAGCCTGCCAACCGCAGCAGACGACCGACTGAGTAGACACCCAGCCCGTCGCCCCACGCAGCCCGACGTGCCCCACGTTGCTGTCACGGCTGCTGTCAAACCGCCCACAAACGATGAACCGCCGACAGGCGGTTGAGCGAAAGCCCAGCTCACCGCCAAGATCGAACCCATGACATCACCGCAGCCACCGTAGCAAGGCCACACGTACTATGTGATCGCCGGCAACATCCCGGCGCTGGTCCACAACTGCGGCGACACTCCTGCGCCATCGATGGCGGACAAGCCGCTAGAGCCGGAGCGGCAATCTCGGTACGGCGGCTTTGTCCGGGGACGGGGTGCACTGACCTTGTCGTTGTGCCGATCGCAGCGGTCATGGCGAGGAGGCGTTGGTGGGCTGCGCCCGCATCGCGCGTACCGCCCCGCCCGCAAAGAGGCAGGCCGCCTGGTGTCCGGAGCTGATCTCGACCAGCACCGGGTCGGTCTGGGCGCAGTCAGGTCGGGCCTGCGGGCACCGCGTCCGAAACCGGCAGCCGGTCGGCGGGTCGATCGGGCTCGGGACATCACCGGCCAGGATGATCCGCTGGCGACTACGCTGCACCGGCGGGTCGGCCACCGGCACCGCCGACAGGAGGGCGGCGGTGTAGGGGTGGGCGGGCTCCCGCCAGATCTGCGCCGGGGTGCCACTCTCCACAATCCGGCCGAGGTACATCACCGCCACCCGATCACTCATGTGCTCGACAGCGGCGAGATCGTGCGCGATGAAGAGGTAGGTCAGCCCGAGCTCTCGCTGGAGCCCGCGGAGCAGGTTCATGATCTGCGCCTGCACACTCAGGTCCAGGGAGGCGATCGGTTCGTCGAGGACAATCAGGTCTGGCTCACCGGCGAGCGCCCGGGCGATGCCCACCCGCTGCCGCTGGCCACCGGAGAGTTCGTGCGGGTGCCGTTCGGCGAGATCGCGACGCAGGCCGACCAGGTCGAGCAGTTCGGCTACCCGGTCCCGCCGGGCCGTGCCGCTGGCGGCGAGCCGGTGCACGGCCAGCGGCTCGGCGATACTCGCACCAACGGTGTGCCGCGGGTCGAGGGAGGCCTGCGGATCCTGGAACACCATGGCGACGCGGCGGCGCAGCCGGCGCAACCGCCGCCGCGACCAGCGGGTCACGTCCTGCCCCGCCACCTGGACCGTGCCGGCGGTCGGCTCGACCAAGCGCAGCAGCGCCAGCCCGGTCGTCGACTTGCCGCTGCCGGACTCACCGACCAGACCGAGGGTTTCGCCGCGGCGTACCGTCAGGGACACCCCGTCCACGGCATGGACCATCCCCGCCGGGGTCGGGAACCACACCGCCAGGTCGGTCAGCTCCGCGACCGCGTCGGTGGCCACGCTCTCCCCGGTCATCGGTCCTCCCGAGTCTGACGCGGATAGAAGGTCCGCACCTGGTGCCCCGCCGCGACCGGCACCAACGGCGGCAACTCCCGTTCGCAGCGGCTGTCCCCCCGCACCGAGCAGCGCGGCCAGAACGCGCACCCCTCGGGAAGCTCCAGCGGGCTGGGTGGCGTCCCCGGGATGGTGACCAGTTCGGTGACGTTCGCGTCCGGGTCCGGCCGCGCCGCGAGCAGCGCCGCCGTGTACGGGTGCGCCGGTTCGGCGAAGACCGCGTCCACCGCCCCCTGCTCGACGATGCGGCCGCCGTACATGACGGCCACGGTGTCGGCGAGCCCGGCGACGACGCCGAGGTCGTGGCTGATCCAGACGACGGCGGTGCCGAGGCGGCGTTGCAGGTCGGCGACCAGCTCGACGATCTGGGCCTGCGTGGTCACATCGAGCGCGGTGGTGGGCTCGTCGGCGATCAGCAGGTCCGGCTCGCAGACCAGGGCCATGGCGATCACCGCGCGCTGACGCATCCCGCCGGAGAGCTGGTGCGGGTAGGCGTCCACCCGTTCGGCGGCGGAGGGGATGCCGACGAGTTCGAGCATCTCGATGGCGCGGGCCCGGGCTGCCCGCCGGGTCAGCCCGAGGTGGACCTCGCTGGCCTCGCCGATCTGGCGGCCCACGGTCAGCACCGGGTTCAGCGAGGTCATCGGGTCTTGAAAGACGAACCCGACGTGCCGCCCCCGCATCCGCCGGCGACGTGCCGCCGACAGCGCGGCGAGGTCAGTACCGAGCAGCCGGACGTCTCCGGTGACCCGGGCCGCGCGGGGCGCAAGCCCGGTGGCGGCGAGCACGCTCATGCTCTTGCCGCTGCCCGACTCACCGACCAGGGCCAGCGTCTCCCCCGCCCGGACCGACCAGTCGACGCCGGCGACCGCGCGGGCCGCTCCCCGGCGGGTACCGATCGTCACGGTCAGGTCCGCGACGGACAGCACGGTTTCGTCGTTCATCCGGCGTTCCTCCTCGCCTCGCTGACGGTGAGCTGGCGAGGGTCGAGCACGTCGCGGAGCGCGTCTCCGACCAGATTGAACGCCAGGACGGTGAGGAAGATCGCGGCACCGGGGAAGAAGCCCAGCCACCACGCGTCGGTAATGAATCCGCGCCCGTCGTAGAGCATCCGGCCCCAGGCCGGCTCGGGCGGCTGCACCCCCAACCCGAGGAAGGAGAGCGCCGCCTCGGACAGGATCGCGAAGGCCAGCGAGAGCGACGTCTGGACGATCAGCGGCGCCGCGATGTTGGGCAGCACGTGCCGCCGCATGATGCGCAGATCCGATGCCCCGGTGGCGACTGCCGCCCGGACGAAGACCTGCTCGCGGACGGAGAGCACCCCCGCACGGGTGACCCGGGCGAAAATCGGGGTGTAGACCACGCCGATCGCGACCATCGCGGTGCTCAGGCCCGGCCCCAGGACCGCGACGATGGCCACCGCGAGCAGCAGGACCGGGAACGCGAACAACACGTCCATGCAGCGCATGAGTACGTTGTCCAGCCACCCCTGGTAGTAGCCGGCGAACAGCCCCAGCGTCACGCCCGCCAGCAGGGCGATCCCCACGCTGACCGCGCCGACCTGAAGCGAGACGCGGGCGGCGACCAGGACCCGGCTGAATACGTCTCGACCGAGTTCGTCGGTGCCGAAGGGGTGCGCCCAACTGGGCGGCTGCAGCATCCGGTCAACATCCACCTCGTTGATGCCGGCGGGGGCCAGCCAGGACCCGGCCAGGCCCGCCACGACCAGCAGGGCGAGCACCACCCCGCCGGTCACGGCCAACGGGTCGCGACCCAGCGCCACCAGGGCGCGGCGCGACGTCGAGTCACCGTTTCCGCTCATCGCACCCGAATCCTCGGATCGAGGCGGGCATAGAGGAGGTCCACCAGGAGGTTGACCAACAGGAACAGCGCGGCCACGAGCAGGATCGCCCCCTGGAGTACGGGATAGTCCCGGGCCTGCACCGCGTCGTAGGTAAGCCGGCCCACCCCGGGCCAGGCGAAGAGCACCTCGATCACGATCACGCCGCCGAGCAGGCTGGCCAGCTGCACCGCCACGACGGTGACCACCGGGATCAGCGCGTTCCGCAGGACGTGCCGCACCACCACCACGCGGGTGGGCAGCCCCTTCGCCTCGGCGGTGCGGACATAGTCCTCGGCGAGCACCTCCAGCACGGAGGATCGGATAAACCTGGTCAGGATCGATGCGGTGACCAGGCCGACCGTGACCGCCGGAAGAAAGACGTGCGACGCCCAGCCGACGGGATCCTCGGTGAGGGCCACGTAACCCGAGGGTGGAAACCAGCCCAGCACCCCCGCGAAGAGCAGGATGCCCATGATGCCCATCCAGAAGTCCGGTACCGAGACTCCGAACTGGCTGAACACCCGCGCGGCGTGATCGAACACCGAGCCGCTACGCAGGGCTGAGAGCACCCCCAACGGGAAGGCGACCAGGAGCGCGAAGACGACCGCGGTGATCGCCAGGGAGAGCGTCGCGGGCAACCGCTCCAGCACGATCGCGGTCACCGGCCTACCGCTGCGGAAGCTCACCCCGAGATCACCGGTCAACGCCTGCCCGACGTAACTGGCGTACTGCACCGGCAGCGGCTGGTCCAGCCCCGCCCGCGAACGCAGCGCCTCATACGTCTCGGGGTCGAAGCGGGTGCCGAGCGCCACCCGCACCGGATCGCCGGGGACGAGTTGCAGCAGCAGGAACACCACCAACGTCACGCCGAGCAGGACGATGCCGGACTGGAGCAGCCGGCGCAGGACGAAGCGGGTCACCTGGAGTGACCCGCCAACTCACCGAGCATCACCAGCAAGGTCCCGCCACCTCACCGGGTAAGAGCGACGTCGCGGAACCGGATCGCCCGGTCGGCGCGGACCTCGTAGCCGCTGACCTGCGACGACCAGCCCTGCACCACATCCGGGTTGTAGAGGTAGAGGTAGCTGGCATCGTCGACGATCTGCTTGGCGGCCTGCTCGTACTGCTGCTTTCGCGCGGCCTGGTCAGTCTCGGTCCGGGCCTGGTCGAGCAGGTTGTCCACGGCCGGGTTGCGGTATCCGTGGAAGTTGAAGGTGCCGGCACTGTGGTGCTGGGCGTAGTAGAACTCGTCGGGGTCGATGTTGCCCAGCCACCCGAGCATGAACGAGTCGAAGTTCCCCTTGCCCTGCTCGTCGAGCCACTGGGCGAAGTCCAGCGTACGAATCTTGACAGCGATGCCGATCTCCTTGAGCTGCGCCGCGATCACCTGCGCCGCGGTCACCGTCTCCGGGTACTCGTTGGTGACCATCAGATCCATCGTCAGGTCGGTCACTCCGGCCTCGGCCAGCAGCTGCTTCGCCTGCGCCAGGTCCTGCTGGTACGGCGCGTAGTCGTAGTAGAAGGCGCTGTCGGTCGGAATGGCGGTCTGGTTGACCGTCGCCAGCCCGAACTTGGCGGCCTTGGTGATCGCCGCCCGGTCGAGCGCGAAAGCGACCGCCCGGCGCACGTTGACATCGTCATAGGGCTTGCGAGCCTGGTTGAGGGCCAGGTACCAGTAGTCGCTCGACGCCGCGGAGCGCACGACGAGGTCGTCGTCCGCACGAAGCGCCGACACCTGCTGGGGTGGCAGGTTGTCGGTCCACTGCACCTCGCCGCTGCGCAGGTTCTGCAGGGCCACCGTCGGGTCCTGCACGAAGGTGAAGGTCACCCCGTCCAGCTTGGGCTTCGTACCCCAGTAGTTGTCGTTGCGCACCAGCTTGATGCTGTCCCCGGCGCTGTAGGAGGAGACGGCGAACGGGCCGCTACCGATCGGCTCCGTCTTCACCGCCCCGGATTCCACGTTGGACTTCTTGACGACCGCCACTCCCTTGAAGCCACCGAGGCTGGCGAGCAGGTTCGGGGTGGGCGCGGTCAGCTGCACGACGACGGTGCCCGGATCCGGGGCGGTCACCGACTCGACGGTGGCGAACCGGTACGCGGCGTTCAGCTCCTCGTCGATGATCCGGTTGTACGAATAGACCACGTCCTCGGCGGTGAGCGGGGATCCGTCACTGAAAGTCACCCCCTCACGGAGGGTGAACGTCCAGGTCAGCTGGTCGTCGCTGGTGTCCCACTCGGACGCCAGGGAAGGCTTCATCGCCAGGTTCGCGTCCGGCTCGACGAGCGTGTCGTAGACATTCTCGAGCACCTGGAAGCTGGGATATGCCGAGGTTTGGTGTGGGTCCAGCTGATCCGGCTCCCCACTGATCGCGGCGGTGAGGACCCCACCGACACCGGCCTGCGTCCCGCCGTCGACCTCGACGCCCTCCCCGGCGCTGCAACCCGCCAGCAAACCGAACGTCAGGGCGAGCGCGACACCGGCCCCCCGGAATCTCTTGCTGGACATGGTCCCCCCTGTGGACTCTTCCCGGCAAAGTGAACGATCATGTGAGTCTCACCCTCGAGCCGGACCATGTCAAAAATTTCAGCCCTCGGTCGCCACCGCCGGCACCGGGATCAGCAGGGAGTCCTCCGGGCCCCAGCTGCCCGCCGGGTACTCCCGCAGCGGCACCGCCCCCGCCCGCCAGCAGTCGAGCACCGGCGCGATAATCCGCCAGCAGTCCTCGGCGGTGTCCCCCCGGACCGACAGTGTGGGGTCGCCGTCGAAGGCGCCGCGGAGCACCTCCCCGTACGGCGGCAGACCCCCCGGGCCGAAATCGGCCACCAGGTGCGCCTGGCCCAGCTCCAACGGGTTCCCGGGGCCGTTGATGTTCACATCGAGGCCGAGCCGGTCCGGGCCGAAGCCGATCCGCAGCCGATCGGGCTGGTCGTAGCCGATCAGTCCGGACGGCACCCGGGGCGGTTGCTTGAACGTGACCACGGCCTCCTTCCGGCGGGCCGCGAGCCCCTTACCGGTACGCAGCCGGAACGGCACGCCGGCCCAGCGCCAGGTGTCGACGCAGAGCACCACCTCGGCGAACGTCTCGGTACCCCGGCTCGGGTCAACACCGGGCTCGTCGGCGTACCCGGGCAGCCGCTTCCCGTTGACCTCCCCCTCCGCATACCGACCCCGACGGCTCCACGTCGCCGGGTCATCCGCCCACACCCGGGTGGCCCGCAGCACCTGCGCCTTCCGGCCCCGCAGGTCTCGGGCGTCGAGGGTGGGCGGGGCGTCCATCGCGATCAGCGCGAGAACCTGGAGCAGGTGACTCTGCACCATGTCGATGAGCGCACCCGCGCCGTCGTAGTAGCCGGCCCGCCCGGCCAGTCCCAGGGTCTCGTCGAAGACAATGTCCACGCAGGCCACGTGCGCGGAGCTCAGCATCGGCTCGAAGATCCGGTTGGCGAAGCGCAGCCCGAGGATGTTCATCACCGTGGACTTGCCGAGAAAGTGGTCGATGCGGTAGACCTGCTCCTCCGGCACCAGCCGGGCCAGCACCTCGTTAAGGGAACGGGCCGAGACGGCGTCGGTGCCGAAGGGCTTCTCCAACATCAACCGGGTGCCCGGCGGCAGGCCGATCCGGGTGAGCGCGGCGGCGGCCTGGGCGGTGATCGCCGGCGGCAGCGCGAAGAAGATCACGAGTTGATCGTGGCAGTTCGACAGCAGCCGGCGTAGATCCTCCTCCTTCGTCACGTCGGCGGGCAGATAGCTGGTGGTGCGGACCACCTCCTTGACTCGGGGGCCGGTCGCGCCCGCCGCGGCGAAGGCGTCCGCCACCCGGCGGCGCCAACGCTCGTCATCCCAGTCGTCCGTGCCGCTGCCGAGCAAGGTGAGATTCGGCTGGGCACCGGTGGCCACCAGCCGGCCCAGGCCCGGCAGCAGCAGCCGGTCGGCCAGGTCGCCGGTCGCACCGAGCAGGAGCAACGTCTGGGGGTGCTGGTCCCCCCGATCGGCAGGGTGACCAGCGGTGCCGGACTGCGAGGTCGTCATACCCCCACCATGCCCTGCCGGACCGGTCGGTACGGCCCGGTTCGGCGGGGACCGCCCGCCAGTCACGTCGAGGGTTGTTCCGGTCTCCGGCTCGACCGGGTTAACCGATGTGGTTTCAGGCATACACCGCCCCCGGGGTCGAACACGCTGGCTCGGCTCCCAGGGGCGGTGCGCTCAGTAGTCAGTAGTCACTGGTCGGCGGTCAGCGCTCGGTGCGGTCGGGGATCTCGGTACCCGACTCCCCCGGCCAGGCACCGATCGACTCCTCAGCGGCCCGTCCACCGGTGCTCTCGTCGCCCAGGGTGAGGTCACTGCGGGGCAGGCCGGCGAGCCCGGCCGGATCCCGGGTGGGCTGCTCGACCGCATCGCTGTCCGGTTCGGCCAGGCCAGCCCGGCTTAGCATCTCGACCAACTCGTCGTGCGGCATGCGTTCGGTGTCCGCTATCCCGGCGCCACGCGCGATGGACCGCAGGGTAGCCAGATCCTGATCCGCGAAGGTTTCGGCCATACCGCTGGCTTCCCCGACCGGCCGACCAGAAACCTTCCCGCCCCGCCTCGGCCCGGCCATGCTGTCGGCATCCGCCACGCCGTCAGAACCCACCCGGTCGCTCCGCCGGGCCGGGGCCCCTCAGCTCCCCGATTCCGCGTCCGGCCGCTCCGGGCCATCCTCCTCGCGCCGGTAGCCCGGTTCCCGGCCGTCCGCGGGGCGAAGCCGCGCGCTGGCGAACGCCGCCGTGACCGCTGCGGAGAGCGCCTCGATGTTGTACGGGCCGTGATGTCGGCGACCGTTGACAAAAAGGTCGGCGTACCGGAGACGCTGCTCAGATCGGCCGCGTCAACATCCTCAGCGATCCGGACAGCACCGCGACGGTCGGCTAGGTGTTCCCGGAATCGGTCCAGATCAAGGTCGAGTCGTTCGGCGTACCGGAGCAGGTCGGCGGGGCGCAGCTCCCCCTGGTTCGCCAGCAGCAGGTCATGCATCTCCCAGAAGGCCCCCTGCTCCCCCGCCGCCTCGGCGGCCTCGGCGGCCACCTCGGCGTTGGGGTGCACGTCGGTGAGGGGTAGGTGCCGCCAGACGTACCGGATGCTGGTGAAGTCGGCCAGCAGCTCCCGGACCGCCGGTTCGGCCTGCCCGCAGTACGGGCACTCGAAGTCGCCGTACTCCACGACGGTCACCGGCGCCTCGCGCGGACCACGGACATGGTCCCGATCCGGATCGACCGGGACCGCCAGGTCGATGATCCCCTCCGCGGCGCCCAGCAGCGCACGAGCCCGCCGCGCCGGGGCAAGCCGGGCGGCGAGGCGGAACACCAGCCAGGTGCTGAGAGAGGCGCCGACCGTCGCTACGAGGATGCCGACCTTCGCCTCGTCGAGGGCGGGCCCGTGGAGGGCATGGGTGGCGATCAGCAACGCGATGGTGAACCCGATGCCGGAGACGGTGCCGACCCCGATGATCGCGGCCCAGCCGACCGGTGCCCGGAATCGGTTCTGGCTGAGCCGGGCCACCAGCGTCGAGGCGATCACGATTCCGGCCGGCTTGCCGACCACGTAGGCGAAGAGGACGCCGAGGGTAACCGGGGAGGTCACCGCGCGAGCCAGCAGCTCACCGTCAACAACCACGCCGACGTTCGCCAGCGCGAACAGTGGCACGATCAGATAGCTGGCCCACGGGTGGTAGACGTGTTGCAAGCGGTCGTTCGGGGACAGCGCCGCGGCGAGCCCGTCTCGGACCGATCGCGCCAGTTGCGGGCTGGGTTGCTCCCGAAACAGCCGAAACCGGTCGGCTGCTTGCTGTAAGTCGGTGCGGGCCGGGACGTAGGCGTAGCTCAGTAGCCCCATCACCAGACCAACCACCACGGGATCGACCCCCGATTCCGACACCGCCAGCCACGCGGCCACCCCCAGCAGTAGGTATCCCGGCCCCCACCGCACGCCGGCCGCCCGGATGAGCAAGACAAGCGCGAAGATGCCCGCCGCGACGAACAACGCCGCCGGCGACGGGTGCTCCGGGTAGGCGATCGCCAGTACCACGATCACGATCAGGTCGTCCACGACGGCGACGGTCAGCAGGAAGTTCCGCAATCGGTCGGAGAAGCGGGGGCCGAGGACGGCCAGCATGCCCAACGCGAGCGCGGTGTCCGTCGCCATCACCACGCCCCAGCCCATGGCCGTCGGCTTCCCAGCGTTGAACGCCAGGTAGATCGCGATCGGTGCCAGGATGCCGCCGATCCCCGCCAACAGCGGCAGCACCAACCTGCGCCGCTCCCGCAGCTCGCCCAGATCGAAGTCGCGACGCACCTCCAAGCCGATTACCAGGAAGAAGAACGTCATGAGACCGCTGTTGACCCAGAACCGCAGATCGTGTGAGACCTGCCAGCTTCCGAGTTGGACGGAGAAGGTGCTGCCCCACAGAGACTCGTACGAGGACTCGTCGAGGTTCACCCAAACGAGAGCGACCACGGCCGCGGCCAGCAGCACCCGCGCGCTACCGGTCTCGGTGTGCAGGAACGCCCGCAGCGGGGAGTTGCGCCGGCTGGCCCCGGTGGTCCGGGCGGACCACCGCCGCCCACGAGGAATTTCGCCCGTCACGTGGGGATCCTCTCCCACCGAACCGAGGGCTTCCCCCGATATCGGCAGCCACCGTGCCGATGAGGCCGGGCATCGTGACACCGACGCGGCCGGAGTCGCTGCCGAGCTCAGGTCGCGACGTGCCCGCGACTCACCTGGTTGCCACCGGCCCGCTTAGCGGCGTACATGGCACGGTCGGCATCGGCAAGTGACATCCCGAGCGAGTGGGCGGCACCGCTGGCGACTCCGACGCTGACCCCCGTGCGCCACCGCGTCAGTCCGCTCACGGCGGCAACGGCCCGGAGGGCAACCTGTTCCGCGGCGGCGCAGTCGGCACCGGGGAGGATGGCGACGAACTCGTCGCCGCCCAGCCGGGCCACGAAGTCGCCCTTGCGGACGCTGGTCGTCAGGGCCTGCGCCACCGCGCGCAGCACCTCGTCCCCGGCGGCGTGCCCCTGTGAGTCGTTGATCCGCTTGAAACAGTCAACGTCCAGGGCGAGCACCGCGACCCGGTGGTCGTCGGTCGCCCCCGGGGCCGCCAGGTTCCGCAGGAAGGTGTCGAGCCCACGCCGGTTCGCCACCCCGGTGAGCGGGTCGGTCCGCGCCGCCCGCTCCGCCTGCTCATGCTGCCAGCGCAGGAGGTCGTACGACTGCATCGTCACCGCCGCGTGCAGCCAACGGTGCCGTTGGCGCCACAACAACTCCGCGAGCGTGTCGCCGTAGGTCAGCCCCGGCCCGACATCGCGCGATCCGTTCTTGGCCAGCAGCATCGCGTGCGTGCGGTGCAGCGCCGCCGAGGCCAGCCAGCCGGGGTCGGGCGGCAGGTCACCAACGGCCGCTTCGATGACCCGCAGGGCCTCTTCCCGCTGGCCACAACGGTTGAGCGCGACCGCGTGGAAGGGCCGGCAGAGCAGGAGCTCCGGCTGCTGGGCCGACACGCCGTACGCCTGGAGTTGGGCAAGGTGACGGGGAATCTCGTCCGCCGCGCCGGCCGGATCGCGACGGTCGGCGCGCGCGGACGCCGCGAAGAGCAGCGCGGTGTGTCGCCACACCTCCGCCTTCGGCCCGGAGGCCTCCGCCGCCGCCCGCACCGCGTTCTCCTCGGCCACGGTGAGGTGCTTCTCCGCCTCCGCGGCCTGGCCGACCTGGTACAGCTCCAGCGCCCACATCAGGTTGAGTTCGGCGAGGTTACACAGCCACATCGCCCGATTGCCGTTGTCCGGGTACGACGCCGGGAAGGTGGTCTCGTAGGCCGCCTGGAACTGGGGCGCGGCAAGCTCGTACAGGCGCAGTTGGGCGTACCCGATCGCGATCCCGGTGTGCGCGTTGCCCGCGATCACCGGATTGGTCTCCCCGGCGAGCAGGGTGGTCTCGGCGGCGACCAGGTCCCGGAGCACCACAGAGATGTCGTGCTCGCGAAGGTCCAGGTCGCCGAGGCGCAGTCGTCTGGTGGCGCGCAGGGACAGCGCGCACGAGCGCCAACCGGCGCTCCGCTCCCGATCCGCGGCGGCGAGCATCAGGTCGGTAGCGGCGACGGCGGCCCGCAGGTCACCAAGCCGGGTCAACGCCACGACCCGCACGAAGTGCATGGCCGCCGGCCCGTCGCAGATGTCACCGGTGGTCTCCCGCAGCGTGGACTCGGCTACGGCCAGCACCTGGGCCGCGGCACCGGCCTGCGCTTCCTCGAGGAGGTGCAGGGCCCGGAGGGTCACATCATCCATCCGGCCTCCTCAGTTCTGCCTGACGCCTAGGGCAACCACCATTGTGTGGCCTCGTGACCACGATCTCGTCAACCCTGAGGAGAGGAATTGATCCAGTTGTCGTCGCGAGGGTCGGATTCCCGTCAACCGGTGTGCACGGCAGGGTGCCGTTCACCGCCGCGGCGCATCTAGGGCCTGCCGGATGAGGCGCAGCGCACGCTCAGGGGTGGGTGCGGTGGCGTCGCTGACCACCCGCCCATCCACGATGATCGCCGCGTACCCGGTTGCCCGCGCGAGCTGACGCAGGACGACCCGCCACGGTCGGCCGTGCCGCCGGCCGTCGCGCACGACCGCCGGCAGGAGGAACAGGGTGTTGTCCGGGTTGACGACCTCGACCTCGACCTCGGTCGGCAGGCCGGCACGCACCGTCAGATAGACCTCGCCCAGCGGTCGCTGGGTGCCAAGCTGCCGGGCCCGCCCCGGATCCCGGCCCGACACGTCGCTGATGATGCCGGCGCCGGAGCAGCAGCCGGAGTCGGCCCGACCGGCACCCCAGGGGCGAACCAGCAGGACCCGATGCCGACTCATCGACGCGGCTCGCCCCCGGAGCTGGCCGCCGCGCTGTCGGTGGGTTCGGCTCCGCGCTCGGCCCCGGTGACATCCGGCGCGGGGCGGGGGCCGGGGATCGCCTCCGCCTCGGCCGCCGGCCCGCTGGCCCGACGCAACGCGAGCACCGCCTCCACGATCAGCCAGACCGCGAGCACGAAGATGAGCGCGTCCAGCGGCGCCAGCACCCACTCGTCGGCCCGGACGAACTCACGTAGCTGCACGATCAGCGCCCACGTCGTCATCGCCAGCAGGAAGACCAGCGGTACGACGACCGCGACCGGGTTCCGTCGGCGCCGCAGCACCCAGACCGCGATCACGGCCAGCGCCAGGCCGGCGGTGAGCTGGTTGGTGGTGCCGAAGAGCCGCCACAGGACCCCGAAGGTGTAGCCGGCGTCCCCACCGCCGGGCAGCAACGCGAGCGCGAGCGGTGCGGCGATCGCCAGCAGGCCCGCCAGGGTCAGGTTCCGCGCCACCCGCCGCCCGCCGACCAACTCGGCGATCTCCTGGACGATGTAGCGCTGCAACCGGACCCCGGTGTCCATCGTGGTGGCTGCGAACGAGATCACGACGACCGCGGCGAAGACGGTCGCGAGTTGGAACTCCACCCCCAGGTTGGCGGCGAAGCTGGCGATACCGTTGACGAAGTTGCGGGTCGCCCCGCCCGATGCCGCGGCGTGGGTGGCGTAGAGGCTGTCCCACTCGGCCCGGCTGGCGGCCACCCCGGCCGTGACCGCGATGATCGACCCGAGGGCGAGACTGCCCTCGCCGATCGCCCCGGCGTAGCCCACATACCGGGCGTCGGTCTCCCGGTCCAGCTGTTTCGCGGTGGTGCCGGAGGCCACCAGCGAGTGGAAGCCGGATATCGCCCCACAGGCGACGGTGATGAACAGGAACGGGAAGATGCTCGGCGAGCCGGCCGGCACGTCGTTGACCAGCGGAGCCACGATCCGATCCAGCCCGACCAGCACGCCGACGAAGATGACTGCCAAGGCGATGAAGAGCTGGTGCGAGTTGATGTAGTCGCGTGGTTGCAGCAGCAACCAGACCGGCAGTCGCGAGGCGACGAAGGTGTACGCGAAGAGAATGATCACCCAAAGGTCGCGCGGTTGGGCGAACCCGAGCTGGTCGGCCAGCCCGGTGATCTCGATCGGCCAGATGTTGCCCACCCAGATCAGCACGTAGAGGATGATCACGCCGGCGATCGAGGGCACCAGGGCGGGGCGCCGGGTTCGGTAGATGTACTGGCCGATCGCGATGGCGAGGGGAATCTCCACGAAGATCGGGATAACCGCGCCCGGGTACGCGACGAGCAGGTTTCCGATCACCACCGCGAAGACCGCGTTGACCAGGGTGAGCAGGAAGAAGATGATGAGCAGGAAGAGCACTCGGGCCCGCTTGCTGATCACGTCCGCGGCGAGGGTGCCGATGTTGCGGGCCCGGTGCCGCACCGAGACCGCCAACGCCCCGAAGTCGTGGACACCGGCCGCGAAGATGGTGCCGAGCACCACCCAGGCCAGCGCCGGCCCCCATCCCCAGAACACGGCGATCGCGGGGCCGACGATCGGAGCGGCTCCGGCGACCGAGGTGAAGTGATGGCCGAAGAGCACGTGTCGATTGGTGGGGACGAAGTCCACCCCGTCGGTGAACTGGTGCGCCGGGGTGACATAGGTGGGGTCCAACCCATACACCCGGTCGGCGAGGTAGCGCGAATAGTACCGATATCCGAGGGCGAACATCACCATGACCACGGCGACGACGACTACGGCGGGCATTACTGCCTCCCTGCGGTCGACCTGGGCGAAGGCGCCCCCCGCTGATCAGGACCTCGACCAGCAATGTAACGGGGGTCATATTCACCAGTCAATCGACCACACTAACTGCCATGGATATCGACGCAGCGACCCGGCGCGCGGTCCGGGCCGCCACCGTGGGGGAACTCGCCTGGCTCGACAGCGCCGGCCGTCCGCACGCCCGGCCGGTCACCCCGCTGTTGCTCGACGACGAGCCGGCGATCGCGTTTCCCTACGCCGACGTGGCGCTGGCCCACGGGCTCGCCGCCGCGCCCTACGCAACGCTGGTGATCTCAGACGACAGACTCACCGGCGAGGGTTGGCGGGCGGTGGCGATACACGGACGCCCCCGGCTGATCGAGGACCGCGAGGGCACGCTCTTCTCCGACCGGTTGCTTGTCCAGGAACTGCGCAAGTACCCGCCGGCCCGGGCGCTCCTCGACTCACCGCTACTGTGCCGCGAGCACTGGTGGTACCTACCCCGGCTGATCGTGGTGCTGAACGCCACGGCGAGCACCCCGGTAGGCGCCCGTCCCGGGGGGCACGGTGAGGTGCTGGTTGTCGACGTTGCCGGCCAGCACCCATTCGTGGACACGGTGCGCCGGCTGGACCCGGGCGAAGACACGATCAACGTGGCAAGTCTCGCCGGACGACCGTTGCCGACCGGAGCGGCAGTGCTGCTCGCGCACAACTTCTCCATCCCCGACCTGGAGCGGTGGACCCCGTGGCGGCACCGTGGCTGGCTGACCGGCGGCACGCTGACCATTGCCGAAGCACCGGACCGCACCGCCCTGGCACCGCCGCTCGGCATCTGGCAGCGGCTGACCCGGCATCGGCGACTGGCCCGGGAGTGCCGCCACGCGCTGAACAGCGGGACTACCGCCCAGTAGCCGTCGCTCCAGGGCGGTAGCCGTGAGCACCGGGCGCACGGCTGGGGGCAAAAGCCGACGCTGCGGGCCGACCGGGCGGTGCCACCCGACGACGGCTCGACGCCGAAGGCCCGCTACCGGTCACCCGACGACAGCCGGTCGAGGGTTTCGGCACCAGCCGTGCGGGACTGGTCAACCCGGTGGGCGTAGGTGAGCACCTCCGGACTGGTGCCGGCCTTCCCGTGCGATCGGGCGAGTTCCGCCACAGCGCGGTGGTGGGTGCCGAGCAGTTCGCAGAGCATGGCGTCAACCGCCGCATCCGGCGTACCGCGCAGCTGGGCCAGCCCCCGGTCGACGGTCGCCGAACCGGCGATCTCGGCGCGTCCGGTGGCCGCGTTGTCCGTGTCAACAGCCTGTAGCCACGCGCGCACCATCACGTTCTCGTCAAACTCGGTCACTTCGATGGCATCGACCAGCACCTTTACCTCCGGGTCGTCGATCCGGCCCTGCGCCGACCGCACAATCTCGACAGTCTGGGCGGTGTGGGCCGCCATCGCCTGCAGGAACCGGATGTCGGCCTCGCCCATCAAGGTGGCGGCGGGCACCCCGTCACCGGCCGTCGCCTGGATCTCGTCGGGGTGTTCTGGAGTCCCGGCACAGCCCGCCAGCAGCGCGGCGGTGGCAAGCAGGGCAACCAGTAGTAGTCGTCGCATGGCATGCTCCTAACGAGACGTCACGTGGGGCCTACCCTCGGTCGGCCCACACCGGCCGGGTGCCTCTACCACCACCACGGCCGGTGCGACCACGCTCGTCAACTCAGATTCGGATCCACAGCGACGGCACGTGCGGCGGCTCCCAGCCGGGTGTCGCGGTATGCGCCTGCCGAGCCCGGTAGGTCACCCCGTCGTACGTCACCTCGTCACCGACCTGGTAGGC
>NZ_AXVR01000070.1 GCF_000484695.1 Salinispora cortesiana | reverse complement strand
TATGTGGCGAGGCTGTTGAGGATCTCGTCTGCGGTTCTGGTCCAGACGAACGGTTTCGGTTCGGTGTTCCATGCCTCGATCCAGGTCTGTACGTCGGTTTCGAGGTCGGCGAGGCTGCGGTGGCTGGAACGGCGGAGTTTGCGGTTGGTCAGTTCGGCGAACCAGCGCTCTACGAGGTTGAGCCAGGATGCTGATGTCGGGGTGAAGTGCAGGTGGAAGCGGGGGTGCGCGGCCAGCCAGCGGTGCACGGCTGGGGTCTTGTGGGTGGCGTAGTTGTCCAGGACCAGGTGCAGGTCCACGTCGGCGGGGGTGTTGGCGTCGATGATCTTCAGGAACTCCTGATGGCGGTGCCGGCGGTGCACCTGTCCGATGACCTTGCCGGTGGCCGGGTCGAACGCGGCGAACAGGCTGGCCACGCCGTGACGGACGTAGTCGTGGGTCTGCCGCGCGGGGACGGTGGGCATCATCGGCAGCATCGGCCGGGTCCGCTCCAGTGCCTGCATCTGCGATTTCTCGTCGACGCACAGCACCATCGCCTTGACCGGCGGGTCCAGGTACAGGCCCACCACGTCGCGGACCTTTTCCACGAACATCGGGTCAGCCGACAGTTTCCACGTGTCGACCAGATGCGGTTTGAGACCGAATGCCTGCCAGATCCGCGACACCGCCGTCTGTGACAGCCCGGTCTCGCGCGCCATCGACCGGGTCGACCAGTGACTGTCCTGATTGGCCGGCTGCTGTTCGAGGGTTTTGACGATCACCTCCTCGACCCGGTCGTCGCTGATCCGACGAGGCGCCCCGGGCCGAGGCTCGTCAACGAGGCCCTCCAACCGACGCGCGAGGAACCGGCTACGCCACTTGCCCACCATGTCCCGCGACACCCCAAGCCGCTGCGCGACGTGCGTGTTCACCAGGCCGTCGGCGCACAACAACACGATCTTCGACCGCAACGCCAACGCCTGCGACGACTTACCCCGCCGCGCCCACCGGCACCTGCGGTCCGCATCTAGTACCAATGCCGTTCAGTTAGGCGTGGGCGTGACTGGTCAATGGTGTGTTGGTCAGGGCGTGAGAAGCGGGGTTCCGGTATCAAGGTTTGTCACTCCAAGACAACCCGAACCAGGAACCCCGCTCGGTGGATCAGATTGCCATAACACGGACAGTCACGGTAGCTGCCGGGCCGTTCGCGGCGGGTCACCTCGGTGAGTTGACCCGCCTTGTGCCGTTCGAGATGGTCGATGACGTCCTCGTCGCGACCCGGCGGACGCAGCGGCGGGTCCGTCTGTTGCCGGCCCGGGTGGTGGTGTACCTGCTGCTGGCCGGCTGCCTGTTCGCCGACGTGGGTTACCGGCAGGTGTGGGCGAAACTCGTCGCCGGCCTGCGCGGGCTACCCGTGGCCGACCCCAGCGGCAGCGCGTTACGACAAGCCCGGCAACGACTCGGCCCGACCCCACTGCGGGCCTTGTTCGACCTGTTACGAGGCCCGGTGGCCACGGGCGCCGTCGCTGCGGTGTGGTGGCGGGGCCTGCTGCCGGTCGTCATCGACGGCACCATGATCACCGTGGCGGACTCGCCGGCCAACCTGCGCCGCTACGTCAAACACCGGTGCAACAACGGCGGATCCGGCTACCCCACACTGCGGTTGAGCGCGCTGCTGACCTGCGGCACCCGCTCGGTCATCGACGCCGTGTTCGACCCCAGCACCACCGGCGAGATCACCCAAGCACACCAGCTCGCCCGCAGCCTACGCGCCGGGATGCTGCTGCTAGCCGACCGCAACTACGCCGCCGCCGACCTGATCGGCGCGTTCACCGCGACCGGAGCGGACCTGCTGATCCGCTGCAAGACCAGCCGCAGGCTCCCGCTGGTTCGCCGCTATCGCGACGGTTCCTGGCTGTCGGTCATCGGCGGCCAGCACGTCCGCGTGATCGAGGCCCGGATCAGCATCACCACCACCGCCGGCCACCACACCGGCGACTACCGGCTCATCACCACTCTGCTCGACCCGCGTCGCTACCCGGCCGCCGACCTCGTCGCCCTCTACCACCAGCGATGGGAGATCGAAACCGCCTACCTGGAACTGAAGTCCACCATCCTCGGCGGCCGGGTCCTGCGTGCCCGCACCCCCGACGGCGTCGACCAGGAGATCCACGCCCTGCTGATCGTCTACCAGGTGCTACGCACCGCCATGGTCGACGCCACCGACAGCCGGCCCGGCCTCGACCCGGACCGGGCCAGTTTCACCACCGCACTCAACGCCGCCCGCGACCAAGTCGTCCACGCCGCCGGCGTCATCGCCGATACCGACATCGACCTGGTCGGTGTCATCGGCGAACGTGTCCTGGCCGACCTGCTTCCCGACCGCCGAGTCCGCACCAAGACCCGCATGATCAAACGCTCGAACTCCAAGTACCAGGCCCGCGGACCGAACATCGACCGCCGCACCTACAAGGCCACCACCAGCATCGACGTCATCACCAACGACCCTTGACCAACCAGCCACCGCCCTAACTGAACGGCGTTGCATCTAGTACGCCACCAGGTGCGGCTGGAGTATCCTCGGGGGCCGACCGGAATACGCCGGAGACCGACAATAGGTCGGTGAATCCGCTCAGCGGTCGGTGAGGAGGCTGTTGATCGCGGCTTCGCGGTCGGCGTCGGTGGGCAGGCTGTAGGCCCGGGTGGTTTCGAGGCCTGCGTGTCCCATGAGTTCGGCGCCTAGTACGACAGCCGCCATTCGTGATCATGGTTGGAGTTCGAGGGTGAGTCGGCGGGCGTGGTGGGCTTGTCTGGCTCGTGCTTGGTGTCGTCGTCGCCAGCGTGACCAGTGCAAACGGTAGGTGATGTTGCGGGTCGGCCGGATCGGTGGGACGTTGATCAGGCGGCGGATCTCGTTGACGGTCAGGTCGATCATGTCGGTTTCAGCGGGACGGTCTGCCGATCGGGCGTCGGTGGCGCAGATCGCGAGGACGGCGAGGGCTGCCAGGGCGAGTGTGGTGAACCGGTGCCACGACGTCCAGCGGCGGACTTGGTGTTGGTCAAGCCCGACTTGGCCCTTTGCGGCCTGAAAGCCTTCTTCCACGATCCAACGAACTCCGGCGACTGCGACGAGTTGGGCGAGGGTGGCCGGTTGGGGTGTCCAGCAGCGGTAGAAGGCCAGTTCGCCGGTGGTGTTGTTGCGGCGGATCAGCAGGCTGTGCCGGCCGTCGTCGTCGGGGTCGCCGTCGGCGCCGATGTCGGCCAGCCAGGCCCAGTCGTAGAACCGTGGCCCTTTCGACCCGTTGCCGGCACTGCGCCGGGTCCACGCTGTGGTGGGCAGGTTCTCCGCCAGTTGGTCGGCGCGGCAGCGGGTCTTCCCGCCGTCGATCGGCACGAGGTGATCGCAGGAGACTGCCAGGACGTAGCCGAGGCGGAGTTCGCGTAGCCGGGCCCGCAGGGTGGTGTTGTTGCCGTAGGCCTCGTCTGCGGCAACCCACCGGGCCGGGACCAGGGCCTTCACGGCGGCGGTGATCATGTCGTCGGCCAACTCGGAGCGGGTGGCGAAGACGACGTCGTCCGGGACGCCGGCCTGCTCACACCGCTGGCGGTCGTCGGTCCAGGACTTCGGCAGGTAGGCCCGGCGGTCGATCAGGGTGTGACCGTGTCTGCTCGCGTAGGCCAGGAACACGCCGACCTGGGCGTTCTCGATCCGCCCAGCGGTGCCGGTGTACTGACGTTGCACGCCGACGGTGTGCACGCCCTTCTTCAGATCCCCGGTCTCGTCGACCACGAGGACACCATCCGGGTCGCCGAGCCGGTCAACGACGACCCGCCGCACGTCATCACGCACCGCGTCGGCGTCCCACTTCGCCCTGAACAGCAACCTTTGCATCGCATCAGGTCTGGCATGCCCGGCCTGCTCAGCCACCTGCCAGCAGGTCTTGACCTCCAACTCGGCCAACAGCCCGGTGACAAACCCGGCCGCTGCTCGGCGGGGCTCGACCCGGCAGAACCGGCCGGCGAACGAGTCGATCACCAGGTCGATGATGCGCTGCCACCGGGCAGGCTCTACGCTGTGGCCCTCGGCCACCGCAAGGTCTGATGTTGTGTCCACAACGCACAGACGATCATGCGGTGGCCGTCCTCGTTCCCGCGGGATCCGAGGTCACCTCACGAACGGCGGCTGTCGTACTAGGGCCACCACCTTGCGGCGCGGGTTACGCAGTCGACCCGCGTCGCGCACGGGGTTGGCCGTGAGTGCGCCTCGGCGTACAGCCAAGGCGAACATCTGGCCGAGGACGACCTTCGCGCCTTTGGCGGCTGACGGACGGTCCTCGGCGACCTTGCGCAGAAACCTGTCGAGGCGGCCTGCGGTGGCCTCTCGGATACGCAGGTTGCCGAGGGCGGGCTCGATCGAAACACGCACGCTGATCTCGTACCTACTGATCGTCTGCGACGTGACACGTTCCTCTGCGGTGATCTCGTCCAACCAAAGCCTGGCGAGGACGCTGACGTGGGTATCCCTGGTGATCTCGTCGTCGTTCGGGGTGGCTCGGTCGCGAAGTTTGACCTTCAGAGCCCGGATGGCGGCTGGGCCGGTGGTGTCGGTGGCCTCGACGTCGCGGGTCTTGCCGTCGTGGTCGCGGAATCGGGTTCGGGCGCAGTACCGGTTGGGGCCGAGCTTCTCGGTGCGGATCGCGCCCCAGGTGCCGATGGGTAGCGGAGGTCGGGCCATAAAGTCAGCGCTCCGGGTCGGTGTGGGCGTCGAGCCAGCGTTCGACCTCGCTGCGCCGGTAGCGCAGGGTGTTGCCGACGCGGATGGCGCGAGGTCCCTTGCCTCGGCTGTGCCAGGCGTAGAGGGTGTTCTTCGGCTTACCCAGCCAGGCGGCGACGTCATCAATGGTCAAGAGAGGGTCGGGCCGCCATTCGGCGGTGGTCGGCGCGGTCATCGGTGGCCTGCCGCGTCGGATGGGCCAGGCTGCCGGGTCGCCCTGTCGTTGTCGGTAGACCGCCGGTGGTCGGTGGCATTTGGTCGTACGGACCCTGGTATGGGACGTGGGCAGGGAAGGCACGGGTCGGATGTCCTTTCAGCGTCCCGGCCCGGCTGGGCCGGGGGTGCGGTGGTGCCACCCGCGTTGGCGGGGGGCACCGGTTGTGGACGTCGATCCACGCGTGGCGGGGTGAAGGCATCAAGCCTGTGATCACGGCGCGCATCGCCGGTGACTGGCTGAAGCGATGTCGAGTGGTGCCCGAGGGCGTGCGGCTGACCGAGTACGGATTCGCGTCGCGAGTACGTCGGTTCGGCCGAACTCGCGGAGATCAGCGGGGCGCGGAGGATCACCACGTCTTCGTGCTGGACGAGCCATTGCGGGTCGCCGGTGGCGATGGCGTCGCGGACGTTCTTCTGCTGGAAGAACGAGGCGCGGGGGATGATTACGCCGTCGCGGACGCCGCAGATGAGGGCGATGCATTCCTCGACCAGTTCGAGGCCGGCGTTGATGCCGGCGGCGACGACCATGCCGGGGATGTCGATGAGTTCGCCGTGGCGGCGGTAGGGCCGGGCGGTAACGGCGACGTGCCCGCCGGGCCGCAGGAGAGCCCGGCAGCCGGCGAGGATCGCGTTGAATCCGTCCGCCAGTTCGCCGTGACTGCGGTAGGCGAGGTTGTCCCCGTCGCCGTACTTGTGGTTGATCTTGCGGACTTTGCCGCGCCTCGGGCCGGGGGTGCGGACGTGCCCGTGGGTGGATGGCCCGTACGGCGGTGAGGTGATGACCAGCGAGACCCGCCGGTGCAGACTTGCCGGCAGCAGCGTCGGCAGGGTGGTCGAGTCGCCGTGGTAGATCTCGCCCCGGCCCGGTGCTCCGGCCGCGACGGTGCGGCGGATGTTGTCCGCTGCCTTGGTCACCCACTCGGCTTCGTACTCGATCCCGACGCCGTGACGGCCGAGGTGCATGGCCTCAACAACGGTGGTGCCGATACCGGCCATGGGGTCGAGCACCACGTCGCCGGGCTTGGTGTAGGTGCGGATGGCGTACCGGGGGATGGTCGGCAGCATCTTGCCGGGGTGCGTCAACGACTCCGGGGTGTATCGGCCGCGCCGCAGGTCGCGCGACGCGGTTTGACCGGTGAGCCAGACCGCACCGAGGTGGCCCTCGGTGAGCAGGGCGGCCAGGTCGGACGTGTTGGGGTAGAGCGGCTCGGAGTCGTGGGGGCCGCCGATCTGGGACGGCGGACGAGACTCAGGCACAGGCGTTCTCCTCACCGGTGGCGGTGGTGGCGAACACGACCAGATCCCGGAACGTCGGCAGGTGACGGCCCGCGAGCAGACGCCGCCCGTCGTCGGCTTCGTCGGGGCGTTCCGGGGCGGTGCGCGGCTCGTGCTCGGGCAGCGGGACGAGGACGGCGGGGATGTGCTGGTGGTAAAAGAACCCGGCGGCGCGGGCGGCGGCGATGACCGTGGCACGCTGGCTGAACTCGCCCGGCTGAGATTGCCGGCTGGCGAGTCCGACAAGCAGGAAACCGCCGGGGCGTAGCAGGGGCCGCCAGGTGCTCATCGCCGTGGCCACGTCGTCCCGGCCGAGGCCCCGTGCGCCCTGCGGCAGGGTCGCCAGCATCAGATCGACACGTGGACCGGGACGGCGAACAGCGTGGCGCGTCCGGCGTTCGGGTGTGGTTTTGAATCGCCCCCCGATAACACTGCGGACGATCCGGTTCGACATGTCGCAAGTCGTGGGCGCTCGCCACCGTCGGCGCCGCCAGGTGGCCCGATCCTTCATGATCGTTTGCGTTTCGGGCTACTCGAATCGGGCCTGGCGCCACGCTGTCTGGTCCGTCGCAACTCTCCGGGCAGGGCTCTGGCGGCAGGGTGGGCGGCGGCGACCACGCCAGCTAGCAGCTAGGCCACGCCTGAGGCGCCGGCCGAATCCAGTAGACCGAAGCGCAGTGGAGCGTTGCGGTGCAGGTGCTCCAGGGCAGGGCGCCATGTCCGTGGGCTTACCATGGCAATGGCTGGCGCTCGTGGAAGAGGCCGCCAGTGGGCCCGTCATCTGGCAGCGTGGCCAGCCACACGGGGGTGTCGGCGGCAGCGTCCGCACGGGGTCAGAACGGCCCGCTGCGCGCCGGTTTGGCTCCGACGAGCACGGCCTGGTTCCAGCCGGTGCGGACGCAGCGGTCGATCATGTCCGCACAGGGTGTGCTGGTGGCAGTCGGGTCGATGCCATAACCGGATTGCCAGGCATCGACCGTGGCGGCAAGCGTTCCGGGGTTGGTCACCGCGGCGCTACGTCGCTCCGGTAGAGCCGCCGCCTGTGTCGCGATCAACGCCGGTGCCGCTTGCCCGCTGTGCTGGCTCATCGCGATGCCGATCGCTTCCCGCTGCCGTGCGTCCTCGACGAGCCAGCTGCCGGTGACAACGACACGGCCTGCTCCGGGAACGACCGAGCCTCCCCGGAACCGGGCCCCCACACGCTTGCCTACTTCGGCGAGTGGGCCTCGCTCGTGCAGCAGGATCTGGGCGGCGAGCTGTGCTGCCTCGGCGTTTCCCGGGGTGCCCGGGTGGAGCGGGATGCCGACGTATACGCGAGTGTCAGAGCCGGACAAGTCCGATCGAGGGGTGGCGGGTTCATCTGCGGGTGCGTTCGTAGTCGGATCGGGTGCGAAGCTGGGTGCCCTGAGGGTGTCCGCCACGGGCAGCCACTCTTCCGCCGGCCGGGAACCGACGATCACCAGCCGCTCGGGGTAAATCGCTTCGTGCCGGGCTGCATGCGCTCGCAGATCCTGCGCTGTTATGGCGGAGCTGCCACCGATGCGGCACTCGTCGAACCGGGCCAGTTGGTGTCGCTGGGTTGCTAGTGCGGCGAGCTTGTGCCCGGTGACGAGCAGCGGGTTACCGAACCACTCGGACAGTTCGACATCGATTGCTCGGCACTCGCGTAGCCGGACGTCGTCATCGATTCTTCCTGCGGCGAGCAGCTGGGAGGCGGTAGTCAGCGCAGTGACCAGATCTGAGCTGGCCTCTGTCAGTACGGTGGCCGAGACCTTCATCGTGTCCGCATGGGTTTGGGCGTGCGCCACGATGGGCGCGGTCATGACCGAGCGCAGGGTCGCCAGGTACAGGTGTTCGTGCAGGTGGGCCACTCCTGGCGTGTCTGCGGGGTCGTGGCCGAAGCCGCGCGCGTAGGTGGCGACCAGGGAGGTTGTCGAGGATTCCGGTCGATGCGCCACGATCACCGCACCGGCCGGCCCTGACAGCTGGAGGATCTCACCATCCATGAACGGCCTCGCGTAGCTGCGTCAGGGTGGACTCAGGCAGGTGGCCTACCACGGCGACGGCTGGAACGCCGCGGTCGGCGAGCGCGACGGAATCGCCGGGTGGCGGCGGGAGCGGATCGGGTGAGGAATGGATCGCTGCGTGCAGCGCGACGCTCTGCCGCAGGTAGGGCAACTGCGCCTCGGGGATCCCCGCATCATGGATGCCACGCATCACGTGTCGTACGGTGTCGACGAGCGCCACCACGTGGGCGGCCACCGTGCTGAGGCCGATGCTGAGACAGGCGACGCCGTGCTCCTGAAGAGGCATCGCCGCAGCGGCGTAGTACGGAATCTGACGCCCTGCGAGCATCTGGACCAGAACGCCAGGCGTGCCGAGTCTACCCAGATACGCGGCGGCGAGCGGGGCAGCGCCTGCGCCGTCTCGTCCGTCGGGCCAGGGGGTTTGTACCCCTATGGCGAGTCGATGCTGGTTGCGGGCGCCGTAGTACAGCCCCCCGCGCCAGGGCAGCGGATCCGGGTGGCTGTTTTGACCTGCATCGGTGTGGAGGAAGCCCATGACGTCGCGGGCGCAGTCGATGATCTGCGGGTCGGTGATCGCGGTCGCCGCAGCGGCGGTCGGAAGCGCAGCCACGCAGGCTTCGCCCCAGGCCGCTAGGTGAAGTGCCCGTTGGAGCAGTCGGCCGCGGTCACTCATCTGTTGGGCCCGCTGCGTGACGAGTGCCCGCCGGAGAGTGTCGAGGTAAGCGCTGCTCAGCCGCTGGTCGAGTAGGCGGGGGGTGCCGTCTGTCGGCAGGCTGACCGCGGTGCTGCGATAGCCGACCCGGTATGCGTCCCTCCCGAAGAGGGCGGCGCAGGTCAGGGCGGTCAGGCCGGGCGCGTCCGGCGGCTCGGTGGCTGTCCCCCACGGGATCCGCCGCACTGTACGGGGGGAGGGTGGCACGCCAGCCACCCGGCCCAGGGATACGAAGCTAGTCATCGCTGCCGTTCGGGGCTGGGGCTGTGCCGGGGCAGCAACAGTAACGTGGTGATCACCAGGTTCGCGGCTCCGGCGACGAGCAGGATCAGAGCAGGGCGGGCGGTTAGGTCCCCGACGAAGGGGATGGCCACGTATGACACGGTCATCAGGAGGTTCAGCACCGCGCGGCGGAACGCGAAGACACGGCCGATGACGTCGTTGGACGTCAAGGACTGGTAGACCACGGTCGCTGCGCCGGCGATCATCACGTTGCCGGCGCCGCCGAGAAGGCCCACCACGACAACCGCGGCCCAGCTCCACGATTGGCCGCTGAGGACGAGTGCGGCGGCTGCCACGGCGGACACCGCCGCCCCCGCCCACAGTACGAGTGGTTGGCGTGTGGATCGACGCACGATCAACGAGGAGGCGGCGATCCAGCCGATGCCGGCCAACGTCTGGTACACGGCGGCCGCCGCGATGCCGACCGATTGTTCGAACACCGCCAGGGCGATGACTACCTCCGAGCCGAGGAATAGGAAGTACGCCGCCTCGGCGAGCGCGACCCGGCGTAGTTTCGGGTCGATAGCCCTCCATCGCACGGGCTCCAGCCGTGTCGTCGGCCGGTCACCCGTGGGCGCCGCCGTGCGACGTGCGGTCTCGGTCGGTGACGGACGCAGCAAGGTCGCCAGGAGTCCCGCCACGACGAACGAGGCGAGGTTGACCCACAACGCTGCTTCGATGCCGACCCCGGCGGAGAGTGCGGCGCCGATCAGCGGGCCGAGGCTCATGGTCGCGCCGAAGACGACCTCGAACAAGGCGATCACCGGTCGGGCGTCGTCGCCGGCCAACCGCTCCTTGAGCATTGCTTGCACGGCGGGAATGGACGCGCTGCCCACCGCCTTGAGGAGCGCCACGACGATATAGACGACGGTGAGGTTCTCGGCGCGTACCGCCCCGATGAGGACCAGTACCAGAAGCGCGCAGAGCAACTCGCAGGTGATGAAGACCAGCCGCCGGTTGAACCGGTCGACGATCCGGCCGGCGAGGGGCGCACAGACGACCACCGGCAGGGTGCCGACGGCGAAGGTGATGCCGGCTGCTGTGTATGACCCGGTCACCGCCAGCACCCACAGCGGAAGGGCGAGGTTTTGGACGTAGTTGCCGATCAGGGAGCATGCGTTCGCGAGCAGCAGGATGCGCCATGCCTGCCATGGTCCGGGCGTGTGTGCGGGGGCTTCGGTAGTGACTGGGGGGCTGTCAGTTGTCACGTGACCCGCTCCATCCGAGGCTGGCAGCGGCGAGCTGCGGTTTCGTCGTCTGCGCGGGCGGACGACCGAAGTGAGCAGAGAACTTGTCGGCCACGCCGGCCAGCACGTCCAGGTCGATGCGGCTCGCCTGGTTCACCTCGACTTCCACGACCGCGAAGGTGTTCACGAGCTTCGATGTGGCGTCCCGCAGTTCGACGGCATCGCAGCTGAGGGCGAGCGTCGTCAGCTGATCGGTGAGCAGAGCGGCTTTGGTGCGCCGCTGGGCTAGGTATCCGAACACTCGGATGTCACTGAGGGTGTGGACCCTTCGCGACAGGTGCTGCCCGGGCCGTCCGGCGAGCATGTCGGCGCTGGACAGGGCCTTCACGTCCGCTACGTATTCGGTCATCTCCAGCACGTCGCGGCGACCGTCGACCCATTGGACGGTTTCCTTCGCCACCAGCCAGGAGGGGCCTTCGCCCCGGTTCACCAGCGCGGTGAGGGAGCAGTTCGCTGCCGACAGCGACCACTGCGCGTCGTCGAAGCACAGGGTGTGCTGCAGGATCGTTGTCTGGTCCACCAGCCGCAGCCCGGAGAACTGGATCAGTCGGTGACGCAGTTCGTCGCGCGAGGCGGCGTCGGCCAGCGACGTCGCGGGCATCACCCACCGGTATTCGTGCTCTACACCGACCCGCGGGATTTGTAGGATGCGCTCCGGTGCCGTCATGAGCTCACTCCTGCGAGTCGATGAGTCGAGCCGGCGTACTCCTGGTCGGAGAGTCCACCTACGGTGAAGACGTCGATCCGGTCAGTCGTGATCGCGAACAATTGGGCACATGTCTCCCGCACTACGGCGCCCGTCGACGGTGGTGGCCGGAAGTGGCCGGACTTGGTGTTCGCCACCACCGCATGCACCTGTGAACCTCCGATCAGCACGATCTCGCCCGCTGTGCGTACGCGCAGCCGGTCGGGCACCAGTATGGGGTGGGCCACGGGAACACCCTCGACCTGCGACTTCGCTCGACCGAAGATGAGTTCACGGAAGCTGAACTTGCGTCGCCAGATGAGCAGCTCCCCTCGGTCGTCGATCACGAACATGTGCGGTGCGCCCCTGGCGAAGCTGTCCGGAACCTCGGCGGAGCGGACTCGCCAGGTCTGCTCGACTGCGGTGCGGGCTGCGACGGCATAGCGGTCTTCGAACACGGTGCGGTCGAACTCGATGACCAGTGGGTCTCGGTTCACCACCCGGGTGGGATGGTCATGGCGAACGGTCAGTTCCCGCGCGTAGGCGGCGCGGATGTCTTCCGCGGCCCGGGCCAGGCGGTCGCACAGTGGGGGAGTGGGGCGCGCGTGCGCGTGCGCGTGCCACAGCCGGATTAGTTCCTCGTACTTGAGGAAGACGACCGCCTGCGACGAGGGACCATATTTGACTGCAGCCTGTTCAGCCGCTGCGCGTAGCTTGGCGGCCTCGGTGAGGTAGTCGTCAGCGACCATTGTTTGAGCGCTCCCTTGACGGCAGAGGGGCGCCCGGCCCTGTGAAGGGCCGGGCGCCAGGGTAGGAACCTGATCGGTTACCGATCAGACCCAGGTCTCGCCCGCCTGCACGGACGCCAGGGCGTCCAGGCCGTCCTCGGTCTCCTCGAGGGTCTCGATGACCTCGATGATCTCCGCAACCTGCTCCATTGTGGGTTCCTCCTTCCCGCGATCGTCGTGCGTGCGCGTTCCCGGGTCTGACCGGTCAGACCCAGGTCTCTCCGGCCTGTACGGACGCCAGGGCGTCCAGGCCCTCGTCGGTCTCTTCGAGGGTCTCGATGACCTCGATGATCTCCGCAACCTGCTCCATGCTGGCTCTCCCTTCAGTTGCGCCGGTGATGAGCGGATCACGACCCCCGTGCCCTGCGTACTGATCCCTTCGCTCCGGCTGCGATCAGCTTCCACGGAGCTTGCATCGCACCGTCATCCAACTTTCATCCACCGCCGTTGAGCTGGGGAAACCCGAGTTCCGCAGTTCGTAGGAACACGAGCGTGATCAGTTCTGTGTCGCTGCTGGTCACGGGCTCGAGGTCGACTTTCGACCGGCCCGCGGGCCCGAAAGTGTAGTAACACGCCTGAGGATTCACATCTTGTACTGCCAGTAGGGATGTGATTTCTTCGTAGTCATGTATCTGCGGTTCACGTCACGGACGAACGTCGACGGCAGCGTGGTGCGCTACGTCGCCCTGGCGCACAACCGCCGTATGGACGGCAAGATCAAGCCCGATGTGCTGATGAACCTGGGCCGTGTCGGCCAAGTCGACGTGGAAGGGCTGCGTCGGCTCGCGGCGTCGATCAACAAGCACTTCGGCGGAGACGGGCATGGCACGGGTGCGGAAGCAGGCCTGGCCGCCGGGGCGGCGCCTCTGGAAGTCGCCGACTCCCGCTCGATCGGAGCGGTGTGGCTGCTGGACGGGCTGTGGCGGCGCCTCGATGTCGGCTCGGCCGTGCGCGCCGCGGCGGACGCGCGCCGGTTCACCACCAACATGGAACGAGTGCTGTTCGCGTTGGTCGCCAATCGGGCGGTGGCACCGATGAACCAGCTGTCGACCGCCAAGTGGGTCTGCGAGGACACCGTCATCTGCGGCCTGGCCTCGATGGACGACGACCACGCCTACCGGGCGATGGACCTGCTCGTCGACGCCGACACCTCCGGCTGGGTGCAGGAAGCGGTGTTCTTCGCCGTGGCCAACCTGCTCAACCTCGAAGTCGACCTGCTGTTCTTCGACACCACCAGCACCTACTTCGAACGCGACACCGAAGACGACGGCGCCGACGCGTTCCGTAGGTTCGGGCACTCCAAGGACCACCGCGACGACCTACCCCACAACGTTTACCCAGGAGGCAGCAATTGCCTCGGAGCCGCCCAGGTGCGAGATTCACGCCGTCTGAGGGCTGTCGGCCAGGTCGCCGATCAGTCGCGCCATGTCTGCCTCGCCTGTGGCGTCGTTGTTCCGGCGGTAGACCTTCTGCGCCTGCCGGAACCACGCGACAGCGTCGGTGCGGTTGCCGGAGCCCAGGACCGCATGACCAATACGGACTAGGGTGTCCGCCTCGGCGGTACGGAAACCGGATTGCCGCATCAGGGCGAGTCCCTCATGCAGGTACTCCAACGCTTCGGCATAGGCGCGCTTGCGAACGAACAGCGCGCCGATGCTGCTCAGAATCGCGGCCTCGTGGTGCCGCAGGCCGCCTTGCCCAGCAAGCTCGCGCCCGGTCTTCAACCGCTCGAGCCCGGCGTCGATGTCGTCCAGGGCGACCAGCGCGTCGGCGGAGTTGTTGAGGGAGTGCACGACGAGAGTCGTGTTCTGCGCAGCCTGGGCAAGTTGCAGTGCCCGCTCGTACTCGGTCAGCGCGTCGCGGTATCGACCTTGTGTCTCGTAGACGAAGCCGAGGCCGAGCAGGGAGCCGGCCGCGCCGCCCGGGTGTCCTTCCCGCTCGTAGAACTCGGTGGCCAGACGCAGGTGCCCGGCCGCGGCGTCGAGGTCATGAGTGACGGCGAGCGCGCCGCCGAGGGCATGGTAGAGGTGGGCGCGCACGAGCGGCCGGTCGATTCGGTGGGCGTCGGCCCCACACCGCTTCCAAGCGTCCACGTCGGCGGTTGAGAAGCCTGACCGCACGAAGTAGCTGTGCAGGTGGTAGATCAGCTCCACCGCCCGTTCGATGTCGTGGCGGACCGCGACAGTGGTGATCGGCGCCAGGTTCTCGCTCTCCTCCTCGAGGAAGCTGATGGCGTCGACGTCCTCGGCGAACGGCTCGATGAACGTCTCCACCCGCGCGGTCGAGTCGGCAAAGGCGTCACGGTCTGGCCGCAGCGTGCCGTTGGCCATAGCAGCCACGGACAGGTACCAGCCCAAGAGACGATCTACAGGCTGGTTCGGCCGGTCATCGCCGGCGCGCGCCTCGAGACACTCCGCGGCGAAGGACCGGACCAGGTCATGCATAGTCAGGTAACGATCACCGGTCTCGGTGACCAGGTGCAGTGCGATCATGTTGTCGAGGCTTCGCTGCACGACAGACAGCGGGAGCTCCGCGAGCGCCGCTACCAGCCCCGGCCGCATCCGCCGGCCGGGGTGGACCGCGAGCAGGCGAAAGAGCCGGGCGTCGTCGGCTGACAGGGTCGCGTAGGCGTTCGCCAGCACTGAGCGGACACTGCGCGCGTCGCCCTCGATGGCGAACCCGTCGAGTGACGCACCTCCCCGGGAGAGATCGGCAGCCAGGCCCTCGACCGTCAGGGACGTTTCCGCCACCAACCGCGCGGCGAGGATCCGCAAGGCCAGCGGCATCCCACCGCACAGATCGAGCAGGCGTTCCAATGCCCGACTGGCGGCTGCCGACGCCGGTTCGGTGGCGCCGAGGAGAACCGACCGGCTCTCTTCGCGGCTCAGTCCTTCCAGCACGAGGCCCTTGACAGCCACATGGGTATGCAGTGCCGCCATGTTGTTACGGCTGGTCACGACCAGTTGCGAGCCGCCGCCGGGCGGGACGGCCGGCAACACCTGATCGATGGAGCCAGCGTTGTCGAGGACGATGAGTGCCTTCTTGTCGGCGATGGCCGAGCGGTACAGGGCGATCCGTCTCTCCAGCGTGGCGGGCATCTTCTGCGGCGGCAGGTTCAGGCTCTCCAGGATGTGCGCGAGCACGCCGCCCGGCGATCGGCTGGCATCCGTGCTGTGCCCGCGGAGGTCGAGGAAGATGTGACCGTCCGGGAAGCGCTCCTGGGCCTGGTGGGCCCACCGCGCGACGAGTGAAGTCTTGCCCATGCCCGCCGCGCCGGCAACCACGAGCACCTGCGCCTGCCCGCAGTGCTGCTCTAGCAGTGTCAGCGCGTCGTGCCGGCCCGTGAAGGAGCCGTCTGGTGGAGGAATCTGCCTCGGTACCGGCGGCATGGCGGCGGAGAGGACCGGCGGCGGGACGGCCGCCACCGTCTCGTACGCCGCGGTGCCCAACAAGGCCGGGCCGTTCTGCAGAATGCGTCTGTGTAGTTCCTGCAGCTCTGGGCCAGGGTCGATGCCCAGCTCGTCATTCAGCAGGGTGCGCGCTTTCTGGTAGGCATGCAGCGCGTCCGTCTGCCGGCCCGTGCGGTACAGCGCTGTCATGAACAGCCCGGTGAGCTGCTCGCGGAACGGGAACTCGGCGACGAGCGCGGCAAGCTCCGTCACCACCCGACCGTGTAGGCCGGCCTGCAGCTCCAAGCGCATGCAGTGTTCCCAGGCCGCGGGCCGCTCCTCGTTGATGAGCAGCGCGTTCCCCTGGATGACCCGGCTGTCGATGCCGGCGAAGGCGGGAGCACGCCACAGTCCCAGCACTTGCCGTAATCTCGCGACGGCCGCCAGCAGATCACTGGCCTCGGCGAGCGCGCTGGCTTGGGCGACCATGTCGCGGAAGAGGTACAGGTCGATCTGGTCCAGGTCCACGTCGAGGGAGTAGCCGGCCCGGGCGGTACGAAGGACCTCTTTAGCCGCGGCCACCCCGGCACCCAGCCACGCCTGCCGCAACTGTGACGCTGTGTTCTGCACCTGTCGTTCCGCGGAGGCGGGCGGTTCGCCGTCCCAGAGTGCCTCGGCAAGCGCACCGATCGACACGAGGGTGTTCGGGCTCAGCAGTAAGCGCGCAAGGAAACGCTCCTGCCGGGGCGGGAGCGCGGGGAGCCGGCGCGCGGACGCCCATACCTCCAGGTTGCCGAGCACTTTGAAGTTCATCTACCACGCCCCCGACAGATACAGTCCTACGCCCCGCCGCGCGGAGGATCTGTCGAACGGTCCCCGTTCGTTCCCTTGCCGGCTACCCCCGCGTCGCCTCCGCCTTTGAAGCTCTCCAGCGTCTACCAGCCGCGCGACCGCCATTCGGGGAGCGACGGCCGCTCAGCGCCGAGCGTGGTGTCTGCACCGTGTCCCGGATAAACCCAGGTGTCGTCCGGCAGCTTGTCGAAGATTTTGCCCTCGACGTCCTGGAACAGGGTAGTGAAGGCGTCGGGATCACCGAAGGTGTTTCCCACCCCGCCGGGGAACAGCGAGTCACCGGTGAACAGATGGGGATGGCCGTCCGGGTCGTCAAACAGCAATGCGACGCCGCCAGGGGTGTGACCGGTCAGCCGGATCACCCGCAACTCGAACGCGCCGCAGGTGATGACGTCGCCGTCATGCAGCAGAACGTCTGTGGGGACAGCGATAGCCGGTGCGTCGGGCTCTCCGGTGTAGGTCGTAGCGCCAGTGGCATCGACCACTGCGGCAAGCGCGTGCTCCCAGTGATCCCAATGTTGGTGCGTGGTTACGACGGCGTCGAGGCGACGGTCGCAGAAGTCGAGCAGAACTTCCGGCTCGTTGGCTGCGTCGATCATGAGCTGCTTGCTGGTCGATCGACAGCGCAGCAGGTAGCAGTTGTTGTCACCAGGCCCCACGGAGATCTTGCTGATGGTCAGCGCGGAAAGCTCGCGAAACCCTGGAGCCACACCGGAGTATCCCGTCATGTCTTAAGAGTACCGGTGCCGATCTAGTGTCCTGAGTCGTTAATTCGCCGGCAGATAGTAGGCTGTCGGTATGGCTGGTCGTCCGCGTGGTGTGGTGGAACTGACTGATGACGAGCGTGCGTGTCTGACCCGGTGGGCGCGGCGGGGTACGTCGTCGCAGGCGTTGGCGTTGCGGTCGAAGATCGTGTTGTTGTGCGCCGACGGCCTGGTGAACACGCACGTCGCGCAGCGGCTTGGGGTGTCGCGGGACATGGTGGGCAAGTGGCGTAGCCGGTTCCTCGCGCGTCGGTTGGAGGGCCTCGTTGACGAGCCTCGGCCCGGGGCGCCTCGTCGGATCAGCGACGACCGGGTCGAGGAGGTGATCGTCAAAACCCTCGAACAGCAGCCGGCCAATCAGGACAGTCACTGGTCGACCCGGTCGATGGCGCGCGAGACCGGGCTGTCACAGACGGCGGTGTCGCGGATCTGGCAGGCATTCGGTCTCAAACCGCATCTGGTCGACACGTGGAAACTGTCGGCTGACCCGATGTTCGTGGAAAAGGTCCGCGACGTGGTGGGCCTGTACCTGGACCCGCCGGTCAAGGCGATGGTGCTGTGCGTCGACGAGAAATCGCAGATGCAGGCACTGGAGCGGACCCGGCCGATGCTGCCGATGATGCCCACCGTCCCCGCGCGGCAGACCCACGACTACGTCCGTCACGGCGTGGCCAGCCTGTTCGCCGCGTTCGACCCGGCCACCGGCAAGGTCATCGGACAGGTGCACCGCCGGCACCGCCATCAGGAGTTCCTGAAGATCATCGACGCCAACACCCCCGCCGACGTGGACCTGCACCTGGTCCTGGACAACTACGCCACCCACAAGACCCCAGCCGTGCACCGCTGGCTGGCCGCGCACCCCCGCTTCCACCTGCACTTCACCCCGACATCAGCATCCTGGCTCAACCTCGTAGAGCGCTGGTTCGCCGAACTGACCAACCGCAAACTCCGCCGTTCCAGCCACCGCAGCCTCGCCGACCTCGAAACCGACGTACAGACCTGGATCGAGGCATGGAACACCGAACCGAAACCGTTCGTCTGGACCAGAACCGCAGACGAGATCCTCAACAGCCTCGCCACATA
>NZ_AXVR01000069.1 GCF_000484695.1 Salinispora cortesiana | reverse complement strand
CGACCCGACTCCTCGTCGACGCCGACCTCGTCGAGGTGGGCATCCAGTTCGGCGTCGAGCGCTGATTCCAGGACCGTGCGGGTGATCCCCGCGAGGAGCCCACCCGGACCGACCAACGAGACTCCATCGGCCTTGGCCCGCTCGACCAGCTGCTACGCGAACTCCACCTCCGCCGCCGACGGCTGCGGAAGCTGAACCGTGTTCTTCTTGTCTGCCATGACGTGGTCCTTCCTGGACAGGATCAACGTCCTGTCCAACGGACCACACCCAGGTCAAACACGGAAATCTACGCAGTCCCTCACTTCGTCGATGAGGTCGTTGTTGGTGTCGGCGTGGTGCAGTAGGTCGTGTAGGGCTGCGTTCTTGTCGTCGGTGGTGCGGGCGTGGTGGTAGCGGATGGTGATGGCTTGTTGGTCGGTGAGGTAGGCGGCGACTCGGTGTCGGAGGTCGGGGTCATCGATGGGTTCGCGGAGGACACCGCCGCGGAGGAGGTCGAAGGCGTCGGGGTGTACGAAGGTGCCTTTGCCGGTGACGCTGTAGGTGATGCGTCGGTGTTGGAGTTCGCGTAGCGGGCGTTGGGCGGTCATGGAGGCCACGGCGTAGAGGTCGGCCATCTTGCGGGCGGACGGTAGTGGGTCGTTGGGGTTGAGGCGTCCGTCGCGGATCTGGTCGATGCTCAGGCGCAAGGTAGGAGCCTGGTCGGCCCGGCGGGACTGCTCCACCAACGCGGTGGAGATGTGCAGGCAGACACGGGCTAACTGTCGCCTGGTTCCTCAATCACGGAGAGCGCGCCTGACGGGCAGAGTTCGACGGCCTCGCGGGCGCGGTGGGCGGCTTCGCCTTCGGGGTGTTTGGTGATGAGCATGACGATGCCGTCGTCGTGCTGGTCGAACACGGTCGGGTCGGTCAGGACGCACTGGCCGGCCCCGATGCAGACGTCGGTGTTCGCGTCGATTCGCATGTGGTCCTCCGTTACCAGGCGACGGGGAGTTTTTCGGCGCCGTAGACGAACGCGTCGGACTTGAACGGGATGTCGTCGAGCGGTGCGGCCAGGCGGAGGGTGGGGATGCGGCGGAACAGGGTGTCGAAGACGATTTGCAGCTCCATGCGGGCCAGGGTTTGGCCGATGCACTGGTGCGGGCCGAAGCCGAAGGCGACGTGGTGGCGCGCGCCGCGTTCGAGGTCGATCCGGTCTGGGTCGGTGAAGACCGTCGGGTCGTGGTCGGCGGCCAGCCCGGAGATGACGACTCCGTCGCCGGCGTTGATGGTGGTGTCGCCGAGCTGTACGTCCTCGGTGGCCACGCGGGCGGTGACCGTGTCGGCGATGGTGAAGTAGCGCAGTAGCTCCTCGACGGCCGGTGGTGTCTTCTCCGGGTCATTTTTGATCATGGCTAGCTGGTCGGGGTGTTGGAGCAGCCCCACGACGCCGAGGGAGATCATGTTCGCGGTGGTCTCGTGGCCGGCGACGAGCAGGAGGAAGGCCATACTGACCAGGCTCGTGCGATCGAAGGTGCCGGCAGCGTGTTGTTTGGCGATCTGCCGGCCGAGTAGGTCGTCGGTGGGGTCGGTGAGCTTGCGGTCGATCAGGGTGCCGAGGTAGGTGTTCAGTTCCTCCTGGATCCGACCCCGAGCCTCTGGCGGTGTGGTGTGGCGGAGCAAGGGGCCGGTGAGGCCCTGGAAGAAGTCGTGGTCGGCGTAGGGGACGCCGAGTAGTTCGCAGATGACCAGCGACGGCACCGGCAGCGACAGCGCTTCGACCAAGTCGGCGGAGCGTTGCTCGGAAGACAGCATCTCGTCGATGTGCTGGTCGACAATCTGCTGGATTCGTGGCCGCAGCCCGGCCATCCGCCGGACGGTGAACTCGCCCATCAGGGCCCGCCGCGTCTGGGCGTGCTCGGCGCCATCCATGCCGAGCATGGAGGTGGGCTGGTCCTGCAACTGCTTTCTGGTCTCCGGGTCGGTGCTGACGAACGGGAAGTTGTCCCTGCGGCGGTCGGAGGAGAATCGCCGGTCGGCCAGGACGGCGCGTCCCAGCTCGTGTCCGGCGATCCACCATGCTTCGCGGCCGGTCGTCAGACGGACCTTGGCGATCGGGGAGTGTTCCCTGATCTGTTCGTATTCGGCGGGTGTGCTGAAGGGGCATCCACGTGCGACGGGAAACTCGGCGTCGGTGACCTTGCCGGAGGCAGCACCGGTCGTAGCGGTCGAGGCGGTCCCTGTCGTAGTGATCGAGGCAGTCTCTGGCATGGCGATCGTCACCTCGCAGAAGTGGATGTTGTCCCGTCCGCTCGGCCTCAGGCTAGCCGGACGGTGGCGCTCCGTCCATGCCTGACCGTCGATGGCTTGGCTGGTCTGTCTACCGGCCGGCCGGGCCGGAGGTCTGGTCCGGCCCGGGCGGGCCGACAGTGGACACCTATCCGATCCGGGTCGCTTCGATGGTGGTGCTCGTGCGCGCCGTACGGAAAGTGGAGATCACCGCGGTCGCGGCGAGCGCGAGGCTCGTGGCGAGGATCAGGTAGTAGGACGGGGGCAGCCAGGTGATTGTTCGTCGGCCTTCGGTGAGGCCGGCGATGAGGCACCAGGCGGTGAGGATTCCCAGTCCGACGCAGAGCGCGAAGACCGTGGCGAGCGGCAGGGCGGCTTCGGCGACGATGACACGGCGTACGGTCGATGCGGGCATTCCCATGAGGCGGAGCAGGCCGAGTACCCGTTTGCGGTCCAGGATGGCGGCGATGCTGGAGACGGCGAGGGAGACCGCGGAGATCAGGGTGGCCACGAGTACGCCCAGGTGGCCGAGGTTGGCGTAGCGGTCGGCCCAGGTGTGTAGCCGGGCGCTCTCGTGGTCGGCCTGGGTCCTGGGTGGTGATGACAGGTCTAGCTTGCTACCGAGGATTGCGGTGCGGGCGCGTTCGACCGAATGCGTCGTGCCGTCGGTGGCGACGACCAGAATCCCCGGCCTGGGGTCCGGTGTGGCCGCTGGGCGGGTGACCAGCGGGCCGTCGCCGAAGAAGCCGCCGGTGACCTGGATGTGGCTGGCGCCCTCGGGGGAGGGCAAGCCGACGAGGGCGGCGTCAGCGGCGGTGAAGACGGATCCGCTCTCGGGGTGGGAGTAGCCGATCGCGGTCGCGGCGACTCCGTCGGTGCGGGCGATCCGGGATGCCGCGGCGGTGACCGCGGTGATCCCGGACGCCGCTGCGCTGGCATCGTCCGGCGGCGGCGAGCTGAGCGAGGCGATCAGGGTGGTGGGCGAGAGATGCGCGGAGTCTTCGGTGAGCGACTCCTCGGCGACGGTGGTGATCCCGGCGGAGAAGACCGAGACCAGGAAGATGGCGGCGACCAGGCCGCTGACCGCGCGGAAGGTGGCCCGTGGGTGTTGTTGGATGCGGTTCATCGCGATCACCCCGGCGGTGCGGTGCGCACCCCGGGCCGCGATCCGAGCGATCCAGTAGGTGAGCACCGGCCCGGCGGCGATCAGCCCGACCAGGAGCAGGACGAAACCGGCGATGAGGATCCGGTCGGTATGGGGGAGTGGGGTGTGCCGCAGGGCGGCGGTCGTGGCGCCCAGCAGCACCACCACACCGGCGATGAGCGGCACTATGCCGAGGGCGGTGGGGCGGCGCTCGGTTCGCTCCCGGCTGCCACCGAGGGGCCCGATCCGGGCCCGGCTGGTGCGCCACCCGGCGACGGCGGTGCAGCCGGCCACGACACTCGCGACGACGATGAGCACGGTGCTCGGCGGCACGGTCAGGTCGGTGCGGAACAGTCGGCCGTCGTCTATTTCGACCAGGGCGGCGACCGGGATGAGCAGCCACGCCAGGGCCACCCCGGCCAGGGCGCCCACGAGGCTGGTCACGCCGGTTTCGGTGGCGGCGATGGCGGCGACCCGGCGGGGGGTGGCGCCGATGAGGCGTAGGGCGGCGAAGCGTTCGGCGCGGGTGGCCGCGCCGAGGCGGGTGACGATGCCGACCAGGATCAGGACGGGGAGCAGAATGGCGATGGCGCCGATGATGGTGATGGTGCGGTAGTTGCTGCTGGGATAGGAAACCCCGCGGAACTCCGTGACCGACCAGGCGCCCCCGCCGAGGAGGACGCTTCCCGCCCTGCCATACCCGGATGAGCGTAGGTTCTCGGTCGTCGTCCCGGTCACGACAACCAGGGAGTCCGGGCCCGCGAGGCCCGCCTCGTCGATGGAGCCGGCCCGGGTGCCGTACCGGGAACCGAGGATATCGGTGGGGTTCGCCTCGATGAGGGCGGTCAACGCGGGGGAGGCGTGATAAGTGCCGGCCGCCGGGGGCTGCCCGACTCCGGGTACAACCACGGTCGAGTCCGGCGTCGCGACGATGTCGACTCTGATGATTTCCCTCCCGTCAAAGTGCTCCAGGCTGGTCGCCGCCAGCACGGACTCGTCGGTCGGCGCGGCGGCAGCGGGGTCCGGGACCTGGGTCACCTCGCCGTGGTGCAGGTCGGGCCAGCTGAGGCGTTCGGAGCGAGAGGTGATTCCGCCGTAGGCGCCAAGGAGCAGCAGCAGTAGGGCGACCCCGACCGCGATGCCGCCGGCCATGCCGATCAGCCGCCCGGCTGCCCCGCGGCCCTCCGCCGTGACGAGTCTCGTCAGGGTGAACAGCCTCATCGGTACGCCCCTCCGACCGTGATCTGTCCATCGCGGACGACGACTTCCCAGTCGGCGTAGGCGGCCGTACGTGGGTCGTGGGTGGTGAGGATGACGGCGGTGTTGGCGTCTCGCGCCGCCTCGGTGAGCGCGAGCATCACCGTCTCGGCGGCGAGTGAGTCCAGTGATCCGGTCGGCTCGTCGGCGAAGAGCATGGTCGGCGTGGTGGCCAGGGCTCGGGCGACGGCGACCCGCTGCGCCTGCCCGCCGGAGAGCTGCCCCGGCAGTTTCCGGGAGCACTCGGCCAGGCCGAGCCGGTCGAGCCAGGAGTCAGCCCGGCGGCGGGCCTCGCGGCGTTTCACGCCGGCCAGCAGGAGGGGAATCGTCACGTTGTCCACCGCGGTCAGGTCGGGCAGGAGCTGCCCGTATTGAAAGACGAATCCGAACTTGTCCAGGCGGAGCCGGGACCGGCCCGTCTCGTTGAGGTCGGTGAGGCGAACCGTGTCGTAGTCCACGGTGCCCTCGTCTGGGACCAGGACCCCGGCGAGCACGTGGAGGAGGGTGGATTTTCCTGACCCGGACGGGCCGGTTACGGCGATGATTTCGCCGGCGTGGCAGTCCAGGTCGACGCCGCGCAGGGCTTCGGTCAGCCCGAACGCGAGCCGCAGCCCCCGCGCCCGCAGGAGGGGAGCCGACCCGCCCTCGGGGGCGCGCGCCGACGTACTGATGGTCTCCACCTTGTTCACTTCTTTACCTCGGCTTGTAGCTGGGAGAGGCGGGCCGCGGTCAGGTCGATCCAGCGCAGGTCCGCTTCGATGTGGAACAGGGCGTGGTCGCAGGCGAGGACGACGGCGAGGCCCGCTCCCCGCTTCTCGTTGGTCAATTCCCGCATCCGCGCCATGTGCCGGCTTCGTTGCAGGTCCAGCAGCCGGCCGGCGTCGTCGCCGAGGAGCAGCGCGATGATTGTCTTGGCGAAGAGGTCGCTCTGCAGGGTCTCCGACGGCACCTCGGGGGTGAAGATCCACTCCAGCACCCGGGCGCGGCCGGCGGGAGTGATCCCGTAGCGCTTGCGCTCCGGGCCGGCGCCGGCCTCGGCGCCGATCGCGACGATCCAGCCGTTGCGCATCAGCCGGGTCAGGGTGGTGTAGACCTGCCCGAACGCCAGCGGTTTCTTCAGCCCGAACCAGCGGTCGTACCGGCCTTTCAGGTCGTAGCCGTAGCTCGCACCGGTGCCGAGGAGACCGAGGAGGGTTGTCGTGTTATCCACGCCCCGGGACTCTATACACGCGACATCTACACGTGCAACCTACTGTGGCTGGTGGTCCGCCGGGGGCGGTGGCCGCAGGGGTCGCGGCGGATCGTCAACTTACGGTTGACGGCAAGCCTCCGTCAACCTATGGTTGACGCATGACGGAACCATTAATGACGACCCACCCGGTACGCCTCGACGAGCTGATCGACCACATCAAGCAGGGGCGCACCAGCGCGCTGGACCAACTCGCCGACGCGGTCCTGGCCGGCGAACACCTCGGCGAAGTGACCGACCATCTGATCGGCCACTTCGTTGACCAGGCCCGACGCTCGGGCGCCTCGTGGACCGAGATCGGTCGCAGCATGGGCGTCAGCAAGCAGGCCGCCCAGAAGCGTTCGGTGGCGAAGGTGGCGACGGCCGCGGCGCTGGAGTCGGATGGCGGCTTCAGCCGGTTCACCACCCGGGCCCGCAACGTCGTCGTCGCCTCCCAGGAGGAGGCGCGCGCCGCCGGAAACGCCGAGATCGGTCCGGCGCACCTGGCGTTGGGTCTGCTGGTCGATCCGGACGCACTCGCCCCGCAGCTGATCAAGGCGCGTGGGGTGTCCCTGGACCGGCTCCGGGACGCGGTCGCGGCGACCCTGCCGCCGCGTGTCGCGCAGGTCCCGGACCTGATCCCGTACGACGCACGGGGCAAGAAGGTGCTGGAGCTCACCTTCCGGGAGGGGCTTCGACTCGGCCACAATTACCTCGGTACCGAGCACATCGTGCTCGCCCTGCTCGAGGAGGAGGGCGGCGACGGCGTGCTCACCGGCCTCGGCCTCGAGAAGGAGGGGCTGGCGGCCGCGATCCAGGGTGCACTCGCCGCGCTCGCCCGCAAGAGCTAGGCGAGGCAGAGAGGGGAGACATGACAGGGCAGTCGTTGAGCATCGCGGTGGCACAGCCACGGTGCGTCGCGTACGACGTGCTGGTCAACGCGGAGGCGCACGCGGCGGCTGTCCGGGTGGCGGACGCGCGAGTGGTGGTGTTTCCCGAGATGTCGCTGACCGGCTACGAACTGGACGCGCTGCCAGTCGCCCCCAGCGACGAACGGCTGGCCCCCATCGTCAACGCCTGTGCCGACACCGGGGCGCTGGCACTCGTCGGCGCCCCGGTGCCGGGGCCGGGCATCGGCGTGCTGGCGGTGGACGGGGAGGGCGCGCGGGTGGCCTACCGGAAGGTCCACCTGCACGGTCCGGAGACTCTCCACTTCGTCCCCGGCGAGCCGGCCGTGATCGACGTGGACGGATGGCGGCTGGGGCTCGCCGTTTGCCGTGACACCGGCGTCCCCGAGCACGCCGCGCAGACGGCCGCGCTCGGGATTGACGGCTATGTGGCCGGGGTCGTGCACGCCGAGGACGAGGCCGAGCTGCTGGGTGAGCGGGCCCGTCGGGTCGCCGCCGACCACGGCATCTGGGCGGCCACTGCGGCCTTCGCCGGCCCGACCGGTGGCGGCTTCGCCCGAACGTCCGGCCGCTCGGGCATCTGGTCCGCTGCCGGGGAGCTGGTCGCCGAGGCGAGCGCAGCCCCCGATGATCTGGCCCGCACGGTCTTCGCCAGGAGGGTGCGCTGACGCGGCCGGGTCAGCACGGGGTGATCCGCAGGTGGCTGGTGGTTCCTCCTGGTTGACAGTGAGTGGCGCTGGACCACGCCCGGTCGGGGCTGAGTGCAGCTCGCTCAGACGCCGGTGGTGATGCAGAACGGGTGACCGGCGGGGTCCAGCAGCACTCGCCATCGATCCGGCTGCGGCTGGGTTGGGGGCTCGGTGGCGCCCAGGGCGAGTAGTCGGGTTTGGGCGGCGTCGAGGTCGTCAACGGCCAGGTCGAGGTGAGCCTGCTTCTCCTGGGATGGGTCCGGCCAGGTAGGAGGCGTGTATCCGGCCAGCCGGCTGAAGCCGAGTCCGGGAACGCCCTCCTCGCCGAGGAGGGCGAACTCGTCGGAGGAGTAGGTGATGGGCAGGCCGAGAGCGCTGCTGTAGAAGCGCGCCAGCGCGATCGGGTCGGGGCAGTCGAAGGTGACGGCGACGTAGCGGGCCGTGGCTGCCGAGGTGGCGTCGGTGCTCATGGCGGAGACGGTACTCCGGGGGTCACTGTGGGCAGGGATACTCCTGGAACGTCTTGAAGCCGCTGCGGCTGCCGACCATGGTGGGCTCACCCTGGCAGTCCTCGTGGAGGCTTCCCACCATGGCGGTGTGCGACGGGTCGGAGTAGAAGGTCGTGTAGCACTCGAAGCCGAACGTGCAGGCGCGAGCCGACGCGGGTGCGGCGGGCGAGACGAGGACGGCGGTGGCGAGGAAGGCCAGGACGACGAAGAGACGTCGGATCATGGTGCTGCACCTCCGGTGCTGCGGTTGATCAATCGAGAGTCGACGGTGCCGTAAGCATTAACCAGTGCGAAACAAATAACAACTCAGCTTTTCGTGTACACGTTGTTTCCCGGCGCCTTACGCGGCGCAGGATTTGTCCGAATCCAGCGACATTCCTGCCGGTGGCGCCGGGTTTCGGGGCGGCCCACGCGGGGAGCGGCCGGGTAGGCAATGTGGGGGCATTGTCTACTATGGTGCGATCGCGAGTTCTATTGCTCCACGCCAAATTGCTAAAGCCGGTGGCTTCAGCGGTATCAACGGCGTAAGCCGCATTGCCTTGCGGCGCTACCGCAGGGCCCGGCGTGGTCGGCGCGGCGGCGGCAGCGGCCTGCTTCGTCGAGCCGGGCATCGCACCAAACCCGGGTCCGCAGCAGCTGGCGGTCTTCCTCGCTGAGCGTGGTTTCGCCGAAGTCGAGGACGGTGACGTGCGCGAGGGAGTCGCGGAGCGCCGCGGCGAGGCGGACCGCATCGTCCTGGTTGGTGAGGGTGGTGGGCAGGTGCAGGACCCAGCGCGCGGCCATCGACGCTACCCGCTGTTGGCCGTGCCGGGGGTGCGGTGCGTGCTGGTGTTGCCCACCCGGCGAGTGTGCGGCGCGTCGGTCTGGTGGCAGCAGTCGGTGTGTCGGGACTGCCACTGGCGCAGGGGCTGCCGGATCCGCTCTGCCTCGGTGTTCGCGGGGACACTCCGGACCCGGTACCCGCGCAGCCGGCCCTGGCTCAGGTAGATCATCTTCGGGCCGCCTTCGGGTGTCTGGCCGAACCGTCGTCGATGGCGTTCACGGGTGCTCCTTCTGGTTGCTGTCAAGGCCGGGGCGGGCACCTGGATGAGGTGGGGGGAGGGTGCCCGCCCCGGGGTGACCGCTGCCGATATGTGGCCGGTCTCAGACAAGATTTATTGCAACCCTGGATTGATGGCAATGTCTCGCGGGAGGATGCGGACCAAGGGATGAGGTGCCTAACGCGACGACAGTAAAGGAGATGGCGTGGAGGACTCGGGGAGCACCGTTCCGCGTAGGCAACTCGGGAGATATCTGAGAGAGCTTCGAGAAAACGCGTATGTCACGGTGTCGGCTGCCGCGAAGGAACTGGAGTGGTCGGCGCCCCGGATCTGGCGGTACGAGACCGGCCAGGTCCCCATGCACCCCAACGATGTGGAGGCCATGTGCCGGGTCTACGGGGCGGCCCGGGAGACGATCGAGACGATGCGGGCGCTGGCCCGGGAGACCAAGGCCCACGGCTGGTGGCACAGCTACGGTTCGGCGATCAAGGACTGGTTCAAGCTGTACGTCGGCCTGGAAGCCGCCGCGACCCGGATCCGAAAATATGAGGTGGACCTGATTCCTGGTCTGTTGCAGACCGTGGAGTACATGACCGAGGTGATCGCCACCGATCATCCGCAGCTCAGTGCGGCGGAGCGCCAGGCGAAGGTGGAGGTCCGGCTGCACCGGCAGCGACTGCTGGTTCGGGCGATCCCGCGGGCGCCCCAGCTTGAGGTGGTGCTGAACGAGGCGGTGCTGCGGCGGCCGTTGCGCGACCGGTCGGCGATGGTGCGCCAACTCGAGGCGCTACTCGTCAGCGGGGAGCGACACAACGTCGGCCTCCGGGTGCTGCCGCTGAGCGCCGGGGTGTTCCGCTGGGCGCAGGCGGGCACCTTCACCATGCTGGAGTTCCCGACCGACGTGCGGGAGCCGGAGCCGACGACCATCTACACGGACGGGCCGTGCGGGGCGGTCTACCTGGACAAGGCCCACGAGATCCAGACCTACGAGGACACCTGGCGCTCGCTCAGCGAGCGAACGCGGGGTGTTGACGAGTCCCGTGAGTTGATCGCGGCGATTGCGAGGGAGATGACCGATGAGGCATGACGGGGTGTGGCGTAAGTCGTCCCGATCCGGTGGCGAGGGTGACTGCGTCGAGGTGGCGGCGTTCGCTGCCCCGGCCGGCACCGGAGACGGCGTCGTTGGCGCGCGGGATGGCGTCGTCGGGGTACGGGACAGCAAGGATCGGCCGGGGCCGGCGCTGAGCTTCGGCTCGGCGGCCTGGGCCCGGTTCGTCGCCGCCGTCCCGAGTGGGGAGCGCGACCACCAGCTCTGAGCTGCGGTTGGCCGGTGTCGGCGAGGTGCCGGCACCGGCCTTCGGCGCGTCGGCTGAGGCTCCCGGCGAGCGCCGAACCGGCTGGGGAACAATGGCGGGGTGACTTCTCCCCGCGACGTCGTGTTGCTCGGCTCCACCGGTTCGATCGGCACCCAGGCCATCGACATCGTGCGCCGTAACCCGGACCGGTTCCGGGTGGCGGCGCTCGGCGCCGGCGGCGGCAACGTCGGGTTGCTCGCCGCGCAGGCCCTGGAGTTCGGCGTGGAGGCGGTCGGCGTGGCGCGGGCGTCCGCCGCACAGGATCTCCAGCTCGCCTTCTATGCGGAGGCGAGCCGCCGCGGCTGGTCCCGGGGCGAGGTCAAGCTGCCGAAGATCATCGCCGGGCCGGACGCGATGACCGAGTTGGCCCAGTGGCGAAGCGACGTGGTGCTCAACGGCGTGGTCGGCTCGCTCGGGCTCGCGCCGACCCTGGCCGCGCTGCGTGCCGGGCGGACCCTGGCCCTGGCCAACAAGGAGTCGCTGGTCGCCGGCGGCCCCCTGGTGCGGGCCGCGGTGACCCGGCCGGGGCAGATCGTCCCGGTCGACTCCGAGCACACCGCGCTCGCCCAGTGTCTGCGTTCCGGGTCCCGCCCCGAGGTGCGCCGGTTGCTCGTCACCGCCAGCGGCGGCCCGTTCCGGGGGCGGCGGCGCGACGAGTTGACCCAGGTCACACCGGAGCAGGCGCTCGCCCACCCGACCTGGAACATGGGGCCGGTCGTCACGATCAACTCCGCCACGATGGTCAACAAGGCGCTGGAGGTGATCGAGGCGCACGAGCTCTTCGACGTGCCATACGCCGACATCACCGTACTGGTCCACCCGACCTCGGTGATCCATTCGATGGTCGAGTTCGTGGACGGCTCCACCATCGCCCAGGCCAGTCCGCCGGACATGCGGCTGCCGATCGCGCTCGGCCTCGGCTGGCCGGACCGGGTCGCCGACGCTGCCCCCGCCGTTGACTGGACGACCAGCCACACCTGGGAGTTCGCGCCGCTGGACGACGTGGCCTTCCCGGCGGTCGCGCTCGCCAAGGCGGCCGGCGAGGCCGGGTGCTGCCGCCCGGCGATCTACAACGCGGCCAACGAGGAGTGCGTCGCGGCGTTCGTCGCCGGACGGCTGCCCTTCCTCGGCATCGTCGACACCTTGGAGCAGGTGCTGGCCGAGGCTCCTGACTTCGGTGAACCAGGTACCGTCGAGGACGTGCTCGCGGCCGAGTCGTGGGCGCGCGGGCACGCGCAGACAATCATCGAGAAGTCAGTGGAAGGAGCTTGATGGCCTACCTGCTCGGGGTGACGCTCTTCGCCCTCGCCATCCTGATCTCGGTGAGTCTGCACGAAGCGGGGCACCTGCTGACGGCGAAGGCCTTCGGCATGAAGGTGACCCGCTACTTCGTCGGCTTCGGCCCGACCCTCTGGTCGTTCAGGCGGGGCGAGACGGAGTACGGCCTCAAGGGCATCCCGCTCGGCGGCTTCTGCAAGATCGTCGGGATGACTCCGCAGGACGACGACGTCGACCCGGCCGACCAGCCGCGGGCGATGTGGCGGTTCCCGGTCTGGAAGCGGACGATCGTGATGTCCGCCGGCTCGATCACGCACTTCGCGCTGGCCCTGATCGCGCTCTGGATCATCGCGATCACCGCCGGTCTGCCCAACCCGAACTTCCCGAGCACCCTGGCGCAGGTCCGGCAGGAGCCGGCGGTCATCCAGCTCGCCAACTGCGTCGTCCCGGAGAACGAGGCCCGCGCCTGCACCGACGCCGACCCGGCCAGCCCGGCCGCGCAGGGCGAGCTGCGCGACGGCGACCAGATCACCGCGGTCAACGGCACCCCCGTCACCAGCTACGGTGACCTGCTCGTCGCCCTGCGCGCCCAGCAGCCGGGGCAGCCGGCGCAGGTCGAGTACCTGCGGGACGACCAGCCGGGCAGCACGACCGTGACGCTCGGGCAGACCCAACGCCCGCCGCTGGACGACCCGGAGGGCACCGTCGGGCCGGTCGCCGCGCTCGGCGTCGGGCTCATCCCCAGCACCCCCAGCCGGATCGAGTACGGCCCGGTCGGCGCCGTCGGCGGCACCGCCGAGTTCACCGGCACCATGGCGGTGAACACGTACGAGGCGATGAAGCGGATCCCGCAGAAGGTCCCGGCGCTCTGGACGGCGATCACCGGCGGCGAGCGGGACGTGGACACCCCGATCAGCGTGGTCGGCGCGAGCCGGATCGGCGGCGAGGCGGTGGAGAACGACGCCTGGCTGCTCTTCTTCATGCTCTTCGTCTCGCTGAACTTCTTCATCGGCGTGTTCAACCTGCTGCCGCTGCTGCCGCTGGACGGCGGCCACATCGCCATCGCCTGGTTCGAGCGGGCCCGCTCCTGGGTCTACGCCGGGCTGCGCCGCCCCGACCCGGGCCGGGTCGACTATCTCAAGCTGATGCCCGTGACGTACGCGGTGATCCTGATCGGTGGCGCGTTCACGCTGCTGACCATCACCGCGGACGTCGTCAACCCGATCACGCTCTTCACAAGGTGAGTGCCTGAAGTGACCGCTGTCAGTCTCGGTATCCCCGCCGTACCGCCGCCGCCGCTCGCGCCCCGTCGCACGAGCCGCAAGATCATGGTCGGTCCGGTGCCGGTCGGTGGGGGTGCACCGGTGTCGGTGCAGTCGATGACCACCACGCTCACCGCCGACGTGAACGCCACGCTGCAGCAGATCGCCGAGCTGACCGCCGCCGGCTGCCAGATCGTCCGGGTCGCCGTACCCAGCCAGGACGACGTCGAGGCGTTGCCGGCGATCGCCCGCAAGTCGCAGCTCCCGGTGATCGCCGACATCCACTTCCAGCCCCGGTACGTCTTCGCCGCGATCGAGGCGGGCTGCGCGGCGGTGCGGGTGAACCCGGGCAACATCCGGCAGTTCGACGACAAGGTCAAGGAGATCGCGAAGGCCGCCGGCGACGCGGGCGTACCGATCCGGATCGGCGTGAACGCCGGCTCGCTGGACAAGCGGCTGCTGGCCAAGCACGGCAAGGCGACCGCGGAGGCGCTGGTCGAGTCGGCGCTCTGGGAGTGCTCGCTCTTCGAGGAGCACGGCTTCCGGGACATCAAGATCTCGGTAAAGCACAACGACCCGGTGGTGATGGTCCGGGCCTACCGGCAGCTCGCCGAGGCGTGCGACTATCCGCTGCACCTCGGGGTCACCGAGGCCGGGCCGGCGTTCCAGGGCACGATCAAGTCGGCGGTGGCCTTCGGCGCACTGCTCGCCGAGGGGATCGGCGACACCATCCGGGTGTCGCTCTCCGCCCCGCCGGTGGAGGAGATCAAGGTCGGCGCCGCGATCCTGGAGTCGCTCGGTCTGCGCGAGCGCGGTCTGGAGATCGTCTCCTGCCCGTCCTGCGGCCGGGCCCAGGTCGACGTGTACAAGCTCGCCGAGGAGGTCACCGCCGGCCTGGAGGGGCTGCCGGTGCCGCTGCGGGTCGCCGTGATGGGCTGTGTGGTCAACGGCCCGGGTGAGGCCCGGGAGGCCGACCTGGGGGTGGCCTCCGGCAACGGCAAGGGCCAGATCTTCGTCAAGGGCCAGGTCATCAAGACCGTCCCGGAGGGCCAGATCGTGGAGACCCTCATCGAGGAGGCGCTTCGCCTCGCCGAGGAGATGGGCGCCGAGCTCCCCGAGGAGCTGCGGAGCCTGGCCGGCGGCGCCACCGTGAGCGTGCACTGACCCCACCCGGCTCGCGGGCCGTTCCCCTCAGCGGGCGGCCGAGTAGGCCGGTCGGCCAACGCCGGCTCCGCTGATCTGGCAGGCTGAAAACCGTGCTGACGACGCCGGTACGGCAACTCGGGGAATCGGAGCGTCGCGCGGTCGAGCAGCTGCTCGACCTTGACCCGTATGCGGGCGCACAGGTCGCCGAGCGGGTCGCCGCGCGCGGGCTCGGCTGGTGGCGGTCCGAGGGACGGGTCCTCGGCTACGGCCCCCGTCGAAGCCTGGAATCCGTCTGCTGGCTGGGCGGCAACCTCACTCCGGTGCTCGCGACCGAGCCGGCGATCGCCGCCTACGCCGACCTGCTCGCCGGGCAGGAGCGGCTCTGCTCGTCGATCGTCGGCCGGGCCGACGCGGTGCTCGGCCTCTGGGAGCGGCTCGCCTCGACCTGGGGTCCGGCCCGCGACGTCCGCCCCAACCAGCCGTTGCTCGCCACCGACACCGTGCCCGCCGTGGCCCCGGACCCGCAGGTGCGTCACGTACGCCGCAACGAGGTGGACCGGCTCTTCCCGGCCGCCGTGGCCATGTACACCGAGGAGGTCGGTGTCTCGCCGCTGGCCGAGGACGCCGGGCGCGGCTACTACCGTCGGGTCCAGGACCTGGTTCGGGCCGGTCGGGCATACGTCCGTTTCATTGACGGCGAGGTCGTCTTCAAGGCCGAGCTGGCGGTGGTGACCCGGCGCACCGCCCAGGTGCAGGGGGTCTGGGTGGCCCCCGAGTGGCGGGGCCGGGGGATCGCCGCGGCGGCGATGGCCACCGTCGTCCGGGACGCGCTGCACCGCTGCGCGCCGACGGTAAGCCTCTATGTCAACGACTTCAACCAGGCCGCCCGGCGGGTTTACGAACGCTGTGGCTTCCGCCCGGTGGGCACCCTGGCCACCATCTTGTTCTGAGCGAGCAACCCGCAGCCAGCCACTGGATCAGCCTCGCCGGCAGCTCCGGCTGAATACAAGCACGACCCCGGGCCGTGAAGCGTCAGCGAGGAGGCAGGGCGGATGCGCGCAGTGCCGCGGCTAGCCACTCCCACGGGAACTGCTCCTGCGGCGCGTTGTTCACGGTCATGACCAACGCCATGTATCGGTCATACGGTCCCTCCGGCTGCGGCGGTGTGCGGTCCCACTCCGCACCCGCCAGCAGGTGGTCAGCCGCCTGGATCCGGAACTCAGGAGTGTCGGGTGACCCGGGGCTGTCCGGCGTTGCGAAGACGCCGGACAACCACCCGATCCATTGGTCGGCGATCTCCCGCCCCCGTGGCGAGTCCGGTGGCACCTGCTCTCGCGACGCGTCCATCGCGGCCTGGCTGATCGGCGTGGCCGCCTCCAGGCTGTCCAGCATCGGCGACGAGGTCATCAGCGGCCCGGCCCCGGTGGTGCATGCCTCGTACAGCTGACGGCGTACGGCCTGCCGCATTTCCTTGTCCTGGACCAGCTCGGCCAGCTCGATCCACGCCTCCAACTGGGCCGTGGCGGGATAGTCGGGCAGTTCCGGTCGCGCCGCCCGCCACCACTCAGTCATCCGTTCCGGCGGCTCCCAATCGGTGCAGACCTCGGTCCAGAACTCGTCTATCAACTGGTGGCGCTCCTCGTCCGACAGTCCGACCAGCTTGTGCATCAGCAATACCTGCTCGGCCGTGGAGTCCTGTTTGAGGATCGTCGACAGCACCGCGCGACGCCTGCGCAGCCCCGCCTCCTGTCGCTCCAACAGGGCCAGGTGGGTGGCGGCCAACTCGCGCAACGTCGCCTCACCGGCCAGCACCCGCCGGATTTCGCCCAGGCCGGCACCGAGCTCCCGTAGCGTCCGGACCAGTTCCAGCCGAGCGATGGCCGACACGTCGTACAGGCGATGGCCAGCCGGGTTGCTGGCGGAGGGCGTGACGACACCGACGTCCGCGTAGTACCGGACGGCGCTGATGCTCAGGCCGGTCCGCCGGGCGACATCGCCGATTGGGTACAGCTTGTTCATGTCCATGAGGCTCACCTTGCAACCTCCAGCAGCTTGAGACGCAAGTTTTGGTCCAGTACCCGGCCGACGGCCCCCGGTCGACCAGCCCCCCGACGAGGTGCTGATCCAGCCCGCCACCGTCTGTTGACCGAGATCGCCGACGCGTCCGGCGAACCCCGGCAGCGGTGGGCGGGACTGCAGGCTCTCACGACGGGCGCTTCCACGCGGGGTACCAGGATGTGGACGGGGAGAGTGGTGGTTTCCCTGAGCGTTCGTGACCGGCGCCCACGTCCCGAGCTCGAGCTCGAGCTCGAGCTCGGCGAGGACATCAGGCCGGTGATGGTGCACGGCCAACGCGGTGAGTTGTGGAAGGATCATCCGCAGAACGGACCCACCTTTGTGACGAGATCTGACACTCCGCCGGCCCACCCGGCAGTGTCAGCCCCTGCTGCTTGGGTGGCGCCATGAATAGCCGGCATGCTGCGGTGTGGACTGTCATTCACCACGAACGCGCGGCTCTCGTGCGCAGCCTCGAGACCCTGGGGCCTGAGCAGTGGGCTGCCCCGACCGCCTGCCCCGGGTGGGACGTCCACGACGTCGTGGCGCACCTGGTCGACACCGCGAAGACGACGCGGCTCCGCTTCGTCCGAGACATGGTCACCGCCCGCTTCGATTTCGACCGCCAGAATGCGGTGGGGCTCGCCCGCGAACGGCGCGAGGACCCGGTGGACACCCTCGCCGCCCTCCGCGCGGTCGTGACCCGCACCAGCACCCCACCGGCCGCGATCGTCACCCGCCTCGTCGAGGCATTCGTGCACGGCGAGGACATCCGACGGGCAGTTGGGCTTCGCGGTGAATACCCGGTCGAGCAGGTGGCGGCGGCGCTGACCTTCCAACTACGCACGACGGTGCAGCTGGGCGGCGGCAAGGAGCGTGCGAGTGGGCTGCGACTGGTCAGCTCCGATGCTGCCGTGGACAGTGGAGTCGGGCCCGAGGTGCGGGGTGCGGCTCTCTCCCTCCTGCTCGCGGTCTCCGGTCGGCCGGTTGCACCCGACGAGCTCACCGGGCCCGGGGCCGCGACCCTCATCGAGCGCGTCACCTCCGGACGGTGACCCAGGTGGCGCCCGCGATCACGCCGGGCCGAAGGCGAGCGCTCGGCACTCCAGGGCTGGCCATCCCCGGCGAGCCCTGTGGGCGCTGTTGCCTGGCCCCGGCCCAGTCGAGCAGACTTCATTCGTGAATGATCAATGGGAGGGCAAGGGCTTCGGCTGGCAGAACATGTTCGTCTCGCCCGCACAGGACCCGCGGGACCAGGGCACCGTCCACGGCGAGCGAGACGTGCTCCTCCGCTATCTGAACTTTCAGCGGCAGACGCTGCGGCTCAAGTGCGCGGGGCTGACACCGGAGCAGCTTGCGAACCCCGTGGTGCCTCCGTCGGAGCTGACGCTGCTGGGGCTCGTCCGGCACCTGGCCGCGGTCGAGCACGGGTGGTTCCAGCGGGTGATGCAGGGCGACAGCGGTCTGCGCCCCTTCCGCCCCAACGGGGTGCACAGCGAAGAGTTCACCTTTCCGGTGCCCACGGACTCCGACGTCGAGGCGGCATTCCAGGAGTGGCAGCGGCAGTGCGATGCCGCTGACGAGTTCGTCGCGCGAACGGAGCTGGACGCCCGGGGAGCAGACGATGTGGAGCTACGGGAAGTCCTGGTCCACCTGATCGAGGAGTACGCCCGCCACCTGGGCCACGCCGACCTGCTTCGCGAGTGCATCGATGGGCGCAGAGGGCAGTAGTTAGGTGTCCAGGCCGGCCGGAGACGGCTGTTGGCCGGCGCCCGGTTTCGGGTGCCGGCCGACAGTTTCTTTCCCCCTTGTGTGGGTTGGGTCTGTGGGTGGGGGTTTGTTGGTGGCTGCTGCGGTGGGTGGGTCAGTTGGTCCAGTGCTCGGCGACGAGGTCGGCGGCCTGGGTCTCCCACTGGGCGTAGTGGAACGGGTACGCCGACACCTGCACCGTCTGCGCGGCCTCGGTCAACGGCATCTCCTGCCAGCCCTCGACCTGCTTCAAACCGTCCAGGAA
>NZ_AXVR01000068.1 GCF_000484695.1 Salinispora cortesiana | reverse complement strand
CGAACACGGCGCCGCACTCGGCGTCGACGTCGAGACCGTCACCAAAGACCCCCAGGCCAAAGGCTTCAGCGTGGTCAAACGGCGATGGGTCGTCGAACGCACCATCGGCTGGCTCATGCACCACCGCCGACTCGTCCGCGACTATGAAGCACGACCCGACAACTCCGCCAGCATGATCACCCTCGCCATGATCGACAACCTCGCCAAACGCCTCACCGCCGAAACCACCCCAACCTGGCGAGAACCACTACAACCACAACACACACAAAATACGTGAACCAGACGTCCTCTGACTGCGAAGACCGGGACCGTGCGGGTCGCTGGGATCGCGAATGGCTCATCGGAGGGTAGGCCACAGAGCCTCGTCATTAGGGCGCCGCGCGTTTCCGTCAGGGTTGCATGCCCGACGAGCAGGCGAGAAGGGAGTAGGAATTGGCGGTGTACTGCGGCATCGACTGGTCAGAACGGCATCACGACATCGCTGTGGTCGACGAGCACGGTCGTTTGGTCGCCAAGGGCCGTATCGGCGATGACTTGGACAGTTTCACCACGCTGGTCGAGATGCTGGCCGCCGCCGGCGACAGCGCCGCCGAGCCGGTCCCGGTGGCGATCGAGACCCCGCGTGGATTGCTGGTCGCGGCGCTGCGCGCAAGCGGCCGGCGGGTGTACTCGATCAACCCGATGGCGGTGGCCCGCTACCGCGAACGGCATTCGGTGTCGGGCAAGAAGTCCGACCATGTCGATGCGGTGGTACTGGCCGATATCCTGCGCACCGATGCCCACGTTCACCGGTCGCTGCCACACGACAGTGAACTGGTTCAGGCAGTCGCGGTGCTGGCCCGAGCCCACCAGGACGCCACCTGGCGGCGAACCCGGGCCTCAAACGAGCTGCGGTCGCTGCTGCGGGAGTACTTTCCCACGTTCCTTGCCGCGTTCAACGGCAGGAAGGGCCATCTGACCAGCGCGGACGCCCGCGCGGTGCTGGCCGTCGCATCCACGCCCGCAGCTGCTGCAAAGCTGTCTACAACTCGGATCGCCGCCGCCCTACGCCGCGGCGGCCGCCGGCGCGGCGTCGAGGACTTGGCCGCCGAACTGCAGCAGGCGCTGCGCCGTCCGCAACTGCGTCAGCCGGCCGTCGTAGAGGAAGCCATGGGCATCCAGGCGCTGGCGCTGCTGGCGACGCTGAACGTCGAATGCGCCAGTGTCGAGCAGCTTGCCGAAGCCGCCAGCGAAGCGTTCCACCAGCACCCGGACCACACGATCGTGACAAGCTTCCCCGGTCTGGCCGATGTGACCGGCGCCCGCGTTTTGGCCGAGATCGGCGACGACCGCGCCCGGTTCGCCGATGCCCGCGCGTTGAAGGCCTACGCCGGCGCGGCCCCGGTCACCCGGGCGTCCGGCCGCAGCATCTCCATCACCCACCGCAAGGTGAAGAACGACCGCCTCGCAGCCGCCGGCTACATCTGGGCCTTCGTCGCCGCCACCCACGCCGAACCCGCCAAGCAGCACTACCAGCGCCGCCGAGATCACGGCGACCGCCATCCCGCCGCCCTACGCCACCTGCTCAACCGGCTGCTTGGCTGTCTCCATCACTGCTTGGCCACCGAACAGCTATACGACCCGACCAAGGCCTTCGCCCAGGTAACGCCGACAAGCCCCTGAGTCAGTCCCGTAATGCTCGGGCAACTGCATCCAGCAGATCCCGGGCACCGGCACGAACATCGGGGTCAGATTCGACCAGCAAGCCCCCAACCACGGCTCGGAACCGCAAGCGATCCCCCGGCTCGGCGCAGGACAGCTCGAACAGGATGCTGCCCAAGGCACCGTAGATGTGATCCGAGGTCTCCGGCTCCGCGACATGCCACACCGCAGCCAGCAGTCGCAGCGCCGGTGCGTCACCGCGACGTCGGCGCGCAGGTCGACCGCGATCCGATGACCGGGTTGCGGTAGGGCGTAGTGGTCCGCCGCGTGCGCGGCCGGATCGGTGACCGTCATTGCGGGCCGCAGCGCCGACAGCAGCACCCCGACCTGTACCAGGTCGGCCAGCAGCCGCTCGGCGGTGGCCACGTCGGCGGGACCGGCGATCTTCGCGGCGAGGTCGGCGAACCCGACCGGCGACCGTGCCGCCTGGATCGCTGCCTCGACGGGGCCGGTCAGGCGGATCTCCACGTCCCACCGCCGGTCGCCCTCGGCGCGGGCACACGGCAGCACCCACCTGCCGTCGCGCTGGAATCCGAGTGAGTTCGTCACCACCTCGACGGCGCGCAGGGTGGCGAGGTCTTGTTCGGCCCGCGCGGTGTGCTCGGCGATGAACTCACCGTCCGGACGGGCGACCGCGCGGTGGGCCTCGCCCAGGCGGACCGCTGCATGGGTATCAAACTGGATCGGGGCGACCCCGGCGAAGGTGCCGAACGGGGTCGCGCGGGTGGTCCACCGCAGCAGGTACTTGACCGCTGCCCCTACGAGACGACGTAGTCGCTTCTCCGCGACCGGCTCGCCGGCTACCGCCCGAGCGATCTGCCCGGCCAGCTCGGGCGCTGCTGAGGTGACCGCCGTCGCGAACCGTGGCAGCTTCCATACCGCGTGCAGCCAGGTGCGCCACTGTTCCGGTTCGTCGGATGCCAGGTCGGGCCAGCCAGGCAGGTGGAGATCGTTCGGATACGCGGCGACTCTGATCAGCGCCGCACCAGGGGCGGGAATCATGCGCACCACCGAGGGGGTCGGCAGGCCCGGCGCCGTGCGACACCGGGCCTGGCGGGGAACGGTCGGTCAGTCGCTGGCGTCGCAGCGGGTCGTGCAGGCGTTGGAGCCCGTGTTGCCCGAGCCGCAGTTGTCGTCGGTACCGGTGGCGTAGCCGTTCGCGGCGGGGCCAGCGTCGACCAGGGTGACGTCCAGGGTGAACTCGGGGACCGTTTCGTTCATGTGCTTGCCTTTCTACGAAGGGTTGAAGGTGAGGACGACGCGGCTGCGTCGTTTGTCCAGCACCGTCCCGGCCGGCAGGTCGCCGTCGGGAGTTCCAGCGGGCAGGACGTGCAGCATCGGCGAGGGGCTGCCGGCGTCCAGCCAGTCGCGCATCTGCTTAACCATCCGTTCGGCCGCCGCGCCTGCGTCGCGGCCGTGCGCGCGGGCGCCCACGTCGAACAGGTCGCCCGTCCACTTCAGCGCCGAGCGGTAGCAGAAGCTGCCGTCATGCAGGGCGGCGGGCGTGCCGTAGCGCCACGCCGGGGTGACGAGGCCAGCGTCGATGGCCTCCTGCTGGGCGGTGAGAACCACGAACTGCTGCCCCGCCTCCGTGATGCGGGCCGCGAGCCAGAGATCGAGGTCGGCCAGGATGGTGCGCGGCGGCAGGCTCGCCCCGGCCCATTCCTGCGCCGGTGGTTGCGACAGCAGCGCGCCGACGGCCTCCGGATCGGCCTGCTGCCCGAGTTCGTCCAGCCGCAGGTGCACGCCGACCGCGATGTCGACGTAGCGCATCTCGTGGGCGCCGGAGCCCTGCATGGACACGAAGCCGCACAGGCGTTGGCTGTGGCTGGTCAGCCGGTCACCGGCACGGCGCAGCGCCCACGAGCGGGTCATCCCGAACGTGCGCAGCGGAACGACCAGGGTGCCGGTCTCGGCAAGTTGCTCGGTCCACGCCGGGGGGATGTCCCAGGCACCAACCGTCACGATGATCAGGTCGTAGGAACGGTCGTGGCCGATCAGCTGGTCGGCGTCGGCACAGACGACGGTCACGTCGTCGTAGCCGGCCGCCGCCAGGCACGCCGTGGCCCGGTCGGTCACATCGCTGTCGATGTCCACTGTCGTGACCGATCCCGCCGGCCCGACCAGCTCGTGCAGTAGCGCCGCGTTGTAGCCGCCGGAGCCGATCTCCAGCACGTGCCGGCCGAGTAGTCCGCCGTCGATGACGTCGGCTGCCTGGCCGAGCATCTCCGCGATCAGCCACGGCGCCGACACCGAGCTGACGGCCTCGTCGCCGCGCCGCTTGGTGACCACGGCCTGGTCGGCGCGGTACGCCTCCTCCAGCGGCGCATCCGGGGTGAACAGGTGACGGCGGACGGTGCGCAGTGCCGTCTCCACCTCGGGCCGCATCGCCAGCCCCTTGTCGGCGTGATCTGCGACGAGCTGATCGACCATGGCGGCATGTAGGCCCTCGGCGTTCACCGTGTCGACACTCACTGGTTGCACTCTCCTTTTCGTCTGGACCGCCCGGTTGGATGGCCCGGCCTTCTCGCTGTTCGGATCAGCACCGCGGCTAGCGAGTCGACTCGCCACGTCACGGTTAGTTCGTTTCAGCTGATCCACGTATTGAGCTGAGGTCAGAACAAGGTGTCCGGTGCCGGCGTCGGTGCGAAGTCCGGTAGGGCGGCCACTGCGCACAGCCCGGCTAGTGCGACACCGGCGGGCCACCGGCGGGTGACGAGGCCGCCGAGGAGGATGGCTGCCCCGGTGGCGTCCCACAGGGCTCGGTGTGGCTGGCCGTCGGGCACCGCACGGGTCACTGTGGCGGTGAGGTCGAGGTGTTCGAGCAGCCTGGTGAGGCTGTTCCCGCCGGCGTCGATGCGGTAGGCGCGGGCGAGGCGCAGTGTGTCGATGAGCCCGGCCGGTGCGATCGAGGGGCACCGTCGGTGCAGCAGGCGCCAGTCGACGCCGATGTTGTGCCCGACGAGCCACCGGCCGCTAATGCGGCCGGCCAGCTCAGGCTCGACCGCGGTGAGCGGCCGGGCCTGGCTGAGTACATCGTTGCTCAGTCCGGGCGGGATCCAGGGGCGTGCGGGGATGGGGCGGCCTGGGTTGACCAGGGTGGCGTACGTGGCGTACGTGGCGGCCGGCTGGCCGGCGGCAAGCGGGACGAGCGCGATCTCCAGGATGGCCTCGTGGTCGCGGTCCTGGGCGCCGCTGCCTTCCAGGTCTAGGGCGACGAGGTCGGCCTGGTGCCAGGGGGTGTCGGTTCCGGTCACGGGTCCGTCCTGCCGGGTGTGGGGGTCAGTCGTCTTCATACCGCGCCTCCTGCTCGAACTGCTGGCGCACCGCCGTGAACGCTTCCACCTGGGCGGCGTCGGTGCCGTGCCCGGTGAGGGACCGACCGTGGGCGTGTAGGTGGTGGGGCTGGTCGAGTTCCCAGATCTGGTAGCGCAGGCCGTGTTGGATGGCGTAGCGGCGCTGCTCGCCGAGGCCGTGGGTCCACACGTGGCCGTCTTCGATGGCGTACTGCGTCTGGTAGCCAAGCTGGCCGAGGATGCGGTCCATGCTGGCCGGCGTCGGTTGGATGTGGTCGTCGGCGCAGCGCTGCTGCTGGGCGGCGGGGCAGATGTCACACAGCTCCCGCACGCCCCAGTGGCCGTTGTAGTCGGGCGCCTCGTGGGCGTAGGCGACGCCGCAGCTCGTCTTGCGGAACAGCGGTGTGGCGATGCCGGAGGCGCGCCAGGCAGCGACCACGGCGGCGTCGAGGTCGCCGGGCATGGTCTTGCGGCGGTGGTAGTCCTCCCCGAATGGCACGGGCACGCCGAGGCCGCGCAGGTAGTTGGCGTTCTCGGGCTTGTGGTAGTAGCCGGTGAACACGATCGCGTCGGCGTCGCGGCCGACGTCGAGGACGTGAGCCATGGTGTCGGGGGTGTCGTTCCAGCCGGGCACGATCGGCCGCCAGTACAGCACCACCCCGGTACGGCGCTTGTGCGCGGCGGCGGTGCGGATCGACGTCACGGTGATCTCGCTCTTGGAGATCGGCTCGACCCGCGTGTCGGTGATCCCGGAGTAGGTGAAAAGCAGCGTGACCCGCAGGTGCTGCAACCGCTCCAGCGCGGCCATGTCCGCCTCGGTGACCTTGAACCGGGTGATCAGCAGGACGTGGTTGGTGAAGCCGCTCGCGTCGAGGGCACGAAGCACCTGGAACAGGTGCGGTTTGACGCCGGGCAGGAACGGGTCGGTGGCCTTGTTGAACAGTTGGATTGGGGTGATGTTGGGGCGGAACGCCTCGTGCCCGACGAGCCGGTCGATCGCCTCGTCGGTGGGCATGAGCAGGTGCGGGACTTTGACCTCGAAGTTGCCCCAGAAGTGCCGTACGCAGTAGCCGCACTCCAGTGGGCAGCCGATGATGTGGTTGAGGCTGAGTCCGGACTTGCGGTAACCCACGACCTGCGCCATGTACGGGTCGAGGTCGGCTTGCTGGTCGGCGGGCATGATCGGCAGCAGCCGAGGTCCGGACGTGAAGGTGGGTGCGGCGGTGCTGGTCATCGGGCGCCTCCGTAAGGGGTCGCAGGGGCGAGCAGGTGTGCGGCGCTGGGGCCATACCAGATGTCGAAGTCGCGGGGTACGACCTCGACGGTGTCGGAACTGTGGATCAGGTTGTCGACCAGGCGGCCCTCAGCCATCGCGGTACGCAGGCTGTCGATGCCGAACCGGCCTCGGATGGTGTCGGCTGGTGCGGTGGTCGGGTCGGTGGGGCCGAGTCGCTCACGCAGCCGGGGTGCGGCGTTGGGGCCGCGGCCGAGGGCGAGGCCGGTGGGTTGGCCGACGAAGATGCGCCGCAGCTCGGCGGGGACGTCGCGGCCGAGCTGTGTGGACAGCGGCAGCATGTCGGAGTAGTGTGTGAAGATCTGCGCTTCGGTGGGCCACACCGTGCGGATGTCGACCACCTGGACTTCGCGTTGGACCCAGACAAGGACTGATTCGCGCAGGCCACGGGCCAGGCAGTCGGGTTTGAGGAGGATGACGGTCCAGTCCGACCAGCCCACGCCCGGAGGGGTCATGACGGCCACCCGGCGCGGATGGTGGCGGGCATCCGGTCCGGCCAGCGGCGGGCCACCAGCCATCGGTGCCCGGGGTGCAGGGCGGCCACAGCATCGGGGGCGACGGTGCCGTCCGGATTGTGGACGATTTGCCGGTATACCTCGAACAGCGCGAGTACCTGCTGCCAGTACAGCGGCAGCGGGACGTGGTCCAGGCGCACCGGGTCGAGGCGTCGGGTGTTGGTGCGCAGGCTCTCCTCCCAGGCCATGATCAGGGCGAGGTCGTCGTGGCTGGTCGCCGGCATCGACGGGACCGGGAACCTAGGGCTGGTGGCCGTGCCGGCGGCCTCGGTGAGGATGGCGTCGACGCGGTCCAGGTCGAGCAAGTTGATGTGCATGGAACCGACGTGGTGGGCGTAGGTGCCCACCGGCACGCCGAGGCGGCGGGCCGTGTACTCCTGGAGGAAGGTGAACGAGAACGTGTCGCACAGCAGCCCGATCACGGCGTCGTTGCCGCGCATGTAGGCGGTGGCGTGCAGGGCGCCGTCGCGGAGCAGGAACTGCAGGCCGAGGGTGCAGGCCACGTCGGGGTGGGTCGGGTCGGTCAGCTCGTCGGGCCGCATGATGACCATGGCGGCGCGTTTGGTGTTCGGGTCCTCGCGCAGCAGCGACACCACGCGGTCGAACTGGCTGCGCCCGTCCGGGCTGGTCGCGGTGAACAGTCTGGGGCCGTAGGCGGTGCCGGTGAGCCGGCCCTCGATGGCGAGGTCGCGCAGCCGCGGCGCGTAGTAGCCGATCATGTCGACGTCGTCGCGGCCGGTCAGGTACCACAGCGCCTCGGCGTGGTTGAACACGATGTTGGTCCGGCGGGCGGCCAGGTACGGGGTGCGGTCGACCGGGTCGGTGATCGTGAAGCTGCTGTTGATGATCTCCCGGGCCTTCTTGCCACGCCCGTCCGTTTCGTACTGATGGCGGCGGGCGACGGTGCGCAGCATCGCGAGGTACACCTGCTGGAAGGTGTCGTAGGTGGGGCCGTAGACCATGGCTACCTCCGAGGGCTCAGGCTGGTCAGGGCGGTGAAGACGTTGTCGAGGACGGCGAGTTGCCGGGACAACCGCATCGGCTCGAGGAAGCTCAAACACGCCGCGATCAGATCGACGTGCTCGGTGCTGCCGGCTATGTGTTGCAGGTGCTCGACCCGCTGCACCACGTCCGCCCCGTCGGCGACGCGCAGCACCGGCGGTACGAACGCCTCCCCGCCGACGAACTCGGCGGGCAGCAGGGGTAAGCAGCCGGCGAGCAGGGCCTCAAACAGTCGGGACGTCATGTGCCCGACCGCGTTGTAGCGCTCCGGCATTAGCAGCACCGTCGCGAGGGCCTGCCGATGGATGGCCTCGACCTCGTCGAACGGGCATCGGCCGGTGAAGGTGACGTGCGGCCACCGCTCGGTGCGCGGCCACTTACCGGCCACCCGGTGCCCGACCTGCCGCGCGGCCGGGGCAAAGTAGCGGTCGAAGGCGTCGTCACGGTCGTACTGGTTGCCGACGTATACCAGCGACACCGACCGAGGCCGACCCACCAGCGCGGCAGGGTTGGCGACGTCCAGCGCAGCGTCCGGCACCGGGCACAGCAGCGTCGTAGCGTCCGGGGCCGGGCTCAGGGCGAACTCGCACACCGCCACGTTCGGAAGCCCCCGGACGGGGTCGTCGGCGGAGAGCTGCCGGTCGAGGTCCCAGATCACCGTCGGGGTGCCGCACGCGCGGGTGTAGTACTCCAGCAGCTCGGCCTGCCGGTGCAGATCGCAGGTGTGTCCCGGGGTGCCGCACGGGGTGGTGTTGCGGCCCGGCAGCGGCCAGCGCCACTCCACCATCAACACGTCAAGGTCGGGCAGCCCGCCGAACATGTACTGGCCGCGCAGGTCCAGACCTGCCTCGGCCAGGTCCCGGTTGCGCTGGACGAGCACCACCTCGTGACCGGCGGCGGCCAGCCCATCGATCAGCGGCCGGCGGTACGCCCGCGACCCGTCCGGCGTGTCCACCACCCCAGGGCCGAGGAACCCCCAACAGCTATACCCGATCCTCATTCCGCCTCCCCGGTTGAGCGCGGGTGCCGCCACATCGGGTACAGCTCCGGCCCCTTCGGCAGCCGGTATCCCATGCGGGGCAGATAGCCATGCCGGCGGTACAGGACGCCGTGACGGCTGCTGGTGGCCTCCAGGTATCCGGGGATGCCATCGGCGTCGAGGCGGTTGTGGTGGTGCTCCAGCAGGGCGCTGCCGAGCCCCTGACGTTGCCGGTCCGGGTGCACACCGAGGTGGGCGAGGTAGTGATGCGGCGCGTCGGTGGGGTGGTGTTGGTGCATGATCCGGTCGAGGGCGAGGAACCGGTGCAGGTGCTGGCCGCACGCCAGCGCGAGGCGCGTGGTGTAGTTGGGGATCTCGACGTCGAACCGGTCACTAACCGGGTACCAGAGGGCGACGGCGGCGAGGTCGTCGGTGACATCGATCCAACCGGCGGCTTGCGCACTCTCGGCGAGGAGCAGGAAGTACGGCCAGTACACCTTCTCGCGGGTGTCGACTCTGGGGACCAGCCAGGGGCCGAGTTCGCCGTGCAGGAACGCCTCGGTGAGCACGGCGGCCACGGTGTCGGTCTCGGCCGGGGTGGCGCGGCGAATCGTCGGAGCGAACGCGTCCACGGTCGTCACCACCCGCTCGCGGCCGGCGCTGGATTCGGCTGGCCGGACGGGGCAGCAAGCTCGGTGGTGACGCTGTTCGCACCGCGCCCGATGCCCGTATACACGTCCGGCTTGGCGGTACGCAGCAGCAGCGCCCACAGCATGCCGAGCACGGCGGCGGCGACGTAGGCACTGGGGAAGATCCACCGCAGTGGGTCACCAGGCTCGACGCCGAGCAGGGTGTGGAATTGGCCGATGGTGGCTACGAGGATCCACAGCAGCGCTGTCGCCGCGAGTGCGGGGGCGACCACCCGCCGCCACGCGCTGATGCTGTCGTGGTTCGCCGGGCGGGCGAAGTACGCGATGACCGCGATCGACGTCGCAGTCATCAGGATCAACACACCGAGGCCCCCTGCGACGGTGAGCCAGAAGAACAGATGCACGATCGGATCCCAGCCCGCCACCGCGTACACAACGAGCACTGATGCGGCCAGCGTGGACTGCACGAGTGAGCCGACCTTCGGGGCGCGGGTGCGGATACTGGTCCGACCCAACACCGCAGGCAGGACTCGCTCCCGGCCGAGAGCGAACAGATACCGGGCCACCGTGTGGTGAAACGCCAGCAGCGCGGCGAACAGACTCGTCACGAACAACGCCTGTCCGAGCCCGACTACGAAGGCGCCGACATACGGGGCGGCCAGGGTGAAGATCAGATCGGTGCCGTCGGCCCTCGCCGCCTCGACAATGTGTTCCGGCCCGGTGGCCACGGACATCGCCCACGCGCAGAAGGCGTAGAGCAGGCCGATGATGGCAACAGCCCGGTAGGTGGCCTTGGCGACGGTGCGCTGCGGGTCCTTGGACTCCTCACTGAACACGGCGGTGCCTTCGAACCCGACGAACCCGGCCACGGCCGTCACCAGGGCCGCACCGATCCCGGCTCCGATGAGGTGGGACGGCGCGAGGGTGTCGATAGTGATCCTGCCGTCGGCGGGGTGGGTAAGGTGCACCACGGCGAACAGGGCCGCGGCGGCGATCTCGACCAGCAGGATCACCGCCAAGACGCGGCCATTGAAGTCGATGCGCCGCACCCCGAGGATCGCGATCACGGCCCACGCGGCGAACGCGCACACCACCCACGGCACCGGCCAGCCCAGCCAGTCCTGGAGGCGTCCGGCGAGAACGGCACCGAACCCGCCGTACAGGCCGATCTGCATCGTGGCGTAGGCCACCACCGCGACGAACGACGCCCCGACACCGGGCACCCTGCCCAGACCACGGGACACGTAGCTGTAGAACGCCCCGGAATTGACCACCCGACGCGACATGGCCACGTAACCCACCGAGAACAACCCCAGCGCCACCGCCACCGCCAGGTAGGCGATCGGGATACCAGTGACCCCGGTGACGGCGTAGCCGGTGGTCGCACCACCGGCCACCACGGTCAACGGAGCAGCGGCAGCCATCACGATGAACACCACCGGCCATACACCGAGACGGGCACGGGCCAACGTGGCCGAGACATCACTCGTCGGGGTCCGGGGGCCAGGAACAGACATGGTACGAACAGCTCCTCACATGTGTTGGGAAGGGGTTTTGTGGCCGGTGAGCACGGCATCGCCGACAGCAGCCTCGGTGTGAGACAGCAGCAGACGCAGCGACGGCGGCGCGACGGCGACCATCTGGCGAAGCCCGGCAACAACATGCCCCGGGGCACCATCGAGCACACGCCGATGCAGGTCAGTAGCGACCATCAAACCGGCGAGGACGGTGTCGAAACGATCCAGCGGCTTGCCCTGACGTAGCCGAGTGGACAGTCGAGCCCACGGCCACGCCGCAACATGCGACTCGGTGGGGACATAGGTTGTGGATCTGGTCAGCAGGCGCCGGGCCGTCTCGACTCGGACATGTCCCGACCGCAACAGCCGTAATGCCACCTGCTCGTGGGAGGTCTGCGACAAGAACGCCAGCCACGTCCGCACCGTGTGCCCGGCCACCTCACCAGCAAGCTGACCCAGCACCGTGTGCGCCAGCACGTCAGGCGGCGGCGTACGGCTGACGACACGAACCTGACCGTTCTCGATCACGATGGCGTCGGTGAAGGCCAGCTCGGCCAGCAGTGCCGCGGCCAACCCGAGTCCCGCCACCGAAGCGTGCAGTAGCGGACGGCCTGTCGTGTCGTGGTGCGCCAACCGAAAGAGGTCATCAGCCAGGAGCGGCCATCGAGTGCGAGGCGGCGCCGTTGACCGCACAAATAGGTCCGGGTGCGCGGGTGGCGGGGGCGACGCGGCTACCGGGCGTCCGCGCGATTCAGGGGCGGCGTGCCGGGCCACCGCCGCGACGGTGGCCCGGGACTGTTGCGGCGCTGGCGCCCGGCCCGCCGCCGGTCGGGGGACAGCAGCGGCGGACCGGGGATCCGGGTACGGCACACCCATTGCACCGCGCGGGGCGTGGGGCGGCTGCGCAGGTCCGGGCGTCGCCTGCGCCGCCAACGGGTGCGGTGCCTGCATCGTTCGCCTCCCCTGCCTGGCCTCTCGTGCCGTTCGCTGATCTGGATGCCTCCATCGATGAACATCAGCCGGCGCGGACTGCCGCATGCCATCGATGCATCGCGTGCCGTGAGTCCACGATCACGGACCGTCCGCCGGGCCGGAACCCTGTTCTATGGGGAGACTTAGGGGGAGACTTACTGGGCGACCGGGCCTTGACCTGGGGTTCTACGGGTTCACACTGATCGGCTAATGATCAACATCGGCGGATGCGGGGTTACGCTCTTGGCACGCTGACAGTCCACGGAGACGGTCGGTTAGCTGCGTGGCCGTTACCGCTGGAGGACGTGATGATGGTCAGCCCCTTTGTGCGGCGGCGTCGGCTCGCCATGGAGATCCTGCGGCTGCGCGACGAGTACGGGTTTTCCGCTGATCGGCTCGCCAGTGCGGTCGGGGTGAAGCGGCAAACCATCAGTCGGATCGAGAACGGCCACGTCCGGCCCGACCCCGACTTGATCATGCGGATCCTCACGGTATTCAACGTTGGGGAGAAGCGATGGGCGCAGATCATGACGATCGCGCGCGAAGCCCAGGAACGCGGCTGGTGGGAACGCCACGCCGATCAGATGGGTCCTCGACAGGCGCTCGCGGCCAGCCTTGAGTCGGGCGCACAGCGAATCTTCGAGTACCAGATGACCTTGCTGCCGGGGCTGCTACAAACCCCCACGTTCAGCCAGGCTCGCGTCCACGCCGACCCGTCCGCCCACACCGAAGGAGTCGAGCCCACCCGGGCCCTGGAGGCGCGCATCACGCGGCAACGGCTCCTGGAGCGCTCTGGTGGCCCCGTCTACGAGGTGGTCGTTGACGAATTGGCCATCCGGAGGTTCGCCGCGCCTGTGGCCGTCGTCGGGGGGCAACTCCGGCATCTGGCCGACCTCGGACGTAAGCAGGAGCGGGTCACCATTCGGGTTCTGCCGATCGCCGCGTCGATCGCCGGTCATGTCGTCCCACGCTCGGCGTTCTCCATCTACCGCTACCCGGATTCCGCCGACCCGATCGTGGTTTCCGTCGATACCATCACCTCGGACCTTGTCTTGACCGATGCCGTCGATGTGGGCCACTACTTGACCCTGTACGACCGCCTCCGGGCGGCGGCATTGACGCCGGAGCAGACGATCGACTTCCTCGCCGCCGTGGCTGAGGAGCTGCCCGAACACCAAGGAGCCATCTGATGTCCTACCGCTTCACCAACTGGCGCAAATCCACCCGCAGCGGTAGCGCGGACAACTGCGTCGAGGTCGCCGTCGCCGATAACGGCGTGGTTGGCGTGCGCGACTCGAAGAACCCGATCGGGCCGATCCTCGAGTTCACCCCGACGGAGTGGGCAGGGTTCACCGGAGGCGTCCGTGTTGGCAAGTTCGATCTCTGACAACGTCCAGCAGATACGTTCTCGGTCGCCGTTTGCCGTGGCTGCAACGCCTTGAAGGGCATTGGTCACGGTGGGATGCTGACGCTGGCCGGCATGTCGGGGCTGACCGAACATGTCGGCTTGGCGATCGATGGGGCAGCGAGCCGAGGCGAGGACGGTTGGGGATGACACGGCGACGCCACACAGGTCCGCCCAACGAGCTACTCAGCGACGCACGCCGCCGCCTCGGGTCGCCGTCCGGATCGGGAAGGCGGATGTCCCGTCAGGAGATCGCCGACGCGGTCAACCGCTACCTCGCCGGCAAGGGGTACAACGAGGCTGACATTGACGCCAACTACATCGGCAAGCTCGAACGGGGCGAGCACCGCTGGCCCCGCGATTCCCGACGCGAAGCCTTCCGCGCCGTGCTCGGAGCGGTCAGCGACGCCGCCCTCGGCTTCTACGTCGTCCGCGGCGAACCGCACGAGGCCGTCAATGACGCGCAGATCGAGGTCGACCGGCTGCAGACCGCTGATGGGGGTAGGCGTGCGCTGCTCGGCGGAGTTGCCGGCCTGGTCGCTGCCCTCGGCCTGTTCGGTCGCGGACCGGGTGGCGACAGAAACGCTCGTATCGGCGGCTCGGACGTGGCCCGTCTCAACGCCGTCGTGGCGCTGTACCGATCGATGGACTACGAGTCTGGCGGCGGCGTGCTGCGTGTGGAGGCGGGTCGGTTCGCCGAGGCGGCGTCGTCGCTGGCCAACCGGCCCTGCAACGACGCGGTCAAGCCCGCCCTACTGGCTGCCATCGCCAACGCCCGCCAGCTCGCTGGTTGGGCCGCGTTCGACACCGGACACCACTGCGACGCCCAACGCCACTGGCTCTCCGCCGAACGCACCGCCATAGCCGCAAACGACCTGCGACTGGCCGCCCGGGTGCGCTACTGCCAGGCCCGACAGTTCCAGCACCTACACCACAACGGCGACGCCCTGGACACGCTACGCCTGGCCCACGACCACCTCGCCGGCCGCGCCACCCCGGCGACCAACGCCATGCTGCACGGCGCCGAGGCAGCCTCCCTCGCGGCCAGAGGTGACCGGAAAGAGGCCCTGACCGCGCTCGGCGCCGCCACCGACGCCTTCGACCGCATCGACCCGGACCGCGAGCCGGAGTGGATGCGCTTCTACGACCGCGGCGAGCTGCTCGCCCAGTACGGGCGTGTCCACCGCGACCTCGCCCGAGCAAACGAACGACACGGCAAGGCCGCTGTCCGGTGGGTCTCCGAGGCCATCGCCGCATTCGGCCCCCAAAATGTACGCAGCACGGTACTCAACGAAGTCGGACTGTGTAGCAGCTTCTTCCTCGCCGGAGAACCACGGGAGGCCGTCGTCGTCGGCACCCGGGCTATCCGGCACGCCAACCAGTTGACCTCCCAGCGGGTACACGACCGCATCCGCAACCTCCGCCGCGACATGCACCGGTACGCAACGGACCCGCCAGTCGCCGAATTCAGCCGTACCCTGTCCACGATCGGCCCGGCCGCATGACCACCACCGACAGCGGCGGACGGTACACCGAAGCGGCCATGACCGAGGCCATGCACCGGATTGCCGACCAGCTCGACGTCCCCAGCCACGACGCCCGGCTACTCCGCCTGACCAACAACGCGGTCTTCGCGCTACCCACCGCCGCCATCGTCGTACGCATCACCCGCTCCACCACCCTGCACCACCGTGTCCACAAAGTCACCCGGCTCGCCACCTGGTTCGCCGAACGCCACGCACCCACCACCCGGCTCGCCACGCACGTTGACCAGCCCATCCCCGTCGATGGCCTCCTCGCCACCATCTGGGAATACGTCCCGCCCACCGAACCAGCACCGACCGTCGAAGACCTCGGCCACCTCCTGCACCACTTCCACCATCTCGGCACACCGCCATTCTCCCTACCAACCTGGAACCCAGTAGCAGATGCACAACGCCGAATAGCCGACGCGGAGGCACTACGTGACGACGAGGCCGACTACCTCATGGCCTGGTGCGATCGCCTCACCCCGCGAATCGCGACACTCAACAACCAGTCAAAGAACCACCTCGTCCACGGCGACGCCCATACGGGCAACCTCCTCCGCACCCCCGATGGCGATGTCGTCATCGGCGACTTCGACCCCACCTGCAAAGGCCCCTGGCAGGTCGATCTCGTCGCCGTGCCCGTCGGCGAGACCCGCTTCGGCCGACACAGCGCCCATCGCCGCCTGGCCCACGCCTACGGCTACGACGTGACCCAAGACCCCGACTGGCCCACCCTGCGAGAAGCACGTGAACTCAAAATGGTCTGCGCCGCCGTACCACTTCTCGCCAGCGCACCAGGCATAGCCCGCGAGTTCCGCACCCGCCTACACAGCATCCGCAACCAAGATCAGCAGGCTCGGTGGACCCCATTCGGCGATCTCAATCGCGAGATCCGACCGTGACATGGCAAAGCTAGCACCTCCTTGTTTAGCGTCGATTGGTTTCAGCTGAGCTGCTCCCAGTGTCAGCCGGCACCGAGAGCAACTTGACGTGTTCGCCAGTTCGACGGGCCGTCCGCCGGCGGACGGCGGTCGTCTTGCTCTCGGCGGGCCAGTGATCCGGGCAGCAACGGCGCGGCGAAACCGGACCGGCGCCGCGCGGCGCGGCCTTCGGGTTGCGGCGCGGCCTTCGGGGTCCTGCTTCCGGTGAGTGATCGACGGGTGACGTGAGTGTGATCCTCATGTTTGACTACGTCGATGGGGGTAGAGGTTCGGCTGTCGATTGACTGTGGTGGTGCCAGCACGGTGGCGGTGCTGGCGTGGGCCGACGGTAGGGCGTCGGTGCTGCCGTTCGATGGCATGCCGTTCCTGCCTAGTGCCGTGTGTGTCGACAGCGACGGTCGGGTGTGGACGGGTCAGCAGGCGTGGCAGGCCGCCGAGGCTCAGCCGGCAAGGTTGGTTCCGAGTCCGCGTCGTCCCGCCGATGGCGATCTGGTAGTCGACAACGCGCAGGTGGAGGCGGTGGAGCTTGCCGCGGCGCCGCTGCGTCGCGCTGCTGCTGAAGCTGAGCGGGTTGCTGGTGGGCCGGTGCGGGATGTGCGGTTGGTGGTGCCTGCGGGGTGGGGGCCACGTCGGCGTACCTGGATGCGGCAGGTCGCGCATCGGGCGGGTCTGACCCAGCCGCGTCTGGTGGAGGCCCCGGTAGCGGTGGCGGAGCATCTGGCGTCCACTGGTGTGCGGCTACCGGTGGGTTCGTTTGTGGTCGTTTGTGATGTCGGGGCTGGGGTTGAGGTGACGGTGCTACGCCGGACGGCGGCAAGCTTCGAGGTGCTTGCGACTCTGGCGGACCCTGAGGCGGGCGGTGCCAGCGTCGATTCGACGTTGGCAGCGGCGTTGACGAATGGTCGGGACATGGCTGCGGACGGCGCAGCGCTATGGGTGACGGCGGAAAGCGCCCGCGTTGCGAAGGAGGCTTTGCTCTCGTACCCGGCGGTCACGGTACCGCTTTCCGATCAGCCGCCTGTCATCGCGAACCGTGCCATGCTCGACGAGGCTGTCCGGCCCGTGGTGCGACGCGTCGCGGACCTGACGCAGCAGACGATCGCCGCCGCTGAGCTGTCGGCCCGTGACCTGGCGGGGATCTACTGCATAGGCGGCAGCGCTCGGCTGCCGCGCTTGGGCGAGGCGATCGCCGAGCAGACGGGGATTACGCCGGCTGTTGTGGCCGAGCCGCAGTTCGTCGCGGCGTTCGGGGCTGCCGAGGCTGGCTCCGCAAGTCACGGCGTGGGGGTTGCAATAGATGTGCCGGTGCCGCCGGTGCGTAGAGCTATCGGAATCGCGGTACCGGGCTTCGCCTCGTTGGCGCTGATCTGGCAGTGCATCGTGACCGCCGAACGTAACAGTGCCCTGAGCCTGTACTACTGGGTGGACTTCAATTGGGGTGGTCTGGCGCTGGCGGCCGTGTTCGCTCTACTGGGGTGCCTCGCCGCGGGAACGGTCCTTGGTTCTCTGATCGCTGCGCGTAGCCCCACACCGGACATCCGAGCAGAGGGTGGGAAGGTCAGTGTCGGCATTCTGGCTGCGGTCTCCCTTGGGGCCGCTATCGCGGGCCTCTACGCGGTGGTCACCAGCCAATACTTCGCCCTGCCGGTGGGGAGCTTCCTGCGCTGGGCGCTGTGGCCGATAGTCCCCATCGTAGTGTTGGCGACGGCGATGGCAGTAGTGGCCGCCCGCCAGTGGCGCACGCCGCACGGCGGCTGGTCGGCGCTGCTGGCCGTACCGACCGGCTCGATCATCGCTGCCGCCGTCGGCATGGGCTTGATCCAATATTCGCTGACCGCGGCCCGGTGGCCGAACCTGGTGATGTGGATCGACCTTGCGGGACGGGTCGGCGGGCTGTTCCTAGGCGCCGGGATCGTGATGGCGCTCGTGACGCCGCTGATGTTCCGCGTCGTCCTGGCCGCACCGGTCTCGGTGATCAGCGCCGCGATCGTTGGCGCGCCGTCTACCGGCATCCTCGCCATCTGCTATGCCGTGGCGGTGGCAGTGTGGTGGATGGCCCGCATCTGGACGCGCGTCGTTCATTCCTCGACCGCCACCGCGGCACCCTTGCGGGCTGCGGATGGAGGTGGATGAGGTGCGCTGGCCACGGCGGCTGATGTCACTGCTGTTCCTTCTTGCACTGCTGGCCGGTCCACCGCTGGTGCTGCTAACTCTGATCGGCCCACCCATCCGTGGCTGGCCGAGTACGGAGCAGGCGCGGGCATGGGTGCAGCAGCCGTTGACCGAGCAGACACTCACTGCCGCGTTGACAGTCGGAGCATGGCTGGTCTGGCTGATGCTCGCCTACACCGTTGCGATGCGGGTCTATATCCGGCTACGCGCAACCTCGGCGTGGCTGCGGCGGTTGCCGCTGCCGACGCCCTTGCAGGCCACGGCCAGCGGAATGGCCGGCGCCGCCGTCTTCGGCGTCACCACTACCAACGTCACCACCGCCGTACCGCATTCGGTGTCGTCCGGCCCAGTCGCGCTTCAAATCCAGGCCAGTCCTGACGATCCCGGCGAGGTCACACACGAGAACGGGATCGTCGTATCCGGTGGCTGGCTGCCCCGTGACGTCGCCGCGCAGGTCACCGCTGCTGCAGCGTTGGTATGGCTACGTCGCCGCCGTGACTACCACCCGCGCAACGCCAGCCGTGACAATTCGGACCTCGCCTCGCTGCCTCCCACCGTCGCTGCGGTGCAAGCCCGGAACTTGTCAAGGCCGGTGGGACCAGTGGGTGTTACGCCGCTTGCGGCATCGGTTGATCGGTAGCGGGTTCGGTGGGGTTGATCCAGACGG
>NZ_AXVR01000067.1 GCF_000484695.1 Salinispora cortesiana | reverse complement strand
CGAGAACACCGCCTGCACAAGCCTATTGACGTCCTCCACAGAGGAGACAACGACCCCTGCGACCCTCCGTCACCACCGAATGTGAGACAGGGCCGCTAGCGAGACAGCCCCCATCCCGCTCAACCTTCTGCTGCCGACGTGCGCCGGCATAGTGCACCACGCCGTGACATGCTGGCCACCCCTGGCCCGAGCGACGTCGTACCGCTGCTGGAGAAGCTGATGGCGGAACATCGCCAGTGACCGCCTACGTGGGTCGGTGCCGCATACGTGCGGAGGCCCACGTGCGATGAGGATCTGACACCGTCACGAAAGCCACGCCGCTGAATACAGCTCGGCCCCGTCGGCCTGGCGAGCCCGACACGCGGAACGGCGCGATGAGGGCGTCCCGGAGCTGGGTGTCACCGAGGTCGGCATCACCGTAGCCGGCGTGCGCCCGGGCCCTCGCTGCTGAGAACGTCAGCGGGATTCGCCAGCGCACAGCGCTCCAGGGATAGGCAGCCGCAGCCGATGCAGTCCATCAGCTCGTCGCGGAGATGCGCCAACAGCTTCATCCGGGAGTCCAGGTCCGCCCGCCAGCAGTCGCTGACCCGACGCCAGTCCTCCTCGGTGGGGGTGCGTCCATTGGGCAGCAGGCCCAGTACGTGCGCAATCGTGGACAGTGGGATGCCAACCCGCTGGGAGGCTCTGATGAACGCGATACGACGCAGGGCGTCGCGGCTATAACGGCGCTGGTTGCCGGATGTGCGGCGGCTCTGGATGAGGCCCTGGCGTTCGTAGAAACGCAGTGCCGAGGCCGGGACGCCGCTGCGTTTGGCCAATTCGCCGACCGTCAGCCCCGCGTGGTGGTCGTGTCGCTCATTGTTACCATACTACTTGACCTGAACTTAAGTTCAAGTCGAATAGTGTAGGCAGCGGCATCTGTTCGCTAGAGAGTGCAGAGCAGAGGCCAGTGCAGAGCAGAGAGCCCGGCGCTTTTGGCTGAGGTTGCGCCTGCCGAAGGCGGGTTGCGTCCACGTGATGTACGACTTGCCCGTGGTGGGCGTGTTGCGTAGATGAGAGATGGTCATCGCGTTGATCCTCCAAGATGAACCACATCAGAGAAGGAAGAGCGAACGCGAAGGCCGTACCTGACCGTCGCCGTCCTCGACGGCCTGATCACCCGGCTCAGTCGGTGGCCGGAACGTGGGCAACGGTTCACCTGGGGTGGCAGGGAGTGGTCCACGTTCACCCACGTCACCCGGACCCCTGTTGTCCCAGCCCAGGACGACACCCGAACACACGTACCCCTGGTTATGACCGGCGGTCGCCCGCGGTGACCCGGGTTGACGTGCAGACGGGGATGCCCGACGACACTACGGCGCGGAGCTCCCGCCCCGCCGCTACACCTGCCTGGCCGCTACACCCCCGTCAGGACGGCTCATAGGCCAGATTGGGTCGCAGCCACCGCTCGGCATCGACGACGCTGATGGCGCGACGGGCGGCGTAGTCTTCGATCTGGTCCTTGCCGATCCGGCCCACTGTGAAGTATTTCGCCGCCGGGTTGGCAAAGATCAGCCCGCTGACGCTTGCTGCTGGCGTCATCGCGAAGGACTCCGTCAGGCCGATGCCGAGCTCGGCGGCCTTCAGCAGGTCGAACAGGTCCTGCTTCTCGCTGTGGTCCGGGCTGGCGGGATAGCCGAGCGCCGGTCGGATGCCCCGGAAGCGTTCGGCGTGCAGGTCGGCGAGGTCCGGCGTGGCGTCTGGTTCGAACCAGTCGCGGCGGGCCTTCAGGTGGATGTACTCGGCGAAGGCTTCGGCAAGCCGGTCGGCCAGCGCCTTGACCATGATTGCGCGGTAGTCGTCGTGCTCGGCCTCGTAGTGCGCGGCCAGGGAGTCGGCGCCGTGGATGGTCACGGCGAAGCCACCCAGGTGGTCGCCGTCGGGGGCCACGTAGTCGGCCAGGCAGCGGTTGTTGCGGCCGGCTGGTTTTACCGTCTGCTGGCGTAGCATCGGTAGGCGCACCCCGTTGCCGAGGACGATGTCGTCACCCTCGGAGTGCGCGGGCCAGAAGCCGTAGACGCCTCGGGCCTGGAAGGAGCCATCCTTCGTGATCTTGTCTAGCAGGGTGTTGGCGTCGTCGTAGAGCTCGCGGGCGACCGGCTGATCCAGGATCGCCGGGAACTTGCCCTTGAGCTCCCAGGCCAAGAACAGGAACTGCCAGTCGATCATCTCGCGCAGCTCGGGCAAGGTGGGCTGGACCGTCCGCCAGCCGGTGAAGGCCGGGGTCGGCAGGTCGCTGAAGTCGACCTGCTCGCGGTTGGCGCGGGCCTCAGCCAGGCCGAGCATCGGCTGGGAGTGTCGGTTGGCATGCGCCTCGCGCAGCTGCTCCTGCTCGACGCGGTTGGCGCGGTCCAGCTCGCGGGCCCGACCGTCGTCGAGCAGGTCGGAGACCACGCCGACGACCCGGGACGCGTCGAGCACGTGCACGGTTGTGCCGTCGTACGCGGGGGCGATGCGCACGGCGGTGTGTTGACGCGATGTCGTGGCCCCGCCGATGAGCAGGGGCACCTTGAGGCCGCGGCGCTGCATCTCGGCGCCGACGGTGACCATCTCGTCCAGCGATGGCGTGATCAGGCCGGACAGGCCGATGGCGTCGGCGCCCTCGGCGACGGCCGTATCCAGAATCCGACCGGCCGGAACCATCACGCCCAGGTCGATGACCTCGTAGTTGTTGCAGCCCAGGACCACGCCGACGATGTTCTTGCCGATGTCGTGCACATCGCCCTTCACGGTCGCCAGCACGACCTTGCCCTGCCCGCGGCCCGGGTCGATCCGGCCCTCCAGGCGGGCCTGCTCCTTCTCGGCTTCCATGAACGGTTCGAGGTAGGCGACCGAGCGCTTCATGACCCGGGCGCTCTTGACCACCTGCGGCAGGAACATCTTGCCGGCGCCGAACAGGTCGCCGACGATCTTCATACCGTCCATCAGCGGACCCTCGATGACATTGAGGGGCCGGTCGAAGCCCTGCCGGGCCTCCTCCGTGTCCTCTTCGATGAAGTCGACGATGCCGTGGACCAGCGCGTACGACAGCCGCTCGTGCACCGGTGCCTCGCGCCAGGAGAGGTCGACCGCACGCTTCGTGCCGGAACCGGTAACGGTCGACGCGAAGGTGACCAGGCGGTCGGTGGCGTCCGGGCGCCGATCGAAAATCACGTCCTCGACGAGTTCGAGGAGGTCGGCGGGGATATCGGCATACACGGCGAGCTGGCCGGCGTTGACGATGCCCATGTCCAACCCGGCGCGGACAGCGTGCAACAGGAACGCCGAATGCATCGCCTCGCGAACCACGTCGTTGCCGCGGAAGGAGAATGACAGGTTGGAGATGCCGCCGCTGGTGCGGGCACCCGGGCAGCGCTCCTTGATCAGGGGGAGGGCGTCGATGAACGCCTTCGCGTACCCGTCGTGCTCGGCGATGCCGGTGGCGACCGCGAGGACGTTCGGGTCGAAGATGATGTCCTCCGGCGCGAACCCGACCTGCTCGACGAGCAAATCGTAGGCACGGGCGCAGATGGACACCTTGCGTTCGGTGGTGTCGGCCTGGCCCTGCTCGTCGAAGGCCATCACCACCACGCCGGCACCATAGTCGTGGATCCGGCGGGCCTGAGCCAGGAACGACTCCTCGCCTTCCTTGAGGCTGATGGAGTTGACCACACCCTTGCCCTGCACGCACTTGAGGCCGGCCTCGAGCACCGTCCACTTCGAGCTGTCGATCATTACCGGGATCCGGGCGACCTCGGGCTCGGTGGCGATAAGGTTGAGGAAGGTCGTCATGGCGCGCTCACTGTCTAGCAGGTCCGCGTCCATGTTGACGTCGAGCAGGTTGGCACCACCGCGGACCTGCTCCAGGGCCACGTCGACCGCGCCCTGATAGTCGTCCGACTCGATCAGCCGACGGAACCTGGCCGAGCCGGTGACGTTGGTGCGTTCACCGATCATCACGAAGCCGGTGTCCGGTCCGATCGCGAACGGCTCCAACCCACTGAAGCGGGTGGCTTCCGGCAGGGCGGGAACCGTCCGTGGCGGTGTGCCGGCCACCGCGGCGGCGATCCGGGAAATGTGCTCCGGTGAGGTGCCGCAGCAGCCACCGGCGATGTTGAGCAGGCCGGACGCGGCAAAATCGCCGAGCAGGCCGGCGGTCTCCTCCGGCGTTTGGTCGTAGCCGCCGAAGGCGTTCGGCAGGCCGGCGTTGGGGTGACACGCCACGTAGGCTCCGGCGATCTTGGAAAGCTCCTCGACATGCGGGCGCATCTCGGCCGCGCCCAGCGAGCAGTTCACGCCGACGACCAGCGGTTCGGCCCGCTCTATCGAGCGCCAGAAGGCCTCCACGGTCTGCCCCGACAGAGTCCGGCCGCTGAGATCGACGATGGTCACGGAAACCCACAGCGGCAGCTGTGGCGCGACCTCACGAGCTGCGGCGATTGCCGCTTTCGCGTTCAACGTGTCGAAGACCGTCTCGATCAGCAGGAGGTCGACACCGCCCTCGGCCAGGGCCGAGATCTGCTCCGCGTACGCCGCGCGTACTTCGTCGAAGTCGACGGCGCGATACGCCGGGTCCTCAACCCGCGGCGACAGCGACAGCGTCACGTTCAGCGGCCCGATTGAGCCGGCCACGAATCGGTTGTCGAACTCGTCCGCCGCCTGCCGGGCCAGCCGCGCACCCTGAACGTTCATCTCACGAACCAGTGACTGGAGTCCGTAGTCGGCCTGGCCGATGCTCGTCGCCGTGAAGGTATTGGTGGTGGTGATGTCGGCGCCGGCGGCCAGATACTGCCGGTGTACGTCCAGAATGACGTCCGGTCGGGTGAGGTTGAGCAGGTCGGGATCGCCACTGACGTCCTGCGGATGGTCGACGATCAGGTCGCCTCGATAGTCCTCGGCGGTGAGCTTCGCGGCCTGCAACATCGTGCCCCAGGCGCCGTCCAGCACCAGAACACGTTGCGACATCAGCTGCCGCAGCGACGATGCCGTGCTCTTCTGGCTCAGTAACGCGCTCAAGCGGGCCGCCTCCAAAGCTCGGAGGCGCCCTTGTTGAGGAAATGAAGGCCGAGCGTGGCGGGCTCCGCCCGTCGCAGCGCCTCTCGACCCGAAGGCAGATAATACCCGACCCACTTGCCTGAGCGCCCCCCATGAGACGTCGGGATCTGGCTGCTGCGGCCACCCGGCAAGCCCGATCATGACGAACACCGCACTTCATGGGCGATGTAGCGGCGGAGCGAGTCGACGCCGATGGTGAGCATGTCGGCGGCAGGTTCCGGTCCCGGGGCGCGGGCTCGGAGACCGTGCGGCGGTCGATCCTGGGGACCGCGGTGGCTTCCGGGTCCGGGGGAATTGCTGGACCAGGGGTGCCGGCACCAGCCGCGGCCTGACCCGGCCGGTGCCGACGGCGTGACGTTACGGCGACGCCGGTAGCACCAGACGCAGGGTCGGGGAATGCGTCGGTACAAAGCCCAACGCCCGGTAGAGCGACTCGCCGTCTCGGGAAGTCCGCAGATCCACTCTCGTAACTCCCCGCTGCTGATACCAACCGAGGAGCGTCTGCATGCAAGCCCGCGAATAGCCACGTCTGCGGCAGTCCCGATCCATGGCTACGTTGAACACGTACCCCACGGCGCCACTGGGGTTATCCGGTCCACCCAGGCGATGCACGGCTGGGACAGTACTGACGAAACGATGTCAGATGCCACCGACTACCAGCGACACCAACCGACCAAGATCCATCAATCCCCAACTGAACCTGGAGAACGAACATTGAGGATTGGTTGGTGCGCCACTGATCCAGGGTCAGGCCGCGTCCAGCAGGGTCGGGAGTTTACGCATATCGTCGAAGACCACCGTGCCCGGGCCCTCCAGTCGGTGCGCGGGGGTCAAGCCGCCCGCGTAGCCGAAGCAGCGCATCCCTGCGGCGCGCGCCGCCTGGACTCCGTAGTGGCTGTCTTCGATCACCACACATGCTGCCGGCGGCACTCCCATCGCCACCGCCGCGTGCAGGAACAGGTCGGGCGCGGGCTTGCCGTGGGCGACCTCGGTCGCACTGAAGATGCGGCCCGCGAAGCGCGGATACAGGCCCGTGCGGCCCAGGGTGTGGCGCATCTTCTCGTGCGTGCCGCTGGAAGCCACGCACGTCGGCAGGGTGATCCCGTCGAGCGCCTCGCTGATCCCGTCAACGGCGGTTAGTCCGGCGTCCACCGCTTGGCGGTGTGCCAGGTCGAACCGGTCGGCCCACCGGGTGGCCACCTGCTGTCCGAGGCGGGCCGCGATCTGCTCACCGATAGATCTGCTGGAGCGGCCGATGAACCGCTCGATGACCTCTGCCTCGGTCAGTGGCCAACCCAGTTCCGCGCCAAGCGCGATGTTGACGCGGACTGCGATGCGCTCGCTGTCAACCAGCACCCCGTCGCAGTCGAAGATGACAAGCTCGACAGGGAACGTCACCCGTTGCTCCTATCTGGATGTGCGATCGGTGGTAAGCCTGGCTGGAGCGGATGACGCTGATCGGGGTCGCCGTCTCCGCAGCGCCGCCGTCCGCCAGGACTCACGTGAATCCTTGGCCGGCCCGCGTCCCAGGGGCTCGCTCATGTTCAGGTCAGTTTACGGCCAGGGTCGACTCGGTGGGCGGCGGCGCGAACGCGGCAGCCAGCTCGGCCCGGTGCCGGCGCAGCAATGAGATCATCCATACCCCGATGGCCAGGCATCCGATTCCACCGACGGCGTTGCCGATCATGACGAAGAACTCGGCCAAGCCGTACAGCGTGCGGCCGAGGATCGCGTTGTCGGTCAGGCTCATCCCGATCAGCGGCAGTGGGAACAGCACGGCCTAGCATTGCTGCCATGATTGCGGACTTCGCGGATCGGCTTCTGCGCGAGCTGTCCGGCCTCGATCCCTGCACTGCGGCGACCGGCGCGCATTCCACCGGCACGCGTTGGAGCTGGGTTCGCTGGGCTTGGACCAGTTGACCATCGCACTTCAGGTTGACCACACAAACCTCGTGCGCCGCGATAGTCCCGGATTCCAGTAGCCCCGCCCTTCCTGTCGGCCGGGCGTGAACGGCGACGAGCTGTGGTGCTTCATGCCCTTCCGGACTGGGAGCTTCCGCACCACAGTCCAAGCCGAGCGGGCAGAGGCGCTTGCTCGGCTTGTGGTGCTAACTACCGTCGTTTTCGGCAGTGGACTCGCCGGACGCCGGTTGATCGAGGATGTCCAGCATCTGAAGTACCTGACGCCGCACCGCCGGAGTCATGTTGCCGGCTCGCATGGCGATCATCCGTACCTGTCGGTCGGCGAGCTGTCGACGGAACTCCTGGGATTCGTTGTCCTCATCCAGAAAGTAGGAGGCGGTGATGGGCGAGGCGTCGCCGGCTCGCCGCTGGTCGAAGAAGCGTGCGATGGCCTTGAGTACCGCGACGGTCGGGTTGGTGTTGGCGCCGGACCGGAGGGTCGCCAGGTAGACCCGGGATACGGTGGTGTCGTGGGAAGGGTCGTCGCTGATGGCCCGGGCAACCTGGGGTGTTGAATACTCGCGCCGGCGGCCCTGCTTGTCGACCCAGGTCACCGCGGCGAACAGCTCGTTCAGGCGCTCGGCCACCGTCGACTCTGGTGGCGAACCGAAGCCTGACCCGCATCCGGTCACTGGGTCCGCGTTGGACTCACTCGCGTCCCTGCTACTGCCCTCCCGGGTCATGTGTCACCTCTGGTTAACAGATTCGCCCAATGAATGAGTTGACCATGATAGGGGTAAACTATAGTGTCGCGTCGGTGGATGCATGCCCGGTCTCCCGGCACGATTCGGCCGATCACGGGGCGGCCGAGATCGAACTGGAGTCGGGCGTGCTTCCACCACCGGGTTGATGTTCTCTCATCTGACGAGCGATGCGAACCAGCGAACGGGCGTCGGAATCCAGGTCATGGTCGCCGTCGATCACCATCGGTTCGGTGGCCACCACCGGTGCGTCCGTGTCTTTCGCCCGTAGTGCCGCCGTGATCATCTTCGCCCGGGTGATGTCGGCGATGTCGGCGTCCGACCTGCCCGCCCGACGCAGCTCTGCCTCGAGGTCCGCTGTCGCGGTGCGGTCGTAGTACGGGGCGAGTTGTACCAGCCCGTCACGGATCTCGATCACCCGGCGGTAGAAGCGACGATGGGTGCTGTGCTGTTCGGACAGCTTGTGCCAGGGCCGGGCCTCAAGCCGCGACAACGCCAGGTTGGGGGAGGCCTCGTGCAGCGCCGACCACAGTGGTTGCAGCTCGCGATACTGGCGGCGATGCGTCCGCCAGATCGAGGCGGCGGACAGCATGCCAGTGAACGCCGAGTAGCTGATGCCGACCACAAAGGTCAGCGCGCCGATGCCGACCAGCGCTACGTACGTACTGTTGATCGCATCGACGGCGGGCTGAGGGAGCGCGTCCCCGAGTTGTGCCACGGCCAGGCTCGCTTTGGTCAGCTCGGCGGCGAGGAACGTTCCTACTGCCAGGCAGATCATGAACTGCCCACGTCGGAGCCGGGGAACTCGAGTGGCCCTGATGAAGCCGACACACCACCACAGGGTCTGGGAGTGGGCATATCCCATGTAGCCGAGTACTGCGAGCACGAACACCGCGGCGTGTGGATCCTCAGCGACCGCGGTTGAGGCTGGCGAGGCTTGGACGGCGAGCGGTGCGGTGCTCCAGGTGGCGGTAGCCACCGCCAGGGCTGCCAGTAGGAGTAGCGCCTCCGAACGAACCCGACGTTGAGCCTCTGGGCCGCGCACCGTATAGGTGAAGAAGGCCAGGAGGAAGTATGCCGCTGTCATGGTGCCGAGATTGATCGTCAGGGAGTGTAGGCCGGTGGCGACCCGGTCGAGCACGTCCGACACCGGCGGTAGGGCGAGGGTGAACATGACAGTGATGCAGGCGACACACGCTGTCAGGGCCCGTAGCGGGTGATCGTCTGGAGCGCGGGACAGCTGGATGCTCTTGTTCGCCACTCCGACCCAGAGCGTTACGACAACAGCCGCCAGCAGGGCAGGAGCCACAGCTACATCCAACCATGGTGGTGATCGAGGGAGGTGCCGATGCGGTCGACTCCCGGATGGTCGTGGGTGAAGGCCGAGCGGTGCAGTGGATTAGCACGCTGGCCCACTCCAGGATGACCGTCGCCACCAGTTCGGCTTCCCGCTCGTTGGCGGAGTCGTAGCAGGTGCGACGTAGCGCGCGGGTGGTGCTGTTTGGCCTCACCGGCGTGAGTAGGTCGAGCCCTTCGTCTTCGGTCTCGTCGCTGGGGTGATCAGCGATCATGTGACCGATCTCATGCAGGATGATGTGGTCCTGGTGTGGCCGTGTGGTCTCTTTCTGGAAGAACACGATATCCACGGACTCGGTCATAACCCACAACCCGAAAGGGCCCGGAATCTGGATCGGGTAGGGCACCAGGCGGATCGGCCGGCCACGACGGTCAGCGAGTCGGCGACACAGCTCCCGCACGTCGAGCGGTGGACGAATGTCCAGTTCGCGCAGCAGTGCCCGGCAACTCTTGCGTAGTGCCCGATCCCGCACCGCTGCTCCACTCCAGACCGTTACCGTCACGCATTGCCGAGTGCGAGGCACAATACCCCATTGCCTCGATTGGCGGACACCATCGATTTCTCGTAGCGTGTTCCGCGTGACCACTGCTCTCATCGTCGGGGGTGGCATCGCGGGCACCGCCACCGCCATCGCCCTGCAGACTGTCGGCATCAGTTCTGTCATCTACGAGGCGTATCCGAGCGGGGGTGAGGACGCCGGCGCCTTCCTCACGGTCATGCACAACGGTATGGCCGCACTTCACGAGATCGAAGCGGACCAGGCGGTGATCGATGCGTCGTATCCGGCGAAAGCGGTGTCTCTCCTCGACGCCAGCGGCAGCCTGCTGGAACAACGGGCAATTGATCCACCAGGACGGACGCTCACCCGAGCGGCGCTCTACCGGGTGCTGCAGGGTGAGGCAGCTCGTCGCGGAGTCCGCATCGACCGTGGTCGCCGGCTGGTCAACGCCACGATCGAAGATGGCGGCGTCCGGGCCTCCTTCGCCGACAGGAGCGTGGCCCAGGGCGACTTCCTCGTCGGTGCGGACGGGCTCCATTCCGTGGTCCGTCGCCTCATCGACCCCGACGCACCACGTCCGCGCTACACCGGCCAGCACGTCGTCTACGGGTATGCCGCGGAAGGCCATGGCCGCACCGCGCCCGACGCCTACCACATGATGTTCGGCAGCCGAGCCTTCTTCGGGTACACGACACCGTCGGCCGAGCGCACCTGGTGGTTCGCCCGGTTCGACGCCGCCGAGCTGACAAAGCGGATTCGGCCTGAGGACTGGCGGCGCCGCGTGCTGGACATGTTTCGCGACGACTCCGGACCGGCAGCGGAGATCGTCGCGGCGACGGGCAACGACATCATGGGTAGTGACTCCTACGACATCCCCACCACACCGAAGTGGCACAACGGATCGATGGTGTTGGCCGGTGATGCCGCGCACGCGGCATCACCGGCCGCCGCGCAGGGCGCCTCAATGGCGCTGGCGGATGCCGTGGCGCTGGCGCGCTGCCTGGCGACGCACGGCGAACTCCGGAAGGCCTTCGACGCCTACGAGCTGCTGCGCCGGGAACCGACCGAGGAGACGGTGGCCGCGAGTGCCCAGCTGAGCAACAACGGGACCCGGCCACCGACCGGGTCGAGGTGAGGCGGGGCACCTGTCGCCCAGCAGAGCGCCCCATGTTGTCGAGCACGACCTTCGAGCGGCTATACCCATTGCCAGACCGTTTAGGTCGTGGCGGAACAACTGCTCGCGAAACACTCGGCTCTGAACGGCGCTCTGGTGCATACGAACGGCCGAAACGGTGACAGGCGCGGTTTCCGCCAGCTGCTTAAATCGACCGTAAAGTCCTGCCTCCTCCGGAGATGGCGCACCCTTTTCGGACGCCTTCATTGGCTGGCCGCCGTGCAGGGAGCGCATGCGCCCGGATTTGCGGCTGGCGGTCGGCCCGCGATGACTTTTGTCGGCACCGATTGAGCCCAGCTACGAGCCGGGCTATAGAATCCCGGCGGCGTAGTTGAGTGGCTGATCAGTCAGTATCCGAGGGGGCCCCGTGACATCGTTGAGGCGTGGTCTCGTGCCGTTGCTCGTGGCGCTCGCGTGGGTCGGACTCTGGGCGGTGGCGCTCCGGCCAGCGGTAGGTCCGACCAACGATGGCTACCGCTACGCCCGCATCGCCCTCGAACTGCTCGGCGAGTCACCAGCCGACGCTGAGCGTGATGCGCTTTCGGCGTACTGCGGCAAACTGTCTCGCTGGGAGGCCCGTCGAGCGTCGGTCAACCCCCTGACCATGTATGACCCTCCCCAGATCGTCCAACGCACTCAGGCGTGCATCGCGCGGTACCCGGACGGGCTGACACCGAACAAGCCGCGCTACGAGGCGATCTTCAGCGACCGGGTGGGCTACCCGGCCCTTACCACCCCGCTCGTGGCGATCCTTGGCGTCAACGCTGGGCTCACGGTGACCTCCGTGCTGTGTACCGCGATCGGGGGGCTTCTGATCGTCCGTTTGCTGCGGGAAATCGGCGTACCCCTGCACCTGGCGGTGGTCGGCCAGGTCGCCTATTACGGTTCGCCAATCGGATATTGGGGTGTCTATCCGTTGACCGAGGGGCCGGCGATGGCGCTCACCGTGGCCGCCCTGCTCGGTGCGGTGTGGTTACTACGAAAACGCACCGTAGCCGGGGTGTCACTGCTGCTCGGCGCACTGGCTGCGGGTGCGGTGATCAGATTCTCCACCTTCTTGCTGGTTGCGGGCGGGCTGGCTACCGCCGGGCTGCTCATTCTGGCTACCAGCCGGCAGCATCGGCACGTCGGGACCGGGCTGTTGGTCGGCGTTGGCAGTGTGACCACGGTCGGCATCCTCACGAGCGCCAAGCTGCTCGGCCTGTCCGGCGCGGGGGAGACACTGCAGGACAAGTGGACCGACCACTTCACGCGTCCCGATGTCGCCGACCCCTGGCAGCGACTGGTGGACCTCAACGTCAACTATTGGTCGCAGTGGCTACAGCAGGAGTTGCGGTCGCCGTGGCTGCTGCTCGGTCTGGCCCTTGGCGCGTGGGCGCTCCTGCGCCACGACCGTGCTCTGGGGTGGCTCACGCTGGCCGTGGCCAGCACCGGACTGGCCACCCAGATCGCCCACCCGGTGGTCAGCCAGGGCAATCGGCTTCACATCGCGCTGTGGCTGGTGCCCGTGGTCGGCATCCCGCTACTACTGGCCAGGAGGGGGCGGGCCAGCAGTCCCGTGGAGCCCCCCGCCCCGGTCGCCGCTGCTCCGATACCGATGCCCAGGCCACCGTCGGATCGGCTGGCGACGGGGCAAGAGTGGCAGCCAGGGTGGTCCGGTGCCGGTACAGCAACCTCACCACCGCTCGGCTGACCCCGTCCGCAAGGTTCGATGCCGCGGTTGCGCCGAACAACCGCCAGAAGGCTCCGTTGAGCCGGCGGTCCAGCGGCTCCGGCGGAGCTGTCGACGAGACCTTCCGGGGTGAGCGGGTGCTCACCGGTCGCTGTCGAGACGGGAGTGGAGGTGCATGTCGGGCCAGCCGTCGATGTGGCGGGCCTCTGCCCGTTTCGTGCCTTCCAGGGTAAAGCCGGCGTACTGCGCGACCCGGCAGGAGGCCTTGTTTGCCGTGGAGTGGCAGAGTTCGACGCGGTGTAGCCGGAGGGTGTCGAAGGACCAGGCGGTGATCCAGTCGCCAGCCTCATCGTGGGTCATCGAGCGGCCGTGCCAGTGCTGAATGGTGGGGTCGGCGTAGCCGGCCACGACGGTACGCCGATCTGCGGGCCGCCATGGGCGAAGCAGTAGGTCCTGCGCGGGAGTTCGGGTTGCGTCAGCGCCGCCATCGAGCCATGCGGCAGTGCGGGTGAGGGCAAGTAGTGGCACGGGTCGACTGTAGAGCAACTGACGGACATCGACTCGGCCATCGTGGTGATGGCCGATGGCCTGCGGTCTTCGGGGCCCACTTTAACGGGAGCAAGCCGACCGAGGTTTTGCGCCGGCTTCCGCGGAAGACGCAGCTCGGCCCCACCAAGGGGATCTGGGGCCAGATCAACGTCGGCGAGGAGAAGACCTGGGTCCACGCCAAGTTCCGTAAGAATGTCCGCGCGGCAGATGCGCTGGCACCGTCCAGCTGACATACGGGACGGTATGGGATTGCTGCCCCGAATAATCCGGTGATCTCGGTGGTCGTCTTGGTGATACTGAGCTGACGAGGTCGAGACCGTCGTCGCCGAGCACGAGCGCGACCCGGTTTTCTGTAGACCTGTGAGTTGCAACCGTCAGGAAGTGCAGATCATGACGTACGCCGTGCTGCCCTCCACCCGGGCTCCGGTTCGGGTGTGGACCGACCCGTACAGCATCGAACCGCAGGCCGCTCAGCAGCTCCGTAACATCGGCACCCTGCCCTGGGTGCAGGGCGTTGCCGTGATGCCCGACGTGCATTTCGGTAAGGGTGCCACCGTCGGCTCGGTCATCGCGATGCGGCAGGCCGTCTCGCCGGCGGCAGTCGGCGTCGACATCGGCTGTGGCATGTCGGCGGTTCGGACCTCGCTGACCGCGGCCGACCTGCCGGACGACCTCGCGGGGCTGCGTCGCGCGATCGAGGACGCGATTCCGGTCGGTTTCGCCCAGCGCAAAAAGGCGGTGAACCCGCGTCGGATCTGGGGGTTGGCGCAGGCGGGGTGGGACGACTTCTGGCGGGGCTTCAGTGGCCTGCACGCCGGAGTCGCCCGGCTGGAAGGCCGAGCGATGAACCAGATGGGGACCCTCGGCGGCGGAAACCACTTCATCGAGGTCTGCCTTGAGCAGGGCGGTGTCGATGCGGGCCGGGTGTGGTTGATGTTGCACTCCGGCTCCCGGAACATCGGCAAGGAGCTGGCGGAGCGGCACATGGCCATCGCCCGGGGGCTGCCGCACAACGCCGCCCTGCCCGATCGTGACCTGGCGGTGTTCCTCGCCGGGACGGCGGAGATGGACGCCTACCGCCGGGACCTGTGGTGGGCGCAGGAGTACGCGCGGCGTAACCGGGCGGTCATGCTCGCGCTGCTCTGCACCGTGGTCCGGGACCGGTTCCCGCAGGTGAGCTACGACGAGCCGATCAGCTGCCACCACAACTACGTCGCGGAGGAGACCTACGACGGTGTGGAGGTGTTGGTCACCCGCAAGGGCGCCATCCGGGCCGGGGCGGGGGAACTGGGCATCATCCCCGGGTCGATGGGGACCGGGTCCTACATCGTGCGGGGTAGGGGGAACGAGGCCGCGTACTGCTCCGCGTCGCACGGCGCGGGCCGGCGGATGTCCCGGGGGCAGGCCAGGCGGAGCTTCACCACCGATGATCTGGCGGCGCAGACCGCCGGGGTGGAGTGCCGCAAGGATGCCGGGGTCGTGGACGAGATTCCCGGCGCGTACAAGGACATTGAGGCCGTGCTGGCGCAGCAGACCGACCTGGTCGAGGTGGTAGCGCACCTCAAGCAGGTGGTGTGTGTGAAGGGGTAGGTCGATTCAACATTGCACTGCACACTGGACGGATGGATGAAAGGGACTTGGCAGAAGCCAACCTGCATTCTGCCTGTGCGCAGGCTTTGCGCTATGTGGCAAGCCGCTCCGCGGGGCTCCCGGTCGACGCGTCCCTGCGGATCACGCTGAACTTTCACCCTGACCGGATCGTCGCTGGTAGCCCCATTCTCGGCCGAATGCTGGCGGATGGGGTCTACCTGTCTCAGTTCGTCACCGGCACCAGCAACGGTGGGCTCACCGCCCACCCCGGTGGCGACCGGTGGCGCTGGGAGCAGCGAATGTTTGGGGGCGCCTACGACGCTGTCCCCGCCCACCACCGACCGGTGTACGGCGGCCTGAACTTTCGACGTAAACCGGTCGGTGCCGCGCCCCGATTCGGCTCAGCTCACCTGCGGCTGACGCCATCCACCCTCAACCGAACAACCTTCTGCTACCCGGACAGCCATCTCGAGCCCACCATGTTCGGCGTGGCCGAACGCATGTCGCTGGTCGACCTGGCCCACGCCGATCACCGGGACGAATTGGACGACTACGTTGAGGCACAGGTGCACGGTGCGGTTCGGCTGGACCGCGACGTCGAGGCCCTCGTGCTGGACTCCTGCTACCGCGGCACCGGCGTCGAGAGTGCGGCCCGTCGCCTGCCCTGCCGGCTGGAGTGGCATCCGGGATTCCGACTCTCCGTAGCTGAGCTCCGTCAGCATCCGGAGTACCGTGGCCCGCGCTACGTGGAGCTCGGTGTCGCTCTCGCCGTTGAGGGGTACCTCACCCCGCGCATCATCGGGGATGCGGTCCGCACTGGCTGTTACCACCCGCAGGATCTCAAGCGAGTCTGGCATTACCTCGCCCGTTTCGGCAGCCCCGCTACGCCGTCCCGCGTCCCTGGCTGAGGCTTCCGCCGGGGAATCCATCTACCGGGGCGGGCGGGGCCGTGCCACCGAAGCCGCGGGGGAGGCCCGCCCGTTACCGTCCGGTCTGGTGGTAGCGGCGCTCAAGAAGAGCGATGAGGGTGGCTTGTTCGGCCGCGATGCCTTCCGAGAGGCGAGCCGCCGCCTGCACCGCCAGCCAGGGTGCCGACTGCGGTAGTGGCTGGGTCGATCCGGCCCGGTAGGCGCGGGTGTAGCGGTGGGCGAACACGGACCGGCTGCTCCTGATCAGCGTACGAGCCACCCGCGATGTCTCCGGTAGCGGAGCGGAGTAGCGCAGGAGCAGCTTCGTCCGGGCATGGTCGGCTGCTGGGGCGCCGCGCGTCGCGTTGGGCCAGTCGATGACCGCGGCTCGACCACCGGTGAGCATCAGGTTGCCGGGGTGGTAGTCCCCGTGGCAGAGGCGGTCCCCCTCGGGCAGGTCTTCGAGTAGCCGCAGCGTGTGGTCCCGTAGCCGCGTCGGCATAGTGGCGTCGGTGATGCGGGCGGCCAGGACCGAGCGGAGTTCAGGCAGGTCGGCGGGGGCCGACACCTGGTGTACGGCGAGGTGGGTGGCGGCCAGCGTACGGGCCAGACCGGGCATCCGCCACGGCTGTCGCTGCAACAGGGTGAGCATGTCCGCCCCGTCCAGGCGTTCCAGCACCAGGCCGACGCGTCCATCCCACTCCACCGTGTCGGCCAGTTTCGGAGCGATGCCGGGCACAGCCAGCGCGGTCAGTGCTCTCGCCTCGGCGCGGTGTCCGTGCAGCCCGGGCCGGTACAGCTTGATGACCGCGTCGTCGCACCACGTGTGTACGTCCGCCTCCCGTCCGGCGCCGATCTTGGCTCCGATCACTTTCGTGCCCTTCGGCGGGGTACACGGTTGGCCTCGATCAGGGTCCTGGTGGAGTGCGCGACGAACACACCGTGGGTGCGGATGTGGGCGTCGAGCCGTTCGAGCCGGGCGCGGTGCTGCTCAACGGTGAAGTCGGGTACCCACCAGGCGCACTTGCGCAGGGTGTAGACGACCGCGCCGATGTCGAAGAACTCCATCCGGCAGCGGGCGGTGCGCAGCTCCACGATCTCCAACCCGGCTCGCCGCGCGGCGGCGACCTCCCGGTGTGGGTCACGAGCAAAACGCTCGTGGGGCAGGGGGCCGCGGAAGTACTCGATGAGTTCGAAAGCGGAGGCGGGCCCGACATGCTGGGCGAGGTAGCTGCCGCCGTCCTGGAGCACCCGCTCACCACCATCGGTGCCGATATCCAGCGCCGTGGGGGAGTGGGGCAGCCGCGACGTGAGCAGACGTGAGTAGCGCCAGGGCGGTCGCTGCTCGGTGGCCCGGCCGTCGAGCCAGTCGAAGCTCCAGCCGGACACGTCCGCCGCTGCTGCCTCGTCAACCAGTTCCTGGAAGGCACGCATCTCCGAATTCTGACCGTGCCGTCAACCAGTTTGACCCTGTCTGGAGGGTGATATCTGCCATCGAGGATCGGGCATGCTTAAGCCCCCCAGCACGCCAGCACCGGGGGGCTCAAGTGCTTGTCAGCGCCGGGCGTGCGAAACGAACGCCTGCCACGCCTCCGGACCGAACACCAGCGCCGGCCCGGTTGGGTCCTTGCTGTCACGGACGCCGACGACGCCGGGAAGGTTGTCGGCGACCTCCACGCAGTTGTTGCCGTTGCCGCTCCGCGTGCTCTTGCGCCACCGGGCGCCGGTCAGGTTAGTCACCGCTCAGTTCCTCCAATGCAGTTGTGATCATCTTCTTGGATGCCGCCTCGTCGATTGCTCGGTCGTCGAGGTCTTCCCAGACCAGCCGGTATGCGCTGGACTCATCGGGCTTGTTGAGGTATAAGGCGCCGGTCAACGTGTCGACATAGGCCAGTGGAGGCTCCAGCACCTCGCCTACCGGATCGGTCGGGAAGTCCAGCAGTGAGAACGGCGTGCTCGCCGCCATGCCGCCGTGGATTCCGGCGGCGAAGGGCAGGACCCGCACGGATATGTTGCCGCGCTGGGTGACGTCGAGCAGGTACTTGAACTGCTCGGCCATCACATCAGCTCCACCAACCAGCCGATGCAACACTGCCTCGTTGAGGATCACGCTCAGGTGCGGCGCACGCGGCCGGGACAGCAGAGACTGCCGTGCCAGTCTGACGGTGACCCGGCGTTCGCGCTCCGCTTGATCGACGTAGCCCTTCGGCACCTGGTGTACCTGCTCTGCGTAGGCCCGCGTCTGCAGCAGGCCAGGGATCAACTCGACCTCGTACTGTCGGATCATCTCCGCGCTGTCCTCCAGTGACACGTACAACCCGAAGAACTGAGGTAGCTCCGTCTCCGTGTAGTCGTGCCACCAGCTCTTCTTCCGGCCGTTGCGCGTTTCGGCTGTCAATGCCAGGAGAAGATCCAGATCAGCCTGTTCGGCGCCGTACAGCTCACACATCGCCTTCACGTCGATGTCCCGGAACCTGACGCCCTCGGTGCCGTCCTCCATCCGGGCGATGGTTGCGCGCCCCTTCTGGAGGTGTTCGGCCGCTTGTTCCTGGGTCAGGTTCGCCGCCCGGCGCAGGATCCCCAGCCGGCGGCCGATGGACCGGCGCACCAGGGCTGAGCCGACCATGTCTGTCACCCGTGACCACCTCCCACTCAATTAGTTGGACGCGTGTCTCGCTCAATTAGAACATCCTTGCCTTGTCTTGCTGAAGCCTAGTGATGCCAATTCGGACACGCCTAGATGGGTGATCTTTATTTAAGTGACACTCTTCCGACACTGACCTGCTTGAGTGGTTGCCTTTTGGGCGCGCTCAAAGTGTAATGAGCTGCATCGACGTATACCGACTGGTCGAACCTTCACCCAAGGGGGACATCGTGCTGCTGTTCCTAGCCCTGACCGTGTACCGCTCGCGGCGCAACCGAGATGGCGTCTCAGGAGCAAATGCGACACCTCCCATTCCCGGGCTTCTGTCCGATCCAAGAGGAAGGTGGACTGTGGTTCGCTGGCGATTTCGCCGGCAGAGGAAGAACTCGCCGCCCCCCGCGATCGCATCGCAGCCGAGGAACAACGCCCCACACCCCCTGACGGTGCAGCACGGCAGGCCGGCCAATCTGCCGGCGTGGATGGTTCAGCCCACCGTCGCCAACCCTCAGGTAGGCCGCGTCGGCTGGCTCACCCCGGCCCAGCAGTGGCGAGCCAACGGAGGTCGCTGGTGACCGCGCACCAGCCCGTCCAGAGCGCCGACAGGCGAGGCTGAGGGGACGTCGATGGTTGTCGTTGCTACTGCCATAGTCGTTGGGCTCGCCGTTGGGGTGATCCTGGGCCTGGTGACCAAATGCCGTTCGGGTAGTTGGTGCCCCCGGTGTGGTGACCTCAAGCGCTGCCTACGTGACCACGACACGCGCGGGAGCCGGCGGTGGTGAGAAAGGCACACGACCCCATGCGCCCGCTG
>NZ_AXVR01000066.1 GCF_000484695.1 Salinispora cortesiana | reverse complement strand
TGGCCAAGGCCGAACCCAAAACGCTGCGTTACCGAATCCTCCAGACTCCCGCACGCCTGGTCCGCGCCCGCCGCTACCGCTGGCTGCGCCTGCCCCGCACCTGGCCCTGGGCCACCGACCTAGCTACCGCCATCGAGACCATCCGCCGCATGCCCATGCCCGCCACCTGACCCCCCCCCCCCCGCCCCGACGACCAGGAGGAACCCGAGGAGACCACGCCCCACCGGCGCGACAGCCGGCCCACAGCCATACCCGACGAGCCCAAGACATCCACCAGCTACAATGCCGGCCCCTCAATCATCGACAGGCGTCAGACCCGCGAAGAATCAGGGTGAACGAGGAGATGACCGAGCACCGCGGCTATGCCAACGGGGGTTAGGGCAGTCCTGGCACAGGTGCAGTGGGAACGTACCGGGCAGGGTGCGCCCGGTCAGGCTGAAGGTGAACCTACGGTGAGCCCCTTCAGCCACCGCCTCCCAACCGCGGAGACTACTGCGCGAATAGTCACCTGGGGTAGCAACCAAGATCGCCGGAAGCACCCCGGAGCGAGGCCCCAACCGGGCTGGCCTCAGAACCTCAGTCGACTCGCCGCACCGTCATCGGCAGGCCGCCACGCACCCGCAGGGACAGCATCGGCTCAGGTACCACCGCTCGGCCCGGCAACCCCTCGAGCCGCAGATCGCGCAAGAGCACTGCCAGTACCAGAGTGGCCTCCAACATCCCAAGATTGTTGCCGACACAGAACCGTGGGCCGGCCCCGAATGGTATGTAGGCGTACCTCGGCCGGTTGGTGAGACGGGCCGGATCAAACCGCTCCGGGTCGAACCGCTCCGGCTCCTCCCAGAACCGAGGGTGTCGATGCAGGGTGTATGGACAGATCAGAAGGTCGGCTCCGGCCGGTACCCGATAGCCGCCGACCTCGTCCTCCGCCCGCGCCTTGCGAGTTAGGATCCACACCGGCGGATACAGCCGGATAGCCTCCTGCACCACCATCGCCGTGTACTGGAGCCGGTGCAGATCCTCGTAGACGGGGACCCGGTCACCGAGCACACTCGTTGCCTCCTGCCGGACCCGCTCACGCAGCTGGGGGTGCTTGTCCAGCAGGTGTAAGCTCCAGCCCAGCGTGCTGGCCGTCGTCTCGTGCCCGGCCAGCAGGAGGGTAACCAACTCGTCGCGCAACCGCTGGCGCCCCACCTCTGGGTCGGCCTCCGCGCGGGTGGACACGATCAGGCGGGACAGCACATCCTCTCGCCCCTCAACGTCCTGCCCACGCTCGGCGGCCAACACATCGACAACCTCCTGCAGATGCCGACGGGCGCGCCGGAATCGCCGCTGCCGACGCAGGGGAATCCAGGTCGGTACCGCGCTGAGCGTTTCCAGCTCGAACATCGCCTGATCCTGCACGGCGGCGAAGGAGTCACCGACGCCATGGAAGCCAGTCAGCTCTGCGTCGAGCAGGGTCCGGCCCAACACTCCCAGGGTCAACTGGGTCATCTCATCCAGCACATCCACCGGCGGCCCGCCAGCCCGCGTCGCGAGGCGTTCGGCGAGGCGGGTGGCCTCCTGCCCGACCACCCCGGCGTACTGGGCCAGGCGCCGGTTCAGAAACGCCGGTTGGATCACCCGCCGCTGCTTGCGCCACAGCTCCCCGTCACTAGTCAGTAGGCCGTCGCCGAGGGCACGACGGGCATGTACCAACCCGATGCCCTTCTGATAGTTGGCGTTGTTGTCAGCCAGGACGTGCTTGGCGTGGTCGGGGTGGTTGAAGAAGTACAGCCGCTTCGGGCCGACCGGCAACCGGGCGACGTCGCCGTACTCGGTCGCTGCCGACGTCAACATGCCCAGTCGGTCCCGCCCCAGGGCCAGCAGCAGGCGCAGGCCCGCCGTGGCCGGAGGACCTGGTGGGACCCGCCCGCCCCGGTCCGCGATCACCGTCATGCCACGTCCCCCATCTGTCGCTCGAGCTGGTGGAACTGCCCGGACATGAACAACAGCGCCTCGTCCTCCGGCCAGCGCTGTGCAGACAGCAGCCGGCCGACGAAGATGGTGTGGTCGCCACCGTCGTACGCACCCCACACCTCGCACTCGAAGTGGGCCTGCGCCCCGGTGATCAGCGGCACCCCCGTCAGCGGGCCCGGCTGCCAGTCCACCCGGTCGAACTGCTCGGCACCCAGCGGGCGGCGTGCATCGGCGAAGTACCGTGCCACCGGCTCCTGCCGCGTCGTGAGTACGGATACGCCGAACTCACCCGCCTCCCCCAGGAAGCTGTGCATCATGGCCGTCCGGCCCACGCAGACCAAAAGTAGCGGTGGATCCAGTGACACCGCGGTGAACGAGTTGGCGGTCATCCCGTGTGGGGTTTCACCACCGACTGTCACCACAGTAACGCCAGTGGCAAATGCACCATATACCTTCCGCAAGGCCTTTGAATCGGTAGTGACGGCGGCAATTGTCCGCTGTGGCTTCACATCTGGCTCCTCGTCGACGGTCACAACCTCGCCGCCGCATAGGGTTCCAGCGCCCGAATCAGCGCCTCGGGTACCCGCGCCGGCACAGTCCTGGTGTTCGGCCCCCGCATGCAGGCCACCCGCTGGCTACCGCGGGCTACCATCGCCTCCCCGCCGTCTGGTTCGAGTCGTACATAGTCGAAGCTGAACTCCACCTGGGTCTGTGCGAGCTGGGCCAACCGCATTCGGATCGACAACTCGTCAAAAGCGGTAATCTCAGCGAAGAATTCGCAATCCACCCGGAGCGTGAACAGCTTCAAGTCGTTGCGGAGGTCAGCCAGCACCTCCGGCGCTCGCTCCTTAAGGAACATTTCCCGGCAACGCCCCTGCCAACGCAGGTAGTTGACGTAATAGACATTGCCGACGAGGTTGGTCTCCTCGAAGCCGACGGTATGCACATATTCGAAGTACTTGTCCACGGTCAGTGCTGTCCTTCCGTCAGGATGGCGAAGACAACCGGCTCCGTCAGGTCCCGGACGGTCGCCACCAGGGTGGCGATCCGCAGGTGGCCAGAGCCGAACAGCTGCCAGCCCAGCCGATCCGAGCGCAACAGGGTAAGCGGTGCCCGATGGGACAGGCCCGCCTTGCGCAGGCACTCGATCGCAGCCCAGGTACGGGTGGCCGAGGCGTGATACGACTCGTCGATGTCGGTGGCGACCAGGCGGGCCAGCTCCGAAAACGGACCGAGCAGGCCCTGCCACACCGACTCATCGCGTTCGCGGACCAGCTCCACGTCGCACGCGACGGTCTGCTCAGCAACCACGGCGAGGGTCAGCCCGGAAATATGCGACGCCGAGAGCTGGTGGCCATTGGGCAGTTCGGGTCGGCCGTCTGGGCGGTAGTTCACCTGCACCGGGTGGCCCAGCGAGTGACCGGCGGCGACGGCAGTGATTGCACGCCGCTCGCGCAGCCACTGTTCGGTTCGGCCGGAGGCCTCCGGTTGTTCGGCGGCCGAGTGCGGTAGCACCGTCACCGCAACCTGCGCACCGACCAGATCACCAACGCTGCGCTCCAGGTAGGAACCCAGCAGCGGCGCGACCCACCTGCCGCGGCCGTCCTTCTTGCGGACCGCACGAAGGCGCAGCCCGTCCCAGCGTTCCACGACCGCGCCGTCGGCGGAGCGCAGGGCGATGTCGTACACGTAGGTGTCGCCGTCCCGGCTGCGTTCCACCGCGCAGTAGCGCAGCTCCTCGTCACCGCACAGCCGCGGCCCAGCGGCATACAGGCGATCGATACCGGCCGGCAGCAGCGTGCCGTCCGGGACACAGACCTGGTTGCCGTGCATCAGCGCATCACGTACGCCCGGATCACCGAGGAGCAGGGTGGCCGGCAGGTATTCGGCGAACCAACGGGTGTCGGCCATCGCTGCCACCACTGCGTCGACGTGTCGGGCCGCAGCCCGGTGGTAGCGGCGTAGACGCTGGAAGAGGCCCCCCTGGAACAGGGTGTCGCCGTAGAGCTCCGAAGCTGGGTTCAGCGGCACCGCCGGCAGCCCGTCGGGGACCTCGTCGGGTGGGCCGACCGGCGCCGGCGGTCCGGTGAAGCGCAGGCGAGCACGGAAGTGGGCGGCGGCGAAGTCGGTTTCGGCACTGTGAATGACCGCGTCAACCACACCCTCCTCGACCACCAGGGTAGCGATCCGGATGAGGGTACGGCCCTGCGGTGGAACCACGATCGGGCGGAGGAACTCCGCCTGCTCGATCACCGGGGTCTCCTCACGCCCGACAACCGCCGCGGCGACCTGGGCCATCGCCTCCATGCCGAACACCGCCGGGAACAACAGGTTTCCGTCCAGCCGGTGGTCCTCTAGGTACAGGTCGGTCGCCGGATTCAACTCGGTCTCCACGACCATTTCGACACCGTCATACCAAACCAGCGGCCGGTCGACGAAGCGCAACAACGGCAGCTCGGGTCGGTTCCTGCGGACCGTGTCCACTCCCTCGACCCGACCGCTCACCACCACCTTGGCGGGAACCTGCGGATCCGCGACCAGCCGGCGAAGCAGCTGCACACCCTGGTCCGGAGTCACCGGGGTGATGCCGTCGCGAGTGAGCGTCTCCACCACCGACAGCCGCTCGCCCATGCCCACCCCGGACCAGACTGACCACTCCAGGCAGAGCGCACGACACTGCGGGTGACGTCGGCCGAACTCCTCGGTCAGCTCGGCCAGCCAGTCGTTGGCGACGGCGTAGTGGGCCTCTCCCTGCAGTCCGGCCCGACCGATGATGCTGCCGAAGGTGACCAGTAGCTTCAGCCGGTCACCGGCGACGGCTTCGAGCACCGACCGGAGCCCGTCGATCTTCGGAGCAAAGGTACGTCGGAGCGTCTCCATGGTGACGCCGGTCAGCGCGGCTGGTTCGTTACGACCGGCACCGTGCAGCACCGCGGTCACGGTGCCAACCGCGTCAACCAGGTCGGCGACGGTCTGCCGGACCTGCTCGGCATCGGCGACATCGGCGCGAACATAGTGCACGCGGACCCCGGCATCGCGCATCCGGTCGAGGTTGGCGGCCAACTCCGAGTCGTGGGCTGGGTCGGAGCGGCCCAGCACCGCCAGCGTGGCCCCGCTGTCGCCAGCGAGCGCCAACGCGCACTCGGCGGTGATGCCCTTGCCGCCGCCGGTGGCGAGCAGCACGTCGTCGGGGCCCAAGGCTGGTACGTTCCGCTCCGCCTGTACCGGCAGCACCCGTAGCGTAGGCACCCGCCGACGCCCCGCCTCGTCGTAGTGCACCTCGCTGAAGGTGGTGGTCGCCGCAACCTCCTGGACGATTCGGTCCACCGCGCCCGGCTCGGGCCTGATGTCCACGATCGTGGTACGGACCTGCGGCGCCTCGAGCCGTAACGTCCTCGCCATGCCGGCGGCGCCGGCGCCCTGCTGCACCAGGACGAAGCGGCCACCACCAGCGGTGATTGCGGCGCGAGCGCCCTCCAGCGCCACCTGCAGGTCCGCCTCGGCACATTGTTGCGGCAGGCAGACGAGCACTCCCTCCCCGACTCCACCCGCCTGCAACGCGTGCTGAAGTGGCTCGGCGAGCGGGTGGCCATCCGTGGCGTACAGCTGCCACCTACCGGCAGAAGCAGCGCCGGAGCGGGTCGGCAGCGGCAGCTCCTCCAGCTCCACCGACCAGGCGCGGCACCAGTCGGCGACGCCGTTGACGAGCGTCGGAACTGGCTGCTCGCCGGAGGTGCCGGCGCCGGAGCGGGTGAGTTGGTCAAGCGTTTCGGCGAGCTGGCCGACGGTCGCCGTGGCGAAGTTGGTCGGTGTCTGCGCCGTCGGGATCTGGAGATGCTGCGCAGCCTGGTTGACGAGTTGCCCGACGGTGATCGAGCTCAGATGCAGGTCATCCAGGAGCTGGCTGCTGTCGTGAACCATCTCCATCGGCAGCTCCGCTCGCTCGGCGGCCAGCCGACGTAGCAGCTCCAGGCTGGTCTCCTCGGCATGGCCGCGCTCCGTCGCCGCCGGCGCAACGGCGGGATTGGCCGGGCTGTTGTCGCGCGCTTCGGGCAGGTGCAGGGTGGGTGCCGACTCGCACGGACTGGCGAAGAACCGGAACTCCTGCCCCAGCTCCAACGGCCGTACCAGCCGGTCGTGAAAGAGAATTCCGTCTACTGGGGCGGCGCCTAGGACATAGGCGAAACCAGCCACCCGGAGCAGTCCAACCATGGACTCGTCGTCGGTGTCCAGCGCAATCGCTGGGACGTCGGTGGCAGCCGCGGCCAGCCCGGAGAGCACCCTGCCGGGACCGACCTCGATGAATAGGTCGACATCCTTGGCGGCCAGGGCCACCGCCTGGCTAAACAGCACAGGGTCGGTGATCTGCCGGTGTAGTAGTCCCACCACGTCGGTGTCCGGGGCCAGTGCTTCCCCGGTGACGGTGGAGATCACCGACCCGGCCACCCGGTCAAACCGCTCCCCCGACAGCGCCTCCCGGAGGGCATCCGCAGCCGGTGCCACCAGGCTGGAGTGGAAGGCGTGCGACACCGACAGCGGGGTGGCCCGCAGCCCGTCGGCAGCCGCCCGCTCACATGCCTGCTCGACCGCCGCCACCGTACCGGCCACCACGGTGTGCTCGGGACCGTTGTGGGCGGCGATCACCACCGGCAGCCCGGCGATCAACCCGGCGACCCGCTCGGCCGACCCGTTGATATCGGCCATCGTCCCGGACGAGCTGTGCTCCCCCATCGTCCGGCCACGAAGCCGGGCGATGCGCAGCAGCGCCTCGTCCTCCAGGGCACCGGCCCAGTGCAGCGCGGCGATCTCACCGAGGCTGTGCCCGACGGCGACGCTGGCATCCAACTTCAACAACGACAGGGCGCGCAGTCCGGCCAGCGCACCGGTGACGATCCGGGGTTGCGCCACCTCGGTGGCGACCATGTCACCGCTGACGGGTAGGTCGGCCCGCTCGTACACGTCGGCGACATCGGAGAATCGGCGTCGTAGGGCACCGCCGGAGGTACCCCGTCCGGAGCCCTGCCCGGGAAAGAGGTAGCCGATCCGGGCAGCAGGGCCGCGTACGTGACCGAGCAGGCACCGACCATCGGGGGTGATCAGCCGCACCGTGTTGGCGTCCAAAGCGTCGCAGACCCGGCGTAGCTGCCGCTCGGCGTCCTCCGGGGAGGTGACCACCACGGCCGCCCGGTAGGGCAGATCCCGCAGTTCACGGTGCAGGGTCGCGGCGAGGTCGGCGAGTTGGGCGTAGGAGACGGTGGGGGCGAACTCCACCAACCGGCCGAGCCGCTCGCGCAGCTGGGTCGGGGACGCCCCGTCCACCAGAAGTAACTCGGCGTCCTGAAGCGAGGTGGCGAGGTTGCGCGACCGGCTGTCCAGCCGGGTCGACCGGCGGGGCCGGTCGCCGGCCAGCACGATGTGGGTGTTGATGCCGCCGAAACCCATGGCGGTGACGCCAGCGCGTAGGGGCACGTCCCGCGGCCAGGGCTCCGCCTGGCGCAGGGCCCGCAGGGCCTCGCCGTGCTCGGTGAACACCTCATGAGGCTCAACACAGCCGACCGTCGGCGGCAGGATCTCGTGGTGCACGGCCATCGCGGCCTTGATCAGACCGGCGACGCCGGCGGCGGCCTTGGTATGGCCGATCATGCCCTTGATCGAGCTGATCGCCGCGGGTGGGGAGTCGGGGTCGGCGGCACGTCGGGCCAGCGACAGCGCCTTGAGCTCGGTGGCGTCGCCGACGGCGGTGCCGGTACCGTGACCCTCGAACATTCCGACTGTATCGATGCCGAAGCCAGCCCGGTCATAGGCCCGACGCAACGCGAGTTGGTAGCCGCTGATCTCGGGCCGGGTGATGCCGCCTTTGCCGTCGGAGGAGATTCCCCAGCCCGCGATGGTGGCGTAGGTCCGGTGCCCGGCACGGTTGGCGTCCGACTCACGCATCAGCACGACCATGCCGCAGCCCTCACCGGGCCAGAAGCCGTTGGAACCGCGGTCATACACCCGCATCTCGTGTCGGGCAAGCGCGCCGGTCTTGGCGAATCCGATGATCTCAAAGGGGTCGATGGAGAGGTCCACGCCCCCGGCGATCGCCACGTCGACCTCGCCGTCGACGAGGCTCTTGCAGGCGGTGGCGACGGAGAGCAGGGACGACGAGCAGGCGCCATCTACTGTGTAGCCGCCACCGTTGAAGTCGAAGTAGTTACAGATCCGTCCAGCGATAGTGTTCGACAGTCCGCCGGCGAGCGTGTCCTCGTCCACCGGCGGGAACGGGCCTTTGAAGGTCGCCTCGAAGTCAGCTAGAAACCCGCTGAGCTGGTCGTCGTCCCAGTCCTGCTCCTTGAGCGCGGCGGCGACCATTCGTCGGATGTAGGGCCAGCGCAGCCGGAGCTGGTTGGCGCGGGAGAACTCCCCCGTGAGGGTGTTTCCCACGACCACGCCGGTACGTTCCCGAGGCAGCCCCTCTCCCATGGGAAACCCGGCGTCGGCCATGGCTGACGCCGCCATGTCCAGCGCCAGCCAGTGGGTCAGGTCGGTGGAGCGGTAGGTGCTCCCAGCAATCTTGTAGGCGACCCGATCGAACTCATACCCCTCGATTACTGCAGCGTTGGGGGAATAGAACTTGTCCGGGGTCGTGGCGTCCGGGTCCCAGTAGTCATCGAGACTCATCCGCTCCGGGGGCAGCCGGCGGAAGGCGCGTCGGCCGGCGATAGCGTTCTCCCAGAGTTCTCGTGGGGTTGTGGCGTCCGGGTACCGGCACGCCATCCCGACCACTGCGATCCTGGTCATAAGATCTCCTCTGATATTTGCGGTAGTGGTCGGCGGTCGACAGGGTGGCCGCGAGGTTGGTCGGCGGGTCGGTTGCCTCGCCGCAGACCTCAGCTCCGTGCCTGGAACTCCGCGGCAATCGCCCGTCGCCACCGCTCATAGGCGGGGACGGCATCGGACTGACCGCGGGGGACGGTGGCGTCGGTCACCTTGGCCGCCTCCGCCGGCGTCATGCCGCAGAACACTGCTACGGCCAGTTCGTTGTGTGGGACAACCAGGCCAGCCCGGACCCGGGCACCGGCGGCAAAGGCACTGCCCTGGGCCACGGCGGCGCGATGATCGCCGGCGCGCTCCCAGAAGCGGACCAACTCCGCCTCGCAGGCGCCGCCGGCGTAGGTGGCCGCCAGGCCAGCGCCCGCATACAGGTCGGCGCGGCGGTCCTCAGGAAAGCCGGCGATCATTTCCGTGACCCGGTCCGCCTCGGTGCCGCCGATGAACCACATGGCCCGACCGATGCCCTGATCGATCACCCGGCCGCCGTACTCGGCGGGTCCAGCCGCAGGCCAGGGAAAGGTGCGGTGTCGGTGTTGACGATGCACGTACTTCTCGGTCTGGAAGTACGCCTGGTGGAACCCGTAGCCATCAAGGACCAGCCAACGCAACAACGGGTCCGGCGCGTAGAGCTGACCCCAGCGAAACCGCGGTAGCCGCGCCATGGCCCAACCCACTCCGATGTACGCCATGTAGACGTGCCCGTCGCCCCGGCCGTCGAGCATGGCCGGCACGTGTCGAGGTCGGCCCAGGCGCAGGCCGTCGCGGACTGCGAAGCCCATCGCGGCGCCCTCGTACGCGAAGCCACGGAAGCGGATAGGAATGGTTTCCAGACGGGCTTCGACAGTGGAGATGTGCGGCCCTTCGGCGGCATACCCATAGCCGGCCAGAAAGGAGGAGCCGACGGTCTCCAGCAGCGTCCGTGATTCTTCGTCCTTGACATGGAAACCACGAACGTCCAGCTTGGTCTGGGAAATGTTCGGCGTCAGAATCCTACGACGCAGACCACGAAGGTTCTGCATTGGCACCTTGCCCCCAAGAAGAGTGGGTGTGACGACCCACCCGCACATGGCCGTCTATTTCGATGATGACAAAGGCCTTCGCCATCATGTTCTTCAACCGTGCGGAGCCAGTCGACGGTCGATCACATTCGACTCTGCCCGGGGTAGCGGCGGCATCGCGGATTCCCGGTTAGGCCCGAGCCGCGTCGGCCGGCACAAGGTGCATGCGGAGCTGGCGGCGCCACACCTCGTACGCTGGCAGGCCGGGCTCGGCCGCAGCGGAGACGACGTCGCTGGCGAGTCGCGCCGCGTCCGCCACCGACCGGTCGCCCAACGCCAACATGGCGACCTCGCTGTGCTCCGGCACGTACCCCGCCTGGCTGCGCGCCTTGGCCGCGAACGCCGCCCCCTGGGCAAGATCGCTGACATACCGGCCGGCGGACCCGCGGATCGAGGCCAGGTCGCTCGGAGTGCTGCCCCCGGCAAAGGTCGCCGCGAGGCCAACCCCGCTCCACAGGTCGCCGTGCCGCTGTTCGGCGAAGGCGTGCACGGCAGCGGTGACGTCGGCGGTACGCCCTCCGTGGATGAACCACAGCGCTCGGCCGACTCCCTGGTCCACCGCCCGGGCGAAATAGTCTGGGTGGCCCTGCCACGGATACGCCCGAGGGCGCTCCTGCCGGGTGACGTACCGCTCGACATCGAAGTACGCTCGATCGAAACCGTAGCCATCCACGGCCAGCCACGTCATCGTTGGGTGATACGGGGAGCCGCTGAGGTCGGGCACCACGTGCCGCCACAGCCGCCGCGGCAGGCGGGCCATCGCGAACCCGATGCCGATGTAGGCGAGAAAGAGATGCCGGTCGCCGGGCCCGCGCAGCAGGTCCCTGGTCCTTGTGCCGCGACGCGGCCGCAGCACGTCGAGGATCGTGCAGGCCATCGTGGCACCCTCGTAGGCGAACCCGGCCATCTCCTCCTCGACGAGGTCGAGCCGGCGTTCGAGCTCCCACAGGTCATGGGCGTCAATACCCCACTCGAAGCCGCAGATGACCGACTGCGGGACCGCCTCCAGCCGGCGGGTAACCGGCGATGGCTCCCCGGGAAAGCCGCGTCGGGCGAAGGTGACCTCAGCCAACGACGGCGACATGAGCAGGCGGCGCACCGAACCCAACACGCTCGGCATGAAAGTCTCCCTGTCGGTACGACGTCTTCCATCGGAATTGGCGGCGTCTCTATCGTCCGGGTCGCCCCGACGGGCGTCCTCTTCTGCGTTGCGCACCCTCGGAGAAGGCCCACCCACGCGGCGGGCAAAATGCGGCTTCCACACACATGCCTCCGCAAAGAAAAAGGTGCACCTCCGACCCGCGCCATCGATGATGCAGTGATTGGGCGTCGCATCCGCTGACCAAACCACACCCTTTCATCTCACCCTACGCTTCATCGACGCACAAAGGGAACGAGAAGCTGCCGGAAGTAACCGCGGCGCCGCCACGGATGCATGTCAAACAGAGACGAAGGGAACGCCATGCAGACGGAAAATCCCGACTCCGAGCAGACCCGAGTCATGACGCTCGAAGCGTTTGCCGACACTATTGTTCCGGGTCAGAAGCGCTCACCTGACGACCGGGCGATCGCTGGAGTCTCGGCTGACGGTGGCGCCGTCGCCAGTGGGGCACTGGCCCTGCTGGAGGATCCGGCCAGCGGATTCGCCATGGCCCTGGCACCACTGAGCGAGGCGCTGAACTCGCATGCCGCGAGCTACGCCGAGTCGCATGGCCTGCCCCTCGACCCCAGTACGCCGCCGTTCGTGGCCCTCTCCTACGACCACCGCACCGCGCTCCTCAGCGAGCTGCTGAAGCCGGGGCACTCCGAGCAGGAGATGTGGGTGGGGTTGGCCCTCTTCAGCAACATGGCCTTCGACAGCGCGGCGCACATCGGCACCCACGAGGCCCTCGCCGCCGGGCATCCGGGCCTGCTGGCGATCGGCATTGCCCGGCCCGATGACGACGGCCTCTGGCGCTTTCCCGAGTACTCCTACGGCCGTCCCCTAGCGCCCCTACACCCCGACACCCTTCCCTCCGGGAGTCCCGCATGAGCAATACCGCCAGTACCGACGTAGTGATCATCGGCAGCGGCTTCGGCGGTGCCATACCCGCATACCACCTGGCCGCCGGCGGCGCGAAGGTGGTGGTTCTCGAACGCGGACCGTGGCTGTCCGCCGAGGAGTTCGACCACGACTTCAAGCTCGGTTCCTCGTACACCCGCGTCTTCGACTTCACTGTCGGCGACGGCATGAGCCTGCTCGGCGGCAACTGCGTCGGCGGTGGCAGCGTGGTCTACTTCGCCACCATGCCCCGCGCGCCACGGTTCGTCTTCGAGCGCCGCGGCAGCATTGGCCAGCGGATGTGGCCGGCGGCTATCACCCGAGACAGCCTGGACCCCTGGTACGACCGGGCGACCGAGGCCCTGCCAGTCACGAAGCAGAGCTGGGAGAAAATCCCCTACGCCGGCGGCCTGTTCGCGGCGGCCTGTGCGCACGCCGGCCGGACGGCCAACCCGGTGCCATCGGCCGTCGACGTCGATATGTGTACGAACTGCAACTGGATGATGGCCGGCTGTCGCTTCGACGCCAAACGCTCACTGCTGTTGAACTACCTGCCGGCCGCTCTTGCCCACGGCGCCGAAATCCGCCCGCTGCACGAGGTGCAACACCTCTCGCGTACCGACGACGGTGGCTACCGGGTGCACTACCGAAACGTCGACGCCGAGGACTACCGAATTCTGCATGACAGCGGCACGATCGACGCCAAGATCGTGATCGTCGCGGCGGGCGCCGGCGCCACGCCCGTGATCCTTCAGCGCTCCGAGACGACCCTCGGCGCGATGCCCCCCGCGGTGGGGCGCTACTTCTCCAGCAATGGTGAGCGGCTGAACACCGCCGTGTTCGACGAGGACCGGGTCCGCGAGGTGCTCGGCCTGTCCCGACCCGGCGGCAAGGCGTACGCCGCCAACCAGATCGGACGCGGACCAACCGTGGCATCCTGGGACCGGCTCGACGGAAACCTGCCCGAGTTCGAGCGCTACTCGCTGGAGCAGCTCTACTTCCCGCCCGGCCTCGGCACCATCCTCGCCCAGGCACCCGACGCGACCGGACCGAGCTGGTTTGGCCTGGAGAAGAAAGAGATGATGCGTCGCTGGCAGTCCTGGCTGACCATCTTCACCATGTCCGAGGACGACAACGAGGGTGTCTTCGGGCCACCACCTGCCATCGGAAACGCCGATCGCATCTCCCAGCAGATGCTCGGTCGTGGACCACTGAGCTACCGCCCCACCCCAAACACGTTGCGCGGCTGGGCGGCCTCTGACGCCGACGTCAAAGACATTTTGGAACGCGATGGGCTGGCCCGGGTAACGCCGTGGACCAACGATGTCGTTGGCGCGTACACCGTGCATCCGCTCTCCTCCTGCCGGATCGGGGACAACCCCGAGACGTCCGCCTTGGACGACCGGCACGAGCTGCGGCAACACCCAGGAATCTTCGTCACCGACGGTTCCGCGGTACCCGGTGCCCTGACGGTGAACCCGGCACTGACCATCGCCGCACTCGCCGAACGGGCCGTGCCCGGCATCATCCGCGCCGCGCAGGAACGCGGCGTACGGGTCACCTACGGCGGATCCTTGCCGGAGGGTTCCAGCCGGACCGTGCCGGCGACCGCTGTCAGCTGAGGACGTGCCGCGGGTCGGGTTGGCGCAGGCCACCGACCCGCAGCGCCGGTTCGAGGAGGAAACTCATGGGCCGATGGCTGGCTCGGGCGACTAGTCGAACGATGCTGACCCACATCCGACACGTCACCCCGGTCCCGCCGCGCACCGCCACCGGTGCCGTCGCCGAGGTCTACCGCCAGGTCGCCACCGACTTCGGCGTCTACGCACCGCCGGTCGTGCTGCACTCCCCCGCGCCCGAGGCGCTGCGCGCCTGCTGGACGCTGCTCCGGGAGACGCTGCTGGCCGACGGGCTGGTCTCCCGGCGGGCCAAGGAGGTGGTGGCCGAGGCGGTGTCGCTCGGCAACCGCTGCCCGTACTGCGTCGACGTGCACGGGGCGACAGTCACCGGGCTGATCGGCCGTCCCGGGAGGCACCCCGTGGGCCGAGATCCGGCCGCCGACCCGGAACTGGAGGCGCTGGCGGAGTGGGGCCGGCGCAGCGGCGAGCCGTCCGACCGCCCGACGCCGCCCTTTCCCCTCGCATACGCGCCGGAGCTGATCGGCGTGGCAGTGGTCTTCCACTACCTCAACCGAATGGTGCACGTGTTTCTCCAGGAGTCGCCGCTGCCAGCCACCTCGGGCCCGGTCCGCAAGGTGGCCGACCGGATCGCCAGCCGGGTGATGGGGGGACTGGCCGGGGTCGGGGCCCCGCCGGGCCGGTCGGTGGACCTACTGCCACCCGCCCCGATTCCGACGGCGCTCGGCTGGTCACTCGGGCAACCGCACATTGCCGCAGCGATGGCGCGGTCAGCCCGTGCCCTGCAGACGGCCGGAGCGCAGGTGCTGCCGGAGCAAGCCCGGGAACTGGTGCTGGCAACGTGCGCCGACCCGCCCGCAACCACCCTGGCCGCTGGTACGTTCTTCGACGCGGCGCTCACCACGCTGCCCCCGGACGACCGGCCCCTCGGTCGGCTGGCGCTGCTGACCGCGCTTGCCCCGTACCGCGTTACCGCCGGCGACATCACAGCCTGTCGGGTCGCCGGTGCCGACGACCGTACGCTGGTCCTGGCGGCTGCCTGGGCGAGCCTGAACGCGGCCCACCTCATCGGCGCCGGTCTGGACAACGATCTGACCGCGCACACGGGACGATCCCGGACCGGAAGCGAAGAGGTGAGCCCGGATCGAACGGGCGCGGCGGTTCGCACAGCGGGAGAAGACTCGCCCGCCCGACGCGCCGATGATGAAAGCAGCCGAATGCCAAGGCAACCGGTTGTTTCCCCCCTTTACCCGCCCGGACATCGGACCGGGCGGCAGCCGTCGCCGGTGTCGCCCCGTCGCGCAGAGCACGTCGGGCCCAAGGTGTCGCAGCAGCGAGAGGATGAGCGCGTGGCAGAGCAGGACATATTCGCTGCCCTGAAAGCCGAGGGCGAGAGTGTCGACCACCTGGTCGCCGGGCTGGACAAGGATGCCTGGGAAACGCCGACGCCGGCCGAGGGTTGGACGGTGGCACACCAGATCGCACACCTGGCCGCCACCTTCCGGATGGCCGGGCTGGCAGCCGCTGCCCCGGACGAGTTTCGCCGCATGATGTCCCAGATGAGCGACTCGTTTGAGTCCAATGTGCAGGCAGCGATGGCCCCCTACGTGGCACAGCCGCCGAACCGGCTGCTGGCGGCGTGGCGCGACGAGCGGGCCACCACCCAGAAGGCCCTCGCCGCCGTCGCAGATGGCACTTTGCTGCCGTGGCTGGTCCGCCCAATCCCCGCGCCCGTGCTGGCGGCCGCCGGGATGATGGAGTTGTTCGGGCACGGCCAGGACATCGCAGATGCGCTCGGGACACCGCGGGAACACACCGACCGGCTTCGCTACCTGGTGGAGTTCGCCCTCCGCACCTGGGACTTCGGCTACCTGGCCCGTGGGCTTGAGGTGCCTGACACGCGGTTCCAGTTCCGCGTCACCGCGCCCTCCGGCGCGCTCTGGCAGTTCGGTCCGGTCGAGGCCGAGCAGACCATCACCGGATCCGCCACCGACCTGTGCCTGCTGGTAACCCGACGTCGCCACCGCGACGACCTGGCGCTGAAGGCCGCAGGCGACGAAGCCGACCGGTGGTTGGACGTCGCGCAGGCGTACCGCGGGCCGGCCGGCCCCGGCCGACGCCCCGGGCAGTTCGCCCGCTGACGTCCCCGGGTGCCCTGGCGGGAGAGCCGCCAGGGCACCCGATCACATCTGCATCGACCAGACTCTGGGCGAGCAGCGATCGCGCGAGCGCGTGCCGCGGGGTAGAGCTGTCCCCGCCTGGCGGGCGCTCACCGGTCAACGGGTGACCAGAACATCATGAGGAAGTTGACCGGCACGTCTGCCTCGGCCGTGGAGTCGGGCCGGTTGAACTCCTCCATCAGCGCGTCGAGCCGGGCGCGGAACTCCACCGCCCGCTCCCGGCTCACCATCTTGTCGACCATCACCATCATCTGCCCCGGAAGCTCTGCGTCGGTGGCGGCTGTCGGTTCGTGACCGAGCCGCCCGGCCAGGATGTCGTTGATCAGCCGTCCCCGGAAGTCGTCGAGGGTGGCGGCGAACGCCCTGGCCACCTCGCTGGCATTGCCAGGTCACCAGCGGCCGGCTCCGGGCCGCGCGAGCGACCCGGCCGTCCAACCCGCCAAGGTCGACTTACTCAAGCAGCCCTCGTTCATCGTCGGTCGTCCCCGGTCGGCCGGTGGATGCGTCACCCGCAGCGCGGCGAAACCTCGTCGCGAGGCGATCGAACGCCGCCGCGAGTTCGTCTCCGTCGATCACCTCAAGGTCGAGGTCAAGCTGCGTCATCCACAGCGCAAGCCGATCGGGGTGATCGGAACCCAGCTCGACCTGGCAGGTGAACTCGTCAACCACCTCGATGTCGACCGGGATACGGATCTTCCCGGCGACCTTGGCGGCGGGAGCATGTACGAGTACCCGGGCGCGATACGTCCAGGCCCCCTTGCTGACCCGTCCAGTGACGTACTCGACGACGTTGTCCGCCGGGAACGCCCGTGGCTGAAACCGCACCCCCGTCGGTGCGTGCACCACCATGCGGTCGACCCGGAAGACCCGCCAGTCGTCCCGGTCGAGATCCCAGGCGAGTAGATACCAGAGCGACCCCCAGCTCACCAGCCGTTGCGGCTCGGCATGGCGGATCCCTTCGCTGCCACCCGGCTTGGTGTAGCCGAACCGGAGCCGTTCCTGGCCGCGGATCGCGGCAGCGACCGCGCCGAGCACCGACAGATCCAGCGGCGGCCGCGCCCCCGGAACAACGCTCGTCGCCTCCCGTACCGCCGCGACGCGCCGACGGAGGCGCGCGGGCAGCACCTGCTCCAGCTTCGCCAGCGCGGTGAGCGATGTCTCCTCGACACCGAGCCGCTGGGTCGCGACCGCTCCCAGCCCGACCGCGACCGCCACCGCCTCGTCGTCGTCCAGCAGCAGTGGGGGCATCGCCGTACCGGCGGCCAGCCGGTACCCACCCGCGATACCCGGGCGCGCGTCCACGGGATAGCCGAGCGACCGCAGTTTGGCGACGTCGGCGCGGACCGTCCTCGTGCTCACCTCCAGCCGGCGGGCGAGCTCGGCGCTCGTCCAGTCGCGCTTGAGCTGAAGCAGTGACAGCAGTTCGAGCAGGCGGGCCGAGGTCTCCAACACGTTCCCAGCATGTCAGCAATTGCGGAAGCTAACCTGCCGCATCTAGCAAAGGATGTCGGTGTACGCGAAACAGCCGGGCCGTTCAGCATCTGCCCGCAACCAACCGCCACAGCCGAACGGGTGGAGGCGATCTCCTGCTCAGCGGCGGGATCAGCGCACCAGGGCTGCAGCAAACGCCGCCGGTCCAGCTGCCTCGTCACCGACGGCTGCCCACCGGTCACCAGTGACGACGACGCCGGTCGAGGTCATCTGGCCGGCCCACTCGTCTCGCTGAGAGTTGGTCGCGAAGACGGCGACCGTGAGCTGGTGTCCGTCGATGCTGCACATCCCCACCTCGTGGATACCCCGTTCCTCGGCGACCAGCTGCCCGCCCGCACATCGGCCGGCCCGCATCAGCGACCGGACCCCGAACACGGTGTGCTCTACCACCGGAGTCGACAGCCGAGGCCCCCACGCCGTCGTCGGCGCCGCCGGCCGGTCCTGGAAGGCAACGACAACCAGCCCGGCGGCTACCAGGCACACGAGCACACCGCCGGCCGATGCCACCACGCTCTTGACCACCTGGACCTCCACACATCCATACGGGCCCGGCGCACTGTACTGGCTGTAGTCAACCTGCCACCGATACTCATCGTCACTGTAGAGCCTCGCCACCGGCCCAACCCTGACCTGAAGTGCCGTGACCACCTGCTCTCGCACCCGGTGGGGCCCATCGTCGACGGCGAGTTGGACCAACGCGGTTCGTGCTCATAGCCGAATCGAAGACGGTCAGCACGCTGGGGTCTCCCAGGTCGGCAGCCGAGGCTCGTCGTTGTGCACAACGACATCGACGTGGTCGGTCGGACGAACCGCGGCAAAGTAGAGCTGTTGCGAGGGGATGTAACGTTCCCGCCAACGTCGTTCGACATCAGCCCGAGATGACATCCTGCCTTCTCGGATCATGGCACGGTCCACGGTCCTGTCGAGGGCTGTCGACACGAAGATGCGCAGGTCCCAGCGATCGATCAATTCTGGGCGCATGAGGAACACGCCATCGAAGACCAGCACGGCGTTGACAGGGGTGGTCGTGACCGGTGGGGACAGCACGGTATCCGCGATGTGGTCGTAGACCGTGGGCTGGAAGCGTCGATCTCCGCCCGGGCCAAGCGGATCGAGCAGGACCCGGGTCAGCGCGTCGTGGTCGTGGGCGTCGAAGTAGCAGCCCTCGGCCGAGTACTCGCCCCGTGGATAGCGCCGCGCCCGAGGAAAGACGAAGTCGTCGATCGTCGCGCGGATGACATCGCGGCCCCGGTCGCGCAGGACGACGGCCAGCTCGTCGGCGAGGGTGGTCTTGCCGGCGGCCGGCGGTCCGTCGACCGCTACCCGCGTGGGGTGCCCGAGTGCGACAGATCCGACCGCCTCAGCCAGGTGGTCAAGCAACTCGTCGCGGGTGCCATGCTCCATGGTGTGCCCTGTTCTGCTCTCGCAACGGTGGACGCGTCGAACCGGCTCTGTGCCCGTCCGCCACTCGCACGTCACTCTCCGAGTGAGCGACAGCTGGACCTGACCCGCGGTTACGGACATCCGAATCAGACGGCGGCTGGAGGGAAAAACATCCGGAACCCGGGGAAGCACGGGTAAGAAGCGGCCGGGGCCGGGCACCGACAGGCGAACCGCGACGACCGCACGGTTAGTACTCCAGCCGGGGTTGTTGACCTTGACTGAGCTGCGGTTTGATGCGACGCGGGAACGAGGGCAGCCACCGCCGATCATGGACGGTTGTGTGGACTGACCATGATGCAGCGGTGGCTGCCGGATACAGGGTAGACGCCCAGCGGTGGCGGGTGTTGTTCGACGACTTGATGCTGACGGTCGGGCAGCGTTTCCGTAGGCCGGAGCCTCGCCGTCGGGTGCGTGACTTTGTCCGGGGCTTGCTGGCGCCGTTGCCGCGGAAGAACTGCTGGACGATCGCGGAGCATGCCGGTGACACGGGTCCGGACGGGATGCAGGACCTG
>NZ_AXVR01000065.1 GCF_000484695.1 Salinispora cortesiana | reverse complement strand
TCTCGTCCGCCGCCGATGGCGGTGACCGTGGTGCCCGCCGGCAGACTGACCTCGACCGGCGTACTGCTGTCCGCGGTCGTCCCGTCCCCCAACTGGCCATCGGAGTTCAGGCCCCAGGCGAGGACTTTGCCGGCAGACGTCAATGCCAGGCCATGAGCGATGCCACCGGCGATCGCGGTGACCGTGGTGCCCGCCGGCAGGCTGACGGGGACCGGTGTGCTGCTGCGGGTGGTAGTCCCGTCGCCCAACTCACCCCGGTCGTTGTCGCCCCAGGCAAGGGCGGCGCCGGCGGACGTCACCGCGAAGCTGTGGTCGTCACCGGCGGCGATGGCGGTGACGGTGGTGCCCGCCAGCAGACTGACGTCGACGGGCGTGATGCTGTCCGTGGTGGTCTCATCGCCAAGCTGGCCAAAGCGGTTGTCGCCCCAGGCAAGGGCGGTGCCGGCAGACGTCACCGCCAGACTGTGGTCGTGGCCGGCGGCGATGGCGGTGACGGTGGTGCCCGCCGGCAGACTGACCTCGACCGGCGTACTGCTGTCCGTGGTCGTCCCGTCGCCCAACTCGCCGTCGTTGTTATCGCCCCAGGCGAGGATGGTGTCCGACGCGTCAGGTGCCGCTAGTCCGTGCTGCGCGATCGCAGGCGACACACCGACCGCCTGCGGGAGTGTCGCAGCCAAGATGAGGCAGAACCATCCGGTGCCGGTCCGAGCCACCTCGCGCGCTCGAACGCTACGACCTGCCCGCTGACGGATCCCCTGCATCGTCCCTAACCTCCGAGCAGACAACTAGGGCAGATGCCATTTTTACCCCGCTCTCCCAGCTTTTCTTAGCATGAAACGCCCCAAAGGCCAGTAATCCAAAGTTGCCGGTTGGCACCCCGCAAGGAGTTGGTCGAGGCGCTCGACACCTCGGCACCCAACCCAGTGCCAGCCATGGGAAGCCCGTCGTCCGCAGGTAGCAGGGCGGCCCGCGGATCACACGGGCGACAACGTCAGCACGCCGCAGCCAGCGAAGGGCCCCGAATCAGACGGGGTGCTACCCGGTCAAGGGCCGCACCCCGTCAGCGACTTGGTGGCTCGGCGACAAAGACGCCCCGCCCCGGACGACCCACCAACACCCCCTGCCCCCGCAGCCGCGCCACCGCTCGGTGAATCGTCGACAGCGACAGGTCGTAGTGGTCGGCAAGCTCCTGAGTGGACGGTATCTGCGAGCCAGGGCGGAACTCGCCCGCCTCGATCCGCTTCAGCAGATCGCTGATCAACTCGTCCATGGTTGGTGGTATCGGCACGGATGCCCCTTGCAGTCGGTTGGCCCGTCCAGTATTGATCACCAGCTGAGAGAGCAGCAAGAGCTAGGAGAAAAGCATCAAAAAGTTGACGCGCCAGGTTCGACAGATAAGAGAGCGTTGACAGAGGTGCGAGGTGTCAGTAGCGTCGCTGTCGGTGATGCGGTGCCGCTGCGGTCGGTTGGCGCCTCTCGTACTGGTCTCGCATCGCCGCCGAGACCGCACCTCCGCGCCACCCCCAGGCACGGCCCGGCTGTCGTACCGCCGATCGAGGCTGCGATGGCCGGGCGGGTGCTCCGCCGACCGCAACCGGCGGAGCACCCCTCCACCTACCCGCGACTCGACGAAGGGTGGCCACCATGCGCAGCCTGATCCGCCGACTCACGCACCGACCGAGCCCCAGCCCGCACCGCCGGGTCACCCGCCACCACAAACCCGCAGCGCCGACACATCCCCGGCTGCCGCTGCGGCCGGGGCAGATCCGGGACCGGTACTTCTCGGTCCGGCGACGGGGGCTCGACCCGGTGGAGATCCGCGACTTCCTGCACCGGGTCGCCGACGAGTTGACCACCGCACAGACCGCTCTGGTCGCGGTGCAGGAGGAGAACGTACGGATCAAGAACGCCCTGCGGGAGTGGCAGAGCGCCCAGTCGGCCCGCCACCACCACCGATGACCAGCCGCTGGGTGATCCACCTCCCGGTCACCGCTGCCGACCTGATGCGGGCCCGAATCCTGGCCCGGACTGCCGCCCGAGTGTTGATTCGGTTCAGCGCCCGGGTCGATCCGGGCGGGGTAACCGTCTCCGCCGAGGACCAGCAGGATGTGCGCCACTGGGCCTTCTGCGACCGGCTGCTGCCGGAGGGACGTGGCCGGTGCGTACTCGCGGTGGACCACACCTCGCGCTGCCGGCCGCGCCCACCCCGGTAACGACTCTGCCCGGCCGGTGAGCCCGGCCGGGCAGAGCGTGGCGATCAGTAGGACCGTGCGTCCAGGTCAGGTGGTGGCGGTGCTGCCGAGCTCCTCCCCGAGGTCACCGAGGAGCTCGGCGAAGTCGGTGGTCTCGGCGGCCGGCGGCGTCTCGATGGTCACCGGCTCGTTGTAGTCGGTGTAGTCGATCGTCATCACGCCCATCTCGCCCATGGTCACGCGGGCCCGGCGCGGCCAGTACTGCTCGTCGATCCACAGCTCGGTCTTGATCTCGGTGACGCCGTACTTGGCGGCCTGACCCGCGGCATTCCCCAGGTCGCCGGAGTCGAGCTCGGTCTGCTCCTTCAGCAGGGCGAGGTGCTCCTCCGTGGTAGCGGTGACGCTGTAGTGGACCGTGGGCACCCCGTCCACTGTCTCCTCACCGACAACGGTGACTCCCTCAAGCTCCAACAGCGTCTCGACCTGCTGGACCGGGTCGGTCTCCTGCACCTGCGCGTCGAGGCCCATCCCCGAGGCGAAAGCGGAGGTAAGGTCCATCTTCATCCAGCGCTTACCGTCGCTGCTCGCGCGTTCCGCCTCGGGACGCTCCATGTACATCACGGAGTCGATCAGACGAATGGTGGTGACCTCTCCCCCCACCTCCATGACCGCCTCGTAACTCAGGGGGTCACGCAGATCCATCGCCATCTGCATCTCGAAGTCCTCGGGGCCCGAGGCCACCAGCGTCGCCCGTAGGGTCTCGATCTTGCTGGTCCGGTCCGCCGCCTCCTGGAGTGAACCCTGGAGGTCGCTGGCGAGTAGCTCCAGCACGCTTGACTGCTGTGCTGACTCCTGTGAGGCCGTGCTGGGCCCGCAGCCGGTCACCGCGACGGCCGAGGCGGTCGCAGCCGCCAGAACGGCGATGTTCTTCCAACGTGACAAGTGAGCCACTCCCCCCGAAAGCATTGATCGACTGTTCACCGTATCCCCAGTTGGTCGGCGCCGGCATCGCCTTTTCGGACACACCGCGCCGACGCTCCGCTCGGGTTGAAGCCCGATGACCACCGATCAACACCTAGCCCGGCAGCTCCGGCCCATCGTCAAGCAACGGGGCAAGCAGGTCGCCCTGCTCGGCGATGCGGGTCAGCACCTCGGCCGCCGGATAGGGCTTGACCGCCGGGCGTTTGCCGGCCGCCCCGGCCGTAACCTCGGCCCAGGTCAGCGGGGTGGACACCGCCGGCACCGACTGGGCACGCAGCGAGTACGGCGCCACCGTCGTCTTCGCCGCGTTGTTCTGACTCCAGTCAATGAAAACCTTTCCGGGCCGCAGCCTTCGTGCCATCTTGGACACGATCAGCTTCGGATGAGCCCGCTCCAGCTCCTGGGCGATCCGTCGGGCGTAGCCGGAGACTGTGTCAGCTGGTTGGGTGCCGGCGATCGGACAGCAGAGCTGCATGCCCTTCTTTCCCGAGGTCTTCGGATACGACTCGATCCCGTCGTCGGCGAGCCGTTCGCGCAGCAGCAGGGCGACCTGACAGCACTGGCGAAGCTCGGCCGGCGCACCGGGATCGAGATCAACCACCATCAGGTCCGGATGCGCCCCGATCTGCCACTGTGGTGTGTGCAGTTCGAGGGCGGCGAGGTTGGCCAACCAGACCAGGGTCGGCAGCTCGTCGGCGACCACGTAGTCGATCGTCTCTCGCCCCTTCGCCGAGCCGGGGACCGGCAACGTCTCGGTGTGGACCCAGCTCGGGGTCGCCGCCGGGGCGTTCTTCTCGAAGAAGGAACCACCGTCGACGCCGTTCGGGAACCGGATCCGGGTCAGCGCCCGGCCGGCGAGGTGCGGCAGGAGCACCGGGGCGACCCGGGTGTAGTAGTCGATCACCTCGCCCTTGGTGAATCCGGTCGCCGGGTACAGCACCTTATCCAGATTCGACAACTCCAGAGTGCGGCCGGCCACTTCGACCCGGAGCCGGTCAGACATCGTCAACCTCCTCGGCGAGTTTGTCCGGTCGCAGCCGCAGTACCCGGGGAAAGCGCAGTCGTCCATCCGGGGTGAGCTGGCCGTACTTCACCTCCACCACGACCCGGGGAGCGACCCAGACCACGTCCCGGGAGTCCGCGCGGGGAAGGTCCCCGGCGAAGGGGGAAGCACTGGTGCGCAGGGGCTCCAGCTCGCGCAGCAGCTCCCGCTCCAGCGCCGCGCCGATGCCACCGCCGACCCGCCCCCGGAAGGTGAGACGGCCGTCCGGCCGTGGCACCCCGACCAGCAGCCCGCCCAGCCGGCGGGCTCCCGGCCGCCAGCCCCCCACCACGAAGTCGCCGGTCACCTCCAACTTGACCTTGACCCAGTCCGGTGAGCGCGTACCCGGCCGGTAGACGGAACCGACCCGCTTGGCCATCACCCCCTCCAGGCCGTGCTCCCCCGCCGCCTGGAAGGTCGCCGGACCGTCGGAGAAGGCTGGCGGGACCGCCCACCGGGGTCCGGCCAGCCCCAACTCGTCGAGCACAGCTCGCCGCCGCTGCCACGGGTAGCCGGTCAGGTCGACGCCGTCGAGTCGCAGCAGATCGAAGACCAGGTAGGTGATGGGAAGGGATGCCGCGAGCCGCGCGGCCCGGCCCCGGTCCCGGACGTGCATTCGCTCGGCGAGCGCCGTGAACGAGGGCTGCCCGGTCGTGCCGAAGAGCACCACCTCGCCATCGAGGAGGGCGTCATCCACCTGCCCGGAGAGGCCGGCCAGCTCCGGATAGGCGACGGTGACCTCGACGCCGGAGCGGGCGTACACCCGCTGCTGGCCGTCGCCAATGTTGATCAGCGCTCGGATTCCGTCCCATTTGAACTCATAGGCCCAGCCCGGGCCCACCGGCAACTCCCCGGTGGTCGCGAGCATCGGCTTGGACGGCACGCCGGGCACAAACCGACCTTAGTCGAATGCGGAACTGCTCGCGCCCGGTTCCATCGGATGAGAACATGGTCGATACCGGCGAAAGGAGCTCAGGGTGCGGGCCATTTGGAAAGGAGCCGTGTCGTTCGGGCTCGTCTCGATCGGGGTGAAGCTGTATTCAGCAACCGAGGAGAAGGATATTCGGTTCCACCAGGTGCACCGGGATGACGGGGGTCGAATCCGCTACAAGCGCACCTGCCAGGTCTGTGGCGAAGAGGTCAGCTACGACGACATCGCCAAGGGGTACGACCTCGGCGGCGGCGAGTTGGTCATCCTCACCGACGACGACTTCGCCGACCTGCCACTGAGCACCTCACGGGCGATCGATGTGCTGGAGTTCGTCCCCGCCGAACAGGTCGACCCGATCCTCTACAACAAGGCATACTTCCTCGAGCCCGAGGGCACCGCCACCAAGCCGTATGTGCTGCTGCGCAACGCGCTCACCGACTCCGAACGAGTGGCCATCGTGAAGGTGGCGATCCGGCAACGCGAGCAGCTCGCGACGCTGCGGGTGCACCAGGGCGTCCTGCTGCTCAACACGATGCTCTGGCCCGACGAGATCCGGACGCCGGAGTTCGGCTTTCTCGACGAGGACCTGAAGGTCCGCCCCCCGGAGCTCGCGATGGCCAGCTCCCTGATCGACTCGATGGCGGGTGACTTCCAGCCCGATGTCTTCACCGACGACTACCGGACCGCCCTGAAGGAGGTCATCGACGCGAAGGTGGAGGGCCGCGAGGTCGTCCAGCCGGAGGAGGTCGAGGAGGCTCCGGCGGCGGCGGTGGACCTGATGGCGGCGTTGAAGGCATCGGTGGAGCGGGCCCAGGCGGCACGCGGCGAGAAGCCCGCCGGCTCCGGCGCGGGCGAACCGACCCCCATCTCGGCGGCGCGTTCGGCCCAGCGGAAGGCCGCCGAGCAGCAGGCCCCACCGAAGAAGGCCGCCGGGAAGAAAGGCGAGAAGGCAACTCCGGCGAAGAAGGCGGCGGAAAAGGAGAAGGCCGAGGAGAAGAAGGCCGACAAGAAGACAGCCGGGAAGAAAACGGCGACCAAGACAACCGCGAAGAAGGATGAGGGGCAGCGGACGGAGCCGGCCAAGAAGGCCCCGGCCCGCAAGGGCGCCCGCAAGACCGCCTGAACGGCGAGGCCACCTGTCGGCGATACCGGATTCCACCGGACAGTGGGGCGTACGACACCTGCACCACGGGGTCCCCGGCGGGTACCGTGTTCGTCGGCCTTCCCCCGGCACGCGGTGCCGGCCACCATCTTCGAACAGGGAGTCGACGCCGTGAGCGAGCGGACGCAGAACCGGGCACAAAAGTCGGAGCGGCGGTTGGCCGCTCAGCTCGCCGAGCAGAAGGCTGCCGAGGCGAAGCGCCGCCGGCAGGCCTGGGCCGGCGGTCTCGCCGGGGTTGCCGTGGCCGCCCTCCTGATCACCGTGTTCGTGCTGGTCGGCCCGGCCGGTGACGACGAGAGCACCCCCACCGCGGCGGATTCCCCGGCGGCGGGCGCCCCGTCGACGGACGCCCCCGACCCGGCTGCCGGCGGCACCGAGCTGCCGGACGGGGCCGACCCGGCGCTGAACACCCCGCCGACCGTGGAGGCGGCCGAGGGCGAGCTGACCGAGCTCGTCGTCACCCCGCTGATCGAGGGCACCGGGCCCGCGGTGGAGAGCGGTCAGACGATCACCGTCAACTACGTCGGCATCCTCTACAACGAGGGCGAGGAGTTCGACTCCTCCTGGTCGCGCGGACAGCCGGCGAGCTTCCCGATCGGGGTCGGCGGCGTGATCCCCGGCTGGGACCAGGGCCTGGTCGGCGTGACCATCGGCAGCCGGGTGCAGCTGGACATCCCCGCCGAACTGGCGTACGGCACCGAACCGGGCGGTGGCCGTCCGGCCGGCCCGCTGCGCTTCGTCGTGGACGTGCTCGGCGCGCAGTGACCGGCCGGGCCGCCCCGACGCCGGTGCGGTTGGCCACAGCGGGCTTCCACACCGTTACCGAACGGCAGTAGGTTCGTCGAACCGGGGGGCAGATAGGCCACCCAGGTGCCGGAACGGACGCGGAGGTGCGCATGACAGACGACGCGGGGCGGACAGCCCGGTTGATGTGGACCTACTTCGAGCCGGTCCACGCGGTGACGTACTTCCATCCCCGGGCCCGCGCGGCGTACGAGGCGACCGGGCTGCGCGGCTACTGGCGGGGCTACTTCGCCGGCCGGTCCGCGCCGCTCGGTGCCACCACCGCGGCACCGGTGACCGCGGCCTTCTACAACTTCGCCCCGCACATGGTGCAGCGCGCGCTGCCTGCGATCTGGAAGCTGGCGTCCCCGGAGGAGGCCCTGCGCGCCCGACTCACCGGCGCCGTCCAGGCCCTCGCCGAGCTCACCTATGAGCTGCCCGAGTCCCACCTCACGGAGACCGCCGACCTGCTGGAGGCAGCCGCGGCCGAAACCAGGACGGCGGGCCGGGTGCTGGGGGCCGCGAACGCGGCGCTGCCGCGCGGTGAATACCCGCTCGCCCGGCTCTGGCAGGCGGCGACGGTCCTGCGGGAGCACCGTGGGGACGGGCACATCGCCGCGCTCGTCGCGGCCGACCTCGACCCGGTGGAGACGCTGGCCTGGCGGGTGGCGGTGGGAATGCCCGCGGCCAACCTGCTCGGCCGGGGCTGGACCGAGCAGGAGTGGGCGGTGGCCCGAAGCCGGCTCCACGACCGGGGTTGGCTGACCGCCGACGGTGAACCCACCGAGCGGGGACAGGCCGGATTCGGTGCCGTCGAGGCGGCCACCGACACGGCGGCGGTCCACCCGTGGCAAGCACTCGGCCCAGAGCGCAGCGCCCGGCTCCGGGAGCTACTCGACCCGGTGGTCCGGGCCGGGCACACCATCATCCCGCCGGACAACCCGATCGGCCTGCCGCCCCTGGGTTGACCGGCGCTGCTGGTGCCGTCCGGCAGGATGAGGGGCATGGTGGCTGCGGTGATCTTCGACCTGGACGGCGTGATCGTGGACTCCGAACCGGTCTGGGAGGAGGTCCGGCGGGCGTACGTGGCGGCGCACGGCGGCACCTGGCAGGCCGACTCGCAGCGCCGACTGATGGGCATGAGCACCGGCGAGTGGTCCCGCTACCTCAGCGATGAGCTCGGCGTCGACCGGACGGCCGAGCAGGTCGCCACCGAGGTGGTTACGGAGATGTCCCGGCGGTACGCACACCGCGTACCGCTGATCGACGGTGCCGTCGATGCCGTGCGTCGGACGGCCGGGCGGTGGCCACTGGGCCTGGCCAGCTCCTCCCCGACCCGGCTGATCCGGACGGCGCTCGACGCGACCGGGCTGGGCGACACCTTCGGCGCGACGCTGTCGACCGAGGAGACCCGGCGCGGCAAGCCGGCTCCGGATGTCTACCTGGCGGTCGCCGCACGGCTCGGTGTCGAGCCGGCCCACTGCGTCGCGGTCGAGGACTCCGCCAACGGCGTCCGGTCCGCGGCTGCCGCGGGAATGGCCGTGGTGGCGGTGCCGCACGGGGCGTACCCGCTGGAGCCGGAGGCCGAGCGGCTCGCCGCGGTGCTGCTCTCCTCGATCGGCGAGCTGACCCCGGAGACCGTGACGACGGCCCACGACACAAGTTCCCCGGTTACGAGGACAAAGACGAATCGCCCTCGCGACAATGGCGGTGCGGGTCGCCCCGCTTGAGCGGCGGCCCCGGCGCGGTGCGAACGCCGGGGCCGCCCCCTGACCCGACAGCGACTAGGAGGAGGCCAGCTCCCGGACGGCTAGGCCCCCCTCGGCGTACCGGGACCGGACCGCCTTCTTGTCGTACTTGCCCACGCTGGTCCTCGGCACGGCGTCGATGACCGCCCAGCGCTCGGGGAGCTGCCAGCGGGCCACCGACTCGGCGAGGAAGCTCCGCAACTCCTCAACCCCGGCCTTCGCCCCCTCCCGGAGCACCACGGTCGCCAACGGCCGCTCGCCCCAGCGCTCGTCTGGGACCCCCACCACGCAGGCCTCGACCACATCCGGGTGGGCCATCAGCGCGTTCTCCAGCTCCACCGAGGAGATCCACTCACCGCCGGACTTGATGACATCCTTCGCCCGGTCGGTCAATGTCAGGTAGCCATCCGGGGAGAGGGTGCCGACGTCCCCCGTACGCAGCCAGCCATCCCGGAACGTCTCCGCGTCCGGGGTCTCTTCGCCGACGTACCGCCCGGTCACCCACGGCCCGCGGACCTCCAGCTCCCCCACGGACGTGCCGTCGGCGGGCAGCTGCTTGCCCTGCGGGCCGACGATCCGGGCCTCGACCCCGGCTGGGACCCGGCCCTGGGTGTAGCGGTACTGCCACGCTGTGGCCTCGTCAGCACCGGCCGGCGGGCGGGCCACCGAACCCAGCGGAGAGGTTTCGGTCATGCCCCAGGCGTGAATGATCCGGATGTCGTGCCGCTCCTCGAAGGCGTGCATCAACGCCGGTGGGCACGCCGCCCCACCCACGATCACCTCTCCCAGAGAGCTGGTGTCGACCTCGTGGCTGTCCAGGTGGGCGAGCAGGTCGGTCCAGATGGTGGGGACGGCGCCGGCGACGGTCGGCCGCTCGGCGGCGATCATCTCGGCGATCGGGGCGGCCTGGAGGAACCGGTCCGGCAGCAGCAGCGACGCGCCGCAGAGGAACGCCGCATAGGGCAGCCCCCAGGACATCGCATGGAACATCGGCACGATGCCCAAGACCCGGTCCTTCGGCTCGAGGCTGAACGACTCCGGCATGCAGACCTGGAGCGAGTGCAGGTAGATCGAGCGGTGCGAGTAGGCCACCCCCTTGGGGTTGCCGGTGGTCCCGGAGGTGTAGCAGAGCGCGGCGGCAGAGCGCTCGTCCACGTCCGGCCAGTCGTAGGTCTCGGGCCTCCCGGCCAGCAGGGCATCCCAGTGGTGTACGGAGATCCGGTTGCCGGCCGCCGCGACGAGCGGAGCGGGGTCACCACCGCCGACCACCACCACGTGCCGAACGGTGGTCATGTCGCCGATCACCTTCGCCAGCAGCGGGATCAGGGACGTGTCGACCAGCACCACCCGGTCCTGCGCGTGGTTGGCGATGTAGGAGACCTGGTCCGGGAGAAGCCGGATGTTGAGCGTGTGCAGCACCGCGCCCATGCTCGGCACCGCGAAGTAGGCCACCAAGTGCTCGGTGTTGTTCCACAGGAAGGTGGCGACGCGCTCGTCCCCGGTCACACCGCACTCGTCTCGCAACGCGTGCGCCAGCTGGGCGGCCGAGCGCGCCACGTCGGCGTAGCTCATCCGGCGCGGCTCGGCACCGGTCCAGGTGACCACCGTGGCCGCGCTGTGCACGGTGGCGCCGTGGCGAAGAATCTGGGAGACCTGGAGGGGGGCATCCATCATCGTGCTCCGCATGAGCAACAAACTAGTGGCGCCGATCACATCTGGGAACCCCGGATCTCCATCTCGTCCCGACGGCGGTGCGTAAATTAGCCGGGGTGAGCATTTCCTGGGCAGATTCCTACGTCGGACAACTCCGCGCCATCGCCGGCGACCGGACGCTGATGTTCGTCGGTGCCCGCGCGGTGGTGCGGGACAACGCGGGCCGGATCCTGCTGATCCAGCGCGCCGACAACGGGCGCTGGGCCATGCCGGCGGGGGCGATGGAGCTGGGTGAGTCGATCGCCGACTGCGCGGTGCGGGAGGTACGGGAGGAGACCGGGCTGCGCGCCCTGCGGGTCAGCGCCTTCGCCCTCTACACCGGGCCGGACCGCACCCACACCAACATGTACGGGCACACGTACCAGATCTTCACCACCGCGTTCCGGGTGGAGGAGTGGGACGGGGATCTCGCCCGGATCACCGACGAGACCACCGATGCCGCCTTCTTCGACCGGGGCCACCTGCCCGGCCCGCTGTCGGCCAGCGTCCCGGAGACCCTCGCCGACCTGGATGTCTTCGAGCAGACGAACCGCCTGATCCTCAAATAGTCCGCCGCCGGTCCCACCCCGCCAGGTTTGGCCCGGCGGAGCGGCGGGGACCCGGACGGACATGGCAGGAGCAGCAGCGGAACAGCACCGACTCGCCGCCGTGGTGGAGAGCTGGCTGGGACGCCCCGTCCTGGTCGTCGGGGACGCAATGCTCGACGAGTGGCGGTTCGCCGACTCGGATCGGCTCTGCCGGGAGGCGCCAGCCCCAATCCTCACCCTGCGCCGACGGATCTCCGCCGCGGGCGGTGCGGCGAACACCGCCGTCAACATCGCCGCGCTCGGCGGACGGGCCGCGCTGGTCGCCCCAATCGGCGCGGATGTGGCCGGCGACGAGGTGCACGACTGCCTGGACCGGGCCGGCGTGTGGGACCGCACGGTCAGCCAACCGAGCCGCCCGACCCCGGTCAAGCGGCGGATGCTCGCCGGCAGCCAGATCCTGCTGCGGGAGGACTCCGGTGGCCCCGCGGATCCCCTGGACGACGCCGGAGTGGCTCGCCTGCTCGACGCCCTGACCTGCGCGACCACGGAGCTGTACGCGGCGGGTGGTGCGGCGCCGACGCTGGTGGTCTGCGACTACGCGCTGGGGGCCCTGCCCGCACCGGTGCGCGCGTGGCTGGTCGCCAACCGGGAGCGGTACGCGACGGTCGCGCTGGACGCCCATGACCTCGCCGACTGGCGCGGGCTCGCCCCGACCGTGGTCACACCGAGCTTCGCCGAGGCGAGCCGACTGCTCGCCCACACGGCGGCCCCGCCCGGGGGCGGGGGCCTGCACCTGGACCACCCGGACCGCGCCCGCTCCGACGGCCCCTCCGAACTGACCGTGGGAGTCGCACCCGGCGACGGTCGAGTCACCGACACCGAGATCGAGCCCGGGGCGCGCGGGGACGCCGGGGGACCGGACCGGGCGGTACTCGCCGAATCCCGCCTGGCGGAGCTCCGGCGACACACCGGCGCGGATGTCGTGGCGGTGACGCTGGACACCGAGGGCGCGGTCGTAGCCGGGCCGGACGGCGAGCCCAGCCGCAGCCACAGCAACCCGATGCCGGCCAGCCACACGGTCGGGGCCGGAGACGCGTACCTGGCGGCGATGACCCTCGCCCTGGCCGCCGACGCCCCCCTACCGACCGCCGCGCAGCTCGCCCAGCTCGCGGCCACCATCACCGTCTCCGACACCGGCACCTGTGTCTGCCGGCGGGAGGACCTACTCACCGCGCTCGACCGTTCCGACGACGGCGGCGCCCCAACCCTCGTCGGCGCCGACGAGCTGGCGACGATCGCCGGGGCACACCGCCGCGCGGGCCGCTCGGTCGTCTTCACCAACGGCTGCTTCGATGTCCTGCATCCTGGGCACGTCCGCTACCTGGAGCAGGCCCGCGCCCTCGGCGACCTGCTCGTGGTGGCGGTCAACGCCGACGGCAGCGTCCGCCGGCTCAAGGGCGCCGACCGGCCGGTCAACCCGGTCGAGGACCGGGTGGCCCTGCTGGCGGCGCTGACCCACGTTGACCATGTGGTGGTCTTCGAGGAGGACTCGCCCGCCCGGCTCATCGAGGCCGTCCGGCCGGACATCTACGTCAAGGGCGGGGACTACCCGCCGGAGCTGGTGCCAGAAGCACCCCTGGTCCGCCGGCTCGGCGGCCAGGTCCACACCCTCGGCTACGTGCCGGACCGCTCCACCTCGGCGATCATCGACCGGATCCGCGCGTACGGCGGTGGCGCACCGGTGGCGGGGCAGGCGTGAGCCGACCTCTCGAGCACGGCGACTCCGACGAATTCCGCGCCGAGCGACACCTCGACGTGCTGGTCCCCACCCGAAACCGCCCCGCCGAGCTGGCGGTCACCCTCTCCGGGCTCGCCGCCCAGGAAGGCGTACCCGACTTCGGGGTGGTGGTCAGCGACCAGTCCGACGACGCCCCCGCGTACGCGCACCCGGCCGTGGCCGCGATGGTCCGGGTCCTGCGCCACCGGGGGCACCCGGTCCTGCTGACCCGCCGACTGCCCCGGCGCGGGATGGCCGAGCATCGGGCAGCGCTGCTGGCCGCCTCGACCGCCCGCTACGTGCTCTGCCTCGACGACGACGTGTGGTTGGCGCCGGAAGCCCTGCACCGGCTGGTCACCGCGATCGCGGAGCTGGGCTGCGGGTTCGTCGGCAACGCCGTGCACGGCCTGTCGTACCGGCACGACCTCCGCCCGGAGACGCACCGGCACTACGAGGAGTGGGACGGGCCGCCGGTGCCGGAGCGGATCCGTCCGGGCACCCCGCAGTGGGAGCGCGCACTGCTCCACCCGGCCGCAAACCTGCTCCACGTCACCGAGCGGCTGCGCCTGCCACCGGGCTCCTGGCGGGCGTACAAGGTCTCCTGGATCGGTGGTTGTGTGCTGTACGACCGGGCGAAGCTGGTTGATGCGGGCGGCTTCGACTTCTGGCGACGGGTGCCGGAGCGGCACCAGGGGGAGGATGTCGCCGCCCAGCTCGCCGTCTTGGAACGGTCCGGCGGCGCCGGCGTCCTGCCCAGCGGGGCGTTCCACCTGGAGTCACCGACCACCGTCACCGAACGTGAGGTTGAGGCGTGGGAGGTACTCCTCGAACAGGCGTAGCACCAGCCGCGGCTCAGGGCGTCGGGGCCGGCTGCTCTGTCTCGGCGAGCAGGTCGCGGGCGGCTTCGAGGACCTCGATCACCGGGACCTCGGCCACGAACGAGTCGCGGTGCGGGCACTCGCCGTCGCCGGGCCGGTGTGGATAGCTGCCCGGGGTGCAGTCGACCCCACAGACCGGGCAGTGCACCGTCCAGGACGTGATCGGGCGGTGCCGCCCCCGCAGCGGGCTCGCCGTGGTGATCAGGTTGCCGACCCAGAAAATGCCGACCGTGGCAGTGCCGACCGCCGCCGCCAGGTGCAGCGGCCCGGTGTCGTTGGCGATCACCAGCGCGCAGCCGGCGTAGCAGCCGGCCAGCCCGCCGAGGCTGAGCGTGCCGACCTGCGGCCGGAGGGGCACCCCGGCCGCCGTGACCACCCGGTCCACCACCTCCCGCTCCACCGGCGTGCCGGTGACCAGCACCTCATACCCGTCCCGGTGCAGTTGCCGGGCGACGGCCGCGAAGTGTTCGACCGGCCAACGTCGGCGGGTGTCGGTGGCGCCCGGGTGCAGCGCCACCCGCGGCCGGTCCGCCGGGCCGAGCACCTCGGCTGCCTCGGCCCGATCGACGTCGGTGACCGCCAGGGTGGGGACCACCGTGGTCGCCGGCGCCCCCACCAGGGCCGCCACCTCCAGGTAGCGGATCACCTCGTGCTGGTAGTAGACGTACCGCAGCCAGCGGTCCAGCGGCGGCGCGTCCTCGGCCCGCAGACCGGCCGTCACCCGGGCGCCGAGGCCGGCCACCACCGGGTTGGAGTTGGCCCCGCCGCCGTGCACCTGCAGCGCCAGGTCGAAGCGCTCCGCGCGGGCCCGGGCAAGGAAGTCCGCCAGCCCGGACTCCGGCTCGTCCGGCTCCGGGCGGCGGATTCCGGGCGCCGGCGGAACCACCAGGACCCGGTCCACCGGACCCGGCCGATCGCGCCAGAGCTTCGCGTGCCACGGCGCGCCGAGCAGGACGATCTCCGCCGCGGGGTATGCGGCCCGCAACGCAGCCAGCGCCGGCAGGACGAAGATGAAGTCGCCGAGCGCGTTGGCCCGCAGCACGGCGATCCGCTCCACCTCGGGTACGCGCTGCGCGGCCGGGCCGAGCAGGTGCGGGGCGACCATCGGCGCGCTACGGCCGATCGGTCTCGACGTTCGGGTGGTGCAGCTCCCGGTTTGCGGCGGGGTCGACCGGGAACGGGGTGCCGCCGTCGGCGCCACGAGCACCGCTGCGCCCGACGGTGATGGTGCGGGGCTCGGGTCGGGCGGTGCGGGGCAGCCGAATCCGGAGCAGACCGTGATCCATCACCGCATCGATGGCCTCCGGGTCCACCCGCGACGGCAGTTCCACCCGGTACGCGAACGCCCGGGCCTCGGAGCCGTCGAGGATCCCGTAGTCGGCGTTGACCTCGGCCTCTGACCGGGCCCGTACGCAGAGCTCCCGCTCGTCCAGCTCGACGGCCACCTCGTCGGGCGCCACCCCGGGCAGCCGGACGATCACCTCCCAGCCGTCCTCGGTCTCGTCCAGCTGCAGGTCCGTCGAGTCGGACCGGCCCCCGACCAGCCGACCCAGCTCGGCGCGGAGCGAATGCAACTCGCCCATCGGATCCCACCCCTGCTGCCGGCCGCGCCTGCCCTGGCCGATCCCGCCGCCGGGTTCACTCATCACACTTCTCCTATTCACTGGGGGTTGTCGAGGGCCGCAGGGAGCTGGGCGCGTCCAGGTCGGCGTCCCGGTCGACTCCGACGCCGAGACGGTCAACCAGTTCTCCGCCGAGCCACGCGCTGACCCCGAGGATGGCCAAGGCGACGATCTCGATGGCGAGGAGCGCGCCGCCGGCGGCCCGGGAGTCGGCGTTGAGCCGGACCGCCCAGACCGCGGCGAAGAGCAGGATCAGCGCCACGTTCGCGGCGGCGTGGGTGAGCGCCACCCGCTTGGCGCGGGTGCCGGTCGGGATGGCGAGCAGGTCGACCGTCCCGGCCGCCGCGGCCAGCAGACCACCGACCAGGCCGACGGTGAGGTTCCAGTAGGCGACCTCACCGAGGAAGTCGGGCCCGCCCACGATGTCGACCACGTCGAAGAACACGGCAGTCGCGAGCAGGGCGACCGGGAACATCACCAGCATCGGGTGGAGGGGGTGACCCAACACTTTGAGTCGGCTCTCCATTCCGGGCCTCCACTGTTCGGTCCTGCTGGCGCTCGTCGTCCTACCTGCACTGTTTGTGGTCCTACTGGCGGATGGGTGCGGCGGGTAACCTCCGTCACCCAGGCAGACCTCACCTCGGTCGATGCCACCTAGGCTGTCGATGACGCACCGCCGCCATGGTCAACGGACGAGGGAGGGGCACGTGACGGTAGATATCACCACTCACGAGGAGTTGAGGGAGTTACTGGGTGTACCGACGCCTCAGGCCGCCACGAAGGAGCGCACCCACCTGCACGAGCGGGACCGGCAGTGGCTGGCCGCCTCCCCGTTCTGCCTGGTGGCCACGGCCGGCGCGGACGGCACCTGCGATGTCTCGCCAAAGGGGGACCCACCCGGTTTCGCCCTGCCGATCGACGACACCACCATCGCCATCCCGGAGCGCCCCGGCAACCGACGGGCCGACGGCTTCCACAACATCCTGGACAATCCACACGTCGGGCTGATCTTCCTGATTCCCGGGCGCACCGACACGTTGCGGATCAACGGTCGGGCCCGACTGGTCCGGGAGGCGCCTTTCTTCGACTCGATGACGGTCAAGGGCCATCGGCCGATCCTGGCGCTGGTGGTAGCGATCGAGGAGATCTTCTACCACTGTGCGAAGGCGTTCCTCCGATCGCAGTTGTGGAGCCCACAGAGCTGGACACCCGAGGTGCTGCCGTCGCGGGCCCGCCTGGTCAAGGAGGTCGAGGCCCGCACGGAGAGCCTGGCCGAGCTGCAGAGCTACTACGGCCCGGAGTACGCCCGCCGCCTCTACACCTGACCGGAATACACCCGCCGCCTCTACACCTGACCCGCCCGCGGTGGGGGGGCAGCCCACCTTCGGCGTGGCACGGTCGATGATCGCGGTGAGGTTGATCCCGGCGGAGAGCGTGCCGTACGCGTAGCCGTGCGCACCGCCCAGCCGGGACGCGCAGAACGCCTCGGCGACGGCCGGGTGGCCGTGTCGCACCAGCAGGGACCCCTGTAGGACGAGGGCGAGCCGCTCCACCAGGTGCCGCGCCCGGAGCTCGGCATCGGCCGGGTCCGCCAGGCTCGCCCGCAGCCGCCGGACCGCGGCGTCGAGCCGGGCGTCCGCACCGGCGGCGGCGTCCACCTCTGCCTCGAAGGCGGCCAGCACCCGCGGCTGGCGGGTCAGCGCCCGCAGCACGTCCAGGGCGGCCACGTTGCCGGAGCCCTCCCAGATCGAGTTCAGCGGCGACTCCCGGAACAGCCGGGGCATGCCGGATTCCTCCACGTACCCGTTGCCACCCAGGCACTCCAGGGCCTCGGCGGCGTGGCCCGGCCACCGCTTGCAGACCCAGTACTTGCCGACCGCGACGCCGAGCCGTTTGAACGCGGCCTCGTCGGCGTCACCCCGAGCTGAACGGTCCGTCGCACCGGCGAGCCGCAGCATCAGGACGGTCGCGGCCTCTGACTCCACCGCGAGGTCGGCGAGGACGTTGCGCATCAGCGGCTGGTCGACCAGCGGGTGCCCGAATGCCCGCCGGTGCCGGGCGTGGTGCACCGCGGTGACGACCCCCTGACGCATCCCGGCGGCGGCGCCGATCAGGCAGTCGAGCCGGGTGAGGTTGACCATGTCGATGATGGTGCGGACGCCGCACCTCTCGTCGCCGACCCGCCAGGCCACCGCGTGCTCGTACTCGATCTCCGCCGAGGCGTTCGACCGGTTGCCCAGCTTCTCCTTGAGCCGCATCAGCCGAAGCGGGTTGCGCGTGCCGTCGGGCAATACCCGAGGCACCAGGAAACAGGTCAGCCCACCCGGCGCCTGACCGAGGGTCAGGAAGAGATCGCACATCGGTGCGGAGGTGAACCACTTGTGCCCGACCAGCCGGTAGCTGCCGTCCGCCGCGGGCTGGGCGAGGGTGGTGTTGGCGCGTACGTCCGAACCGCCCTGCTTCTCGGTCATCGACATGCCCGCCAGCAGGCCGTGCTTGCCGAGCGCCGGACGCAACCCCGGGTCGTACGTGGTGGCGGTCAGCAGCGGCTCATACCGGGCGGCCAGTTCCGGGGCGTGCCGCAGCGCCGGCACCGCCGCATAGGTCATCGAGATCGGGCAGCCATGCCCGGCGTCCGGCCGCCAGGTGTAGAACTTCGCGGCGCGGGCGACGTGCGCTCCCGGTCGGCCGTCGGCCCACGGCGCGGCGTGCAGGCCGTAGGTCACCGCGGTCCGCATCAGCTCGTGCCAGGAGGGGTGGAACTCCACCTCGTCCACCCGGTGCCCGTAGCGGTCGTGGCTGCGCAGTACGGGCGGATGGTCGTTGGCCAACCGGCCGTGCTCGATCGCCGCCGCGGTGCCGCCGAGCCGGCCGAGGTCGTGCAGCTCGGCGGCGGCCCAGCCGGCCCCCTCCCGGGCCAGCCCGGCGCACAGCGCCGGATCGACGGCCACGTCGTAGTCGACCAGGGGTGGCACCTGGTTGAACACCTCGTGCGTCGGCACCGTGGCCCTCCCATCCGGGTCAACTCGACCCGCTCGGCAAGGATCGCACCGGCATTCACTTTTCGCTGACCCGAAGGGGACAGCGGAAGGAGTCTCTCGGGGCCTCGGAGCGCCCGAAGTCACTCCCCCAGCGTCTCGCCGAGCGGCACGATCCCCCTACGGCCGCCCACCAGCCACGGGTAGCGAATTTCTTTTAGGGATTTATATTCGGATTCGTACTGGTTTGGGGTTTGTGTCGGTTTAGCTTTTGCGGGTGGCTGCTACCACCACTTGGTAGCCAAGGGGCCGTCCCCGCGAGTGCGGCGTGGTGGGACCTTGTCGCTCACGGGGGAAGGACATCGAGTTCACGATGATTGACCAGGACCACACCCAGAGGCCGGATCGGCCCGGTAGGGGTCGGGCGAGGTCGCGGTGGCGATGGTGGGCGGTCGGGCTAGCCGGGGTGACCGGTCTGGCCCTGAGCACCGTCGGCATCACCGCCAGTCCGGCCGCGGACACGCTCGGGCGCACCCTGACCGCCACCGATGATCACAGCGGCGACCCCGGTAAGCATGACAACAAGGGCAGGCACGGCGAGAAGGGCGAGCGGGACGGCAAGGGCAAGGGTTCGGAGAAGAAGCCGACAGGCATCCCGGTCCCGTGTGACGCGGACGCGTTGATCGCGCAGATCACCCTGGCCAACGCCCGCGGTGGGGCGGTGCTCGACCTGGCCAAGGACTGTACCTACCTGCTCACCGCCGACATCGACGGTGCGGGGCTGCCGGCGATCGTCACCCCGATCACCCTCAACGGCGGCAAGAAGACCACCATCGAACGCGCCGCCGCGGTGGACGAATTCCGGATCCTCACTGTTGACGTGGGTGGTGACCTCACCCTCAACAAGCTGACCATCACC
>NZ_AXVR01000064.1 GCF_000484695.1 Salinispora cortesiana | reverse complement strand
AGGCCGTAGTCGGGGGCGGTGTCGGCGAGTTTGCCGGCCGCGCGGAGGGCGTCTCGGCGGCGGGCGGCGGCGTGCAGCATCCACAGGGCGTATGCGGAGCTGGACAGGACACCGAACACGGCGGCCCAGTACAGGTCTGGCCAGTGCCCGGTTACCTGGATACCGACCGCGACGGCGGCGACCGCGGTCGAGAACGCACGTAGGCCGTAGGCGCGTTCACCGAGGCGCATCCGTTCGTCGGCCATCGCGGCGAGGGCCATCGCCAAGAGTTCCAGGCACAGCGCGAACGGCAGCACCAGGAGTACCCGGACCGGGACCGGCGCGGCGGGCGACCAGGACAGGTGCTCGAGGGCGACCCAGGTCTGACCGATCACGGCGCCGGTGACGGCCACGGCATAGAACGGGTACGCCCACCGCGCTGACCAGCCTGCGCTGCCGTCGCTCGACGGTCGCCTGCGGCCCGGGTGGGCGGCGGTGTCGTGGTTGGCCTGGAGCTGAGTGTCCGGGCTGTCGGTCATCTGCGGTCCCCGGCGGTGGTGGGCTGGAGTTGGCGTGCGGCGACGCGGCGGGTGGCCTCGGATGGTTCGGCGCCACCCAACTCGGCGAGGCAGTGCTCGAGGCGGCGTAGGGTGCGCCGCACGGCGTCGGGTCGTCCGGCGCGGCCATGGATGCGCATGATCCGCTGGTACAACTCCTCGTTGACCGGGTCGAACTCCAGCGCACGTTCCAGCGCGGCTACCGCCTGGTCCGGGTGATCGGTCTCGGTGATTTCAGCGATGCGGGCGAGCGCGGACAGGATCTGGTGCCGGTAGGTCGTGGCGTGGTCGCCGATCCAGGGATGGTCGCCGCCGTCGGCGAAGTCACCCCGATACCACTCGACTGCCTCCCGCAGCGCGGCGAGCGCGGCGGTGTCGTCTTTGGCCCGATTGGCGCGCTCGATGGTGGTGAGCATCTGCCACAGGTCCACGGCGATCAGTGCGGGGTCGAGGTGATAGCGGCTGGTCGCCGGGTCGTAGACGACGAACATGGCCTCTGTGCCGGTGGCGGCGCGTAGCACTCGCCGGATGGTGCTGATGTCGGTGCGGATGCGTTTGCCGGAGGTGCTCGGGTCGGTGTCGGGGTGCAGGTCGGCGGAGAGCTGGTCGAGGGTCCGCCCGCTCGGGTGAACGGCCAGAGATGCGAGGACGGTGTAGGAGCCGCTGCGCATCCCGGTGGTTACCGGCCCGGTGTCTGCGTCGATGAGGACTGGGCCGAGGACTCGCAGCCGCACCGGGGCCGCCGGCTGGGCGGGGATCAGCGGGGCCGCCTCGGTGGTGGCCGCCTGGTCGGCTGCGTGTTTCGGGGCGGGGTCGAGGTCGATGTCGTGGCCGGGTTCCGGACGCGCGGCGGCGTCGGTGAGCATGGCGAGAACGGCGGCGAGATCGCCAGCGGTGAGGGTGGATAGCCGTAAGGTTTCCGTCGCCTCACCGCCGCCGGTGGTGGTGCCGTCGGCGGTGATCTCGATGGTGGGGATGCCGTCTAGCGGGCCGAGGGCGACCGGATGCAGGTCTAGGGCTGGGCGGTGCGCGCCGACAGCGCGGAGGCGGGCGGTGTGCCGACTGGTGGCTTCGATGAGTAGCACGTACCGGGGTTGGGTTTCGGCATGGTCGGTGCGGGTGTTCAGTGCGGTGATGGAGTCCAAGTCGAAGGTGTCCAGCAGCCGACGCCGCATGATCATTTCTTCTTCGGCGTGGGTGATGGCCGCGGCGGCGTCGGAGAGAACGATGAGGCGTTCCCCGTCGTAGCTGGTGCTGTCGGGGTCAAGCCCGACCAGGGGCGCTCCTTCGGGTAGCAGCCGGGTGAGGATCTCGGCGGTCGTGACCACCAGGGGTCGCGTCTCGGCGCTCTGTGTGGCGCCGGTGCTCAGCGTGGCGGCCAGCAGCGCGCGGGCGGCTGGTTCAGCGCCGTCACCGGTAAGGGCCAGACCGGGGCCGGGTAGGTCGAACAGATTCACCTCGCCCCCGTCGGCGTCGAGGCCGATCGGTGCAGTGGGCCGGTCTGTCTCGTCGTCGGTGGAGCGGTCACTGGCGGCGACCACGTCGATCGGGGCGAGGCACGCGGGTACCGGGGTGGGCTGCGCGGTGATGCGGGTCGGGATAGGGAAGCGCAACCGGGCGTGGCGGCGCCGTTGCAGGCGAAGCAGAGTCGCTACGGCGGCGATCAGCGCGGCTAGGCCGAGGCTGACCCACCCGTGCGAGGGCAAGCGGATCCCCGCCTCATCGTGGTCACTTGTGGTTTCGTGGTCGTGCTCGGTTGTGCTGGTCTCGGCCGCTGGTGTGCTGTTCGCACCCGCGTCGGTGCTTGGCTCGGAGGTGGTGTCGGCCGGCTCGTCTGTGGTCTGCCCGTCCGGCTCGGCGGGGCCCGGGTCACTCGCGGTGGGGTCGCTCGGGGCCGGCTGGACGGGTGTGGTGTCGCGGGCGGGTAGGGCGAGGATCCACCCGATGTGGATTTCGTCGGGGTCGGTCAGCGAGTAGCCGTTGGCTTGTTGGTGGCCCCGGTTGAGGGTGTAGATCTCGCGCCATCGGTGCGGGTCGCCGAGCGTGTGCTCGGCCAGTTTCCACAGGTTATCCCCAGCCGCGACTCGGTGGATTCCGCCGGGGGCATCTCGCGCCCACGCAGGTACGTCGCGGTCGTCGTGCACAGCAGAGGCGAGCGCGGGCCGCGTGGTGGGGGTGTCGGTGTGCATGGTGATGGCCGGGCGGGGGCCGGCGTGCACGATAGGGGCGGTGGTTCCCGGCCGTGCCGGGGCGACCGCGACGGCCGGGCGATGGGCGGCGGCGTCAGTAGCCGCCGCCGTTGCGCTGGCACCGGTGGGGCCGGTGATGGTGCGGGCGGCGTCGATGAGGACCGCTCCGGCGATGGCGCCGACGAGCACGGCGGCGACCCATCGGATCGGTCCTCGTCCGGGTGCTGGTGGGCGGGGTCGGCCGCGTCGGATGGCGGCAGCATGCACGCTGGCCTCGATTATCTCGACGGCGACGTGCCGGATGAAGACACCCCACAACGCCCAGCCGATCGAGGCGATCAGGCTTAGCAGCGTCTGGTCTGACCAGGTGGTTGTCACCGCGTCGGCCATGTCCGCGAGGGCGGGTAGGTCGGTGGGGTGGGGCCAGCCGATCCAGGCGAGGGGCCAGCCGGCAGAGGCGGTCAGCAGCCACGGCACTGCGGCGACGGCGCCGGCCAGAGCAGCGAGGGCGGTCACGGCCCGCAGTAGCCGCCCGACTGTGGCGAGGACGCGCACCATGCTCAGACTCTCCTCACGGGTTAGGTGTTGGGGCCGGTGACGCCCTGCACAGCGGCCGCGGTGGCCGAGGCCGACATGTTCAGGGTTTGCACGCCGACGATCTGCAGCAGTTGCGTGTGGCTGCTCCGCCGCACGGTCACCGTGACGGTGGTGGCGGTAGCAGAGACGTCCCCGTCGACTCCGGCGGAGGCCAGCCACGACCGGGCGGTAGAGGCGGCACGGGTGGTGTCGAGTTGGGTGACCCCGCGGGTGCGGTAGGCGTAGAGGTCGAGTTGCTGTGCCCCGGCGCGGGCGGCGGCCTGCGCGGTGTCCAGGGCCTGCACCTTCGCGGAGATCGCCAGACCCGCATCGAGGACAAGCCCGGCCACCGCGAGCAGCGCGACGGCGAGCAGCACCACGAACGGTGTCACCTGCCCGGAGTCTCGACCAGCGCCGGACAGCCGCCGGGCGAGGGCACATACACGCGACGTCATGAGGCGGTTCCTCTCCACTGGTCAACGGGGGACGTCGCGGTCGATTCCACGGTTCGGCTACCTGGCACGCCGAGGAGGACCAGATCAGCGAGGCGGACCTGGCAGGAGACAGTGACGGTGACGGCTCCTCCCGGCCGCAGTCCGCCGGTGTGGACGGTCACGGTGGTGTTTTGACAGGTAACGCCTCGGGCGGCGAGAGAGTCCTGGGCGGTGCGCTGCGCGTCGGCGACGGCGGCGGCTTGGTCGCGGGCGATCGATCCGGACCTGGCACCGCTACTCGCGGCGGCGTCAACGTCGATTTGCGCCGCCGCCAACCGCCCGCACAGCACCACGAACAGCAGGAACATGACCAACAGCGGTGCGAGCAGCGCCATCTCGGCGGTACTCGACCCGCTATCGGCGGTGGTCGTCAGCCATCGCCGCCGCATGGCGACGGCCACGCGAAGCCGGGTCAACACGGCACCCGGTGTGAGACCGGTCATGTAGTGCTCCCGGGGGCGGTCCACCGCTCGACCGGGCGCACCACTACGGCGGTGACTCGCCACGAGATACCGGGGATCACGGTGGCCGCCTTGCCGTGGATCTCCACCCGCACATCGGTGGCGGTGCGGGTAACCGACACCGACGGACTCTTGAGTACGCCGCTGCCGATCGCGGCGAGGGTGTCGCCGCCGGCAGCCTTGCCGGCGGCGGCACTGGACTCGTAGGCGGCGGCGGTGCTCGCCGCCCGGCTGGCGGCGGCCTGCGCCACGTGAGTGGCGTGCCACCATACTCCGGCCTGGATGACGAGCATGACGATGAGCAGCAGCAGGGGCATGGCGATGACCAACTCGGCTGTTGCCGCGCCCGCGTCCCGGCGGCCGGCAACACGCCGCCACCGGGCACGCAAACATCGCCCGGCCTCGCCGCGCGCCGAGCAGGAGCGGGGCACGGAAGTGCGGCTTCCCTTGGCAGTCACCGTGGGCATGAGTTAACCGAGGTCGATGCTGTTGGCCTTGCCGGTGACCTTCGTGGCGATGATGGCGATGACCGCGATAGCCAGGACCACCAGCAGTGCGGTGACAAGGACGGCCTCGGTGGAGTAGCCGCCGTCGCGGGTGTCGCGTACCTGCTTCCAGCGGTGGTGGATCTCAGCGGTCAGGTAGCTCAGCAGGGCGGACATGAAGTGAACCTCCTTCGGGCCGGTGAACGGGCGGACGTTTTAGAGTCCGCCGAGCACAGCGGCGAGAGCGGGATAGCCGAGAAAGATCAGGAAACCGCCGAACAAGGCCACGATGGGCAGGCTCATCCGTTCGGTGGCGGCGTTGGCGGCTCCTTCGGCGTCGGTCAACTGGCGCTCTCGCATCGCTATCGCGCGGGAGCGCAGCGAGGAGCGCACCCGTGCGCCTTCGGTGCCGGCCATGCCGACGGTCGCGGCGAGTTGCTGCAATTCGGCGACGGCGAGGCGTTGACCGAGGACGGCGAGGATGTCCCACGGCGGTACCCGGGCTAGCCGGGCCTCGGTCAGCGCGTACCGCAGCTCGGCGTAGGCGGGGCCGGAGCCGACGGCGGCGGCTTCATCGAGGGCCTGGTCGACACCGGATCCGGCGGCGAGGCTGATGACGACCAGATCCAGGAACGAGCTGAGAGCGTCGCGGAACGCCGCCCGGTGCTTCGCGGCATCACTGCGCACTGACAGTTCCGGGGCCAGGAACCCGGCCACGCCCAGGATCAGCGACGCGGCGGCCGGCATGGTGAGCCCCGGTGTCACCCCGGCGAAGGCGAGCAGGGCGGTAAGCACCGGCGGGAGGAGGAAACCGAAAGCGGTGGCGGTGGCCTGCTCGGCGAGGTGCACGTCGATTGGCTTGTCCACCGTCGCCAGGTCGCGGCGGGTGCTGGACAGGGGCAGGCCGGCGCGGCGTAGCCACCGTGCCGCAGGTCGCCCCCACCGCCCAGCCCACCCGGCGGCAGCCTCGCCCGGGTGGGCGTGGGTGTGGTGGGCCTGCCGGTACGGGGCGTCGAGGGCTTTGTCGAGGCGGGGCGGACGCGGCGCGAAGCCGATGACGATAAGCCACAGCCCCAGGCCAGTGCCGGCGCCGAACAGCAGGATCTCGGTCATCGCGGCACCACCGCCTCAGTCCCAGCCGAATCTGCGACGCCCTGCAAAATCCGACTCGTGTCCCGGTCACTCATGAGGTGCGCGAGCCATACGAACGCGAACCCGAAACATCCGCCGGCCAGCAGGAGGACAAGCTGCCCTGCGGCGGTGTCAAACGGTGCCAGGTAGCCCCGGTTGATCAGGGTGAGGATGCCAACCATGGCGAGGGTGACGCCGACGATGACCCGGGCCGAGGTGCGGTTGCGGTTGCGGCCGGCGGCGATACGCTGCCGGGACGCGACTTTGGCGCGGGCGGAGGCGGCCAGCTCGCCGAGGACATCGCCGAGTTGCCCGGCGCTGCCGCGTGCGGCCATAAGTAGGCCGGCGACGACGAGGTCGGCGGTCGGGTCGGCCAGCTCGGCGGCGAAGGCCCGTAGAGCGGCGGGGAGTCGCCACCCGCGTTGCAGGCGGGTGGCCAGGCGGTTCACCTCGTCGCGGATCGGCTCCGGGGACTCGATGGCGCTGGTGGTGATGGCCTGTTCCAGTCCGGCCGCGCCGGACAGGCTGTCGCGCAACGCCTCGGTCCAGGTCGCGATGGCCTCGATCCGGGCGACCCGGCGGGCGTGGTCACGGTCCGGGCCGATGACCGCCGGCAGGACCCACACCCCGACGGCGGACAGGGCCGCCGCGACCGGCCAGCGGGTCACCACGGCCACGACCACGGCAACGGCCAGACACACAGCCACCCGCCGCCGGTCAACCCGGTCATGCCCCGGTGTGAACCTCGACAGCAACGAGTCTGCGTCGAGGTCCGCGGGCCCGTTGTCCCGCCCGGACAAGCCGACGGCTACCAGGACCATCCCGAACGCGGTTCCCAACCCCAGCAGCGCGGCGAGGGGCACGGTCAACGTCATGACGTCCACCCACCACCCGGGGCGGTACGGGCCTCGTCCAACAGGCGGGGGTCGAAACCGGCCCCGGCGAGGGTGGACAGCAGCCCGGTCGACGGCGGCGCCGCCGGGACTGCCCGCCCGTCGCGGTCGGGCCGGAACACCTCATTCGAGGCAACGGACAAGCCGTCGGCGTCCACAACCTCCCGCACGGACGTGACGACTCGTCGGCCGGTGTCGGTGAGTCCGAGGTGCACCACCAGGTGCACGGACTCCGCCACCAGCAGGTTTGTAGTGGCCGGATCGAGGCGTTCCGGTGACTGTGCCGCATACAGGGCGAGCTTGCGGAACACCCCGGCCGACGACGAAGCGTGGATGGTGCCCAGTGAGCCGTCGTTGCCCTGGCTCATGGCGTTGAGCATCGGGATCACCTCGTGACCCCGGACCTCCCCGACGATCACCCGGTCCGGCGACATCCGCAAACCGGAGCGGAACAACATGGACATGTCGATGGCGCCTTCGCCCTCGACGTTGGCCTCCCGTGACTGCAAAGGCACCACATCCGGATGCAGCGTCTTGTCCGCGTCCAGGGCCAGCTCGTAGGTATCCTCGATCGTCACGATCCGCTCGCCCGGCGCGATCACCGACGCGAACGCCCGCAGGAGGGTGGTCTTACCCGCACCGGTACGCCCCGCCACAAGGGTGTTGAGCCGCACCCTGACGGCGGCGGCGAAGAACTCCCGCAGCACCGGATTGACAGTGCCGAGCTGCTCCAGATCAGCCAGGGTCACCTTGATGTAGTGGTGCCGACGAATCGACAGCGCTGGCCGCCGGGTCACCGACATGATCGCGTGTAAACGGGAACCGTCCGCAAGCGCAAGATTCAGCACCGGCGACGCCCGGTCCCACCGCCGCTCCTCACCACTTTCACCGCCGGTCTCGGCCCGCCCGGCGTCAGCTGCGAGGCGACGAATCAGCGCCACCATGTCCGCATCCGAATCGGCGATCGGAGCGACCTGCACCCGACTACCGTCGGTGTACCGGACGAAAACCTGGTCGAATCCGTTGGCGTGGATCTCCTCCACCCGCTCGTCGTTGAGCAGCGGCTGCAACCCGCCCGCCCCGAGCAGCATGTCAGCCACCGCCCGGCTCACCCGCGACTCCGCGTCTGGACGCAGGGGCGGCCGGCCGGCGTTCATTTCCTCCGTCGCATAGCCGTCCAGGGCGTCGGTGATCAGGCGGCGGGTCGTGGCCTCCCGCTCGGCGACCGGCATCACCGCACCCGTCGCGGACTCGTGCGCCCGAGTCGCGCGAGTCAACCGCTCGGCGACCTCACGGCGGACCCGGCGCACCACCGGAATTTCAGCGGCGTCGGCCGGTACCTCGGCCAACCCGTCACGGCGCTCACCTAACGACCGGGCCACCATCGGATGACTCATCAGGAAGCCTCCCGGCGGACATCGGCGGCCTCGGGGCCGGCGACCTGCAGTAGGGCGAGGTCATCAAGAAGGTCGGTGTACGCGCGCATCAGTGGCAGCCGCCGCCACCGCCGTCCCGCGACCATCTCCCCGCCCAGCACCGCCGCTGCCTTACCGTCAACCGGCAGCGGCCCCAGCACCCCAACCAAATCGGAGGCGGCAGCCAGCTCTTCGACAATGTGGGTGGTCAGCACACTGGCCACCTCGGCGGCCGGGTACATCCCACCGGCTGCGAGCAACACGGCTAGCTGGCCAGCGTTGACGTCAACCAGTTCAGCCAGGTATTCGCGTAGGTGGGCCACCTCGTCTGTGCGCGCTCTCGCCATGACGAGCACCACGTCGGCCAGACGCAGCAGCGGCCATACCGGGGAACCAGGAGCGAGCCGGCCGCAGTCGGCGACCACGAGCCGATCTGACGTGGTCAGTACCGACGCGCCGATACCAGTCAGCTCCGGCAGGGCGGCGCGAGTCTGCGCCCCGCCTGCCGGGGCCACCACCACCGGCACGGCCGTATCTCCGACAACGAGGGCCTGCTGGCCGGCGGCCAGCGCGCCCTGCGCATCGGTCGCGCCCCGGGCGGCAGCGGCCAGATCCACCAGACTCGGCGTCGCGGCGAGGTCGAGGCGGTACATCAGATCCCCGCCCGCCGGGTCACACTCCACCACCACCGGGCGCACGCGCGAAGGGGCCACGGCGGCCAACCCGAGCGCCGTCGTGGTCACGCCGGGACGACCCTTCACATAGGTCACCGCCACCAGCGGCATATCAGGCACCTCCCGCAGCGGTCTGCATCAGCATCACCCCGCCCGTCGAGGCCGCTGCCAACGTCGGTCCGTCAGCCTCGTCCAGCAGCACCGTCACCACCGTGGAGCCCTGCCCGTCCCCGGCGAGGTCTACCCCGAGCACCACCGCCGCCAGCCGAACCGGCGGGGTGCCCGCCGCGCTGGATGCGGGCACCGGCTGATCGCCGGGACCGGTCGGTGAGACGTACACCGCCACCCGCGCACCCGAAGCCAAACCCTGCGGGTACTGGCCCGGCTTCAACGCCAGTGACGCGGCGACCTTGCCCGGCGGCGGGAAGGCCGCCTCACCCACCAGCGATGGCGTGAGCAGCGTTCCCGGCACCAACGGCACGACCGCCGTCCGACCCACCACCGCCTCGGCCTGCCCGGCGGGAATCAACGCCACCTTCGGGTCCTGTGCGGCCGAGACCTGCGTCAGGTCAGCGGCCATGATCGTCTGACCTGCCGCCACCGACCGCGCCACCGCCAGCACCTGAATCCGGTCACCGAGACGCACCGCCCCGTAGGCGTAGCCCAGCACGCACACGATCACCAACAGACCGCCGAGCGCCATGAACGGCAACCGACGTCGACGCCTCGCCGCCCGCCACGGACCACGCCCCACACGCAACGTCGAGCGATCTTCCAACCCTGAATGGGGGCGCACGGAACCCAGCGCCATGACCAATGACCTCCCCGACGTGACGCGCCTACAGATGCCTTGCCTGGCGTGTTAGCCGCTGACGACCGCCTGAGACTCCTGGACCCGGGTCTGCACCTGACCGGTCGTCGTCAACCCCGACACCGTGCCGGACTGACCCGCCCCAGCCCAGGTCACCTCCCACGACACCGTCGCTGTCACCGCGTACACACCACCCGCAGCCCCCGCTGACGACTGTCGATACACATGCCCGCAGTCCGGCGACTCCTTCAGCGGATCAGTACCCGCCGTCCACGCCGTACCCGGCCCGTCACACGTCCGCGTCGTCCCGTCACCCAGCACCCACGCCACCGCCACCGGCCGCGCCGTCGCGGTCACACTCACCCCAGGAACCGACGCCGTCGCAGACTCCGACCGCCAAGACACCGGATCCAACGCCAACCACACCGGAAGATTCACCAACTGATCGCCCGACGGATTCATCCTGACCCGAACCTCGGGCAGGCTCAGCCGCGCCCGAGCCTGACGCGCCAGCACCTCCGGGGAGAGCACCGGCGGCGCGCCCGCGACCCACACCGGACCACCAAGGCCGGTGGTAGCTGCACCGTTGGTGCCATAGCAGACACGCTGATACCAGCCGCCCCCACCAGCAGGCTGACCACCGAGCGCCTCAATCGTCGACGGCGACGGATCAATCGGCTTGTAGTAGCAGCCATCCGCACCCGCCCAGCCACCGTGACGCTGACACGGAATCCGCTCACCCCCGGGATCACGACACATGCCGTCACCCCCCATGCCGCCGCCACTACCGCTGTCACCACCGCTGGGCTCTCCCGGTGTACCAGCGTTCACGTCACATACCGGCCGCGGATCATTCTTGGTGCACTGCACGCCTCCGGTGCCGTCGCCGGCCCAGGCTGGAGACGAGATCAGGGCGCTGGCAAGGAGTCCGCCGAGGATTACCAGGGGCAGCAATACGGTTCGCCGACCTAACATGTCCCCGACTCCTCCAAGATGAATGAGCTGACCTTCCAAGTGCTATCGGTCAGGACTACCGTCGCGGTGGTCCGGTGCTTGCCGCCGGGCTTGTCATCCCAAAGGCCGCCAGAAGACTTGTACTCCAGCCAATTCGTTGAATCAACGCAGTCCAGAACCGCCACCTCTGTCGGTGCTTGCGCGGGCTTAACCTCGGTCACCTTGGGATCTATGTCGAGATCACCCAACGTCACCTTGCCCTGATCGCGGTTGCTGTAAAGAGAACTGACGATCAACTTCAGCGCCTGGCCTGAGGCGTGAATACGCAAGTCCGGTGCATCTGGGTCAGACGTCTTGGCCGCTTCAACGAAGGCGCCCCACATGCCGCGGTAAGCCTCTAGCGCATCCTGACTAGCGACACCAGTCGGCTCAAGACTCGGCGTCGCCGACGTTAACGGGGGATCGCTCGGCGCACTCTCAGGGGTGGCAGATCCGCATCCTGCGATGAGCAAGGTCGGTACAACGACGAGACCAACCCAAACCGGGCGAGTGGACACCGGCATTACCTCCTAAGTCTTGTCGACTCCTATAGGAAGCCACACATGTGGCGCTGAGAATCGCCGCGCCAAGACAGCCGATTCAAGGTCACGATTCGTGTCTACACCCTTACCCCACAGGGGCCGCAAGGTCCGTACCTTCACGCACGCGCCATCGGCGGTGAGGGAAGCACGTACCGCCAGGTACGCATCCCGAGGTACGTACCAAGACGACATCACCCCCGTCACAGCAGCAGATCCGTCATATAGCCGACAGATCTGTTGGTATCACCCACGCGTACACTCTCCCAAACTTGTGGCCGTGAGAGAGGCGCACCGCGATGAGCGACCACGGACGCGTCGAACAAACACTCACGCTGCTCGCTAGGCCCGGCGTCTACGAAGTACTACACGCCATGCGCGGCGGCCCAGCCACGTTCGCCCGCCTCCACGCCGAAGCGCGCGAGGCGCTACCACTGCTGCGGGCGCTGTCCGCCGCAGGGCTCGTGATCAGCCCGCACAGCGGCAGCCTGGACATCGAGCCCCACGGGCAGACAGCTTTCTACCTGACCGCCAAGGGCGAGGCGGTCACCGGCCGCATCATCCGCCTCCGGCAGTCACTTGCCCCCCAGGCGGCCCGCCACAACGGACTACCTCGGACGCCGTAACGGCACAGCACTTGATCCACGGAGCGCGAGGCGAGGTGACATCTGAATGTCACTCCATATCGGACAGCAGTGCGGGGCAACCTACGAACAGGCTGGTCAACGTTGGTGCAGCCTCATACACTCGACCACCGCAGAGTAGCGCGCTCGTGACTGGGGGAGGTGAGTTGCGCTGACGAATGACCTCGAAACCATCTATAACCTGGCGAAACGAAAGCTCAATCGGGCCATCCTGACTGCACTTCAAGACGGTCCACTTCGGTACTCCCGGCTCCACCACGCCATATCAAAGGCCAGTACCGACGTCGTCCACGCCCGTACCCTGACCCGCACCCTCGGCCACCTGCAGGACCAGGGACTGGTCGAGCACCACCAGACCGATCAGGCCGCCGACTACCGCCTCACCAGCGCAGGCACCGAACTGGTCGACCTGCTGTCGGACCTAGGCCGCTGGACCCGCGCACACCGAACCTCAACACCACCCAGGGCGGCCAGTAAGCCGTGAACACCCTCACCGCGAGCGGCCTCGGCCTCGCGGGCGCGCTGGCCGGCATTCCGCTGTCCGCCATCGCGTACTCAGCGCCAGCACACGGCCGCCTCCACCTCCCCGAAGGCTGGTGGCACGGCGCACCCGCACGCCCACCAACCGTTGCCGCTGTCTCACTCCTGACCGGGGCTACCACCGCCGTCATCGGCGGCCTACTGCCGATGTCGGCCGCCTTGCCGGCGTACTGGCTCTTCGCCGTCGTCGGAGTGGGCCTAGCGATCATCGACATCCGTCGACGTCGCCTCCCGCATGTCCTGACCGGAACCTTGATGGCCGCCTGCTTGATCAGCTTCATCATGGCCACCGCCGTCAGCGGCAACCCCGCCCCGCTCCTGCGAGCGATCATCGCCGGGGCGACTACCACGACGACACTGGTGATCATCGCACTCTCATTGCCGGGACAACTCGGCCTCGGCGACGTGACCCTCGCGGGAGTAATCACGCTGAACCTCGGCTGGCTGAGCTGGCACACCGTCGCCCACGGCCTAATCATCGGCCTCGTTCTTCAATGCGTCCTAGGCTTCGCAGCGAGGGTGCGACCTCGTGGTCAGGTTGCATTACCGATGGGACCAGCGCTCCTCACGGGTTGGCTTTCCGCGATATCGGCTTACTGGTGGCTGCACCCTGGTCATCTCACGTAGAACGCGCAGATTGGAGGGTGTGGGTCGCTGTACCGGTCCTGTCTGGTCACCGTCGGTTCGCTCGCGCCGGCTGATGCCAGCATCACGAGGTGCCTCGGCCGTGGACATCGAAGATGGCTTTTTTCCCTGCGTGCGCCAGGGTTGCTTGGGTGGCGGCGGGGATGCCGATCCGGTTCCAGTGGAAGATCACGTGGAGCGCGATGATGGTGCGAATGCCGCGTGTGAGTCTGCCTGCTGCTCGCAGATGTTGGAGGTCGGTGCCTGCGGTGGTGAAGGTGGTGTGCCAGTCGTTGGTGGTGCGGGGGTTGCCGGTGAGGAGGTAGCGAACTTGGTGGGTGAACCGGTTCCAGGTGTGGGTGTCGGGTGGCTGGGTGGGGCGGGTGGCGCGGTGGTGGTGGACTCGTGCCCACACGTCGCCTTGCTCGTTGAGATCTAGGCCAGCGGCGCGCATGAGTGCGGTGCACAGGATGAGGGAGCGTTCCCGGCGGTCGGTGGGGTGCTGCTGGAGGTGGGTGAGTAGGTGGCGGCTGTCGTGGTGGAACAGGTCGTGCGCGATGTGCATGGCGTCGGGGCCACCGAAAGCGTGGGTTTCTGGCTCGTAGATGTCGGTGGTCCAGGTGACGTTTTGGGTTAGCCGGCGGCGTGCCTCTTCCTCGTCCGTGGTGGGGAGGTATCGCAGGCGCCAGGGTCCTTTGCGAATGAACCACCATGCGGTGATGAGGCCAGCGTCTTCGGCTGCGGGTAGGGCTTGGCTGAGGTGGGTGAGGGCGTGCTGTTCGCGTTCCTGCCGGCTGTGGCCGGGATAGGTGATGGTGATCTGTTTCCACGGGGTGTCTTCCACGATGACCTTCGCCGTCAAATCAGTAGGAGGCAGGTGTCCCAGGAGGTTGCTGTGGTGGCCGTGGTGGCCAGGTTGATGCCAGCTGCGCCGTCGAGCAGGCCGGCGGGTTCGTCGGCTGCGGGGGCGGTGGTGTGGTGTAGCTGGGCTAGTGGGGTAAGGGGTGTAGGGGTAAGGGCGTCGGCGGCGATGCGGCGGGCGGTGGCGAGGAGTCCGGCGGTGCCGTGGCAGAGGCCACGGTTGGGGAGTCGTGCGAGTTGTATCTGGTCGGTGGCACAGGCGGTGAACGCGGCCTCGGCGAGGCGCTGCCGACTGGTGTCGCCAAGTGCCTGCGCGGCGAGTTGGAGGGCGCGTGTGATTCCAGGGGTGCCGTAGCACCAGGATGGGCGTAGCGGCCTCCGCTGGGCCGGGGTCGCGTGGTGCAGCTCGGTGGCGGTGATGGTCTCGGGCCACCACGGCATCCCGTCAGTGTCTTGTTGCCAGGCGTCGAACCACCGGCAGATACGCGTGATCGCCTCGGTATGTCCGGGGACGGTGCTGCCGTCGCGGAGGGTGAGGGCGAGCAGGGCCAGCGGGCCGGTGACGCCGTGGGCCATGCCGAAGTTGCCGTGGCCGCCGGCCGGCGGTGGGGTGTGGTTGGGGCCGTTGCGGCACCACCAGCCGGGGAGCCCGTTGAGGGGTTCGGTGAGGCGTACGAGGTAGTCCAGGACCTGGCGCAGCAGATCGTGGTCTCCGAGGCGACGCAGGACGACGCCGAGGCCGGTCAGTCCGCGAATGAGGTCGTACTCGGCGTAGTGCGGCTTCTCGTTACGGTCGATGCGGCGGTGCGCGGCGTCCAGTCGTCGCCGGGTGATCGTGGCGGTGCCTGTGGCGGTGATCTCTCTGGCCTGTGTCAGCCTCGGGTGGTCGGTGGCGGTGAGGACGAACGCGACCGCAGGGGCACCGTAGAAGAGGCTGGCGCCGCCCGCGATGCTGACGCCACCGGTGCTGGCTTGGCGGATGGCGTCGCGGGCTGCGGGCCAGTTCCCGGTCTCGAGGTGGAGCAGGGCGATACCGGCCGCACCCTCGGCGAGGGACTGTCCTGGCCTCATGCCGGGTGCCTGACGTGGGCAGTGTGGGCGATCGTGCGGGCCAGCCGCAGGCAGTGCTGTTCGGAGGCGGTGTCGACGCCGATCATGCGGGCGTGGTGTAGGTGTAGCAGGTCACCGAGGATCTCGTTGGGGTCGAGCCCATCGGCTACGGCGAGCGGCCGGTAGGCGGCCAACGCTGCAGTCAGGTCCTTGTCCTGGTGTGGGGTTGCGGCGCGGTGGACCTGTGCGGGGTCCAGACGGGGGCCGCTGAGGCGTGGGAGGTGGGTGGCGAGCCAGGCCAGTCCGTTGCCGGTGAACCCGTCTGCGAGGGCGATCATGCCGGCGGCGGTGGTGGCCTGCCGGTCGCCGGTCAGCCGGGCCAGCACGGCGTGAGAGTCGGCGGCGAATACCGCCTCGGCGGCAGCGAGTGTGGTCCCGGTGCCGTGGCGGGTTTCAGGCCAGTAGGGGTGCAGGCTGTAGTCGTGGGCGATCGCGTGCGCGTGGAGGTCTGCCATCCAGTCGGCGATACGGCGGGCGGTGTCGGCGAACCGGTCGGCGTCGGCCAGGGGGATACGCAACCGCAGGTGCGGTTCCGGGTCGGGGTAGCGCAGAAACCACCAGCCCGGTGGAAGGTGATCGGCGGGGCGGGCGGCCAGGTCGGTCAGGATGGCGTCGACCCGGCCGTACAAGTGTGCCTCCAACCAGCAGGACAGTCCGGGCCAGTGTCGGATGGTGCTGGCGGGCCGGGCCGGTCGGGCCGGTTCAGTGTTCGACGGGTGGGTGAGGGTGAGCAGGATTTCGGTGGGCCGACTGTCTATCCAGCCCGCCGGACCGGGTGCTTCGGTGAGCACGGTGCGGGGATGCCGGTTGAGGTGGTCGCGTAGCACCGCCAGATGCGTGGGGTTGTCCAGGTCCAGGCGTAGCCGTACGTCTCCCTCGCCGATGAGCACCTGCTGCGGGATGCGCTGTTGGTTGTGGTGTCGCTGCCACGCGTCGCGCCACTGTGACCAGGTGGCGGTCCGGGTGGGCAGCACCGCGCGGTCGATGATCCAGCGGGCGGGGTGCAGAATGCTACGGCCGTGCCAGAGACGAGGCAGGAACGGCAAATCGGCCGCGTTGCCCCAGTCGAACCGGCTGCATGGCGCGTTCCACGCGGCCCAGATCTCGGTCAAGAAACGCATCAGCGGTTGTTGCAGGGACGGCAGCAGCACGCTGTTGCACAACAACGGTTCGACGGGCTGACCACTGGTCTGCGACACCAGCCACAGCCGGCGTCCGTCGCCGGTCACGGCCAGGTCCCGCACGGTGAACGGGGGTGCCGGGTGAAACTCGCCGAGGGGCAGCACCGGCAAAATCTTGGGGGTACGGGCCAGGGCCGTGAGCCGGGCGTCCAGCGGCGGTCCGGACAGTTGCACGGTGGTCGCGCCGGGCAGGGTGGTGGGCAGCTGATGGTAGACCTGCCGGAATTCGGCTGCTTCGGCAGGGGTGAGTAGGTGAATGAACCGGCCGGCAGCGACCCCGGCGTGCCGTGACCCGCTGAGTACCGTGAGGGTGAACACGCCGCGGTCCAGATCCCGCGCGGTGTCGGCGGCGAGAGCGAACCGCAGCTCGGTGTGTGGGATCGGCGGCCGGTCGTCATCGGCACGAAGCCGTTCGATCAAAGTGTTGTCGAGGACGACCTGCGCGCAGCCGTCCAGCGCGGACTGCTGCGCGAGTTGTCCGAGCAGCCGGTCACGGTCGGTATAGCCGGTGTGGGTGCGGCGGGGAGATCCCCGGTAGCCGGCCGGGAAACCCAGCGCAGTCAACACGTCATGCACCGGTACGGCGGCTCCCGGGCCCCACCGTGCGACAAACGCACGGTGATACTCGACCCATGCGGGTGCCGGCGGTGCAAGTGCCACCAGCACCGCTGCGGCTCGCTCAGCCTCGTGCAGCACCGCCGGGGGCAGCGTCACACGCGCATCAACACGAAGATCAACGGCTACCTGCTCGCCAGGGTCCGGCACCAGGTGGTCGCGGGCCGCATTCCCGGCGGGGTCAGTGACGGTCATCGCCGGCCGCAGGTTCGACAGCAGCACCCCGGTCCGCACGAGCCCGGCGAGCAGCCGCTCGGCTGTGGTCAAATCAGCAGACCCGGCGATCGCCGCAGCGAGATCGGAGAACCCGACCGGCGACCGAGCGGCACGAACCGCCGCCTGGACCGGCCCGGTCAGACCGACCTCAATGTCGCAGCGTCGACCGTTCACGGATCGGGCACACGGCAGCACCCACCGCCCCGCACGCTCGTAGCCCAACTGGTTCGTCACCACCTCAACAGCACGCAACGCGGCTAGGTCGTGCTCTGCCCGCCCGACATGCTCGGCGATGAACTCGCCATCCGGGCGAGTGACCACACGGTGGTCCTCCCCAAGGCGGACCGTGGTGTGGGCGCCGAAGCGCACCGGAGCGATCCCCGCGAAGACGCCGAAAGGAGTCGCCCGGGTAGTCCATCGCAGCACATAGTTGACCGCCGCCTGCGTCAGACGACGCAGGCGCTGCGGGCTCACCGGTTCCCCGGATACCGCCCGAGCGATCTGGTCAGCTAGCTCAGGAGCTGCCGTGGTGACGGCCGCCGCGAAGCGCGGCAGCTTCCACGTGGCGCCCAGCCACGTGAGCCACTGTTCCGGCTGCCCCGATACCAGGTCGGGCCAGTCAGGCAGGACCAGACTGGTCGGATAGGAGGCGATTCTGATCAGCGCCGCGCCAGGTTCTGATTTCATGATGCACCACCGAGATCAGGGGCCCGGCGCCTACCGACGCCGGGCCCGGAAACCGCAGGGCCTACTTGCCGGAGCAGGCGTTCGAGCCAGTGTTGCCGGAGCCGCACCCGTCGTCCGTGCTGCTGACATAGCCGTCGGCGTCCCCAGCGTCGACCAGAGTTACGTCCAGCTCGAAGGTCTCGTCGTACTCGTCCATGGTCTTCCCTTCCTTTCCTTAGGAGGTGAAGGTGATGGCCAGACGGCTGTGCCGCTTGTCCAACACCGTCCCGGCCGGCAGGTCGCCGTCGGGAGTACCAGCGGGCAAAACGTGCAGCACCGGCGAGGGAGTGCCCGCGTCCACCCAGGCACGCATCTGCTCGACCATCTGCCTGGCCGCCGCGTCCGCGTCGGGCCCGTGAGCGCGGGCGCCCAGGTCAAAACGGCTGTCGGTCCAGGTCAACTCGCCGCGATAGCAGAGCCCGCCCTTGCTCAGGATGGCGGGCGTGCCGAACCGCCACGCCGGGGCGACGACACCGGCGTCGATCGCCATCTGCTCGGCGGCGAGCACGACGAACTGCTGACCCTCGTCTGTACCACGGCAGGCCAGCCACAGGTCAAGGTCGGCCAGCACTGTGGCAGGTGGCAGGCTCATCCCAGCCCACGCCTGCGTTGACGGCGCTGACAGGAGACCGTTGACAGACTCCGGATCGACCTGCTGCTGGAGTTCGTCGAGCCGCAGTTCAACGCCAGGCGCGAGGTCGACATGCCGCACCTGGCTTACCCCAGTGCCCTGCATCGACACGAACCCACACAGTCGCTGACTGTGGCTCACCAGCCGATCACCCACCCGGCGCAGCGCCCACGACCGGGTCATCCCGAATGTGCGCAACGGCACCACCAGCACCCCGTCGTCGGTGAGCTGCGCGGCCCACGCCGGCGGAATGTCCCACGCCCCCACCGTCACGATGATCAAGTTGTAAGACCGGCCGGGCTGAATCGGCTGTGCCGCGTCGGCGCATACGACGCTCACCCGGTCGTAGCCGGTGGCCGAAAGGCAGGCGGTAGCCCGGTCCGTCACTTCGGAGTCGATATCCACAGTCGTGACGGACCCGTCCGGGCCGACCAACTCCGCCAGAAGAGCAGCGTTGTAACCGCCCGAGCCGATCTCCAACACGCTGCGCCCGCGCAGTCCGTCCACGGCGTCGGCGGCCTGATTCAGCATCTCTGAGATCAGAAACGGAGCCGACACCGAGCTGACTGCCTCGCCGTCGCTGGCCCGCTTGGTGACCACGGACCGATCCGCCAGATACGCCCGCTCCGCCGTGACGCCCGGTGTGAACCGATCACGCGGGACAGTCCGCAACGCCTGCTCCACCTCGGGCCGCATCCTCAACCCTTTGTCCTCATGATCAGCGACGAGCTGGTCGACCATCGCGTTGCGAAGACCGTCGCTAGTATCTATCGCATCGATACTCATGTACACATCACTCTCCCTTGTCATGTCAGGTCGCCTCATACTGGACGACCTGCTCGGGCGTCTATCCGGGGCCAGCGCGGCCTCGATGGCGCGTCATCGGCTCTTGAGCTGTGCATGCCGTGTGGGACCGGACGTCAACCCATCCCATACGCCGCAGAAACGATTCGGGGATTCCGACACTGTCTTCGAACCGGGTGATGCCGTCGGCATCACCGAGCGGCGTTCCCAAAAGACTTGGCGGACGTCTGCTCTCCGGCTGGAGTGCGTCGCCAGTGGAGAGCTTTCTCGCCCGGCGGGATGATCCCTTCCACAAGCCCCTCGCGGTCCTGCATAGCAGGATGTGGCCGGCGACGCCGTCCGGGTACGTCGGGTGGCGGGTAGTTGGCAACGCCAGCGGCGCTACCTCCCATGGTGCCGGAGTTCCATGTCATGACTATCTCCTCGTGGGTGTGAGGCCTGCCAGGGCTCGTGACGGGCGAGCCCGTCCGATCAGTGAGTTTTGGATATGGAAGACACGGGCTTAAGGGAGGTGTTGTGGTCCTGGGTGGGTCTATCGGTAGGTCGCAGTGGTGAGGTCGCCGATGGTGGTGTCCACGGCGGTGGTGATGGCCCGTACGGGCTGGTGGTGCTGGTTGGCTACGTTTAGTAGTCGGCCGGGTAGGGTGGCGGTGTC
>NZ_AXVR01000063.1 GCF_000484695.1 Salinispora cortesiana | reverse complement strand
GCGGGCACGTTCGAGCCGCAGATCGTCCGTAAGCGGCAGCGGCGCCTGTCGGGGGTCGACGAGGTCGTGTTGTCGCTGTATGCCAAAGGCCTCACAACCGGGGAGATCAGCGCGCACTTCGCCGAGATTTACGGGGCTTCGGTGTCGAAGGAGACGATCTCCCGGATCACCGACAAGGTGCTCGAGGAGATGGCGGATTAGTCGCACCGGCCCCTGGACGAGACTTACGCCGCGGTGTTCATCGACGCCATCGTGGTCAAGGTCCGTGGCGGTCGCGGGTCCTCCCCACGCACGTGGGGGTGCTCCGTCCAGGGGGACACGGATGCGGTTCGGTACCCCGTCCTCCCCACGCACGTGAGGGTGCTCCGTCATTAGTAGTGTTTTGGATCTTGTTTGAGTTGTCCTCCCCACGCACGTGGGTGCTCCATCCTCGACGCCGTCCGCGCCGGTTGCACCGGCGTCGGCCTGGCCGTTTCTGAAAGTCCTGGCCATACAGTAAGCGGCGTTGTGGTTGGCGTGTTGTCGTGCTGGGAGGGGTGTGGGCGTGGTGAGGACAGTTCAGGTTCGTACGTATCTGGTGCGGGTGGGTCGGTTGGATGAGTGGGTTGATGCGTGGCGGAGGTTGATTGTTCCGTTGCGGCGGGAGTTCGGTTTTGAGGTGCACGGTTCGTGGGTGGACCGGGACGCGAACGCTCATATTTGGGTGCTTTCCTACGAGGGAGGTCGGTCGTTCGCGGAGGCCAACGCGGACTATTGGGCGTCGCCGCAGCGGGAGCGGTTGGGGGTGAATCCGGCGGAGTTCCTGGTGGGTGAGCAGGTCCGTGAGGTGGAGCAGGTCTTGTAGCTACTCTGCTGCCGGTAGGCGGTGGGCGGCGCGCTCGTCGGGAGTGAGGGTTCGGACGACTCGGTGGCGTGCCGCGTGCAGGAGCGCGTCGAGGTCGACTTCGGTAGCCCAGATTCGGGCGGTGGCGTCGGTTGAGCCGGTGACGATGTGGTTGCCGTCGGGTAGCCAGGCCAGGCAGGTGACGGCGTCGCGGTGGACTCCGATGACGTCGCTTTCGTAGTCGGCGTGGGTGTTCCAGCGGCGTACGGTGCGGTCATCGGAGCCGGAGGCCAGGTATCGGCCGTCGGGTGAGTAGGCGACGGCGCGTACTCGCCGGTCGTGTCCGGTGAGCTCGCGCACCGGGGTGTGGTCGGCCATGTTCCAGACCCGGATGGTCCAGTCGGCGGAGCAGCTGGCGAGGTGGTGTTCGTCTGGCGCCCAGGCCACCCCGTCGACGTAGTTTTGGTGCCCGGCGAGGACGGTGCTGGTGCTGGGGTGGCGCATGTCCCAGATGCGGACGGTGCGGTCGTCGGAGCCGGAGGCGAGATACCGGCCACTGGGTGACCAGGCGAGGGCGCCGATCCAGTCGGCGTGTCCGGTCAGGATGCCGGCCAGGGTACGGGTGCGCACGTCGAAGATGTGGATGGTGTTGTCCTTGGCGCCGGCGGCGAGGCGGCTACCGTCCGGGGAGAAGGCCAGGGATTCACACTCCACCGTGCCGGCGAGTAGCAGGTGGGTGCCGCAGCTGTCGAGAAGGTGTGTCGATCCGTCCTGCACGGCGACGGCGAGCGTGGAGTCGGTCGGTGTACCGGCGAGGGCGACCACAGCCGCCGGCAGCGCCTGGGGAGTGGCGTGTGGGCGGTGGTCGGTGTGCCAGCGGCGCACGCTGGCGTCGGCGGATCCGGTCACGATGCCACCGTTGGGGGCGGTGAGGGCGGTGATCGCCGCATGGTGCCCGGTGAGTTGGACCTGTTCGGCGCCTCGGGGGTGCAGGGTCCAAAGCCTTGCACTGTGGTCGGCCGAGCCGCTGAGGATCCGGGTGCCGTCCGGGCTGACCGCGACGCTCCAGGCAGTGTGTTCGTGCCCGCGTAGCTCGGCGACTTCGCGCAGCCGGGTCACGTCCCATACTCGGATGGTGCCGTCGCCAGCGGCGAGGGTGAGCCGTTCACCATCGGCGGCCCAGGTGAGCGACCAAATCGCGTCCCGGTGTCCGCCGATGCATCGGTGTTGGCTGCCGCTGTTGGCGTCCCAGATGCGCACGGTGCGGTCGGTCGATCCGGTGGCGATCCAGTGGCCGTCGGGTGAGAAGGCGACGGCTTCGACGAGGTCGAGGTGGCCGCGCAGCGTGACGGCGGGTTGGCCGGTGGTCGCGTCCCAGACGATGACTGTGCGGTCGTGGGAGGCGGTGGCCAGGCGGGACGAGTCCGGTGCCCAGTCGACGCCCCACACGTCGCCCGCGTGGCCGGTCAGGGTGGTCTGCTTCGTCCAGGTGGCGGTGGCCCACAGGTGGGTGAGGTGGTCGCGGCTGGTCCCCGCCAGGGCGGTGCCGTCTGGGGACCAGGCCACGCTGCGGGCCTGGCCGCCGCAGGTTAGTACCGTGATCGGGGTGGCGGTGGCCGTGTCCCAGACTCGGATGGTGGTGTCCCGCGACGCGGTGGCAACCATGGCGGAGTCCGGGGAGAAGGCGATGGCCTCGACCATGCCGGTGTGGCCATGCAGCACGTGGGTCACCATCGCGGTGTCGGCCTCCCACAACCGGGCGGTGCCGTCGCGGGAGGCAGTCGCGATGCTGCGCCCGTCGGGCGCCCAGGCAACCCCTCGTACGACGTCTGTGTGCCCGGTCAGCACGGCCTCGATGTGGCTGGACGCCAACGCGGACATCAACGCCCGTCGGGCGACCGGGGTGGTGGGGCACTCGGTCAACGCCGCGGTGGTCAGGAGCACGGCCAGTTCCGGGAACCGGTCAACGTTGGTCAACGCGTAGTGGCCGACTGACTCCGACACCCTCCGCAGGAACGCCGTGTCCCGCCGCCGAGACGCCTCGACCAGACCACGGGCGGCCGGCGTGTCCTGCCCGGCCGAACGCATCGCCTCCAGCCACTGCCCCGCCAGCGCCAGCCGATCCCCGGTGAGCAGATAGTCGGGGCTGCGCCCGGAGCGTTGCCAGTCGCCCGCCCAGCGTTCCAGTTCAGCGCGCCGTCTCAGATGCACGGCCCTCGTCTCGACCTGCTGGCGCAATGGCGCCCACTGACGGAACAACGCCTCATGCGCCACCTGCACCACCGGCCGACCGTCGTTGACGTCGGAGGTCAGCAGCCGGGCCTGGGTAAAGACCTCCACGATCTGACGCTGCTGCGCCGACAGCTCAGCCGCCGGGACGCGACGCCGGGTGGGCTCCGCCCCATCCATCGACACTAGCCGCAGCAGCGTCGACAGGATCACCTCCGGGTCGTACTGCGTGCGCAGCTCAGCGAGGACAGTGTCCGCCTGCCGGGCCAGCGCCCCCGCAACCCCACCCGATGCCTGATACATCTGCCGGGTCACCACACGGCCCGTACCAATGGTCAGGTACAACTCCTGCAACAGGTACGCCAACAGCGGCAACGCATCCGGCGTCCCGGTCTCCTCCACGATCTCGGCGACCAACCCCGCCTCGAAACTCACCCCCGCCAACCGGGCAGGCTGCTCAATCACCTCCACCAGATCAGCGGGACGCATCGCCCCGACAGCCACCGGCCCGGCGAACAACTCCGCATGCTCACTCGCAAGTAGGTCTGCCAGAAACTCGACCCGCAGCGTGGCCAACACCCACAACCGACGGTCCGCCACGAGCGCGGAGGCGATCTGGTCGACGAACAGCTTCCGCTCAGCCGGGCTGGACAACGTGACCAGTTCCTCAAGCTGATCAACAATCAGCAGCACCCGAGAAAACCGGTTTCCCGTTTTCGCCCGCCACGCCGCGATACTGTGCGCCATACCATCCTGATCAGCCCACATCGCACGCAGCACAGCCTGCCGCTGCCCACCGGTCAGCCGCGCCGCCACCGCCGCCAACCGCCCCAACGGCTCCCCCGCCGGAACAACCGACGGCAACACATGCCACCGATGCCCTCGCAATCGCGGTGCCACACCCGCGTGCACCAGCGACGACTTACCGCTACCCGAAGCTCCCGTCACACACACAAAACGGGCGGCCGGCTGGCCGGTAAGCACATGCAGACGCCGCACCAGATCCCTGGTCAACTGCTCCCGGCCGAAAAACACCGCGGCGTCCTGCTCGGTGAACGCCCCCAAACCCGGGAACGGACACCGATCACCGCCCCACACCGGCCGAGCACCACGAGGACTCTCCCACCACAACACCACCGCGTCACCAGCGATCACCACCACCAACAACACAATCAACACCGGCCCGGAGAAAGTCTGCACCGCGGCAGCGAAACGGGAACTCGCAGCCGCGTTCGCCGCGAAGTTCGCCACCACCTCCAACAGAATCGCTGCCACCAGCAAAGACAGCTGCAATGTCAGCGACGGACGCCGGCCTTGCCGCATCCCGCCTCCCCACACCACCTACCCCGCCGCATCCACCGTAGTTGAGCAACAGCCGACCGTGACAGGTCGAGATCACCGCACCGCCACACCACCTCGCGCTTGCACCGCACCGACGCCGTAGTGCAACACCCCTGGCTAGACGGCGGAACGCGCCAGCCCGTGCCCACGTTGGCTCGGCAAGGTATGTACGCACATATGCGCCACCTGCCCTGGGCAACGTCGGTAGCCAGCCGCCGCGACTTCCGCGGCGCACCACGAACGCCTGGGAGGGCAGCCCGACGGACGGCACAGCGACCTGGCCGAGACCGCTACCTCGACGCCGCCATCAGCGGGACAGGTCATCGGAACGCCAGCCACTGTCAAGCCAGAACCTGAAAGGTCCGGCAGGTGCGGCGCTGGTGGCGGTGTGGAACCCGGGGCGCCGTCCCCGGAACGTCCGCCGAGCTTGTCGAGGCAAATCCATCGACCAATTTCGCTTATTGATGAAGGGAGGAAAGGACTGCGGCACCCCGCGATCAGTTACCGGTGCTGCGGTAATCCGGAAATGCAAATCATATTTCCTGCGAAGAGGCCTGGTTACCCGGACCCACACGAGTGACCGCGACGCCACGGTGACACAGGTCACCCGATTTCAAATAGTTACCGTTCGTGTCAGGCCGCCACCCTCCATCTCCGTTAACCTTCCACAAGGTCACAGAGAGTGAAGCTTTGTTAAGCTGCCGTTTCTGCAATGTTAGGTCTAACTGAAAGCACTCCGCCAGCATCTAGCAGCGATTAGAAACCAGAGCGAGTTCGCTGTAATATTGATTCATCGCAAGCACCATTGCCCGTACCGCACTCGACGCGACATCAGCACACACCATGCCGCCGTGAAATGTGATTCAAGTCACAAGGGGTTAAGTAGCGAATGGCGGAATCCACAATCAGTCGTGCCATCAATGCCCGCCACCTGGCCGGCATGGGAAATCAATGCCGGCCCCTCCCGAACTGGACAAAGACCAAAGGAAGCAATATGTAAGCTGACATGCACGGAGACCTCGCCGCCTCGATGACACACGCCACAGTGGTACCCCTATGGGGCACGTAGACAGCCACAGTTGGCACCAAACCTTGCTCCTGCCAGGCGCGCGCCGCCGAGGGCGGCACCGGGAGGGCGCGCCGCGTCGCCCACACTCCGCCTTCCTGTCGAGTCCGGCAAGAGTGACGAACAATCCTTGGATTCAAGGTTCACGCCCGCCCCTCCGCCTAGGTCCGGCCTTCCACCACGTGAATCAGGCACCCGTGGAAATCTGGTGCATCCCGCATGCTACTCAGATAAAGCCAGAGACGGTCAACAGATTGGTCCGGCAACGCCTGTTGCCAACCTCAAGATTCCGAGTTAAATCAGCCGAATAACCTCCGGCAAGGCGCACTGATCCAGCCGATCCAGCACACCGACCGGCCCACGAACCGAATTCCCGCGCGACGGGAAACGAATCCGTGCCACGAATTCATGTGCTCGCCTTCGACCGCGAGCCGCTTGACTGCTGCCTTCGTACGGGAGGGTATCGCAAAGGCTGCCGTAGACGCAGCACCCAGGGGGACATCGCATGCCGATCAACACACTATCCGAGGAGGAAGGTTGTCAACTGTCGCCAGTGAAACTGACGTTACAAAATGGCGAGCTATGGGGGCCAAGGCGTCCAATCTGGCGGCGATGAGGAGCCTTGGCGTTCAAGTTCCGCGCTGGAGCGCAGTTTCCAGCGATGTCTTCACCGCCTTCCTGGAACACGTCGAGGGCATCGACGTATTGCTGACCCAGGGTGGCGACGAACCGGAGCGCGTCGCAGCCGAGATCACCCGACGGATGCGGGCGACCGTGATCCCGGACCACCTCGCCGGCCCGATCCAGGCGGCGTACCAGGCCGCCGGCGGCGGCAGTGTCGCGGTGCGCTCGTCGGGCCTGGAGGAGGACGGCGACACGTACTCCTTCGCCGGCCAGTTCGACACCTTCCTCAACGTCAGCGAGGCCGACGAGGTCCTGGACCGGGTCAAGGACTGCTGGGCATCGGCCTTCTCCGCGCGCTCGCTGACCTACCGACTGCGCAACGGCCTGCCACTGCGCGCGATCGGCATGGGCGTACTCATCCAACAAATGGTGCGCTCGGAGGTCAGCGGCGTGATGTTCACCGCCGATCCGGCGACCGGTGCCGGCGACCGGTACGTGGTCAGCGCTGTCTACGGCCTCGGCGAGGGCATCGTCTCCGGCGCTGTGGACGCGGACACCGTGACCCTCGAGGCGGCCACCGGTACGGTTCTGGAGACCGAGCTCGGCGACAAGTCGGAGCGCTACGAACCCGCGGCCAGCGGCGGCGTCGAAGCCATCGAGGTACCGGACGCCGACCGTGCGCAGCTGTCGCTCGACCGGATCGACCTTGGCACGTTGTGGGAGGCCGGCCGCGCCATCAGCGACGCCTTCGGTGCACCGCAGGACATCGAGTGGGCGGTCGCGGACGGCCAGCTGTGGATCCTGCAGAGCCGACCGATCACCACCGTGCCGACCACGGGCAGGCCGGTGGGTGAGCTACGGATCTGGGACAATTCGAACATCGTGGAGAGTTTCCGGGGAATCACGTCCCCGCTGACCTTCACGTTCGCCTCGACGGTCTACGGCGCGGTGTACGAGAGCTACGCCCGATCCCTTCGCGTGCCCGAGAAGCAGCTCGCGCAGATGCACGAGTGGTTGCCCGCGCTCCTCGGCAGCTTCCACGGCCGCGTCTACTACAACCTCATCAACTGGTACCGCCTCCAGCGGATCGCGCCCTTCTACGACGTCAACCGCAAGTTGCTCGAGGTCGCCATGGGCGTGGACGAGGCGCTGCCGGACGAGATCGCCGAAGGGCTGTACCCGTACGAGTTCGACTCGGCCTGGCAACGCCGACGCGCACGGGTGGTCACCTACACGACCTTCTTCTGGAAGTACCTGCGCATGGACCGTGACGTCACGCGGTTCGTCGCCTACTTCTACGAGCAGTACTCGATCTTCGACAAGCGCGACTACGCCGCGATGCCCGCCGACGAGGTGTACCGGGCGTTCCAGGACCTGATCCGCAGCCTGAACAGGCGGTGGGGTCCGATGCAGATGCTCGACTCCACGATTCTGCTGTCGATGGGCATCCTCACGATGCTCGGCCGGCGGTGGCTGCCGCACGCCCCCGAGTGGCTGACGTGGGCCGCCGCTCGGCCCGGCGCCGACGTGGAATCCGCCGAGCCGGCCCGTGAGTTGGCCGCGCTGGCGGCCACCGTCAAGGCCGACGACGAGCTGCGCCGCCTGGTGACGGAGACCGCCCCGGCGGCGATACCCGGCGCGCTCGCGGCTGCCGGGCACACCACCCTACTCGCGGCCGTCGACGCCTACGTGCAGGCGCACGGCTACCGCAGCCCAGACGAGCTCAAGCTGGAGGTGCCGGACCTACACGAGGATCCGTCGAGTCTGTACCTGATGCTGCGCGACGCGCTACAGGCTCCGCCGGAGACAGCGAGCGGCGACAGCGCGCAGGAATATCTCGACCAGCACCTGCGGGGGCCGCGACGCTGGATCTACGAACTGACCCGCCGCAAGGTGTCACGGTCACTGGCGGCGCGCGAGCGGCTGCGGTTCTGCCGGACGAAGGCGTTCGGCTCGGCCAAGCGGATGCTGCGCGCACTCGGCCGGCACCTGCAGCAGGTCGGGGCGATCGAGCGGTTCGAGGATGTGTTCCTGCTGCGCCTCGACGAGCTTGCCGGGGCGTACGAGGGCAAGATCGCCCACGACGAGATACGCGACATCGTGGCGGCGCGTCGGCGCACGCGGGAACGACAGGCGACGATGTCCGCGCCGCCGCGCTTCCGGACCTACGGCGCGCCCTACTGGGAGGGCAATCTCGAGGCCGCCGGTTGGAGCGTCGGCCGGGCCACCCGCACCGGCGTCGGTGAACTGCACGGGACACCATCGTCCCCGGGCGTCACGACCGGACGGGTCGTCGTCACGACGCGACCTCAGGACGTCAACGGCGGCATCATCGTGGCCTACAGCACCGACCCGGGCTGGGTCGCCGCACTACCGTCGGCGACCGGACTGATCATCGAACGGGGAAGCCCGCTGACCCATGTCGCGATCGTGGCGCGTGAGCTGGGCGTGCCGACGATCGTCAAGGCCAAGGGGGCCACCCAGGAACTGGAGACCGGCATGACCGTCCGGATGGACGGCGGCACCGGCACGATCACGATCCTCGACGACACGGATGGGACGTCCGCGTGACCACCACCCTGGATTTCAGCGATGTGCGCAACTGGCTGGTCGATCCCCGGACCGACAAGGGGATCCGGTTCCTCGGTGACGAGGGCGACTGGGACTACCACTCGTACGCGGACCTGTCTCTCGCGGCACGACGCAGCGCGGCGGCGATGACCGCTACCGGCGCCCAGCCCGGGGAGGTGGTCTGCCTGCTCATGCCGACGAGTTACCCGACGCTCTGCGCGTACTTCGGGGCCTGGGCCGCGGGCCTCACCCCCTGCGTGATCACCCCACCCAGCCTCACCAGTAGCACCGAGTACGTCGAGCTCGTTTCAAGCATTCTGCGTCGGGCGCAACCGGTACTGATGATCACCACCGAGCGCTACCAGGACATCGCCGACTCGGCTCTGGCCGCGGCGGAATTGCCCGGCCGCGCCTTCCTGCACAGGGAGGCCGAGGAACCGGTCGAGGTTCCCAAGGCGGGCCCCGACGACCTGGCGATCCTCCAGTTCACCTCCGGCTCCACCGGCGTCCCGCGAGGCGTGCCGGTCACCTGGCAGAACCTCGCCGTCAACGTGTCCTGCACCCGGGCGTGGAGCGACTGGAGCGAGGACGACTCGGTGGCCTCCTGGCTGCCGCTCTATCACGACATGGGCCTCGTCGGCACCCTACTCGCCGCCGTCTGTAGTCAGGCCGACCTGTGGCTGATGCAGCCCGCGCAGTTCCTGCGCGACCCGGGCAGATGGTTGGAGTGCATGACCCGGGCCACGATCACGGCCGCGCCGCCGTTCGCATACGAGTACGCGGTGGAGCGGATCTCCACCGAGCGCATCGCCAGCTGGGACCTCTCCGGATGGCGAACCGCGTTCGTCGGCGCGCAGACCATCAACCCCGCGGTGCTCGACAGGTTCGTGCAGGCTACCGCCGCTGCGGGCTTCGACCGCGGCACGCTCACCCCTGCCTACGGAATGGCGGAAACGACGCTCGGGGTGACCGGCACTGACCACGGTTCCCCGCCGCTGACGGTGCAGGTGCGGCCGGACACTCTGCGATTCGGCCAGCGGGTCGAGCTGACCCGGCAGTTCCACCTCGGTGCGGAGCCGGTGCCGACACGCAACGGCTGGCTCACCGGCTGTGGCGGCCCGCGCCTCGGCACCCGGATCAGCATCGTCGACCAGGATGGCGTCGAATTGCCGCCGGGCCATCTCGGCGAGATCAGGGTCAGCGGGGAGACGGTCACCGCGGGCTACACCAACGACGCCGGCTCCGGCGGCACCCGCTTCACCCCGGACGGCCTGCGCACCGGCGACGCCGGTTTCCTCCACGCCAGCCAGCTGTTCGTACTGGGCCGGATGGGCGACAGCCTCAAGGTCCGGGGGCGCAACGTCTACGTCGAGGATCTCGAGGCGGCGGTCGTTGAGGCGACCGGCCTGTCCCCGAGTCGCTGCGTGGTGATCAGCGCTCCGGAAGCCGAGCGTGCCGGCGTTCTGCTGCTCGTCGAGGGCTTGCGCCGCGGCTGGGAGGAGAGCGCCTACCGCACCCTGCGCTCCCGACTGGGCATCGAGTCGCGAATCCGGTTCGCGGTCGGTACTCATGGCCTGATCCAGCGCACCACCAGCGGTAAGCCACGCCGTCGTGGGATGTGGCAGCGCCTACAGGAGGGAACCCTGAAAGCGTCGCTCGTCGAGCCGGAGGTCCCCGCATGATCCTCGACGAGGCCGAAATCAATTCACTCGCGGCCGAAACGCTGGAGCGTATCGGTCACCCCAGGAGTGTCGCGCTGATCCTGGAAGGCTCCATCGCCGAGGGCTTCGGCAACTCTCGCTCCGACATCGACTTCCTTCTGATCGCCGATCAGGAGGCCGACCTGCCGACGATGCCCACGATCTTCTTCATCGCGGGACGTCGGGTGGAGATCCGCACCCGGTCCATCGGCCAGCTCGTGGACCACCTCCAGGAGGTCAACAGGTACGTCGGACGCACCTCGCGCCGTGTTGCCACACTGGACGAACACCTGCTCAACCGGTGCCAGCGGCTGCTCCGAGCGCATGTCGTGTACCGCCCGGACCTGGTCGAAAAGATCCGTGACCACCTCGCGCACGACGACTTCGCCGTCGTCATGGCCACGTGGTGGGCGGAACACGCACGGCAGTCCATCCGACACTCGATCGCGCTGCTCGCCCTGGACCAGGTGGAGTCGGCCGCGGTGTGGGCGCGGGCAGGACTCCAGCAGGCCGCCAAGAGCTACCTGGCACGCCACGGTGAGACGTACATCGAGCCGAAGTGGCTCTCGCTGCAGCTCGACCGGCTCGTCGGGGATCAGCTGGTGGAACGCTACTGGCGGACCATCACCGCGGAGCCCGGCGCCGGCGGGGAGATCGAGCACACGCGCGACTGCATACGCCTGGTCGCGGACCTCGGCGTGCCAGGCTGCGCCGAAGATCCGCAACGGCTGGTCGTTGCCCGAGTGCCGGCAGTGACCACCTGGCAGATCGACGACCAGGTGCATCTGGTACGTGGCCGACGTGACGTCTTCGTTCTCGGCGACGCCGCCACGCGGGTGTGGCGACGCATCGTCTGGGGACGACCACTCGCGGCGCTGATGGCCGACGCCGAGCGGACGGGCGTCGCCGACCCGGGTGAGCTGATCGCCGCCTACCTCCGGTACGGCCTGATCCGGATCACCTGGCAGGGTGCTCCGATCTCACCACGGATTCCGATGGCCGCACCGCTCGGCCCCATCACCCCCGCCCCGGCGACCCGCAGCCCGATCCTGGGTATCGCCGGTGCCGAGCCACCGCATCCCCGCGCGATCGCGTTGCTACCGCTGCCGGCGCCGCGCTTCGCCGCCGCCGCGATGGCGCTGATGTGGGGCAACTTCATGATCGAGAATGCTCTCGAGGACCTGCGGGGTGCGCTCGACCGCGAACAGTGGAGGGTCGCCGCGCTGACCACGGTGCGCGCGGTCAACGGCGGGCTGCGTGCCCTGCTCAGCGCGCACGGTGTGAATCCGTTGCCGCCGGATCCCGAGCTCCTGCACCGACTCGATCTGCTGCCCGACGGGCACTCGCGCATCCGGGTCCTCGCCGAACGGCTGTACACGACCGTGGCCACCACCGAGGAGGACGCCCGGCTTCTGCTCGCCCTCCTGCACGAGTACGTGACCGATATCCGGAAGGCCTCGGGCGGTGCGGCGTTCCCGTCGTCGTTCGACTCCGCGGACGGCTGGCAGCGCACCCTCGACATCGGCTACGACCTGCTGCGCCTCGGCGCATATCTGGACCAGCAACTCCCCCTCGACGAGGCGCAGGACCTGCTCTCCAGCGGCGGTGTGCAGCCGCACGCACGGGCCGGCGCCGCAGCACAGGAGACGTGATGGACAGCGCGTTCGACGAATCGACCGGTTACGCGATCATCGCCGCAATGGCACCGCACCCACTCCCCCGCGTCAGGGCGGAGACTCACCTGCGCGACGACCTGATGTTCGACTCGATTCGGCTGATCGAGCTGGCGATGGCCCTGGAACAGCAGTTCCGGCTGCCCGCGCTCGACCTGAACGAGTCGGCGGACCTGACGACCGCTGGAGACGTCCTGAACCTGGTTCGGCGGCAACTGGAGACCGGAGGAAGGGCATGAGCAAGCCGAAGCGGATCCTGGTCACCGGGGCGGCCGGCCTGGTCGGCGCCGAAGTCTGCGCCCGCCTGCTGAAAGCCGGGCACCGAGTGTCCGGCCTGGTGCACCACACCCGAGTGCTGATCGCCAACAGCGGCCGCGGCGTCGCGTCGTCGACGGACGACAGGGCGGGCACCGTGCGGCTGGTCACCGGTGACGTCACCGTTCCGCGGCTGGGCCTCGACGACGACACCTGGACGGACCTGGCGAACGGGCTCGACCTGATCGTGCACTCTGCCGCGATCACCGACTTCGGTCACCCCCGGCAGGTTTACCAGGCGATCAACACGACCGGTACGGCGCACGTGCTGGAGCTGGCCCGCGAGCGCTCCACCCCGCTGGTGCACGTCAGCACCGCCTACGTGTGCGGCGAGCGGGACGGCACGATCCTGGAGTCCCAACTCGACGTCGGGCAGCGGTTCGGCAACCCGTACGAGGAGAGCAAACTCGCCGCGGAGCAACTGGTGCGAAAGGCCGCCGCGGAGAGCCTGCCGACCGTGGTGATCCGGCCCAGTGTCGTCGTCGGTGCCGCCCGCACCGGCGCGGTCCGTGACTTCAAGAACCTGTACGTCGTGCTGAAGCTCCTGTCCGAGGGTCGGATCGGCTCGATCCCGGGCTACTTCGACGCCTGCATCGACCTTGTGCCGGTCGACCAGGTGGCGGCGTTGATAACCGCCGTGGCCGACGACATCGACCGGGCCACCGACCGCACACTGCACGCGGTGGGATCGTCGGTGCGGATGCGCCACATCTCCGATGTTCTCGCCGAGTACCCATCGTTCCACGTTCCCCGCTACATCGCCCCCGCCAACTTCGCCCCTGCCATGCTGTCGGACCTCGAACGCGCCTACTGGCACCGGGTCATGTCGCTGTACGAGAGCTACTTCCGCCGCCAGCAGCACTTCGACGACACCGCCGCGGCCGGGTTCCGGAGGCACGAGCGCCTACCCGGCGGGCCGAACCACCTGCGGCGAATCATCGACTACGCGGTCAGGGCGGGCTACCTGGGCTCGCCCCTGCCGAGCGTGGCGGAGGCCCTGAGCCGGGCTAACCAGCGGTGAGCAGTATCGCGGCCTACGGACCGCCGTTCCCCGAAGGCCTGACCCACGATCCGGACAAGCAGCGCTATCACGGCACCGACAGCTACTTCCTGGAGGCGTACGAGCAGCTGTCCTCGCTGGCATCCGACCCGGTTAGATTCGCGCACGAGCACGCCATGCTGTTGATGAAGCCGGACGCGGTGGCGTCGCGTTCGATCGAACGTGTCATCGAATGGCTGCGCGAAGCGAACTTCCGGATCGTGGCAGTGCGGCGACTGCGGATGCGCCGGGAGTCGGTCCGGGCGCTCTGGCACTACCAACTGAACCGAGCGACACCCCAGCGCTGCCTCCTTGCCGACGCACTGTGTGAGCAGTCCGACTCGTTGGTGATCCTGGCCCGCCTCACCGAACCCGTCGATGTGCCGGCCACGGTCGCGCTCAGCGTCAACAAGGGACCGGCCGATCCGGCGCGGCGCCGTCCGGGCCAGCTACGTGCCCGGCTCGGCGACTTCGGCTTCCTCCTCAACTTGGTGCACGCCTCGGACGAGCCGGCCGACCTCGTCCGGGAGCTTGGCATCCTGCTGGACCACCGGGAGCGTCGCGCACTGATCGGCCAGGCACTGGCGAACACGGACCAGCACGGTCAGACGACCGCGATCGCCCAAGTGCTGTACGCCGTACATCCCCCGCATGACCTGGACTTCGTTGCCTCGACCCGCCGCCTGACCAGGACTGTGCGGGGCCTACTCGCCACGACGGCCCTGCCGGACGAGGTACGTCGGGCCCTGTGTCACACGCTGGCCTCGACGACCAGCGACCCGGCGAGTTGGGCACCGCTGGTCAACGTGATCTGGTCGGCGGACCTGCCGCTGACCGGTTGGGATTTCATCGTGGTGGGCAGCCACGCGGTATCACTTTCCCGCCCACGGTACGGACAGCTGCTGGGCGGAGCCGATCCTGGCCGGTGGCGGTCCCTGGCCACCGTGGCAGCGTCATGAGCAGCGCCGTCGGGCAGGCCCCGGCGCTGCTGCGCTACCGCGCGTTCCTGGGCGCGGTCTTCGCGCCAGGAGTGCACGTCACCTACGGAGTGCTGTGGGCATGCGCATACGAGGCCGCCGCGGTCATGGCAGTGGGTGGCGTCTGGCGGCCGTCGGTCGGGTCGCTGGTCCGGGCCATGACGATCATCGTGGTCCTGCTTCACCTACGGCTCGCCGACGAGCGCATGGACGAGCCGTACGACCGGATCCATCACCCGGACCGTCCGCTGATCACCGGTCTGGTCAGCGTGCTCGAGCTGCGCCGCGCCGGTTGGGCGACGGCCGCCCTGGCGATCGTCGTCAACGTTCCGCTCGCCCCCTGGTCGGCGATGGCCGTGGCGCTCCTCGTGGGCTACACCGCCCTGGTCACTCGGCTCACGCTGCACTCGCCGAGACTGCGTGACCGGGCACTGCTCTACATTGTCGTGGCGTACCCGGTGCAGTTGCTGATCGGCGTCTACCTGTACACGTCCGTGATCGCCGCGGAGGTGGTACCGCCGGGGATCCGCCCAGCCCTGCTGATCATTGTGTTCGCCGCCGCGTTCCTGCACTTCGAATTCGCCCGCAAGACAGTACGCGATCCCGACCCGGGGGCCCGGACCTACTCAGCCACCGCACTCGGGGTCACCGGCAGCGGTGTACTCACCCTCGGTTGGGCCCTACTCGCGTGCGCCCTGCTGGCCGCGGTCACCGAGCCATGGCGCATGTCGGTCGCGGCGCACCTGCCCTACGTGGCTCTCGCCTTCCCGGTCGCGGGCGCCTTCTCCTACCTCAGCGGCCGGGAGCAGAAGTGGCCCACGTCCCTCGCCATGCTCTATCTGATCGTCCTCGACGCGGCCCTCGTCACCAGTGGGTGGCTCGGATGATGGAGATCGGCGTGGTCCTGCCCCAAGGTGAGCTGCACGGCGGGCCACGAGCTCTACGCGAGTATGCGAGGGCAGCACAGGAGCTGGGATTCCGACACCTGCTCGCGTATGACCACGTGCTCGGTGCCGACCCGGCCGGGCATCCGAACTGGCAGGGTGTGTATGACGCGGATGATCCGTTCCACGAGCCGCTGGTGCTCTTCGGCTACCTCGCGGCGGTGTGCGACCTCGACCTGGTGACCAGTGTTCTGGTCCTGCCGCAACGGCAAACGGCGCTGGTCGCCAAGCAGGCGGCCGAGATCGACCTGCTCTCCAACGGCCGGCTGCGGCTGGGGGTTGGCCTCGGCTGGAACACAGTGGAGTACGAGGCCCTGGGCCGGCCCATGCGGTCTCGGGGCGAGCGGCTCGACCAGCAGATCGACCTGTTGCGGGCCCTGTGGACACACCGGTCGGTCAGCTTCGAACACTCTGGGGAACGAATCGTCGCGGCCGGGATCAACCCACGACCGAAACGACCGATTCCCATCTGGATTGGCGGCACCAGCCCAGCTGCCTACCGCCGGGCGGGCCGTACCGGCGACGGCTGGATGCCCCGTCTTCAGCCCGGGCCGGAGCTCACCGCGGCCCGGAGGATCGTGACAAAGGCGGCGGAGGCAGCCGGTCGACCCCCCGAGGCGATCGGCATGCACGGCCGGGTCCGCTACATCGACGGCGGCGCGGTCGGTGTCGCCGCAGCGGCGCGGCGGTGGCGTGAAGCCCGCGCCACACACCTGGATGTGAGCACACTCGGCGCCGGGTTCACGTCGCTCAGCGAACACCTCGACGCGCTCACCGCGATCGCCCATACGGGACTCCTCAACGAGAACACGGAAGGGCCCAATCGATGACCGACACCCGGCTACTGACCCAACCTCACACGACCGTCGAACCGGCGGTTGTCCATCGTCGTCATGCTGACACCGCCTTCCTCGCCGACGTCCATCCGGACGGCACGGGCGGATATGTGGCGACGGCGTTGCTGCCCGAGCGACACGCGTACTATGCAGCACACGTAGCGGAGGCGAATCGCCGTCTCGATCCGATGCTGCTATTGGAGGCCTGCCGGCAGCTCGTGATCTACATCGGCCACAACGGCCTCGGCCTGGCCGACGACACCCAATTCCTGATGGACTCCTGCGAGATGTCCGTGCCGGCCGACGCCTATGTGCAACGACCCGACGGCGGCTCGACCAAGCTGACGATCCACGTCACCGTAGCGGCGGTCCGGGTCGGCAGCCGGCTCCGCGCGTTCACGTCCCGGTGCGAGCTGTCACTCGGTGGTGTGCCGATCGGATCAGCAGTCATCACCTCGTCGGTCGTATCCCCGGCCGCCTACACGCTGCTGCGCCGCCGGGCTCGTGGCGGGTCGCCGCCACCTTGGTCGGACCAACTCTGCCCGTGCCTGGACGGGGCGGCTCCCCCCTCGACCGTGGGCCGCCTGGTCCCCGCCGACGTGCTGCTGGCCGAGGTTCGTACTGATGCGAATGAGACCAGCGCACGGGTGCTGCTGCCCTTCGATCACTTGGGCTTGTTCGACCACCGGCTGGACCACGTCCCGGGGACCCTGCTCGTCGAGGCGGCCCGTCAGCTCGGCACCGCGCTCAGTCCCGAGCCACCCGCGGCGGTGATGACCGGGCTTGCCGGCACGTTCGACACGTTCGTCGAACTGGACGCTCCAGTGCACCTCGTGGCCCGGCCGGGCACGACCGACGGTGAGCGGTCGGTCGCGGTGGTGCAGGGCGGCACCGTGCGTGCTGCGATCAACGTTGCTACCGCCCGCGCGTCGAGCACCCCGGTCAACGCCAGGTGTTGACCGGGGTGCTCGACGAGAGGCTCAGGCGGGAAGACCGCCGACCCGGGCATCGATCCAGGAACGGATCGACGACAGGTCGCCATAGATCGATGGACCGGTGGCACAGATCGGGTGGTTGTTGCCCGACCGACTGGTGGCACCGACCACGTGCCACACCCCGTCGATCCGACGAACCTGCGGGCCACCCGAGTCGCCATAGCAGGCGCCCGAGTCACCGTCGGTGTTGTCGGTGCAGATCTCGTACGGGCCGTTGATGCCGAAACACGCGCCGTCCGACCGGATCGACGTGTCCAGCTCGTGCGCGACCGTCGGCGTCGGACCGCAGCCCCGGAACGGACAGGTCAGACCCCAGCCGATAATCCGGGTAGCGGTACCGACCTCCCCGGACGTCGCCGGGATCGGTGCCGGGGCGTACGACACCGAACTGGACAGCTGCAACAGCTTGACGTCGATCGTGGGATTGTTGACGGCGCGGCGGACCCCGACGACCGTGCCACCGCTGGTGCGGTTGACGCTACCCACACGGACCGAGGACGGTGTCGGGCAGTGCCGCGCCGTGACGACCCAGTCCGACTTGATCAACGTGCCGGTACAGCCCGAGGTGTAGACCAGCCACGGGTAGTTCTCGGTCGCCGGCCGGCCGCCAACCACGAACGGCGTGACATCGGCATCAGCCTGGGCCCCTTGGTCGAAGTTCGTACGGAACTCGCCTGCCCGGCTCGCGTCGTCGTAGGCCGTCTGGGCCGCGGCGGCCGGCGCACCGGTGGCAATCTGCACCCCGGCGGCTGCCAGCACCGCCGCTAGCACCGCACCGAACGCGCGCAACAGTTGTCTTCTGACCATCTCACACTCCTGAGGTTACGGCGGTACCGCCATCCATCGATAGCTATAGATACTAGCTGAACATGCGCGATGTTCGATACAACGGATTTGCCACACGGCATGCCACGGTGCGGCACGTGCCACCGTCGCCTCACGGCCTCGCCCGCCAGACCAAACTGGCGGCCTGGCCGGCCCCTTCGATCCGCCGGCGATTCAGGAGCGTCGGTCAACCTCAATGGTCACTCCGACCACAACGGGTTCATACAGAACGCGCCACAGCCCTGGGACATGACCGACGATGCGGTGGCGCCTCTGGTGGGTCGTGCGTCGAAGCGACCATCTGATGCAGCTGCTACACCAGCGACGAGGGTGACGGCATGCCCGCAGGCCCGCACGCAGCCGTTTCGATCATCGCGTCGTCGAGGACCACGTCGTGCCGCCTGCCGGGCCTCCCGCTCGGCCTCCACCAGGTCACCCAGCTCGCACGCCAGCCAGTCCGGCAGCGCCGCAACAGCGGCCTGGTGGGCGATGGCCACGGGGCAGCATGTCCGAGGCGATGTCACCGCCGGCAGTACGGGCGAGCACACCGACTGGAGCAGCGCCCTGGAGCTCATGCAGGCATCGGGCGCGACCGAGCTGATCCGCCAGGTACGTGCCGCTGAGCAGAGTGACCCGGACGGGACTCGATGGCCTCGGAACAAGCGCAGCGACGACGCCACGGCTGTGTTCGGGCTACTCAGCACGTCCTGAATTGCCTGTCTGGCCGAGGTCGCGGATGCTCCAGCCGGTGGACAGGACGGCACAGCCGGTGGCGTAAGAGCCGGTTGTGGGTCGGTTCAGGCGGCGCGGTCGACCTGGGTGACGTGAGCGATCGCGCGGCGAAGCGCGGACAGTGAGACCGGCCGGTCGTGTTCCAGCTCGGTGAGTCCGAGCTCGATCCACTCGCGGATGAGAGTGGAGGGCTTCACGCCGGCGACGTCGGCGGCCGAGCGGACCCGCTGGTCCAACGCGACTGGTAGACGGACTCCGCGCATCACCATCGGTTCGGTCTCCGCCGCCGGCGGCAGCTCGACCTGGGCCGAGTCGTCGTAGTCGACCTCGCCCCGGGCGAACGCCTCCGCCGCCCGCTTCATGTCATCACTCACCGCACTACCTCCCACGCCTCGAACCGCTTCAGCTCCGCCGGGGTCATCTCCCGAGCGCCAATGATCTGCTGGTTGAACTCGCCGACCTTACGGACCGCCACCACCAGAGGCCGTCCAGCCTGGGTGCGTCCCATGATCGCGATGAACCGCACGCCGCCGCTGACGGCGGCCAGCGGTAGACGTCGCCGCGCTGCCAGCACCTGTGCGGCCTCGTGCGGCTCAACCCCAACCAGCGCGGCTAGGGCCTCGGGAAGCCAGTCATAACCCACACCACGATCGTAAAACGATCGTTTGACACATGCATCGGATTGCACCCCCTGTTTCGAAGACAGGAGCATCGCGGCGGGCACGTCAGCGGCAGACTCAACTCGCACGCCCGACAAGGACCGGGTTCGTACACATGTGCTATCCACATGTTGTGGATAGCACTGTTGGCCGGCACCCGTGTCGGGTGCCGGCCAACAGCTTCCTTCCCCCTTGTACGGGTTAGGTCTGGGGTTGTGGGGGGGTCAGCTGGTCCAGTGCTCGGCGACGAGGTCGGCGGCCTGGGTCTCCCACTGGGCGTAGTGGAACGGGAACGCCGACACCTGTACCGTCTGCGCGGCCTCGGTCAGGGGCATGTCCTGCCAGCCCTCAACCTGCTTCAAACCCTCCAGAAAGGCGGTGGTGGAGTAGGCGGGGTCGGTGATCTGCTCCACCGTGCCCCAACCAGACGACGGACGCTGCTGGAACAGGCCCTGCGAGTCATGGTCGTTACGAGCACCCAGGTGACCCAGGTTCTCCAACTTCGACTCCTGCAAACTGGTAGCGATCGCCACCACAGCGGCCCGCTCATCCATGTCGACGTTCTTCGTGGCCTCGATGATGGCCTTCACATTCGACACCTGCTCATCACCCAGGTCAATGCGGGACTGCTCACCCTGAGTGCCGTGCGGGATCAGCGTGCCCATGTCCGGCTTCGCGACCTGAACGGCTGCAGTGGCCGGGGTGGGGGTGGTGTCGGTGA
>NZ_AXVR01000062.1 GCF_000484695.1 Salinispora cortesiana | reverse complement strand
GGTATGCGCCTGCCGAGCCCGGTAGGTCACCCCGTCGTACGTCACCTCGTCACCGACCTGGTAGGCGACCCCAACCGCCCAACCGTCACCGGGCGACGCGGTCCCCGACGGCGAAGGCGACGCGGTCCCCGACGGCGAAGGCGACGCAGTCCCCGACGGCGAAGGCGACGCCCCGCCGTCGATGTTCACGTCGATGCAGGAGTAGAACGCCATGGGGGTGTCGGCGACGTTCCACACCACGAGGACCTTCTGCCGGCCCACGTGGTCACCCAGGTCGACTGTGTGCGAGAGCCTGGACGGCGGCTGCACTCCACCACCGTCAAAGGTGGCCAACAGCTCGTCGCCGATGAAGTACTCCCAGCTACTGGTCTTGTGCGGGGCCGTCTTGATCCAGTCGAGGGTGACCGACCGGCCGACCGTGGCCGCGGGCCAGCCCCGGCTCTCGTCGTCGAGCACGGCAAACTCGGGGAGGCCGCCACTGCAGCTCTTCAGCCCTTTCGGCCCCTCGACGCTCTGTGGCTCGAACTGGATGGGGCCACAGTCGGACACCACACCCTGTGCGCAGAGCGCCTGCCGGCTGGGCGGTCCCGACACATAGCCGTGCGCCTGGGCGGGCGCGGCGACGGCCATCGTGGCCGTTACAGCTCCCATTGTCATCAATGGCAGGGCAAAGCGCTTGCGCATTGGTACAGCTCCTTAGACCTCATCGGCTCCGGAGGGCGCAACACTAAACGCAGACTGCCTGAGCAGCAAGAACAGGATGGGCCATTTCGGCATCCCGGAAACACCCGGTCAATAACATGCCATTATTTCGACTCACCCAATTCATCGTCCGAATATGCGGACAACACCAAATGCCGGATTTCCCGAGTCCGGTTCGGCTGATCACTTGACAGGTTCGGGACAGCGTGACGATCATCACGGGAGGCCAACTCTCCCCTCACCGAAGGGTAGAGTTCGTTCCCGGTCGTCGAGGTGCGGCTACTGGCCCCTCACGGTCCCTCCCGGGCAAGGTTGCCCGGATTAGCACCGGGTTTCCCAACCCAGACTGTTTGTGTACGAAATTCGGCACGTCCCGAGTAGGACGTGCCGATCTGTGTGTGCCCCGGCGCACACCCGAGTGGAAACGGCCGTATGTCTTCTGAGCTGCCCGCGGTCCCCCGGCCGCGCCTGTCCCGCCCGTCCTGGCTGACACCGAGGGTTCTTCGTACCGAGGTGCTCGCCGGTCTGGTCGTCGCCCTGGCGCTGGTTCCCGAGGCGATCAGCTTCTCGATCCTCGCCGGGGTGGACCCCCGCGTCGGGCTGTTCGCCTCCTTCACCATGGCCGTCGTCATCGCGATCTGTGGCGGCCGACCGGCGATGATCTCCGCGGCGACCGGGGCAATCGCTCTGGTCGTGGCACCGCTGGCGAAGGAGCACGGGCTCGACTACCTGATCGCCGCGGTGATCCTCGGCGGCATCTTCCAGGTGCTACTGGCGCTGCTCGGGGTCGCGAAGCTGATGCGGTTCATCCCCCGCAGCGTGATGGTCGGCTTCGTCAACGCGCTGGCCATCCTCATCTTCTCCGCCCAGGTGCCGTACCTGCTCGGGGTGCCGTGGCTGGTCTACCCGCTGGTCGGCCTGGCTCTGGCGATCATGATCGGGCTACCCCGAATCACCCGGGCCGTACCCGCTCCGCTGGTGACGATCATCGTCCTGACCGCCATCACGGTCATCGCCGGGATTGCCGTGCCGACCGTCGGCGACCAGGGCGAGCTGCCCAACAGCCTGCCCACCCTCGGGCTGCCGCAGATCCCCTGGACCGTCGATACCCTGACCCTGATCGCTCCGTACGCCCTCGGCGTCGCGCTGGTCGGGCTGATGGAGTCGCTGATGACCGCCAAGCTGGTGGACGACATCACCGACACCCACTCCAACAAGACCCGCGAGTCCTGGGGCCAGGGCGTCGCCAACATCGTCACCGGCTTCTTCGGCGGTATGGGCGGCTGCGCGATGATCGGCCAAACGATGATCAACGTCAAGGCGTCCGGCGCGCGGACCCGGCTGTCGACCTTCCTCTCCGGCGTGTTCCTGCTCATCCTGGTGGTCAGCCTGGGTGACGTGGTCGCCGCGATCCCGATGGCCGGCCTGGTCGCGGTGATGATCATCGTCTCGGTCTCGACGTTCGACTGGCACTCGGTGGCCCCGGCCACGCTGAAGCGGATGCCCTGGGGCGAGACGCTGGTCATGGTCGCCACCGTCGCCACGACCCTGGTCACCCACAACCTGGCCATCGGGGTGGTCCTCGGCGTCCTCACCGCGATGGTGATCTTCGCCAACCGGGTCGCGCACTTGGTGGAGGTCACCAGCGTGCTGGACCCCGATGGCGGGAGCCGCATCTACTCGGTGCACGGCGAGTTGTTCTTCGCCGCCAGCAACGATCTGGTCTACCAGTTCGACTACGCCAACGACCCGTCACACGTGGTCATCGACATGACCCACGCCCACGTCTGGGACGCCTCGTCGGTCGCGGCGCTGGACGCCATCACCACGAAGTACGCGGCTCGCGGCAAGACCGTCGAGATCATCGAGCTGAACCAGCCCAGTGCGGCCATCCACGGCAACCTGGCCGGCACCCTCGGCGGGGGCCACTGATGCCCGGCCCGGTGCCCGGTGGTCCCGCGCCCGGGTCCACCAGGCGCCCGTCGGGCGCCGGGCCGCTGATGCGAATCGGCGAGGCGGCCGAGCGGGTCGGGCTGAGCATTCGCACCATCCGGCACTACGAGGACGCCGGACTGATCATCCCGTCGGCCCGCAGCGAGGGCGGCTTCCGCCTCTACACCGATGCGGACCTGGAGCGTCTCGCGGTGGTGAAGCGGATGAAACCGCTCGGGTTCAGCCTCGACGAGATGCGGGCGCTGCTCGCCGTCCTGGACGCCCTGGTGACCGCCGACGCTGCCGACCGGCCCGCGCTGCTCGACCGGCTCGGCCTGTTCCACACCATCGCCGCCACTCGGGTGGAGACGCTACGCGAGCAGCTCCGCACCGCGGAGGGTTTCGCCAGCGCCCTGCGCCACCAACTCGACCAACACGGGGCCCACCACTGACGCCGGAGGGGCCGGACTCGGCCCCCCGGCCGCGGTGGCGCTGGTGGTCAGGGCTTGCGGGCAACCCCGCAGTAGCCGTCCACGACCGTCCGCGAGCCGTTCTCCGGTCGCCAGCGCCCCAGCGGCACGACACCGGGCTCGACCAGCTCGAGCCCGTCGAAGAAGGCGGCGAAGTCGGCGACCTCGCGCAGGTGGTACGGTGCCGCTCCGCTCTCGTTGTACTGCCGGTGGGACTCGATCACGCGCTCACTGGTGGCCGTGCCGTCGGACATCGTCAGGAAGCTGCCCGACGGCAGGGACGAGACCAGAGCGCGTACGGCATCCCGCGCCTGGGCAGGGTCCGCGACGTGGCCCATCACCCCCAACATCATCAGGCCGACCGGCTCGTCGAAGTCCAGCGTCGCCCGGGCCTCCCGGATGACCCGCTCCGCATCGTGCAGGTCGGCGTCGAGGTACTGGGTGGCGCCGGCCGGGTCGCTGGTCAGCAGCACCCGGGCATGCGCGAGAACCATCGGGTCGTTGTAGACGACGCGGGTCTGCGGTGCGATCCGCTGGGCGACCTGGTGGGTGTTGTCGGCGGTCGGCAGGCCGGTGCCGACATCGAGGAACTGGCGGATGCCGGCCTCGGCGGCGAGGTAGGTCACGGCCTGGCGCAGAAACTCCCGGGAGTAGCGAGCGGCCTCGACGATCTCCGGGAAGACCGCCCGAACCTGGTCACCGGCGGCCCGGTCCGAGGCGAAGTTGTCCTTGCCGCCCAACCAGTAGTTCCACACCCGCGCCGAGTGCGGCACCGATGCGTCCAACATGGAGCTGGTGTTTTCGGTCTGCGGCTCGGCCTGGTTCTGCGACACGTCGACCCCCGGTTTGGTTAGCTACGCCAACAGCACCGTCGTAGCGTAGCGACACCGCGACCCGTCCGTGGTCCCGCGAATCCATAGCGGAGCCCCGGGAGCTACCGGACAGACGGCAGGAGGTCGAGCAGACAGCTGTGCGGTGGCACCGGTGAATACCGGCGCCACCGCACAGGTCCTGCGAGATGGTCAGCTCTGCGGCAGCCAGGCCTCAACCTTGTCCTGGTTGGCCTCGACCCACTTCTCAGCCGCCTCCTCCGGCGACATGTTGTCCTGGGCGATGTACCGGGCCACCAGGTTCTGGTCCTCGTTGCTCCAGTTGAAGTTGTCGACCAGCTGGTAGGCGGGCCCATTGGCGTCGGCGAACGACTTGCTCACGATCTTGTCGAGGTCGTACACCGGGTAGTCGCAGGCGACCTTCTCCGGGTCGGCGTCGCAGCCCTCCTGGTACTCGGGCAGGTCCACCTTCACCAGCTCGATCTCGGAGAGGAACCACTGCGGGTCGTAGAAGTAGCCGAGCACCGGCTCCTTCTTCTCCTCCGCCTGACGGAACGCCTGGATCAGGGCCGGCTCACTGCCCGCGTAGACCACCTGGTAGTCCAGCCCCAGGTTCTTGACCAGGGCTTCGTCGTTGGTGACGAAGGACGGGTCACCGTCGAGCAGCTGCCCCTTGCCGCCGGACTCCGTGGTCTCGAAGAGGGAGGCGTACTTGTTCAGGTTGTTCCAGTCGGTGATGTCCGGGTACTCCTCGGCCATCCATGGCGGAACGTACCAGCCGATGACCCCCTCCACACCGGTCGAACCGGCGTTCACCGCGGTCTGCTGATCCTCGATGTACTTCTTCTTGAGGTCGTCGTGGCCCCAGTTCTCCACGATCGCGTCCACTTGGCCGGTGCCGAAGCCCTGCCAGGCGATCTCCTCCTTGAGGTCCTTCTTGACGACCTTGCAGCCGAGCTCGGTCTCGGCGACGTGGGCGATGACGGCCGCGTTCGCCTCGTACCCGACCCAGGGGTTGATCGCGATGGTGAAGGTGCTGCAGTCACCCGAGTCGGCGGCATCCGTCGACTCGATCTTGTCCCCACCGCACGCGGTGAGCGTGAGCGCCGCCACCGCGGACAGCGAGACGCCCGCCAGGACCCTCTTATTAACAATGGATCTCATTTACTGTCACCCTCCCAAAGGTGTTGTTCGTCGGTCAACTCCGGTTTCGCGGCCCCGGCGCACCGGAACGGCGGAGGAGTCACGTCTGGTTGGCGCTGGGAGCGCGGTCCGACCGCTGCGCGGCAGCCCGCGCGATCCGGTCAAGCATGATCCCGAGTACGACGATCGCGACGCCCGCCGCCAGGCCCTTGCCGTAGAGCTGCCCCTGCGAGAAACCGGCGACGACCTCGTAGCCGAGCGCACCGGCCCCGACGAGGCCACCGATGACCACCATCGACAGCACGTAGATGAGCCCCTGGTTGGTGGCGAGCAGCAAGGACTGTCGCGCCATCGGCAGCTGGACCTTCGTGATGGTCTGCCAGGTGTTGGAGCCGGCGGCAGTAGCCGCCTCCACCGTCGACTCCGGAATGGCGCGCACCCCGTCCGCGACGAGCTTGATGGCGACCGGCGCGGCGTAGACGACACCGGCGACGATCGCGCTGAAGCGGCTCACCGAGAAGAGGGCGACGACCGGGATCAGGTAGACGAAGGCCGGCATGGTCTGCCCGGCGTCCAGGACCGGCCGGATGACCCGATCGGCCCGGCTACTCCGGCCCATCCACACGCCGATGACCACTCCCAGCGTCACGACCAACAGCGTGGCCACGAGCGTCATGGCCAGAGTGACCATGCTGGCGTTCCAGAGCCCACTGCCGACCAACAGCCCCACACAGACCGCGGCGACGGCGGCGGCCCGCAGGTTGCCGATCAGCGCGGCGAGCAGCACGATCACCGCACCCATCAACCACCAGGGCGACTCGGCCAGCAGCGCCTCCAACGGGTTGAGCAACGCGATGGTCACGCCGTCCTTCACCGCCGCGGTAAGGTCCGCGAGGTTGTGCTGCGCCCACGTCGTCACCGTGGTCGCCCCCTGCGACAGATACTCGCCGAGCTGGCCGCCCTCCGGGAACTCAGAGGCCCACAGGTAGGTGTAGGACAGGTACGAGCAGACCGCGGCGACCAGCCCGAACCCGGCCAGGAGCAGCCGGCGGATCCGGGGATTGGCTTCCCCGCCGCCCTGCTCGGCGCGGATGCTGGCCGCCGTCGTGACCCGGTCCAGGACGATGGCCATCACCACGATCGCGACACCCGCGTTGAACGCGGTACCGACGTCGGTGGTCTGCAGGGCCTTGATCACCGTCTTTCCGAGGCCGGGAGCGTCGATCAGGGCCGCGACGGTCACCATCGCCAACGCCGCCATGATCGTCTGGTTGACGCCGAGCACAATCGTCCGCTTTGACAGCGGCAGGAGCGCCTTGGTCAACCGCTGCCGCCGGGTCGCGCCGAACGAGTCGGTGGCCTCCACCGGCGGTGCGGGCACCGAACGGATCCCGTGCGCGGTGATCCGGATCGCCGGCGGCATGGCGTAGATCAGGGTCGCGATTGTCGCGGAGGCCGGGCCGATCAGGAAGACCAGGGTCAGCGGCGCCAGGTAGACGAAGGTCGGCATCGTCTGCATGAGGTCCAACACCGGAGTGATCAACCGGTGGAACCGGTCCGACACCCCGGCCAGAATGCCCAGCGGAATGCCGAACAACAGCGAGACGAAGACCGCCACCAACGTCAACGCCAGCGTGTCCATGCTCTCCTGCCACAGCCCCTGCAGGCCGAAGAGAGTGAACCCACCCGCGGCGAGCAGCGCCACCCGCCAGTTGCCGAACGCCCAGGAGGCGTAGGAGACGAGCGCGACCACACCCAGCCACCCGAGCACCGGCACCGGCCGCCCGTACGCCGGTTGCGCGATGAGCCCCTGGACGAAGGTCACCAGCGCGTCCATCACCGCGCGAATCTCGTTGAAGAAGTACAGGAAGAGCGGGTTGCTGTTCCGGCTGGCGCCGACCGAGTCGTTGACGTCGTTGAGCCAGTGGTGCAGATCGGTCAGCGTGGCCCGGGGCAGCTCCAACATGTCCTGGCCGCGCAGCAGGGTCCAGGCGACGAGCCAGAGTGCGAGCAGGCCCACCACCGCGAGCGGCTTGGTGATTCGTCGACGTGGGGTGGTCCGCGTGGACGAGCCGGTCATGGTCGTCGTGGCCATTAGGCGCCCGCCTGATTGCCGGCGACAATGTCGAGGACCTCCGCATGGCCGACCACGCCCAGCAGTTCCCCGTTCTCGACGACCCGCACCGGCCGGTCGGCGGCGAGCACCGTGCGGACCGCGTCCCGCACGATCACACCCGGACCCAGCTCGGGGCCGTCCAGTTGGTCGGAGTCCCGGGCGGGACGCATGATCCACCGCAGCGTGAGGACGTCGGCGCGGGGCACGTCCTGGACGAAGTCACGCACGTAGTCGTCCGCCGGCGCCCCGACCAGCTCGTCCCCGGTCCCGGCCTGCACCACGTTGCCGTCGCGCATGAGCAGAATCCGGTCGCCGAGCTTGAGCGCCTCGGAGAGGTCGTGCGTGATGAAGACCATCGTCTTGCCAACCTGGCGGTGCAGCCGGATGACCTCGTTCTGCATGTCGCGGCGGATCAGCGGGTCCAGCGCGGAGAACGGCTCGTCGAAGAAGAGCACGTCCGGGTCACCGGCCAACGCCCGCGCCAACCCGACGCGCTGTTGCATCCCGCCGGAGAGCTGGTCCGGGTACGCGTTCTCGTAGCCGTCGAGGCCCACCAGCTCGATGACCTCGTTCGCCCGGCGGATCCGCTCGGCGCGGCCGGCGCCCCTGATCTCCAGGCCATAGCCGACGTTGTCGACCACCGTTCGGTACGGCAGGAGACCGAAGTGTTGGAAGACCATCGAGAACTTCCGGCGCCGGAGCTCCCGCAGCCGCTTCTTGTCGGCCCGCAGGATGTCCTCGCCCTCGAAGACCACCTCCCCCGCGGTCGGCTCGATCAGCCGGGTCAGGCAGCGCACCAGCGTGGACTTACCGGAGCCGGAGAGCCCCATCACGACGAAGACCTCACCGGGCGCGACGTCGAACGACACTTCCCGTACCGCGGCGGTACACCGGGCCCGCTCCCGTAGCTCCCGCCGAGACAGCGCCGCGAGCTCGGCCGAGCCGGGCACCCGCTCCGCGTTCGGCCCGAACACCTTCCACAGGTTCCGGACCGAGATCACCGGAGTCTGGTGATCATTGACCTGCCCGCGCGGCTGCACCGCCGTATCCGTGCTCATGCTGCCCACCCCGCCCGGTCGTTACTCCGCGACCTCGGCGCGCCCGTGCGGCACCGGGGTGCGCACGCGGGGATGGGCCCGCCGGGACGGCGGTGATAGTCGGTTGGGACAGACATGGCTGACTCGTCTCTTTCGTCGGGCGACGGCTGCGGGGTGGCGTGGGGGCGCTAGCCGCGGAACCAGTGCTGCGGACGGGGATCGGTGTTCTGCCAGATGTGCTTCATTTCCCGGTACTCGTTGAGCCCGGTCGGGCCCAGCTCGCGCCCGTTGCCGGACTGCCGGAAGCCGCCCCACTCCGCCTTGGGTACGTACGGGTGGTAGTCGTTGATCCAGACCGTGCCGTGCCGCAGCCGCTGCGCGACCCGCTGGGCCCGGCTGGCGTCGCTGGTCCAGACCGCGCCGGCGAGGCCGTAGTGGGTGTCGTTGGCGATGCGAACCGCCTCGTCCTCGTCGGTGAAGGTCTCGACGGTGAGGACCGGGCCGAAGGACTCCTCCTGGACCACGGACATGTCCCCACGACAGCCGTCAAGCACCGTCGGTAGGTAGTAGAAGCCGTTGGCGAGGCGGTCCTCTTCGGGGCGACGGCCACCACAGCGCAGTACCGCACCCTCGGCGATTCCAGCCGCGACGTACGACTCCACCTTGGACAGGTGGGCGGCGGAGATCAGCGGGCCGGTCTCCGCGTCGGCGTCGAAGGGCCCGCCGAGGCGAATCCGACGGGCGCGATCCACGACCGCATCCACGAAGGCGTCGTGGATGGACTCCTCGACCACGAGCCGGGTACCGGCCGAGCAGACCTGGCCCGAGTGCAGGAACACCGCGGTGAGCGCGAAGTCCACGGCGGCGTCGAAGTCGGCGTCGGCGAAGACAACGTTCGGGTTCTTGCCGCCGAGTTCGAGCGTCACCCGCTTCACCGTCGTCGCCGCCGCCGCCATCAGGCCCCGCCCGGTCTGCAGGCCCCCGGTGAACGAGACCAGGTCCACGTCCGGGTGCTCGGCCAGCGGTGCGCCGACCTCGGCACCGGCGCCGAGGACCAGATTGGCGACGCCCGGCGGCAGCCCGGCCTCGTCCAGCAGCCGCATCAGCAGGATCGCGGTCGCGGGGGTCAACTCGCTGGGCTTGAGGACGAAGGTGTTTCCGGCGGCGAGCGCCGGGGCGACCTTCCACGAGGTCTGCAGCAACGGGTAGTTCCAGGGCGTGATCAGCCCGCACACACCGATCGGCTCGTACTCGACCCGACTGATCGCGTCGCTGCGCCCGGTGTCCACGACGCGTCCGCCGTCGGTGTCGGCGAGGCCCGCGTAGTACCGGAAGCAGGCGGTCACGTCGTCGATGTCGTACTCGCTCTCCACCAGCCGTTTGCCGGTGTCGAGCGACTCCGCGCGGGCGAACTTCTGCTTGTCCCGCTGGAGGAGGTCGGCGACGCGGTGCAGCAGCGCACCGCGTTCGCCGGCCGGGGTCTTCGGCCACGGCCCCTCGTCGAACGCCTTCCGGGCCGCGCGGATCGCCGCGATCGTGTCGTCCCGGCTCCCCTCGGTGACGGTGGCCACCGGGGTGCCGTCGGCCGGGCAGCGGATCTCCCGGTGCCCGCCGGCTACCGACTCCCGCCACTGCCCATCGATGTAGAGGTCCTTCACGCGCAACTCCCCGGTGCACTCATCTGGTGGTTCCCTGACACAGCTCTGCCTTCGCGACGCGGCATCATGCCACCGCCGACGAACCGCGGTCGTGCCGGTAGTAGTCGAGCGACGACGGCGGCAACGGCGTGTTGCCCAGGATGAGGTCCGCCGCCTTCTCGGCGACCATCATTACCGGTGCGTAGATGTTCCCGTTGGTGACATACGGCATCACCGACGCGTCCACCACCCGCAACCCGGTCACCCCGTGCACCCGCATGTCGGTGGGGTTCACCACAGACATGTCGTCGGTCCCCATCTTGGCCGTGCAGGACGGGTGCAGCGCGGTCTCACCCTCGCGGGCGACCCAGTCGAGGATCTCCTCGTCGGTCTGGACCTCGGGCCCGGGGGAGATCTCACCACCGCTGAACGGCGCCAACGCCGACTGGCCGAGGATGTCGCGGGTCACCCGGACCGCCTCCACCCACTCCCGTCGATCCTGCTCGGTGGAGAGGTAGTTGAACCGCAGGGCCGGGTGCACCCGAGGGTCACGGTTGACGATCTTGACTATACCGCGGGCGTCGGAGTACATCGGGCCGATGTGCACCTGGTAGCCGTGGCCACCGGAGGGAGAGGAGCCGTCGTAGCGGACCGCGATCGGCAGGAAGTGGAACATGAGGTTCGGGTAGTCGACGGTGTCGTTGCTCCGGACGAAGCCGCCCGCCTCGAAGTGGTTGGTGGCGCCCAGACCCGTCCGTCCGAACAGCCACTTGGCGCCGATCCACGGCGCGTACCGCCAGTTCAGGTAGGGCTGGATCGTCACTGGCTGGGTGCAGGCGTGCTGGATGTAGACCTCCAGGTGGTCCTGCAGGTTCTCGCCCACCCCGGGCAGGTTCGCGACGGTGTCGATGCCCAGGCCGCGCAGTTCGTCGGCGTTACCCACGCCGGACAGCTGCAGCAACTGCGGCGTGTTGATCGCGCCACCGCTGAGGATCACCTCGTTGGCGTACACCCGGTGGGGGGTCGTCCCTCGGCCGCGGGTGTACTCGACGCCCACGGCGCGGGTGCCCTGGAAGATGACGCGGGTGACGAAGGCGCGGGTACGCACCTCGAGGTTGGGTCGCTTCATCGCCGGGCGCAGGTAGGCCTGGGATGCGGAGAACCGCCGGCCACGACGAACGTTCCGGTCAAACGGGGCGAAACCCTCCTGCTGCGCACCGTTGACGTCGGTGGTACGGGGGTAGCCGGCCTGCTCCGCCGCCGCCAGCATGGCCTGGATCACCGGGTTGTCCGCGGAGCCACGCTCCAACAGCAACGGGCCGTCGTGGCCACGGAACGGGTCGTCCGGATCCGCCCCCAGGGCGGACTCCATCTTGTTGAAGTACGGCAGACAGTGGGCGAAGTCCCAGGTCTCCATGCCCGGGTCGGCGCCCCACCGCTCGTAGTCCAACGGGTTGCCCCGCTGGAAGATCATCCCGTTGATGCTGCTCGACCCACCCAGCACCTTGCCCCGGGCGTGGTAGATGCGCCGCCCGTGCATGTGCGGCTCCGGCTCCGAGTTGTACTGCCAGTCGTAGAACCGGCTCCCGATCGGAAACGGCAGCGCCGCCGGCATGTGGATGAAGACGTCCCACGGGTAGTCGGGACGACCCGCCTCCAGAACCAGAACCCGGTTGCCCGGGTCGGCGGAGATCCGGTCGGCGAGCGCGCTGCCGGCAGAACCGCCACCAACGATGACGTAATCGTAACGCTGGGTTGTCACTTCCACTCACCTCACTTAACTGGTCGCGGAACTCGTCGAACCCGGGCATGACGACAGGACGAATCTGCGACTTGATGGCATGGCGCACGTCACTCCACAGTCGCGTCCGTCCGGTGCGTCCGCACCGGCTCCCGACCGGCCGCGCGCTCCCGACCGGTTCGGGGGTCGAACCGGATGCGTGCAGGGATGCAACCTTACCTCGCGTTCTGCGGCACCCCGTCAGCCCACACGCTCCTGACCTGCGCATACGGAAGAGATCACAGGACGAGGAACACAAGATAACGTTCTTGCACCCATGCGAACCGAATCAGGACAGTACGGCACGACCATCCCAGCCACCGCCGGGGCAGACACCTCGCCATCGAGACACCTCGGCGCCGCGGCCACCACCCGGGCATGGCGGCAACTGACGGCACAGATCGACCGTCGCCATCAGCGCCTTTCGCCCGCTCTATCCCACATCCCGCACTCGATGCCCACGAGGGCACGCAGTCCCCGGTGTGACGTTGAGTTAGGATTGTGCTCCAAAATGACGAGGCAAGGGAGGACGGCGGCTTCGAACCGACGCGGGCCCGTGCTCCCTGAGTCGCGGTTCAGCCCCTGGTCGGACCCCTTTGCCACCATCGGCCGATCACCACTCGCTGATGGCTGACCCGCTTTCGCTACGGCCCACCCAGCCGCTCCTTGACCCCAGGGCCACGAATGCCACAGCAGGAGGTGACAGGTGACACATGACGTTCCTCGAATATCTACAAAGTCGGCGTGAGCTGTTACTCGCACAGACCCTCGAACACGCGACAATTGTGCTGATGTCCGTCGCCCTGGCGACGGTCATCGGCGTCTTGATCGCCCTCTGGACCTACCGCAACCCACGCGCCCGGGCCGTCGCGACGGCTATGGCCGCGGCCATGCTCACCATCCCATCATTCGCCCTACTCGGCCTCCTGATCGCACCACTCGGGCTGGGCTACGCGCCCACGCTGGTGGCTCTCACCATGTACGCCCTGCTGCCGATCCTGCGGAACACCATCGTGGGCCTGAGCGAGATCGACCCGGCCCTGACCGAGGCCGCGCGGGGAATCGGCATGAGCCGAATCCGATCCCTGACCACTGTGGAGATTCCGCTCGCCTGGCCGGTCATCCTGACCGGGATTCGGGTGTCCACCCAGATGACGATGGGGATCGCCGCAGTCGGCGCCTATGTCGGCGGCCCCGGGCTGGGCCATCAGATCTTCGATGGCCTCGCCAATCTCGGCGGCGTGAACTCCCTGAACCAGGCTCTGGTCGGAACGGTCGGCGTCATCGTGCTGGCACTCACCGTCGACTTTGCCCTCGCTCTGTTGGGCAAGCTCACCCAGGCCGGGCAACGACCGAATTTACTCCGCCCCCGCCTGGCGCGCCGCCCGGCGCTCACGCCCACCACAGCAGTCCCTTCCCCCTCCCTCGGAGGCCGAGAATGAGCCGCGACGTAATGATCGATCTGCAGCAGGTCAGCAAGTTCTACCGGGGACAGAAGGCCCCGGTCGTCGACAACATGTCGATGACGATCCAGCAGGGCGAGATCATCGTCTTCGTCGGCCCCTCCGGCTGCGGCAAGACCACCACCATGAAGATGATCAACCGGTTGATCGAGCCCAGCAGCGGCCGGATCCTCATCGACGGCACCGACGTGACCGCGCTAGACGGCAACGACCTACGCCGGCAGATCGGCTATGTCATTCAGCAGGTGGGGCTCTTTCCACACATGAGCGTCGCCACCAACGTCGGGCTGGTGCCCAAGATGCTCGGCTGGGACCGCAAGCGGATCGAGGCCCGGGCCGACGAACTCCTCCACCTCGTCGGCCTCGAACCGGCCATCTACCGCAACCGACTGCCCCGCCAACTCTCCGGCGGGCAGCAGCAGCGCGTCGGGGTGGCCCGGGCGCTCGCCGCGGATCCGCCGGTGATGCTGATGGACGAGCCCTTCGGCGCCACCGACCCGATGACCCGGGACCGGTTGCAGAACGAGTTCCTCCGCCTGCAGGAGCAGTTGCGCAAGACCATCGTCTTCGTCACGCACGACTTCGACGAGGCGATCAAGATGGGTACGCGGATCGCCGTCCTCGGCGAGAGGTCCAAGATTCGGCAGTTCGACACCCCGGAAAACCTGCTGGCGAATCCCGCCGACAGCACCGTTGCCCAGTTCATCGGCCGCGGTGCCCGGCTCAAGCAGCTCGACCTGCGCCGGGTTGACGCGATCGCGTGGGAGGACGTCCCGCTGATCCAGCCGGACAAGGCCGCCAACGGCGCGAAGCGCCAGCTGGAGCAGACCGAAGGCTCCTCGGCATTGACCGTGGACGCCGACAATCGGCCGCTGCGCTGGGTAAACGCCCACGATCTGGCCGCTGGCGCGGGCGCTCTCGACGGGGCCGGCCAGACGGTGACGACGGTCGAGCCGCAGGCAACGCTCCGCGACGCCCTGGACGCGATGCTCGCCTCCCGCGACGGCGCCGCGGTCGTGGTTGACGAGGACGGCCGCTACGCCGGCACGGTAACGCTCGACGGTCTGATGCAGGTGATCCACCACGCGTCAGAGCAGGAGGAGCCGGGCGCCGGGGTTCCTGACCAGCGTGCGGGCGCGACCACCGCCGCCGAGCTCGCCCCGGAGCAGCGATGAGCAGCGCCACCCAGATCCGGGCCGAAGAGACCATACTCACCCCAGCGTCCCGCTGGCGCGGGATGCTGGGGCGACACGCCACGATGCCAGCGCTCCTCGCCGTGGTGTTGCTCGGCACCTACCTCTGGGTCAGCGCCACGGACCTGGACGACATCGAACAGCGTGCCCTGGAGGCCAACAAACTGCTGCGGGCGGTCGGCGAGCATGTGACGCTCACCGCGCTGACCACCGTGCTCGTCGTGGCGATCGCCGGTGGGGGTGGCATCCTGCTCACCCGTCCGTCCATACGGTGGCTGGCTCCGTTCGCCACCGGCCTGGCCAACATCGGTCAGGCGACCCCCGCGATCGGGCTGCTCGTCCTGTTGAGCATCTTCCTCGGCATCGGCTTCTCGACCACGTTGATCTGTCTGGTCGCCTACTCCGTCCTCCCGGTACTCCAGAACACCATCGTCGGGATCAACCAGGTGGACCGCCATCTGATCGAGGCGGGACGGGGCATCGGGATGTCACCCCTGGCTGTCCTGCTCCGGATCGAACTGCCGTTGGCCGTTCCGGTCATCCTCGCCGGGGTGCGGACCGCACTCGTCCTCGCCGTCGGCGTGGCCACCCTCGCCACGTTCATCAACGCCGGAGGTCTGGGTTCGCTGATCGTGACCGGGATCAAACTCCAACGCGAAACGATCCTCGTCACCGGAGCCGTCCTGACCGCGACCCTGGCGTTGACGCTGGACTGGCTGGGCGGAGTGATCTCCGACCTGCTCCGGCCCCGTGGGCTCGACTGAGCGGCGTCGCTCGCACCTACCCACCACCGACACTCGCACTACCCCAAGGAAGGTAACGATGCGAAATCGAACCGCACTCACCCGCCTGGCGACCGGCTCCGCGGTGGTCGCCCTCGCGCTCACCGGCTGCTCGGTGACGACTGACGAGTCCGGCGCCGACGTCGCGGTCGGCGAGGGATCGATCAAGGAGGACGCCACCCTCAAGGGACAGACCGTCGTCGTCGGTTCCAAGGACTTCACCGAGAACATCGTCTTCGGGCACATCACGATGCAGGCGCTGACCGCAGCCGGCGCGGAGGTCGAGGACCAGACCAACATCAAGGGCTCGGTCAACGTCCGCAAGGCGCTGCTCAGCGGCGACGTCGACGTCTACTGGGACTACACCGGTACGGCGTGGATCACCTACCTCGACCACACCGACCCGATCCAGGACTCCGCCGAGCAGTACGCGGCCGTGGTCAAGGAGGACAAGGAGAAGAACAACGTGGTCTGGGGGGCGTACGCTCCCGCGAACAACACCTACGCCATCGCGCTGCGGGAGGAGAAGGCCGAGGAGTGGAACCTCTCGACCCTCTCCGAACTGGCCGAATTCGCCAAGAGCAACCCGCAGGAAGCGACGTTCTGCCTGGAGACAGAGTTCGTCGGCCGTAACGACGGCTGGCCCGGAATGACCGCGGCGTACGGGATGGACGTTCCGGAGGACAACGTCAAGGTCGTCGACACCGGCGTCGTCTACACCGAGACGAAGAAGGGTGAGGCCTGCAACTTCGGCGAGGTCTTCACCACCGACGGCCGGATCAGCCACCTGAACCTGCGGGTGCTGGAGGATGACCGGAGCTTCTTCCCGATCTATAACCCGGCTCCCACCCTCAACGGCGAGACCGCCGAGTCGTACGGCGCCATCCTGACGATCCTCGAGCCGGTGATCGCCAAGCTCGACGACGAAACCCTGCGCGGGCTCAACGAGAAGATCGACGTCCAGGGCGAGCCGGTGGCCCAGGTCGTCTCCGATTGGATGAAGGCTGAGGGCTTCATCGGCTAAGGCCGCTAACCGCCAGACCGACACCGCCGATGCCCCCTACCTCGGGGCGTCGGCGGTTTTGCGTTCCGGCTCAGCCGCCGGTGTGGCACACCCGTGGCCGCCACTACCGCCCGCGACCCCGCGCTGGTGCTGGGCCACCACAACGGCGAACGGCGTCTGCTCGCGGGCCTGGCCGAGTGGGTTGTCGACGAACGCCGCCACCAGCACCGCCTCCGGTAGGTCGGCGTCCTGACCCAGGATGTCCTGACCGAAGTCATTGGCGTCGATGATCACTGTGCCCCCGAATCGCTCCGCGAACTCGGCGGGCAGGGCCGCCCGGATCGCCGCCGAGATGTCCTGGGCGACCCGATCCGGATCGTGCGGCGCCAGCTTCGCCGATATGTTCGCCGGGTAGGCCGAGTACTCGGTGGGCCCGTCGATGGCGCGTACCGCCGGACCGGCGACCCGGTAGAACAGCCCCCGTCGCCCGACCGCCTTCCCGGCCGCCCCGGCTGCTGCAGCGGTGAGGATGCGGGGCAGTCCTGCCTCCTGGATAGCCAGCTGCATCGTGGCCGGATGCCCCAGCCCAATGCCGTACGGGGTACGCAGGACACCTCGCGACAGCAAGCGCGCCCAGGTTCCGCTCCTGATGTCGGTCACGTTGAAGATTCGCCCCTGCGCGACCGCGACCACCTTCTCACTGACAAACAGGTACCAGGGTCCGGCTGTTGCCAGTTGCTGGACGGGAAACGGCATCTCCGCCCCCTGTTTGTAGAACTCACCGACCCGGTTGACGGCGAGCGCGGGGACGTCGTCACCGGTGGCGATAAGGTCGGTTCGCAGCGGAAACCGGGCCCAGGCGCCACCGGGCGTCAGCAACTCCTTCCCCTGGTTGGGAACGAAGTCCGGCTTCGGCAGCGCCGGCGGGTCCGCCCCCTGGTCGGTGTCCGAGCCAGTGCCCCGCTGGACGCCGACCCGGGCCGGCTCCGCCGCCCCCGAGGTGCCCGCATCGCTGGTCGGGTGCGGGTCGATGAACTCGCGCAGCCACAGTTCAACATTGAGCATCCGCCAGAACGTCATGGTTTCCACACCGCCCCGGCTGGCGACGTAGTCCTCGAATGCCTGGAGCACGGCTCGCTGGTCGAAGTAGGGTCGCGCACCGAACGACCGGGAGGCGAAGATGAGATACACGTCGTTCTTGATGCGCTGGAACCAGCTGTCCTCGGGCGTGGTGAACCCAATCTTGTTGCGACGTCGATTGACCAGCCGGGGCAGCAGGTCAACGGTCGCGTCCCGCAGTGCCCGCTTGTTCCAGCCGTGATGGATGATTGCGGACGGGTCAAGCGACCACACGGTACGCACCAGAGCGGCGTCGAGAAACGGCACCCGACCCTCGATCGAGAATCGCATACTGTTCCGATCCTCGTAGCGGAGCAACGCGGGAAGGCTGTGCCGGAAGAGGTCGGAGGCCAGCCGGGCCTTGATGTCATTGCGCACCATCGGGAAGCGCTCGTACCGATAGGTTTCGGCGAAGTCCCGGCCCAGCAGGGCGACCGTCGGTGTCCGTCGCCGACGACCAACGACATCGGTCAGCCGGGTGCGGCCCAGGCGCCAGAGCACGTCGACGGAGCGGAGCAGCTCTCCGGCCACCCGGCCACCGCGCAGGCCGCGCAGGTGCACCAGATAGTAGGGCAGGTAGCCGGCGAGCAGCTCGTCTGCGCCCTGACCGTCGAGCATCACCGTCACATGTTGGCTCGCCTCGCGCATCACGCAGTACTGCGCGTACGGTGCGGTGGAGATGACCGGTTCTTCCTGGGTCCGGATGAAGTCCCGCAGATCAACCAGAAAGCGGTCCGGGGTCGGGCGCACCTTGTGCACCTGGAGTGCCTCGCCACAGGTGGCCGCGACCGCGTCGACGTAGCGTTCCTCGTCGTTTCGTTCCCCGGGGAAGACCGCGGAGAAGGTCTGTTGCGTCGCACCAACGGGTCGGGTGGTGTCGCCGGCGGCGGCCATCATGTGATGAATGCTGGCCACCACGGTCGAGGAGTCCAAGCCACCGGAGAGGGCCGTGCCGACCGGGACGTCGCTGACCAGCCGAGCCCGGATCGCTCGGTCGAGCACCGCCCGGAACCGCTCCTGGGCTGCCTGGTCATAGCGGGTCGGCGCCGCCGCCAGCGCATCCATGTCGTCGTAGAGGCGGGTGTAGGTCGAGCGTTGGATTGCGCCGTCCGAGGTGAGCAGGGCGATCTCTCCCGGCATCAACCGGGTGACCCCGTGGAAGAACGTCCGCGGGGTGTCATCGTGGATCCGGAACCGTAGGTATCGGTAGATGGTGTGGTCGTCGGGGCTGGGCGTGATCGCACCGGCGGCGAAGAGGGGACGGATCTCACTGGCGAAGAAGACCCGTCCGTCTCCGTCGTCGGCGAGGTACAGCGGTTTGATGCCGAACTGGTCCCGGGCCAGCACCACCTCGCCCCGCTCCAGATCGGCGATTGCCAGGGCGAACATTCCATCGAAGCGGTCGAAGGCGGCCCGGCCCCATTGGATCCACGCGGTCAGCACCACCTCGGTGTCACTTTCCGTGGTGAATCGATGGCCGAGATCGCTCAACTCCGCGCGCAGTTGCCGATAGTTGTAGACCTCGCCGTTGTAGCTCAGCACGTATCGGCCGTCCGCCGAGTGAAACGGTTGCTTCCCACCGGCTCGATCGATGACCGCCAGCCGCCGGTGCGCCAACCCGATCAGCCCTTCGGCCAGGTACCCATCTCCGTCGGGGCCCCGGTGGACCTGGGCGTCGGCCATCCGGCGTAGCACCGGCTCACCCCAGAATGCGCTGATGCCGATGTAGCCCGCTATCCCGCACATTAGAAGATCACCTCTGGGTTCACGATTCGCGCATTGTTTGATGGGAGTTTCTCGAGGCTCAGCCTGGACAGCCGGCCACATTGACACAGTTGTTGGGCCGATTTTTCGTCACCACGGTGCCGGTTGCCGTATTCAGCTCGACTGTTCCACCAGCCTCATTGAAGACTCCACCACCGTCGGCGACAGCAGTGTTCTTCTTGATCGTGGTGCCATAGAGGGTGAGCGCACCGACGGCATCGTTGTAGACACCCCCGCCCCGAGTGGCTTGATTGCCCTGGACCTCGGTGTCGAACAGCGCCAACACTCCAGCGTTGAAGACGCCCCCGCCATCGGTGTTGGCGGTGTTGCCCTTGATGAGACCCTGCTGCACGGTCGCGGAGGACGTACTGTTGATGATCAGTCCGCCGCCCCCGCTGCGGGCCGCGTTGTCGGCGATAGCGACCCGCCGCAGGTGCAGCTGCACGGAGATGGCGACGACCCCGGCACCCTCGGTGTTGGAGGAGTTACGAAGCACGTGCGAGTCGGTGAGCAGGGCGCTTCCTCCGGTGGCGAGCAGTCCGCCACCGATGACGGAGGTTGCCCGGTTTCCGGTGATCGCGCTGCGGGCGATGACAACGGCCCCGGCACTGGAGATGCCCCCGCCGTTCGCGCTGACGTTCTCGCCCACGGAAGAGGAGTGCAGCTCGAGAGCACCGGTGCTGGCGACCCCACCCCCACTCCCACCGGCGGTGTTCCGTTCGATGTGGGAGTGCGTGACGGTGGCGGTGCCCGCATTCCGAATGCCGCCGCCCTCCTGGGCGCTGATGTTGCGCACGATCCTGCTGTGCTCAAGGGTGAGGGCACCACCGGCGGCCACGAAGATCCCCCCGCCATCCTCGGCGGTCTGACCGCCGGTGATCTTCAGGTGGTGGAGGGTGAGGTCACCGCCGACGTCAACGGTGAAGATCCGGAACTCGTCCACGGCGGCGGCGCGTTCGATCGTGGTCTTCTTGCCGCCGTTGAGGGTGATCGGGGTGACGATCGCGGGCAGACCGGCACCGTCGATGTCGGCGGTGAGCAGGTAGGTGCAGTCCTTGGCCAGGTCGAACACGCCACCGCCGGTGGCGTTGGCGGACGTGATCGCGGCGATCAGCGCGTCCGCGTCGCAGGCGACCGCCGTACCCTTCGGCCGCTTCTGCCCATCGGCCTCGGTGGTGGTGCGTCCGACCGCGTGGGCGGCCGGGGCGACAGCGAGGCCGACCAGGGCGAGCGCGACGCTGGTCGCCACAGCCAACCCGGTGGCAGACCACCGCCGGGCCCGGGTGCGGTTCGCGCCCGGCCGCGCCG
>NZ_AXVR01000061.1 GCF_000484695.1 Salinispora cortesiana | reverse complement strand
GGACCACCCGGACCGCCGGGCCCCACCGGACCACCCGGACCGCCGGGCCCCACCGGACCACCCGGACCGCCGGGCCCCACCGGACCACCCGGACCACCGGGCCCCACCGGACCACCCGGCCCCACCGGGCTACCCGGACCTACCGGACCACCGGGCCCCACCGGGCTACCCGGACCTACCGGACCACCGGGCCCCACCGGACCACCGGGCCCCACCGGACCACCCGGCCCCACCGGACCGTGCGCTGACATCGACAGCCTTGCCCCCTCGGCCTCCGAAGAGTTCAGTGCGGTGGTTTCGGATGGGGTCACCTACGCCGGCCGCAGAAGGCTCACACCAGCACCGCCGGGGCCCTACACCTGGACCGACCTCAGCGGTAACACCAACTACCCGGGTGAATCCGTATGCGGGGTCGCCATCTCGCCGCCGGCAATGACGCCTGGATAAAGGTGCTGACCACCGATGGCGAGGTGTGGGAAACCGAATGCGCTACACAGGGGCAGAACTTCACCTGCAACAACCCCTGGGTGCAGCTGACAACGCCGTCCTGAACGGAACAGATCCCGGAAAAGGAACGGTGGACGCATCGGTGATGGTGGTGGGTGACTTTCGGGTCACCCACCACCGCTAGGCAGCGGGACGAACGAGCGCCTCAGCCCTCGCCCTTACTGGTACGCGACACCTCGTAGACCGGCTTCGCCCGCCGCCCCAGCAGCACGCCGAGCCAGGGCCACCGGGTCTCCAGGGCACGGGCGAGAGCATAGTAAACGGCGATGGCGAGGGCGACCGCGCTGGCGGTCAACGTGGCGGAGGAGTCAGCATCGAGGACGATTCCCGTTTTGGAGGCGAGCCAGGCCAGCATGGCACCGACAGCGACCGGGACAGCGGTACGGATGACAGAGATCAGAAAGTCACTGAACATAGGAGTGCCCCCTCGAGGTGTGAGGTGGTGCTCCTTTAACAGTACGAGGGATTACGTTCGGGTGCGCCACACAAAATCATCGCCATTTGCGCGCCACGACACTCGGAACCCCAGGTAGGTGGCCGCACAGCCCCGAAGGTGTCCTATAGCGACACGGGGCTGATAGCGACAGCAGCCCACGATAGACGATCACCGTGTTGGGACGGAGAGGTCCAGCGGCGCCCTAGCCGGAGAGTCGGCCGCGGTCAACGGCACCGTCAGGGTTAGCAGCGAGCCATCCCGGTCAACCATCGAAGGCCGCGCTAACCGGTAGACGACCCGCAGCATCGGCGTATTCTCTGCCTGGACGTGCAGATCCAATGCGACGTATCCGCTCTGCTCCGCCTCCCACACGAGCCGGCGTAGCAGCACCGATCCGAGTCCGCGGCGTTGCCAGTCGTCGCGTACCAGCAACGCCACCTCGGCTGTGTCTCCCTCGCCGAGGAGATTGGCCATCGCCACCACCGGCGCGGATGGCGAATGGGAAGCGGTCGGCGTGGCCAGCAGTGTGACCCCCCGAGCCGGCTCCAACAGTCGGCGCATCCGAGCCGGGGCGAGCCGGGCCGACCCACCGTGGTAGCGGCGGTTGCGGCTGCGCGCCGAACACCGCTCGTGCAGGTCGACCACGCCGGGCAGGTCGTCACCGACCGCTGAGCGTACGTCCAGCTCAGTGCCGTCTCGCAGGTCCAGGGTGAACGGCCCGGCCAACCCTCGACCCGCCTGGCAGGTGGGCCGGTCCGCCACCAGGGTCTGTCTTCCCCACCGCGTCATGAGTTGCTCCCTTCCCCAGGTACGACCCTCCCCGACGGCTGTTGCGGAACCCGTAACCCAGGGTGACGGGTCGGTTTCGGGGCCGGGAAGAGGCCGGACACCGGCCTTGACATCAGAAGTGAGCTGCCATCAACTGTTCGGATGACCGAGCCGGCCATCGACGATTCCGCACCGATCGGCTCCCCGCCGGGTCTGGACCTGGGCCGGCTCGCCGGCCACCTCGCCGCGCACCGGCCGGACCTGGCCGACGGGCCGCTGAGCGCCCAGCTGATCGCTGGCGGCCGGTCCAACCTGACGTACCTGCTCGCTGTTGGGGAGCGGGAGGTCGTGCTGCGTCGGCCACCGCTGGGCCACGTACTGGCCACCGCACACGACATGGCGCGGGAGTTCCGGGTGATCTCGGCGCTCGCCCCGACGGAGGTGCCGGTACCGAAGGCGCTACTGCTCTGCACCGACCCGGGGGTGATCGGGGCACCGTTCTACCTGATGGCCCACGTGCCCGGCACGGTGTTCCGCTCCCGAGCGCAGACCGACCCGCTCCCCGGCCAGCAGCGACGGGAGCTGGCGATGGCGATGATGGACACCCTCGCCGCGCTACACACCGTGGATCCGGCGACGGTCGGCCTGGCTGACTTCGGCCGTCCGCAGGGCTTTCTCGCCCGCCAGGTCCGCCGTTGGTCCGGGCAGCTCGACGGCTCCCGAAGCCGGCCGCTGCCCGGCATTGACGAGCTACGCGACCGGCTGGCCAACACCGCTCCGGAGAGTTCCGGCACGGGGCGGATCGTGCACGGCGACTACCGGTTGGACAACCTCCTCGCCACCGTCGGCCCGGTCGCCGTCCGGGCGGTGCTCGACTGGGAGATGGCCACCCTCGGCGACCCGCTGGCCGACCTGGGTCTCCTGCTGACCTACTGGGATGCCATGGGCGGGGATGCGGTCGGAAGCAATCCCGTCGCCGACGGGCTCGGGCCTCACGCCGGCTTCCCCGCCGGCACCGACCTGATCGAGCGGTACGCCAGCCGCAGCGGGATCGACGTCGGCCCGCTGGACTGGCATGTGGCCCTGGGGTGCTTCAAACTCGCGGTGATCTGCGAGGGCATCCACTACCGGCACCGCCAGGGGCAGACCCTCGGCGAGGGCTTCGACCAGATCGGCGAGATGGTCGCACCACTGGTCGCGTACGGGCTGACCGCCGTCTCGAGGAGGAGCTGATGGACTTCACCCACGACGCCCACACCGAACGGCTGCGAGCCGAGCTGACCGACTTCCTGGAGCAGCAGGTCTACCCGGCTGAGGCGGTCTACGCCGAGCAGGTCGCGGGCGCGGCGGACCAGTGGGCTCGGCCGCCGGTGCTGGCCGAGTTGCGGGCGGCTGCCCGCCAGCGGGGCCTGTGGAACCTCTTCCTCCCCGACCCCCACCACGGCGCCGGGCTGACCAACCTGCAGTACGCTCCGCTCGCCGAGCTGACCGGCCGGAGCCCGCACCTCGCCCCGGAGGCGCTCAACTGTGCGGCACCGGACACCGGCAACATGGAGCTGCTGGCCGAGTTCGGCACCGAGACGCAGCGCCAGCGGTGGCTGCGCCCGCTGCTGGCGGCGGAGATCCGCTCGGCGTTCTGCATGACCGAGCCGGAGGTCGCCTCCTCCGACGCCACCAACATCGCCACCCGGATCACCCGCGACGGCGACCACTACGTGATCAACGGCCGCAAGTGGTGGTCGTCCGGCGCCATGGATCCGGCCTGTCAGATCTTCGTGGTGATGGGCCGGACCAACCCGTCGGCCGACCGGCACCGGCAGCAGAGCATGATCCTGGTGCCGCGGGACACCCCTGGGGTCGCCGTCCGGCGCGGGCTACATGTCTTCGGCTACCACGACGGCGCACACGGTGGCCATGCCGAAATCGACTTCGACGACGTCCGGGTGCCGGTGGAGAACCTGATCGGTGCGGAGGGGGCCGGCTTCGCGATCGCCCAGGCCCGGCTCGGTCCCGGCCGAATCCACCACTGCATGCGGTTGATCGGTATGGCGGAGCGGGCGCTGGAGCTGCTCTGCCGTCGCGCCCTGGACCGGGTGGCGTTCGGCCGGCCGATCGCCGAGCAGGGTGTGGTGCGTGAGTGGATCGCCGAGGCGCGGGTCCGAATCGAGCAGTCCCGGCTCCTGGTGCTCAAGACGGCCTGGCTGATGGACACGGTCGGCAACAAGGGCGCGCACACCGAGATCCAAGCCATCAAGATCGACACGCCGTCGATGGCGGAGTGGGTGATCGACAAGGCCATCCAGGCGCACGGGGGTGCCGGCGTCAGCCAGGACACCCCACTGGCGGCGCTCTGGTCCCAGGCCCGCACCCTGCGCCTCGCCGACGGGCCGGACGAGGTCCACAAGGCCGCTCTGGCCCGCCGCGAACTCCGCCACTACGCCTAAAGAGTCACTGCACCGGACACCACCTCCCGGTGCAGGACCCATCGGCGGCGGTCAGGCGCTGGCGCGCTCGACCAACTCGGTGTCCAGAAGGATGTTGGTGGTGGCCCGTTGCTCGCCACGGATCCGGGACACCAGCAACTGGGCCATCTGCCGTCCCATCTCCTCGATCGGCTGGAAGACCGTGGTCAGCGGTGGGTCCGACTGGCGGGCGATCGGCGCGTCGTCGAAGCCCACCACGGCCACGTCCTCCGGCACCCGCCGACCGGCCTCCCGCAACGTCCGGAGCGCACCGAACGCCATCAGGTCCGAGGCGGCAAAGACCGCATCCAGGTCCGGGCACGCGGCCAGCAGCTGGCGCATCGCGGCCTCCCCACTGCCCTCGCTGAAGTCCCCGTACGCGACCAGGTCTGGCCTGCCCCCGCTCGGCGTCTTCGCGACCGCCTCCTGATAGCCGGTCAGCCGCCCCAGACCGACGCCCATGTCCTGTGGGCCGGCGATGGTCGCGATCTGCCGCCGTCCCCGCCCGACGAGGTACTCCACCGCGCGCCGGGCCCCGCCGACGTTGTCCGCGTCCACGAGCCAGGCCGGCTCCGCGTCGGCGTGCAGCATCTGGGCTGGCTGGCCCCCGAGCACGGTGGGCAGGCCCCGTTCTTGCAGCAGCGCGGGCAGCGGGTCGGCATCGTGTAGCGACAGCAGCAGGACGCCGTCAACGTGCTGGTTGGTCAGATGGTGCTCGACCCGCTCCCGCTCGATCGGGGACTGGACCATCACCAGCCAGAGCTGGAACGGGGTCCCCATCAGGCCAGAGCTGACGCCCCGCACGATGCTGGCGAAGAACGGCTCGGCGAACACCCGGTCCCCGGATTCTGACACCACCAACGCGATCGAGTCGGTCCGCTGGGTAACCAGGGCGCGAGCGGCCCGGTTCGGCACGTACCCCAGTTCCGCGATCGCCCGCTGCACCGCCGCGCGGGCCTCGGGACTGACCTGGGGTGAACCATTGACGACGCGGGAGACCGTGCCCCGGCCAACGCCGGCACGTGCGGCGACCGCATCGAGAGTCGGGCGCCCGAGCGAGCGGGTGCGCTGCGTTGTCATCGTCTGCTCCTCCGACGGCGGAAGGCCCCGGTGCCCACCGGGTGGCACCGGAGCACCCGGATAGCTGGTTCGAGCCTATTCTGCGGCCAGACCGTTACGTCGGATTGTCTCGGCGTACCAGCGACCGCTGGACTTCAGGGTGCGTGCCTGACTGCGGTAGTCGATGTGAATCATGCCGAAGCGCTTCGTGTAACCCCAGGCCCACTCGAAGTTATCCAGCAACGACCAGGCGAAATAGCCGTGCAGCGGGACACCCGCGACGATCGCCTGATGTGCGGCGCGCAGGTGTGCCGCGAAGTAGGCCGTTCGGTCTGGATCGTCCACCCGACCGTCAACGACCGCGTCCACGAAGGCCGCACCGTTCTCGGTGATGTAGAGCGGCAGGTCGGTGTACTCCTCGTACACCCGCCGCAACGTCTCGACCAGCCCGGGTGGGTCGATCTCCCAGTCCATGTCGGTGACCGGCATGCCCCGGGTGACGAAGCGAACGGCTTCGCTGCCGGGCCAGCAGGACGGTTTACGCCAGTACGGCTCCAGTGGGGCCGCCGCCGTCGGCGCAGCGACCACGTGCCGGCTGTAGTAGTTGATTCCGAGCAGGTCCAGCGGGGCGGCGATGGTGGTCAGGTCCTCCGCCCGCACGTGCCTGAAGTCGGTGACCTGCCTGAGGTCGGACATCAGATCCGCCGGGTACGACCCGCGCAGCAGTGGGTCGAGGAAGAACCGGTTCGCCAGCCCGTCGATCCGACGTGCCGCGTCGGCGTCGTCGGGCGAGTCGGTGGCCGGGGTCACCGGGTACAGATTGAGCGTCACCCCGATCTCGACCTCGGATTGGGCTGCCGCGCGCAGCGCCGGCACGGCCAGCCCGTGGCCGAGCAGCAGGTGGTGACCGGCCCGGACCGCCGCGGCGGGGTCGGACCGACCCGGGGCGTGCGCCCCGGAGCCGTACCCGAGGAACGCCGAGCACCACGGCTCGTTGAGCGTGGTCCAGTACCGCACCCGATCACCGAGCGCGCCGGCGACCAGGGCGGCGTAGTCGGCGAACCGGGCGGCGGTGTCCCGGGCCGGCCAGCCGCCCGCGTCCTCCAGCGGCTGCGGCAGGTCCCAGTGGTAGAGCGTCAGCCATGGTTCGATGCCGTTGTCCAACAGTTGGTCCACCAGCCGCCGGTAGAAGTCGAGCCCCTCCTGGTTGATCGGGCCGGTGCCGCCGGGCTGCACCCGAGGCCAGGAGACCGAGAACCGGTACGACTTCAGCCCCAGCTCGGCCATGAGGGCGACGTCCCAGTCGAGCCGGTGGTAGTGGTCGCATGCCACGTCACCGGTGTGCCCGGACACCACCCGTCCCGGGGTGTGGCTGAAGGTGTCCCAGATCGACGGGGTCCGGCCGCCAACGGCCGCCGCACCCTCGATCTGGTAGGCCGCGGTGGCGGCACCCCAGAGGAAGCCGGGCGGGAAGGTCAGCGGCGGGCGTTCGGCGAGAGCGCCGGCGGCGGGTGGGCTCGCGGGATTACTCACGACTTGACGGCACCTTCCATGATCCCGCCGATGATCTGGCGGCCGAACAGGAGGAAGACGATGACCAACGGCAGGGTGCCGACGGCGGTGGCGGCGAAGACCTGTGAGTAGTCGGTGTAGTACGCGTACGACAGGAAGGAGAGGGAGACCTGCAACGTCGGGTTCTCCGGGGTGAGCACCGCGTACGGCCAGAGGAAGGAGTTCCAGGTCTCCATGAAGGTCAGCAGCCCCAGGACCCCGGCCGCCGGGCGCAGCGCGGGCAGGACGATGTTCCAGTAGATCCGCAGGGTGCTGGCCCCGTCGACCCGGCCGGCCTCGATCAGCTCGTCGGAGACCGCCTGGCTGGCGTACTGCCGCATCATGAAGACACCGAAGGCGGTAACCAGGAACGGCACGGTGACCGCGTAGAGCGTGTCGTACCACCCCAGCGTCTGCATCATGCCCCAGAGCGGGATGAGGCCCAGCTGGGTGGGGATCATCATCGTCACGATGATGGAGAGCAGCAGGACGTTGCGGCCCCGGAAGCGCAGCTTCGCGAAGGCGAAGCCGGCCAGTGAGCCGGTGAGGACCACCGACACGGTGACCACCGAGGAGACGATGATCGAGTTCATCATGCCGGTGAGGAAGTTGGCGGCGTCGTTGTCGAGGACCCGGCCGAAGTTGTCGGTGAAGGCACCACCGGGGGTGACCGGCGGCGGCACGTCGTTGATCGAGTCCAGGGTGCGGGTGCCGATCACCACCATGTAGTAGAAGGGGTAGATCGACAGTAGGGTCGCCAGGACGAGGGCGATGTAGGTCAACGGGCTGGTGTGCCAGAGGCGCTTGGATGCGGAGATCATCGAGGGCTCCTCACTTGGCCGCGCGGCGGACGAGGACGAAGTTGAGCAGCGACATCAGGCCGATAATCATGAAGAGGGCCCAGGCGACAGCCGCCCCATAACCAGCGCTGTTCAAATTCGTGATGCCCATCTCGTACATGTACATGGCCAGGGTCTGGAAGTCTCGCTGGGTGCCGCCGATGATGTTGCCGTTGCCGAAGAGCAGGGGCTCGGTGAAGAGCTGCATGCCGCCGATCGTGGAGAGGATGACCACGAAGATGAAAGTCGGCCGGAGCAGCGGCAGGGTGATCCGCCAGAACTGCCGCCACTGGCCGGCGCCGTCGATCTCCGCCGCCTCGTAGAGGTCCCGGGGGATCGCCTGCATGCCGGCGAGCAGGATCAGGGTGTTGTACCCCGTCCACCGCCAGTTGACCATGGACGCGATCGCCGTCCAGGAGCTCCAGGTCTGCCCGTCCCAGTCGATCTGATCGATCCCGACGAAGCCGAGCAGCCAGTTGGCCAGCCCGTACTCCCGTTGGTAGAGCATGCCGAAGACGATCGCGACCGCGGCGACCGAGACCACGTTCGGGATGAAGATGGCCATCCGGAAGAAGGTCTTGGCCCGCAGCAGGGTGCGGTTGAGCAGGTTCGCCAGAAAGAGCGCCAGCAACAGCTGCGGGACGGTCGACAGCACGAAGATGCCGAACGTGTTGATCAGCGCGTTCCAGAAGTACTCGTCGGTGAGCAGCCGGGTGTAGTTGTCCAGCCCGATGAAGGTGTGATCGCCGATCATGTCCCAGTCGTGCAGCGACATCCAGAGGGTACGCAGCATCGGGTAGAGCCCGAAGATGCCGAAGACCAGGAAGAACGGCGCGATGTAGAGGTACGGCGAGTACTTGATGTCCAGGCGAGCCAGGGAGAGCCGCCAGCGCTTGGGGGTATCGCCGGGCGGGGATGGTGGTGCGGCGGGTGTCGGCGGCGCCACGGTGGTCGAGTGACTCATGTCAGCGCTCCGCTGCATTCCGTGCCGCCCTGCGGGGCTGGCAGGCCAGGTCGGCCGGCGGCTCGCTTACGGTGGCTCATGGGGGGTGTCCTTTCCTGGCAGGGTTGGTGCCCTCGCGCAGGGCGCGACGCACCACGCAGTACCAGCAGGTGGCCGCACCCCGGGTCCGGGACCGACCGGTGGCGCCCGGAAACGGCTTCCGAACGCCACCAGGTCGGATTCACTCAGAAGGCGCCCTGGATCTGGGCGTCCTTGATGAACTGCTGCCAGGCCTCGTCCTCACTGACCTGCCCGTTCTCGAACGCCCGCAGCGCCAGTCCGAAGGCGTTCTCCTTCACCGCCTGGTGCTTCGGCCCCAGGTGGATCGGCTCGATCTTGCTGACACTCTCACCGAAGATCTTGCCGGTCGGGGCGTCGCTGAAGTACTCGTTGGTGTAGCTGAGGAAACTGTCGTCCTGCAGCGCCTCCAGGTGGGTGGGGAGCGGGCCCTTGGCCTTGAAGGCCTCCACCTGGCTGGTGGCGTTGGTCAGGAACTCGGCGAGCTTCGCCGCCTCCTCGTGGTAAGCGCTCTGCTCCGGCACGGCCAGCCAGGAGCCGCCCCAGTTGCCGCCGCCGCCGGGCACCGCCGCCACGTCCCACTTGCCCTTGTTCTCCTCGCCGGAGTTCTCCGAGACGATGCCGAGCATCCAGGAGGGGCAGAAGGTGGCCGCGAAGCTGCCCTGCTTGAAGCCGCCAGACCACTCGGGCGACCAGGTTTCGATCTGGGCGGAGAGTTCGACCATCGAGGTCGCGGTGTCCCAGGACGCCTTCACCGCGGGGCTGGTCTCCGCGATGATGTTGTTCTCCTTGTCGTAGAAGAGGTCGTCGCCCTGCTGGAAGAGCGCCGCGTCGGAGACGGCGACGATCGTGTCGATGAGGGCCTTGCCGCCGCTGCCCTCCTTGTACGCGCGGCCCGTCTCCAGGAAGCTGTCCCAGTCCGGCCAGAGCGCCGACACCTCATCCCGGTCGGTGGGTAGCCCGGCCGCCTCGAAGAGGTCCTTGCGGTAGCAGACGGCGAGGCTGCCGACGTCGGTCGGCAGGCCCATCAGTCGGCCGTCCGGCGCCTTGCCCAGCTCCCACTTCCAGGGCAGGTAGTCCTCGGAGTGGTCATCAATCAGCGGGGCGAGATCCACCCAGTTGCGCGGGTTGGACTTGAACTCGTTGAGGATGCCCTCCTCCAGCGCGACCACGTCACCCGCTCCCTTGCCGGTGGCCAGGTAGCGCACCAGCTTGGGCCGGTACTCACGCAGCTGCGCGGTCTTGCGCAGCTCGATCTTGATACCGGTGTCCTTCTCGTACTGTTTGACGAGTTCGTCGTAGCCGAACTCGCCGAACGTTTCGACGACCAGCTTGCTGGGCTTCTCGCCGGCGGCCGGCTCGTCGTCGTTGCCGCAGGCCGCGAGGCCGCCGACGGCGGTGATCGCGGCAAGGGCGCTGGCCGCCAGGCGGGAACGCCGCGTGGTGAGGCTCATCCTGACCCCTCTTTCGATGTGAGGCTGCGTCTGTCGTGATGGGGGGATGCGGTACGGGGTGTCGACCGACGATGATGGATTCGACGACGGTCCGGCGTGGACAAATGAGCCGTACCACACCACTGGGAACGCTCCCATGAGATTGCCGGCAGGTGTCAGACGTGTCAATAGGCCGTTGGGAGTGGATCCCGGATCGTTACCGCGCGCTCGCCAACCCCGCCGCGAAGTGGCGCCTATCCCGGTTAGCGACCCGGAACGGCGAAACAGGTCAGCAGAATCGACGGAGCAGCGTGCCCGCCCGACCGGGATCGAAGGCTGCTGGATCAAAGCGGTCCCCCGCCCAGCCACGCAACGTGTGGTGCTCGGGGTGACCTGGATCAGCGAACGCGGCCAGCAGCGCCAGATATCCGGCCGGACCGCCGACATCCTCCGGCGGGCACGCCCGATCCCCATCCGAACAGTCGGGATAGCGCTCCTCCGGATCGGCCAGGAGGACGTCCTCCACCACCAGGTCGTGCTCCCACCAGTTGCCGAAGTCGTAGGTGTAGTGGAAGCGGCTGCCCTTGGCGACCACCGCGTCCAGCCGCACGTCCAGTTCGTCGCGGAGCGACAGTTCCCCGTCCGGGTCGGGCTCCCCGAACTGCTCGCCGTCGACCTCGAACGAGTGCAGGTGGCAGTCCCGCCAACCCATCGCGTGCTGCACCACCCGGTGCACCCGGTCGAGGGTGAAGCCGCCCGGGACCAGCACCCGGCGCCAGACCAGCGGCCGGACCCCGGCCAGAGAAATCCTCAGCTGGAAGATCTGACGCGGCATGCTATCCCGTCCTCCCTCAGAATAAGCTGCGACCATGATCTGCCGGGCGAGGCGGCACGACGACTGTCGCGGCCGAAACTGGTGTGACTGCCAGCACCGTACCCCTCAGCCACCCCCTCCGGTCACGGGTCCGGCCAGCGAATGACCGTCGGAACGCCAATTACCGCCCTCTGGCCAGCGCCGTCCGGTGCAGCCCTCGACGACGCCGCGCTCACCGCCTGCTACGGCCGGGCCGATCGACCACGCCTACGCGTGAACTTCGTGACCAGCGTGGATGGCGCGGTCACCGTTGACGGCTATTCGGCCGGGCTCTCCGGCGAGCCGGACAAGCGGGTCTTTCGACTGCTGCGGATGCTCTGCGACGGTCTCGTGGTCGCCGGCGGCACGATGCGCCACGAGCGGTACCGGCCACTGCGCCTGGACGAGCGACGCCGCGCCTGGCGCCGGGAGCACGGCCTTCCGGAGTGCCCGACCCTCGTCGTGGTCTCCGGCTCGGTCAACCTCGACCCGACCCATCCCGCCCTCGCCGACGCACCGGTACGCCCGATCGTGCTCACGCACGCCGCCGCCACCGCCCCGCCCGGCCTGGCCGACGTCGCCGACCTGGTCAACTGCGGCGAAGACCGGGTGGACCTCGCCGCCGGCCTGGCCGAGCTGCGTCGCCGCGGGCTCGGCCAGCTGCTCTGCGAGGGCGGTCCGCACCTCTTCGGCGCGCTCACCGCGGCCGACCTGGTGGACGAGGTCTGCCTAACCGTCGCCCCGCTGCTGGCCGGCGCCGGGCCGGGCCGGATCACCGCCGGGGAGCCCAGCCCGGTGCGGCACCTGCCGCTGCGGCACGTGCTCGCCGCCGCCGACGGCGGGCTACTGCTCCGCTTCGCCCGCTGACCCGTTGCGGGCCTCGCAGATCCGGCCGGAGAAGGCGGGGTCGCCCTCGCGGCCCGCCGACCAGACCGGATTGATCCGCAGCGCCAACGGTGGTGGCTGCCAGGCCGCGCCGAGCCGCTGAAGCACCTCGTACTGCATCTCCGAGCGCTGCACCGACTCGCCGGAGAGGAAGTCGAGCACCAGGTCGGCGACATCGAACCGGCCGACCAGCTCACCATGGAACGCGGGCAGCTCGTAGACCGGGATCCGGTGGTACTGGCCGGGCGGTGCCTCGATCGCGGTGACCGTCGGTAGGAAGGCCACCATCCGCACTCCCGCCACGGGGCAGAGCGTGCGGTTTCGGTAGAACGGGGCATCGGCCAGCAGCGAGCGGATGAAAGCCTGGTCCGGCACCTCGTCCGAGGTGTCGGTGACGTTCCAGAGCGACTGCAGCAGCCGTAACTCCCAACCGGCCACGACGCCCCACCCCCGCCGGATCTGCGCGGGCGGGTAGTACACCCGGCCCGGCATCACCAGCGGGCTGAACAGCAGCACCGCCTCCACCTCCGTCACCGGCCACCGCTCCAGGTAGGTCCGGGCCACCATGGCCCCCTCGCTGTGCCCGAGCAGGGCAATCGGCCGGTTGGTTCGCTCGTGCAGGACCTCGACCTGCTCCGCCAGCAGGGCCGCGCTCTCGCCCAACGACCGGTGGGTGGCCACCGCCGTATACGGCAGGGGCCGGTCCTGTTCATCCAGCCCGAGATAGGAGAACCGCTCCACCCGCGGATCCACCGCCGGTTCCCCGTCGTACTCGGAGTCGTGCCCACCCAGGGCGATCACCGCGTACGGGACCGAGTCCGGCAACGGCTCGGTCATGATCGGCGGTCGCCACCCGCCACGCCCGCCCTGGACTTGCTCGGCCACCAGCGGCATCGTCGGAAAGCTGAGCAGGATGAGCGCGACCAGCAGCGGCACCACCGGCACGAGCCGGAGGCGAACCCGGCCGGGAACCAGCGCGGCGGCCACGCTCTTTCGCCAGAGCAGCGCGTTAGCCGCGCCGCAGACGGCGGCCAACGGGACAGCCCACCACAAGGGCACCGACGACAGCACCGCACCGGCGACGGTGAGGACGACGAAGTTCAGCCACGCCCACCCCACCACCTGAAGCCCCGGCAGGCCATGCCACCAGTCGGCGGCCACCCCGGCCCGCAACAGGAACGGGGCGAGCAGCAACAACGGCAACAGCGAGGCGATCAGGTACCAGGAGAGCCCGGTCGTGGCGAACGCCATCGACAGGGCCACCCAGGGCGAAAGGATCACCGCGATCAGGACGGCGACCCAGATGTTGCGCCAGAGTAGCCAGCGCCACGACGGGCAGGGGACCTCGTCCGGCCAGGCCAGTTTCGCCATGGCGGTGGTGAGGACTCCCCGCAGCGCCGAAATCCCCACCAACGTGATGAAGAACCCGGGGATGGTGCGGTGGTAGACGAAGAGCCAACGCAGCTCCTGGAAGGTGCCGTACGGCCAGATGGCGGTCACCTGCGGCGACAACCCACGGACGGCCTGGAACCCGAGCGCCGCGATGATCGCCGCCTCCACCGCCGGCAGCACCGCCGCCAGCGCGACCAGCACCTTGAACCGCCCGCGGGGCGTCCGCAGCAACTCCTCCCGCAGCTTCATCCGGTCAAGGATCGCCCAGCTCTCGCCCCGCTCGTGGCGAATCCGCCGATGATCACCCGGCCGGGTTGCCCGTTGCTCACCGCCCAGCACGCCCCGACACTCGCGCCCAGCACGTCCGACGCTCACCGGACCAGCGCGGGTGAGGGGCGGGCACGGCGTGGTCTCCGCCGCGTCACGTGGCGGCCGGTCGTAGGTCTCGGGCAGGATGCAGGACGTGTCTGCCGACCTCGCCACCCAGCCCCGCGGAGTGACCCGATGACCGACGACGCCGTGGACGGCCCGGGCGAGCTGGTCGGCCGGGTGCTCGGCACCGCCGATGCCACCCCGCTGCAGTTCTGGACGGCGGTCTCCCCCACCAGCTACCTGCAGCTCGACGACGTCGTGGCCACCCGCCGCGAGCTACCGGACCGGGAGCCGGTGACGATCGCTGGGGTGGTCACCCAGGTACGCGCCCGGCACGAGGGCGCCCAGTTCGACTCCGACGTCTTCGCGATCGCCGACGGCATGCTCCCCGCCCAGGTCCAGGAGGCCGCTGAGATCACCACCACCCGGGTCGACCCGGAGCTCTACGTTCCGCCGTCGCCGGGCGCCGTCGTGCACCGGGCCGAGGGGGACGCCCGGGCCCGGGCGCTGCACTTCGACCGGATGGAGCGGCGGATCCCGATGGGCACCGGCCGCGACGGCGTGCCGGTCTACCTCAACGCCGACTTCCTCGACGGCACCCGGGGCGCGCACGTCTCCATCTCCGGCATCTCCGGCGTCGCCACCAAGACGAGCTTCGCCACCTTCCTGCTCTACTCGGTCTTCCGCTCCGGTGTCCTGGGCGGTGACGCGGTCAACGCCAAGGCGCTGATCTTCAACGTCAAGGGCGAGGACCTGCTCTTCCTCGACCACCCCAACACCCGGCTGGACGAGCCCACCCGCACGGCGTACGCCCGGCTCGGCCTGGACGCCGCGGCCTTCCCCGACGTGCGGGTCTACGCTCCGCCCCGGGCCGGTGACGCCACCGGCACGCCGGATGTGAGCAGTCGGCTCAGCGGGGTGGACAGCTTCTACTGGACGCTCGACGAGTTCTGCGCCGACCGTCTCCTGCCGTACGTCTTCGCCGACGCCGACGACGAACGCCAGCAGTACACGATGGTCGTGCACTCGGTCACCGCCCACCTGGCCCGGTACGCACAGCCCGCCGACGGCGGGGTGAGCATCGACGGGGTCCGCCTCGGCAGCTACGCCGACCTGGTCGATCACATCGTCGAGCAGCTCAACGACGATGAGACCCGGGGCATCTGGGCCGGCAGCGCGGTCGGCCTCGGCACCGTCAACGCCTTCGCCCGCCGGTTGATCGGCAGTAAGAAGGACCTGTCCCGGCTGATCCGCGGCGATCTGGCCACCCGGCGTCCGCACCGCATCAACACCGCGGAGTCGGCGCAAGTCACCGTGGTTGACCTGCACAACCTGCCGGACCGGGCACAGCGGTTCGTGGTCGGCGTGACGCTCAAGAGCGAGTTCGAGCGCAAGGAGAAGACCGGCACGGCCAAGCCGCTGCTCTTCGTCGTCCTCGACGAGCTGAACAAGTACGCCCCCCGCGAGGGCTCCTCCCCGATCAAGGAGGTGCTGCTGGACATCGCCGAGCGGGGCCGCTCCCTCGGGGTGATCCTGGTCGGCGCGCAGCAGACCGCCAGCGAGGTGGAGCGGCGCATCGTCACGAACTCGGCGGTCCGGGTGGTGGGTCGGCTCGACCCGGCCGAGGCGTCCCGCCCCGAGTACGGCTTCCTCCCGCCGGCTCAGCGGCAGCGGGCGCTGCTGGCGAAGCCGGGCACGATGTTCGTCAACCAGCCCGACATCCCGGTGCCCCTCTGCCTGGAGTTTCCGTTTCCCGCCTGGGCGACGCGGGTCGCGGAGGCGGGCGCGGTGCCCTCCCAGACACTCCGGTCGATCACTCAGTCAGCCGACCCGTTCGCCGTGGTGGGCTCCGGTGACGACGACATCCCGTTCTGAGGTGGTGTGAGCCGTGAAGATCCTGCACACCTCCGACTGGCACGTCGGCAAGGTCCTCAAAGGGCAGTCCCGGGCCGAGGAGCACAAGGCCGTCCTCGCCGGGGTGATCGAGGTGGCCCGGCGGGAAGCGCCGGATCTGATCATCATCGCCGGCGACCTCTACGACACCGCCGCCCCCACCCCCGAGGCGACCCGGTTGGTCACCCGCGCGCTGACCGCGCTGCGCCGTACCGGCGCCGACGTCGTCGCGATCGGCGGCAACCACGACAACGGCGCGGCGCTGGACGCGCTGCGGCCGTGGGCCGAGGCCGCCGGGATCACCCTGCGGGGCAGCGTGCGCGAGGACCCCAACGAGCACATCATCGACGGTACGACCGGCAGCGGCGAACGCTGGCAGCTCGCCGCGCTGCCGTTTCTGTCCCAGCGGTACGCGGTCCGGGCCGTGGAGATGTATGAGCTGACCGCCGCCGAGGCCAACCAGACGTACGCCGACCACCTGGGGCGGGTCGTCACCCGGTTGACCGAGGGCTTCACCGAGTCGAACCGGGTGCACCTGGTCACCGCCCACCTGACCGTGGTCGGGGCGGCGACCGGTGGCGGCGAGCGGGACGCGCACACCGTCCTCGGCTACGCGGTACCGGCGACGGTCTTCCCCGGCACCGCGCACTACGTCGCGCTCGGTCACCTGCACCGCGCCCAGCGGGTCGAGGGTGGGTGCCCGATCCGCTACAGCGGCAGCCCACTGGCGGTCGACTTCGGCGAGCAGGAGAATGTCCCATCGGTGACCGTGGTCGAGGTGACCGCCACCACGGCGGCCAAGGTGCGCGAGGTACCCATCCCCGCCGCCGCCTCCCTGCGGACCGTCCGGGGCACGCTCGCGCAGCTCGCCGAGGTCGAGGTGCCGGACGCCTGGCTTCGGGTCTTCGTCCGGGAGCAGCCCCGGGCCGGCCTCCGCGAGGAGGTGCAGGAGCTCCTCCCTCGCGCGTTGGAGATCAGGATCGATCCGGAGCTGGTGCCCGCGCCCGGCGGCGGTGCCCGCGTCGCCCAGCGCGCCGGCCGGTCACCGCGGGAGCTGTTCGGCGACTACCTGGACGACCGGGGGCACGCCGACGACGACGTCCGGGGACTCTTCGACGAGCTGTTCGAGGAGGTCGAGCACTGATGCGGCCGATGCGACTGGATCTCGACGGCTTCACCGTCTTCCGCGCGGCGACGACGATCGACTTCACCGACGCCGACTTCTTCGCGCTGGTCGGGCCGACCGGGTCCGGCAAGTCCACCGTGTTGGACGCGATCTGCTTCGCGCTCTACGGCACCGTACCCCGGTGGGGCGGCACCCGCGGGTTGGCGAACGCCCTCGCCCCGTCGGCGGCCGAGGCGCGGGTCCGGCTGGTCTTCGAGTCCGCCGGCGACCGCTACGTGGCCACCCGGGTGGTCCGGCGAGACAGCCGGGGCAACGTCAAGACCTCCGGCGCCGGCCTACAGCTCATGCCGCCCGGCTTCGACCCCGCCAAGCTCGACACCGGGCTGAGCCCGGAGGACCTGGGTGAGGTGCTCGCCGGCACGGTCGCCGAGATGGAAGACGCGGTGCTGGCGGCGGTCGGGCTGCCGTACGAGCAGTTCACCAGCTGTGTGCTGCTGCCGCAGGGGCAGTTCGCCGACTTTTTGCACGCCCGACCGGCGAAACGGCAGGAGATCCTGGTCAACCTGCTCGGCCTCGGCGTCTACGAGCAAGTGCGGGAGAAGGCGGGGACCCGGGCCAGCCAGGCCGAGGCGAAATTCGAGGTGGTCAGCCAGACCCTCGCCGGCCTCGCCGACATCGACGACGCCGCCCTCGAGGAGGTGTCGGCCCGCGTCGAGCAGATGCGGGAGCTGACCACCGCCGTCACCACCGCCGTTCCCGAACAGACGGCGGCGCGGACCACGGCGCGGGAGGCGGGCGCGGCGCTGACCGCCCTCGACACCGACCTGGCCGTGCTCGACGCCGTACGCGCCCCCGCGGGGCTGGCCGAGGTCGCCCGGGCGGTGGCGACCGCGCGGACGGACGCGGACGAGGCCGCGACCGTGGTCGCGCTCGCCGAGGAGCGGGAGGAGAAGCTCCGCGGCGAGCTGACCGCGGCCGGCGACGAGAGCGCGCTGCGCCTGCTGCTGCGGGCGTACGAGGACCGGGCGGGGCTGGCCGACGAGGCCGAAACGGTCCGGGCGGCGGTAGCGGCGGCCCAGGCCGGCCACGCGGCGGCGACGGCGGAGCTAACCGCGGCGCAGGCGGCGGCCGAGCGGGCCGAGGCCGACCTGACGGCGGCCTTCCAGGCACATGAGCAGGCCAAGGCGACCGACCTGGCGGTGGCGGTGCGGGCGCCGCTGCACGACGGGGCCACCTGTCCGGTCTGCGAGCAGACCGTCGCCCAGGTGCCGGCGATCCCGGCCACGTCGGCGGTGCCGGCGGCGGTCGCGGCCGGTAAGGCGGCGCGGGCGGCCAGCGAAGCGGCCAAGGCCACCGTGGCGCAGCGGGACGGCACCGTCCGCGAGCGGGAACGGGAGCTGGTGGCGGCGCGGGTCCGGCAGGAGCAGCTCGACGCACGGCTGGCCACGCTGCACACCCAGTTGGCCGACGCCCCGGAGCCGGCGGCGCTGCACCGGGCGGTGGCCGAGCACGGGCGGCTACGGCAGGAGTTGGAGGAGGCGGCGGCGGCGGTCCGCGCCGGCCGGGACGAGGCCCGCCGGGCGCGGGCCGCGGTGGACACCGCGCAGGAGCGGCTCCGCACGACCTGGCGGGCCTTCGACGCGACCCGGGACGGGCTGGCCCGCTTCGGCCCGCCGGCCACCGACCGGGAGGACGTGGCGGCGGCGTGGGCGGCGCTGACCGACTGGGCCACCGCCGAGGTGGCGCGACGGCGCTCCGAACGCGCCGACCGGACGGCGGCGGTGAGCGCGGCCGAGACGCAGGTGGCCGCGGTCGAGGCGCGGATCGGCGGGCTACTCGAGGCGGCCGGGGTGCCGGCCACCGACGACCCGGGCCGCGACGCCGCGGTCGCCCTCGAACGGGCCGAGGCGCAGCTGCGGGAACTGACCCGCCGCCGGGAGCAGGCCGGTGAGTTGCGCGAGCAGCGCGCCACCTACGAACGCGAGGCGCAGGTGGCCCGCGCGCTCGCCGGGCATCTGCGGGCGAACAACTTCGAACGGTGGCTGCTCACCGAGGCGCTCGACCTGCTGGTGGACGGCGCGTCGCGGATTCTGCGCGAGCTCTCCGGTGACCAGTACGACCTGGTCCACGACAAGGGGGAGTTCTTCGTCGTGGACCACCACGACGCCGGCCTACGCCGGGGGGTGCGCACGCTCTCCGGCGGGGAGACCTTCCAGGCGTCGCTGGCGCTCGCGCTGGCCCTGGCCGAACAGCTCGCCGGGATGTCGACCACCGCGGCCAGCCTGGAGTCCATCGTGCTGGACGAGGGGTTCGGCACGCTCGACACGGCCACCCTCGACACGGTGGCGGCCACGTTGGAGAACCTGGCCGCGCGGGGGGACCGGATGGTCGGCGTGGTCACCCACGTGCCGGCGTTGGCCGAGCGCATTCCGGTCCGCTTCGAGGTCCGCAAGGACGCCCGGTCGGCCCGGGTCGAACGGACCGGCCGGTGAACGCCGACGGCGGGCGGGGGCGACCCGGGTGACCCGCTTCTTCGTCGACGCGTGGGATCCGGCGTACGGGGCCTCGTTCGAGGCCGCCGCCGGCGGCCCGGCCACGCCCAGCAGCGCCCAGGTCGAGGCCGACCACGAGCTGCCCGCAGCCAACTGGCGGGCGGTCGGACCCCGGCCCGGCGTGCACGCCCCGGCCGTGGTGCTCCTCGTCGACGGGGTACGCCGAAACGACGCCAGCCTGTGGCTGACCGAAGCCGACGGGGTCTCGTACCCGGGGCTGGCCGCCTCGTACGCGGCCGGGGTGGTCCGCTGCGACCTGGAGCGCGGCGCGGCCCAGCTGGCCGGGGCCCGGGTGGAGCGGGGGCTCTTCACCGCCAGCCCATCCGCGGTGGACGTGCGCGCCGGCAACGTCCACTACCCGGTGCACCGGGTCGGCGGCAGCGGCGAGCTGGCCAAGCTGCCGGCGGCGGTGCAGGGGCCACTGACCGCGCTGGAGGTGGCGGTCTCCAGCGCCGCCCGCAGCGACGAGGACCTGCTGGTGGTGGACGGGCCGCTGCGCAACCGGCGGCTCCTGCCCCGCACCCTCGGCTACGTGAAGACCCAGCACAGCCAGTACCTGGATGCCCGGCTCACCGCGGTGGTCACCGGGCTCACCGCCGGGCAGCGCTCCCCGGTGTTCCGGCTGGGCACCGCATGGGGCGGCTGGTCGTGGTACCTGCGGCTGCCGGTCGCCGGGGGCGCCCCGTGGGCGGGCATCGTCCGGGTGGAGTGCTCCACCGAGTTGGACATCGCGGCGGCGGTCGCGTTGGCGGACCTGTCCGTGGTGACCCTGCCCCGCTTCGCCTCCACCCCGTACAAGGACCCTCGGGCACCACAGAACCTGATCCCCATCGCCGGGCTGGAACGCCGCCTGCGACGGATGATCGGCGACTCCCGGCTGCTGCACCGCGCCCTGATCGCCGCTGGCGGTACGCGCTGATGGGGCGCCAACGCTCCACCGACCGGGCCGCCGTGGAGGTGGACACCGGGGTGGCCGAGCTGGTCCCCGACCCGGACCGGGCGGGCTCCTGGACGCTGCTGCTCGACGGCGCCCCGCAGTCACATGTGGATCTCACCGACCCCACCCACCTGGAGTTCGAGTACGTACGCCGGCTCGGCACCGCGATCGACCTGCTCGCCCCGGCCGGCGCCCCGCTGCGCCTGCTGCACCTCGGTGGCGGCGCGCTGACCCTGCCCCGGTATGTCGCCGCCACCCGTCCCGGCTCGACCCAACGGGTCTGCGAGGTGGACGGCGCGCTGGTCGAGCTGGTCCGCCGGGAGCTGCCCTGGCCGCCCAACCCACGACTACGGGTACGCGTCGCCGACGCCCGGGAAGCCCTCACCGGCCTCCGGGACGCCAGCATCGACATCGTGGTCGCCGACGTCTTCGCCGGCGCCCGCACCCCCGCCCACCTGACCTCGGTGGAGTTCGCCGCCGAGGTGGCCCGCGTCCTCCGACCCACCGGCTGGTACCTGGCGAACATCGCCGACGGCCCGCCGCTGCGGCACGCCCGCCGACAGGTCGTCACCGTCCGATCAGTGCTACCCGAGGCGGCGCTGGTCGGCGACGCCGCGGTGCTGCGGGGCCGCCGCTTCGGCAACCTGGTGCTGCTCGCCGGCCGCAGCACCCCGCCGGTGCCCGAGCTGACCCGGCGGGTCTCCGGTGACTGGTTCCCGGGCCGGGTGCTCGCCGGCGAGGAACTGATCCGGTTCACCGGCGGCGCCCCGGTCGTCCACGACACCGACGCCACCGACTCCGCACCACCCCCAGCGGGGATCTTCTCGGTCGGCGGTTGATCCGGGCACCCCCGATGCCGAGCAGCCGGCCACTTTCGACTGATCCGCAGCGTCCGTACGATGACGAAATGCCGGCGAAACAGCTGAAGGTTGGCCTGCGGGTAGGCGATCTGGACCGGTCATTCGATCTCTACCGACGGCTCGGCTTCCGGCACCTTCCACAGCCCGAGCAGACGCATCTGCGCTACCTGACCTACGGTCACACCTGGCTCATCCTGTCGGATCTGCACCAGCACGGCTATCACCACGCCGAACGCGGACAGCAGACCAGACAGGGCCCGGTCGGGCTCGGCTTCGTCCTCGTCGTACCGACTGCGGATCTCGACGCGACATGGCGGCTCTGGCGGGAGGAGGGCCTGACCGTGACCCTCGACCCGGAAGACGTCGGATGGGCGCGCATCTTCTACGGCCTGGACCCGGACGGCTACGAGCTCATGTTCGAGCAGTTCCCCGGCTAGAACCAGGAGACCGCGACCAGTGCGAGCCCTCCCAGCCCCGCTCGGCGTGCCAGCTCAGCAGTTGCCGTTGACCCGTGCCGATCTCCCGGTCGAGCATCCGCCGCAGCGACCGCTCGACCCGAGCCGTGAGATCGTCTGCCGGCCGGGCGAGCAGCAGCGCAAGCGCACGGTGCAGAGCGACCCTGGCGCCTTCAACCCGGGACATTCACCAGGTGGTGATCTTGTAACGGTTTCGTGAGGTCCGGAAAGGCGAAAGTGCCTGCCAGGCAAGGGAAAATGGTGATTGCGACATCTACCAGGATCTCTTGCGAGGAGGCACTTCCGACGTGCGTGAGCTTACCGGATGGTCGAAGGGCCTGCGCGTCACGGCTGACGGTGACGGGGTGGTGGCGATGGTGGGGGTGGCGGGCCTGCGGATGCTCGCCGACCGTACCGGCCTGACCGCGGGCATATCGAGGGTACTGGCCAAACCCGGGTTCCAGCCGGTCCACGACCGGGGCCGGGTCCTGACCGACATCGCGTGTTCGATCG
>NZ_AXVR01000060.1 GCF_000484695.1 Salinispora cortesiana | reverse complement strand
AACGACGACGGCCAGTTGGGCGACGGAACCACCACCAACCGCAGCACACCCGTCGACGTCAACCTGCCGCCAGCAACCACCATCACGGCCATCGCCGCGGGCGATTTCCACAGTCTGGCCCTGACCGCACCACCAACCTCCACCACCACCCTGCAGGTCACCCCCACCAACCCGGCAGCGGATCAGGACATCACCCTCACCGCCACCGTCACCTGCAACATCGACACCCCCACCGGAACCATCACCTTCAACACCAACACCACCGCCCTCACCACCACACCCCTGACCACCAACGGCACCGCCACCCACACCACCACACTCCCACCCGGCACCCACACCCTCACCGCCCACTACACCAGCACCAACACCTGCCCCAACAGCCAATCCCCACCCACCACCATCACCATCACCCCACCACCCGACGAACCCGACCTACCCATCACCGGCCCCAACCTCACCACCACCACCGGCGCTGCCGCCCTCTCCATCCTGGCCGGCGCCATCCTCAGCTACGTCGCACGCCGACGCCCACCACACCGAGCCACCTAGAAACGACGACGCCCCGCCATTGGCCTCACGGCCGGGCGGGGCATCGTTGCCTGTGACAGGTCAGAAGTCGTCGGCGTGCAGATCACGATCGCGAATTCGCCGGACGAGGCGTTCTCCTTCACCGCCTCAGGGCTCTCGGCGAGTTCGACGGGCGATTGTCTTGACCTCGTTGCTGTCAGACTGGCGATTCACGACGGCATCCCGTCGGGTAGTGCCTGGTGAAGGTGGAGCCCCCGGCCGGGATAGAACCGGCGACATCTCGCTTACAAGCAGAAACCGTCCTTGCACCGTTCGGTCACGCTTGCTCTGCGGGTAGCTCGTGTGCACAAAGTCGATAAGCGAGTGGTTTCTGGGTAGCCCGGTCAACGTGGCCGAGGTCTTTCTCCTCCGCGGCTTCCTCGAGACCGCGATGAGCGCGGCCCCGCCCTCCCGACCTGGGAGAGCGGGGCCGTCTGCTGTCACATGGTGGGCTGTCCGGAGCCCGGGCAACGGGCGCGATCACCCATCGCCTGGTGGGGCGGGCAACTCTTGCCGGGGCTCACACTGACGCGGGCTCCGCATGCGGAGCATTGAGACGATGCCATGACTGGACTCCCTGGGGGATCCGGTAGTCCGGATACGGGTCGGTCTCGGGCTCGGACGTGCCCCCGGATGCCGCGGTAGCTCGGAGGTAGATCACCGAACGGTCGCTGGCAGTGATGCGGATCGCGGCGGCGACCGGCACCTCCACGCCGGGCTGTTGGCACAGCTCCCATGAGGTGAACACCTCGGGCCGGGCGACATCGAGGAGTTGCTGGGCGAGCACGAGGATTCGAGCGGCGCGCTGCCGCGGTGGCAGCGGCCCGGTGGGCAGCGGTACCGGCGTGGCGTCACGCGGCGGCACGCCGGCCCACAGCATGGCGGCTGTCCCGGACTGGTGTTTGACCTTGATCCCCGGGGGCGACTGTCCGCCTGGCTGGGTGTCGGCGCCGTAGCGGGTGACCTCGACGATGTCGGGGTGCTCGGCTGCCCGGAGGATGGCAGTCATCACGTCCAGGGCCTGGGTTACCTGCACGGGCGCTCCTATCGGGGATCAGGGCAGCTCAACGGGCCGGGCCAGTGTACCGGCGGGGTGGGCTGGGCGCGGCTCCAGCGCATCGCGGTCAGGCGTGGCGCCGCCGTGTCCAACGGTGAGTACCTGGGGTGGGTTCTCATCCGACTTCGACGCGGCGGGTACGGCCACCTTGTCGAACGCGTTGGGCGGTCTTCTTCCTGGGCGTACCGGGCAAGGTTTTACTGAAGGCACCGGCCAACGTTGTTGACATACCCCTTGCCATAGCCCTTGCAACTGGGCGTGGTGCCGGGCTGAAGGCGGTGCGGACAGGGTCGACCCGATTCGGACCCCGCGCGAAGCCAGGCAAAGAACTCCCGAAGGTGGTCCCGGCCGACCTGCTCCCAGTCACGAACCCTCGGTTGGGTTGCGAGTAGCCGCCCGGAGAACAGCACAGCGGCGTCTACATACGTGTCGACGGTGCGCTTACTTAGGCCATCGGACAGCATGGCGAGCGCTCATGAGTTGAGCCAGGCGCGGTAGTGGCCAGGGTCAGGGCGAGGTGTCTTGGGGTACTGGAGAGGCATACAGATCACCATCCCCCGGGATGCCGGGCACCCGGCATCCTCACAAAGTCGATAAGCGAGTGGCCTCTAAGCATAGTTCGGTTCGCCTCCTCGGGAGACTTACCGACGTTTGTGCAGTTGGAGCCGTGTTGGAGCCCCCGGCCGGGATCGAACCGGCGACATCTCGCTTACAAGGCGAGTGCTCTGTCCAGCTGAGCTACAGGGGCGTGTTGCCGACGCCAGCATAGCGACCGACGTCCAGTTTTCCCGCGCGGCAGGCCCGGTCAGCACGACTTGCGTCGGCAGCACGCCCCGGTCGCCGTCGTTTCATGCCTGCCACTGCCCGGTTGACCGTTATGCGTATGGCCTCGGTCCCACCAGTTACTCCCGTTCTTGGCACGCGGAGGAAACCGATCTACGGTTCAGGGACGCGGTCGACGCCCGTCGCCCGTGGGCCGGGTCGCAGCTGCGGGCCGGTCCGCTCTTTCACTCGGATCGTCCGGCACGTTCCTGCCGGTGAAAGGAAGCACCCCATGGCCACGGTTACCTACGCCAAGGCGTCCCGGATCTACCCGGGCACCGAGCGGCCCGCTGTCAACCAGCTTGACCTGGAGATCGGCGACGGCGAATTCCTGGTCCTGGTCGGCCCCTCCGGTTGCGGTAAGTCCACCAGCCTGCGCATGCTCGCCGGCCTCGAGGACGTTGACGAGGGTTCGATCTCCATCGACGACCGGGACGTCACCCACCTGCCGCCGAAGGCCCGCGACATCGCGATGGTCTTCCAGAACTATGCCCTCTACCCGCACATGTCGGTGTACGAGAACATGGCGTTCGCCCTCAAGCTGCGCAAGACCCCGAAGGCGGAGATCGACCGGCGGGTCAAGGAGGCGGCGACGCTGCTCCAGCTGGAGGAGTACCTCGGCCGCAAGCCGAAGGCGCTCTCCGGCGGCCAGCGCCAGCGGGTGGCGATGGGGCGGGCGATCGTCCGCGAGCCGCAGGTCTTCCTGATGGACGAGCCCCTGTCGAACCTCGACGCCAAGCTGCGGGTGCAGACCCGTACCCAGATCGCGTCCCTGCAGTCCAAGCTCGGCGTGACCACCGTCTACGTCACCCACGACCAGGTCGAGGCCATGACGATGGGGCACCGGGTGGCGGTCCTGCTCGACGGCGAGCTCCAGCAGGTCGACACGCCGCGGGCGCTCTACGACACCCCGGCCAACGTCTTCGTCGCTGGCTTCATGGGCTCGCCGGCGATGAACATCAAGACCGTGCCGCTGACCGACAAGGGCGCCGAGTTCGCCGAGATGCACATCCCGCTGACCCGCGAGCAGGTCGAGGCGGCCCGTGCCGAGGGGGCCGGCGACAAGGTTGTGGTGGGCTTCCGTCCGGAGGACTGCGAGCTGGTCAGCCCGACCGAGGGCGGCCTGCCGGTCACCGTTGAGCTGGTCGAGGACCTCGGGTCGGACGCGAACATCTACGGCCACGCCGCGCTGGAGGGCACGAACGAGCGGTTCGTGGTCCGCACCGACCGGCGCACCATGCCGACCATGGGCGGCACCGTGTTCGTCCGGCCGCAGCCCGGACGCAGCCACATCTTCAACTCGAAGACCGGCATCCGGATCTCGTCCTGACCTACGAATCCTGAGCTACGAAAGGGGGCGGTCCGCATCAGCGGACCGCCCCCTTCGGGTGCGGAGTTCAGGCCTCGGCGGCCCGGCGGCGAGCCACCTCGGCGAGTGTCACGGCCGCCGCAACGCTGGCGTTCAGCGACTCGACGTCGGAGACCATCGGGATCTGGACGGTCAGGTCACAGGTCTGGCCGACCAGCCGGGACAGGCCGCGCCCTTCGGAGCCCACCACCACGACGAGCGGGCCAACAGCGGCTTCCAGGTGGTACAGGTCGGTCTCCCCGTCGGCGTCCAGGCCGACCACAACGAAGCCGGCGTCCTTGCACGCCTTCAGTGCCCGGGTCAGGTTGGTGACCTGGGCGACCGGAACCCGAGCGGCGGCACCGGCGCTGGTCCGCCAGGCGGTCGCGGTGATCCCGGCGGCCCGCCGTTCGGGGACGAAGACCCCCTGCGCGCCGAACGCGGCGGCCGACCGGATCACCGCGCCCAGGTTTCGTGGGTCGGTGACCCCGTCCAGCGCCACCAGCAGCGGGGCGGGCTGTTCCAGCGCCGCCGCCGTCAGGTCCTCGAACGGCTCGTATCGGAACGGCGGCACCTGGAGGCCGACGCCCTGGTGCAACACGCCGCCGGTCATACGGTCCAGCTCGACGCGGCTGACCTCCAGCATCGCGAGGCCCCGGTCCGCCGCGGTCCGGACGATCTCGCTGATCCGGTCATCGGTATTGAGTCCCTGCGCCACGTAGAGGGCGGTGGCCGGAACGTTCGCGCGCAGTGACTCGAGCACGGGGTTGCGGCCGACCAACAGCTCGGGAGCGTCCTTCGCCGGGTTCGTCCGACGACCGGGGGCAACCCGCGGGCCACCGCTGCGGCCCTCTGGCCGACCTCGACCGCTCTTGGCGGGGCCGCCCCGGCCTCCCTTGTTGGTGGGGACGCCCCGGCCGCCACCCTTACCCCAGGTGGTGTCCTTCGTGCCGGGTTTACCGATCTTCGGGGCGCGCCCCTCCTCGGCCGCGCTCCGACGCTCTTTCTCCTGCTTCCAGGCGGTGCGCTGGGGCAGCTTCTCGGTGCCCGAGTACCCCTTGTGCCACGGCCGCTCGTCGGCGGGCAGGGTACGGCCCCGCCCGGCGAGGGCGTCCCGCCCCTTGCCGCCGGAGCCCTTCGGGGCACCCGCCTTCGATGTCAGCCGTCGGCTACGGCGCTGCGAGTTGCCGGCCATCAGTCCTGCTCTCCAATAGTCCAACGGGGGCCCTGCGGGGTGTCCTCGACCACCACTCCGGCCTGCTTGAGCTGGTCGCGGATCGCGTCGGCGGCGGACCAGTCCTTGCGGCTGCGTGCCTGCGCCCGCTGTTCCAGGGCCAACTGCACCAGCGAGTCGACCACGGCGCACAGGTCGTCCGTGCCGCCGCCGGCACTCCACGCCGGGTCGAGTGGATCGACCCCGAGGATATCCAGCATCGCCCGCACCTGGCCGAGCGTGGTGCGGACGGTCACATCGTCGCCGCCGGTCAGCGCGGTGTTGCCGTCCCGAACTGTCTCGTGCAGCACGGCGAGCGCCGCTGAGGTGTTCAGGTCGTCGTCCATGGCGGCGGCGAACGCCGCGGGCACCACAGCGGGTTGGCCGGCGCCGACCCGCTCGGCGGACCGCTGCACGAAGCCCTCGATCCGCCGGTACGCGACGGCCGCCTCCCGCAGCGCGTCCTCCGAGTAGTCGATCATCGACCGGTAGTGGGCGGCGGCGTAGTAGTAGCGCAGCTCCACCGGACGCACCCCGAGCGAGTCCACGTACCTCAGGTCGAGGGCGTTGCCGCAGGACTTGCCCATCTTCGTGCCGGCGATGTTGAGCAGGCCGTGATGCACCCAGTAGCGGGCAAACGGCAGGCCGGCCGCCTGCGACTGGGCGAGTTCGTTCTCGTGGTGCGGGAAGGTCAGGTCCAGCCCGCCGCCATGGATGTCGAACTCGCTGCCGAGGTAGCGCCAGCACATCGCCGAGCACTCGATGTGCCAGCCGGGTCGGCCCCGGCCCCACGGCGACGGCCAGTACGCGTCGGCGGGCTCATCGGGCTTGGCACCCTTCCAGAGGGCGAAGTCGCGCGAGTCACGTTTGCACCGTGCGGGGGCGTCGCCGGCGGGCTGCATGTCGTTCGGGGACTGGTTGGACAGCGCACCGTACGCGGGCCAGGAGTGCACGTCGAAGTAGACATCGCCGGAGCCGTCGGAAGCCGGGTAAGCGTGGCCGGCGTCGATCAGTTGCGCGATCAGCTGCAGCATCTCCGGGATGTGCCCGGTGGCCCGCGGTTCGTAGGTCGGGGGCAGCACGTTCAATGCCCGGTACGCGGCGGTCAGCTTCAGCTCGTTGGCGTAGGCGATCGACCAGTACGGTCGGTCCTGCTCCACCGTCTTGACCAGGATCTTGTCGTCGATATCGGTAAGATTGCGAATGAAGCGGACCTCGAGCCCGCGCGCCAGTAACCATCGGCGGAGCACGTCGTAGTTGACGCCGGAGCGAAGATGACCGATGTGTGGCGGTGCCTGGAGGGTGAGACCACACAGGTAGATCCCCACCTTGCCGGCTTCCCGCGGGACGAAGTCCCGCACCGAACGGGTGGCGGTGTCATACAGGCGTAGGGTCACCGGACCAGGGTATCCGTCCCCGCTTCCTCGGGCCGCCGGGAGCCGGGTCGTACGCTGCTGGCGTGGACACGACCCCCCGACGTAGTGCCCCGCCGTCCCCGCGGGGCGGCGAGAGCGCACAGACGCTGGACCGGGGGTTGCGCCTGCTGCACCTGGTCGCCGACGCACCCGGCGGGTTGACCGTCACCGAGCTGGCGGGACAGCTGCGGATCGGGCGCGCCGCCGTGTACCGGCTGGTCGCGCCGTTGAGCGCGCACGGCCTGCTGCGCCGGGATGCCGACGGCCGGCTCCGCCTCGGCGTGGGGGTGCTGAATCTGGCCCGGCGGGCCCAGCCGCTGCTGGCCGAGGGGGCGCTGCCGGCGCTGCGCCAGCTCGCCGAGCAGACCGGCGCGACCGCGCACCTGACCGTGGTCGAGGGCGGTGAGGGCGTCGCGCTGGCGGTGGTCGAGCCGAGTTGGACCGCCCTGCACGTGGCGTACCGGACCGGGGCGCGGCATCCGCTGGAGCGTGGGGCGGCCGGGCGGGCGATTCTCGCCGGCCGAGCCGGCGCGGCCGACCCGGTGGACACGGCTGGGGAGTTGCAGTCCGGGGCGCACGGGGTGGCCGCGCCCGTGCTGGGCGTACCAGGTCTGGAGGCGAGCGTCGGTGTGGTCTCCCTGACGCCGTTGGACACCGAGACGATCGGCGGCCAGGTCCACGCGGCCGCCGTCACCGTCGCCGACGCGCTGCGCTGAAGCCGACGTGCCGCGCTGACAGTTGGGGCCGGCACGCTGCGTTGGAGCCGACGTGCCGTGCTGACAGTTGGGGCCGACGCGCTGCACTGAACCGCAAGGCCCGGCCGACCCTGTCGGGTCGGCCGGGCCGGTGCTCGGTCAGCCCTACGGCCGGCCGTGCGACTTGAGCGGGGTGGCTACCGCCGTGTACGCGTCGATGACGCCGTACCCGTAGAAGCCGTTGAAGTTGCGTCCACCGGCGCAGTACGCGTCGTAGGTCTCGTCGCGGCCCTCGTCGCGGTACTGCTGCAGCCGCGGGTTCGGGCACTCCTTCTTGGTGGCGGTGCGGTAGAGGTGCTGCTCGACCAGCTCCGGGGCCAGGCCGTAGCCGCCTCGGCCCTGCTTCTTCCCGTGCTTGCTGACGATCAGCGCGGCCACGCCCGAGGCGTGCGGCGACGCCATCGAGGTGCCCTGGAGGTAGCGGTAGTAGCCGCACTCACCGTTGCTCTTGCACTCCTTGAAGATGAGCCCTTCGACGCTCGGATCGATGTTGCCGTCCGCGTCCACCAGGCCGTCTTCCTTGAGCACCTTCTCCGGGTAGGTGGAGAGGATCAGGTTGGGGAAGGTGCTGAAGGTGTCCGTGCCGAAACCGTCGCGGAACCAGCCGCCGGGCGCAGCGATGCTGATCTGCTCGGTGCCGTAGTTGGAGTAGGCGGCCTTCTTCCCGGACGGACCGACCGCGGAGACGCCGATCACGTGCGGCCCTTCGACCGGCAGGTCCCAGCAGCTGTCGTTGTCGATCTCACGCGGGTACGGCGGGGTGTCACCGAAGTCCGGGCTGGACGTGTCGATCCGGGGGTCGCCCAGGTCCTCGTGGTTGTTGCCGAGGGAGCCAACCAGGGTGACGCCCTGCTCGTGGGCGAAGTTCAGCGCCCGCTTCATCGCCTTGATGATGGCCCGCTGCTCGGCCTGGTGTTCGGGCGAGTCGGCCGGGTTGGCGGTGCAGTTGTAGAGCCACGGGTCGACGTAGAAGGACATGTTCACCACGTCGAGACCGGCCCGGCCGGCGTGCAGCAACGACTGCACCACCGGCTCCAGGAAGAAGTAGCCGGAGTCCTGGCCGCCCTTGAGCTCCACCAGTGAGACGTTCGGTGCGACACCAGAGAGGCCGAAGCCGTTGGCGGCGGCGCCGATGGTGCCCCCCACGTGAGTGCCGTGGCCGCCATCATCGGTGCCGATCGGGTCGAGGCAGCTCGCCACCTCGCACTCGCCGTCGACCTCGGGCATGTCCGGCGCGAAGTTGCGGGACAACGCCCAGTTGAAGTTCGGTGCGATGTCGGGGTGGCTGGCGTCGAGGCCGGTGTCCAGCACGCCGACGGTGACGCGCCGGTCGCCGGGCTCCTTCTTGCGGGCCTTGTCGGCGCGGATCATGTCCAGGCCCCACAGCTTGTCGTCCAGCGGGTCCATCTTCTTGCCCTTGCCGTCGGACCCCTTGCCCGAGCCCTTGCCGGAGCCCTTGCCGTTGATGGTGGTCAGCAGCGCCTCCTGCTCGACCGGGTCCAGCTTGGGCTTACGGCCGATGGCCTTCTGCTCGACGGCACCGATCAGGGTGTCTGCCTCGGCAATCCGGTCGGTGAAGTCCACCTTGTCGCTGGTCACCTGGAACACGCCGACATCGTCGATCCGGGTTACGACGGCGCCCCCGGCTGCCTTAATCTCCGCCAGGGCCGCCTCGGCGCTGACGCCGTCCTCCGCGACCACAGTGAAGGTTTCGCTGCTGCTCGGAGCGGCACCAGCGGGGACACTCAGCCCCGTGATCGTCAACGCCAGGCCCGTCACGGCGGCGACGGTGCCAGCGGTGAAGCGTCTGCTCACATCGGATCCTCTCGTTGCGGGACGTGGCAGTCATCGAACAACACCATCGACGTTTGCACCAGGGGCTGTTCCGATTGCGCCCCGAAGATCTTCTTCGTCCGCAAGAGCAGCCAAGACGGCCGGAAGATCCGTCAAGGTGGACAGTTCCGCGTCTGGTCGCACCCCCGACGGGCAGGTTCGACCATCGCGGTTGAGCCAGACTCCACGCAGCCCGGCGGCCTGCGCCCCGACCACGTCGTGGGCGATCGAGTCACCGACGTACACCACCTGCCCGGCCGGGACTCCGGCCGCCTGGACCACCGCCGCGTAGAACTCCGGTGCCGGCTTCTTCGGTAGCCCGTTGTCGTGTGCGTACACCTCGAAGGCGAACCTCCCGGCGAGCCCGCACCGCTCCGCGCGGCTGTTGCCGTTGGTGGCGTAGCCCACCACCCACGTCTCCGCCAACTCTGCGAGCGCCGGCAGCACATCCGGGAAGGGGCGGGTCAGCGCGAACCGCTGGGCGAAATAGCGAGCCAACAGGTCGTCCAGGTGTGCGTCGAGCCCGACCCGGGACACCGACCGGGAAAGCGCCACCCGGCGCAGCTCCGGCATCGGTATAGCAGGGTTCGCGGCGAAGGCCACGGCCCAGTCGGTCTCCAGGTCCGCGAGGGATACCGCGACCGCTGCCGGAGTCAACCGACGCATCTCGTCGAGGACGGCCAGCAGCCCGCCGGTCATCGCCGGGCGTAGGTCGAGCAGGGTTTCGTCCGCGTCGAACACCACCGTCCTCAGCATGGCGTCGAGCTTGCCAGGGTCAACCGCGGGTGGCGAGCGCCGGTTTCTGGCCCGGCTCCACCGTTGGGGTCTCGCGTGGCTCGTCGAGGCGGACCAGGGCCACCCCGGCGACGATCAGGGCCCCACCGACGAGCTGTACCGCGGTGGGCAGTTCGGTCAGCACCAGCCAGGCGATGAGCACCGCGAACATCACCTCGGTCAGCCCGACGAAGGAGGCCAGCCGGGCCCCGAGGAGACGGGTCGAGGCGACCCCGGTGAGGTACGCGAGCACGGCCGCGACCAACACCAGCCCCGCCACCGGCACCAGCCAGCTGGTGCGCTGCCCGGCGAAGTCGACCGTGCCGGTGTACGTCCGCAGCGGCAACACCCCGACCAGCCCGAGGAGAAGCAGCACGCCGGCGCCGACCGCCATCCCACCGGAGGCCAGCACCACCGACGGGAGGTTCGCGTCCATCCGGCCGGCGAGCACGAAGTAGCCGGCCAGCCCGACGGCCGCGCCGAGCCCCCAGAGCACGCCCACCGGGTCCAGCCGCCCGGCCCCGGCGAGGTCGAGCACGAGGCCGAGCCCGGCCAGGGCGACGATCGACCCGGCGACGGTGAGCCGGCGGGGGCGTTGCCCGTGGGCCAGCCACATCCAGCCGACCACCACCACGACGGCCAGGTACTCCAACATCAGCGCGACGCCGACCGGCAGGTAGCGCACCGCGTTGAAGAAGCACACCTGGGCGAGGGCGACACCGAGCAGCCCGAATGCGGTGATCGAGGCGGCGTTGCGCCGGAGCAGCGACCAGCGACCGCGCAGCGCCAGCACCGCTGGCGCCAGTAGCACCAGGGCGGCGAGGCCGACCCGGATGACCACCGCCGCCTCGGCGGACCAGCCGGCGTCGATCAACGATCGGGCGAACGTCCCGGAGGTCGCGAAGGTCAGTGCCGAGAGCACCGCCAGCAGGAGGCCGGCGCTGCCGAGCGGGGGTTGGCGCATGGGTTCTCCTTGGCAACGACACCATGTAATGGGCAAAATGAGCTTACGTCGATGACGATAGCGCTACCAGGATAGGAGTCAAATTGCTTTTTGCCCATGACACCGAGTGCGGGCTGATCGCCGCCGCGGCGCTGGTGAACACCGACGGCAGCACCGGCGACAGCCTGCCCGACACGGCCGCGCTGAACGCCTTCTTCGTCGCGCACGCATACAGCGGACGACACGAGCACACCGACGGCGAACTGCGGTCGGTACGCGAGCTGCGCCCCCGGCTGCGCCGGATCTGGCACGCCGACACCGACGAGATCGTGTCCATCATCAACGGACTGCTCCGGGAGAACTCCGCCCTGCCCCAGCTCATCACGCACGACGATGAGCCGTACCACCTGCACGCGGTGCCCCGGGACGCGCCGCTGGCGACCCGGATGGCGGTGGAGGCCGCCATGGCGATGGCCGACCTCGTCCGCAGTGGCGAACTGGGTCGACTACGCAGCTGCGACCACCCCGAGTGCGGCAACGTCCTGGTCGACCTGTCGCGAAACCGATCCCGCCGTTTCTGCGACGCCGGCTGTGGCAACCGGGCCGCCGTCACCGCATACCGCGCGCGCAAGACCGCCAGCCGCTCCTGAGCCGGCCACCGGGCCAGCCCGCCACAGCCCAGTTCTGACCGTTGCATTACAGGGTTCGGCGGCTCGGGCCCGGACCGGGCATCCTGGACAGGCACGGCCGCACGGGCGGCACAGCGAGGAAGGCTGGGTGGGGTGGAAGAGTGGGATCTGGCGGTCCTCGGTGGCGGCACCGCGGGGCTCGTGGCAGCCAAGACCGCCGGCCGGTTCGGTGCCCGGGTGCTGCTGGTCGAATCCGCCCGCACCGGGGGTGACTGCCTCTGGACCGGCTGCGTGCCCAGCAAGTCGTTGATCGCCGCCGCGCACGCCGCGCAGGCCGTCCGCACCGCCGACCGGTATGGGGTGCAGACCGGCCCGCCGAAGGTCGACGACGCCGCCGTGCTCGCCCACGTACGGTCCTCGATCACCCGCATCGAGCCGGTGGACTCCCCCGCCGCGATCAGCGCCACGGGGGCGACGGTGGTGGCCGGCCGGGCGGAGTTCACCGGCCCGGGAACACTGCAGATCACCGACGACGCGGGCACCCGACCTGCCCGGTTCCGCTGGGCGCTGATCGCCACTGGCGCCGCGCCCGCCCTGCCCGCCGTGCCCGGCCTGGCCGAGGCTGACCCGCTGACCACCGACACGCTCTGGGACCTCACCGAGCTGCCCCGGCGGCTGGCGATCCTCGGCGGCGGCCCGATCGGCTGCGAGCTGGGCCAGGCCCTCGCCCGGCTCGGCGTCGAGGTCACCCTCGTCGAGCTGGCCGACCGGCTGCTGGGCAAGGAGGAGCCGGAGGCCGGCGCGCTGATCGCCGAACGGCTCCGCGCCGAGGGCGTGACCGTGATGACCGGGACCGACGTCGACCGCGTCGCCGGCGGCACGCTCCACCTCAGCGGCGGCGCGAGGGTCGAGGTCGACCGAATCCTGGTCGCCACCGGACGCCGACCACGCAGCACCGACCTGGGCCTGGCCGCCGCCGGAGTGCGCTGCGCCGAGCAGGGGCACGTCGTGATCGACGACCTGATGCGGACCAGCAATCGGCGGATCTTCGCTGCCGGTGACGTCACCGGCACCCTCCCGTTCACCCACGTCGCCGGGGTGCAGGGCGGATACGCCGCCACCAACGCGCTGCTCGGGCTGCGTCGCCGCATCGACTACGCCGCCGTACCGTGGGTGACCTTCACCGACCCGGAGGTGGCGCGCGTCGGGGCGACCCTCACCCAGGCCCGCCAGCGGCACGGCAGCCGAGCACGCGCGGAGCGGCTCGCCCACGACCACGTCGACCGGGCGATCACCGACGGTCGTACCGATGGATTCACCCAGCTGGTGAGCGGGCCGGGCGGCCGGCTCCTCGGCGCCACCGTCGTCTCGCCCCGGGCCGGTGAGACGATCGCCGAGCTCGCCGCCGCGATCCGGCGCGGCGCGAAGGTACGCGACGTGGCCAGCACCGTGCACCCCTACCCGACGTACGCGGACGGGCCGTGGAACGCCAGTCTCGCCCAGCTCCGCGCCGACCTGACCGCGCCGCTGCCGGCCCGGGCGATGACCGCGCTCCGCACCCTGCGCCGCGCCCTGCACCCGATCCGGGGTGGGAACCGATGACCGACCACTCAGCCCGGCCGGCGGCGGCGTCCCGGCTCGTCCGGATCGTCGGCTCACCGTGGCCGAGGCTGGCCTTCCTGGTGGTCCTGCTGGCCGGCGCGGCGACGCTGCTGGCCACCCAGGGCACCCCGGATGTGGAGACGCTGCGGGACCGCGTCGCCGCCACCGGGCCGTGGGCGCCGCTGCTCTACATAGTCGGGTACGCCCTGGGCACCGTGCTGCTGTTCCCCGGGGTGCTGCTCACCGCCGCCGCCGGGGCGCTCTTCGGAGTGGTCGGCGGATCGGTGGTGGTGCTGGTGGGGGCGACCCTGGGGGCGGTGGCGTCGTTCCTGCTCGGCCGGCTGCTGGGCCGCCCGGCCGTGGAACGGCTCGTCGGCGGCCGGCTGCACCGCCTGGACCAGTTCCTGGCACGACGTGGGCTGATCGCGGTGATCGGGCTGCGGCTCGTGCCGCTGGTCCCGTTCGCGCTGCTCAACTACGGCTCCGGGGTGACCGCCGTCCGGCTGCGCGACTACGCCCTCGGCTCGGCGATCGGCATGACGCCGGGAATTGTCGCCTACACCGCGGTCGGTGGCTCGCTGACCGACCCCACCTCGCCGCAGTTTCTCGCCGCCGTGGCCGGACTGGCCGCGCTGACCCTGGCCGGTGCGGCGGCGGCCCGCCGGGTCCGCCGCCGGGACTCCCGCGCCGTGTCGACCGCCGAGGGCGCCACCTGATGATCGACGCACGTCTGCGGCCGGTCCTGGCCAAGACCCTGGACCGGCTCGCCACCGCCGTGGACCGACCGTGGGTGACGCCCGGCCGGTTGACCGCCGCCGGTCTGACCCTGGGCCTGGCCGCGAGCGGCGCCGCGGCGGCCGGCTGGTGGTGGACGGCGCTGGTGGCGTGGCTGGTGTCCCGGCTCGCCGACGGCCTCGACGGCCCCCTCGCCCGCCGCCGCGGCACCGCCTCCCCGTTGGGCGGGTTCCTCGACATCGTCGCGGACTTCACCGTGTACGGGGCGTTCGTCGCCGGGGTCGCCGTCGGCGTAGCCGGGCCCGCCACCCCGTTCCTGGTCCTGCTGGTGACCTACTACGTCAACGGGGCGACGCTGCTGGCGTACTCGTCGATCGCCGAACGGGTGGGCCGGGAACGCGGTGACGAGCGGTCGCTGCACTTCCTCGGCGGGCTGGCCGAGGGCACCGAGACCATCGCCGTACACGCCCTCTTCTGCCTGCTGCCCGGCTTCGCCGGAGAGCTCGCCTGGGGGTGGGCCGCCGTGGTCGCCATCACCGCCGGGCAACGCGTCGTGCACGCTGTCCGTACCCTGTCCGAGCCTGCCGGGAGGCCCACCCGATGAACCGACGATGGCGCGCGGTGGCGACGCTGACCGCCGCCGGCCTGCTCGCCGCCGGCTGCACCGCCGGCACCGGCGACGTCGACCCCGCCCCCCGCGACTTCGCCCAGGTGCTGCGGGAGGCCCGCGGGCAGACGGTCAACCTCTTCATGTACGGCGGCGACGACGGCGCCAACCGCTATGTCGACGAGGTCGTCGCCCCGGCCGCCCGCGAACGGCTCGACATCCGGATCAACCGGGTACCGATCACCGACACCGCCCTGGCGGTCAACAAGGTCCTCGGCGAGAAGCAGGCCGGCCGCGGCTCGGGCGGATCGGTGGATCTGGTGTGGATCAACGGGGAGAACTTCCGCACCGGCAAGCAGGCCGGGCTGTGGCAGTGCGGGCTGGTCGAGCTGTTGCCGAACATGCGCTACGTCGACTGGTCCGAGCCGACGGTCGCCAACGACTTCGGCACCCCGGTCGAGGGGTGCGAGGTGCCGTGGAGCCGCGCCCAGTTCGCGTTCAGCTATGACTCCGCCCGGGTCAGCGACCCGCCGACCAGCCTCGCCGGGTTGCTGGACTGGATCCGCGCCAACCCGGGCCGGTTCACCTACCCCGCCCCGCCGGACTTCACCGGCTCGGTCTTCGTCCGGCACGCCCTCTACGCCCAGGCCGGCGGGGTTGACCAGATCCCGGACGACTTCGACCAGGCCGCCTACGACCGGCTCACCCCGCCGCTGTGGCAGACCCTGCGCGAGCTGCGGCCCGCCCTGTGGCGCGCGGGTGCGACGTACCCGGCCAACGAGAAGGAGCTCAACGACCTGTACGCCAACGGGCAGGTCGACTTCACCATGACGTACGGGCCCGCGCAGGTGACCAGCCTGGTCGAACGGGGACAGTTCCCGGCCACCACCCGTACCCTACTGCTGGACGAGGGCACCATCGGCAACACCAACTACCTCGCCGTACCGGCCAATGCCGCCAACCGCTCCGCCGCCCTCGCCCTGGCCGACCTGTTGCTCTCCCCCGAGTTGCAGTTTGAGAAGGCCCGCCCCGACGGGTGGGGCCAGTATCCGGCCGTGGACCTCGACAAGCTCGACGTCGAGTGGCGGGACCGCTTCGCCGCCCTGCCCGCCTCGGCCCAGGTGCCAAGCTATGACCAGCTGTCGCGCAACAGCCAACCGGAGCTACGGGCGGAGTGGCTGCCGCCGTTGGAGGAGGGCTGGCGGCGCGAGGTGCTGCAGCAGTGAACCACCGCCGTACCGGGTTCCTGCTGATCCTGCCGGCGTTGGCCACCGTGGTGCTGCTCTTCGGCGGCGGCCTCGGCTACGGGTTCGCGCAGAGCCTCGGCCTGGCCGGGTTCACCGACACGCCAGTCGGCCTGGCCGCCTACCAGCGGGTCACCGACGGTCCGGCGTTCACCGACGGGCTGCTGCTGAGCCTCTGGATCTCCACCGCCGCCACCGGGCTCGCCGTCGCCATCGGTGTCGCCGCCGCCCTGGCCCTGCGCCGCACCGCCGCGGGCCGGCGAACGGCCACCTTCCTGGCCCAGCTCGGGCTACCGGTGCCGCACCTGATCGGCGCGGTCGCGATCGGGCTGCTGCTGGCCGACTCCGGCCTGCTGGCCCGCGCCGCCCGTACCGTCGGCGTCGCGCTGCCCGCCCTGGTCGCCGACCCGCACGCGGTCGCCGTGATCGCCGAGTACGTGTGGAAGGAGGCGCCGTTCGTGCTGATCGTCGTCTTCGCCGCGCTCGGCGGGCCGGTAGCCGAGCACGAACGGGTCGCCGCCACCCTCGGCGCCCGCCCCCGGCAGGTGCTGCGGCACGTGACCCTGCCCCTGCTCGCCCCGTCGATCCTGGCCGTGGCGGTGCTGATCTTCGCCTTCACCCTCGGCGCGTACGAGGTGCCCGCACTGCTCGGCCGCGCGTACCCGCAGCCGCTACCGGTCCTGGCCTACCAGCGGTTCACCGCCGCCGAACTCTCCGGCCGGGCCGAGGGCGTCGCCATCGCCCTGCTGATCGCGGTCATCGCCGTCGCGGCGGCGCTCGCGTACACCGGGGCCAGCCGCCGGGCCGTCGGCCGGGTGACGGGAGCGCGGCGATGACGGAAGCGCGGCCGGCGACGGGATCCCGGCCGGTGCAGGAAGCGGGGCCAGCGCAGGGAGCGGGGCCGGTGCAGGGAGCGCAGCCGGTAAAGGAGGCGGGGCGGTCCCGGCGGCCGCTCGGCGCGGCGTTGGCCCGCCCCGCGGTGCTGATCCTCACCGGCCTCTGGGTGGCGGGGCCGCTGCTGCCGCTGGCCGTGCAGGCCTTCACCGACCAGTGGTTCTACCCCGACCTGTGGCCGGCCCGCTGGTCGCTGGCCGGCTGGGAGCAGGCCCTCGGCCCACAGTCCCGTCTCGCCGAGGCCGTCGCCACCTCCGTCGGCATCGGCGCCACTGTCGCCGCCCTCGGAGCCGCCCTCGGAGCCGCCGCCGGGCGCGCGTTGGCCTGGCATCGGCTGCCGGGAAGACGGCTGATCGAGCTGGTTCTGCTCGCCCCGGTGCTGGTGCCCCCGTTCGCCGTCGCCATGGGCGCGCAGATCGTCTACCTACGCGCCGGGCTCGCCGACTCACTCACCGGTGTGGTCCTGGCCCAGCTACCCGCCGCCACCGCGTACGCCACGCTGCTGATGTCCGGGGTGTGGGCCGGCGTCGACCCCGCCCTGGAACGGCAGGCCCGCACCCTCGGCGCCGGGGCGTGGCGGGCGTTCCGCGAGGTCAGCCTCCCCCAGCTGCGCGGCGGCCTGGTCGTCGCCGCCATGTTCGCCTTCCTCATCTCCTGGAGCGACTATCTGTTGACCCTGCTCATCGGTGGCGGCGTCGTCACCACCGTGCCGCTGCTACTCTTCGCCACCGCCGCCGGCAGCGGCAACCAGGCCGCCACCGCGGCCATCGCGCTGGTCGCGGTGGCCCCGCCCCTGCTGCTGACCGCCCTCGCCGCCCGGCAACTCGCCGGCCGCGACACCGCCCTGCTCGGAGTCGGCCGATGACCACCGACATCACCATCGCCGACCTGGACCACACCTACCCGGGTGCCACCACACCGACGCTGTGCCGGGTCACGCTGGAGGTGCCGGCGGGCAGCCGTACCGCCGTCCTCGGGCCCTCCGGCAGCGGCAAGTCCACCCTCCTGTCGATCGTCGCCGGGCTCAGCACCCCCACCGGCGGCGACGTCCGGCTCGCCGGCCACAGTGTCCTGCGCCAGCCCCCGCACCGGCGCGACCTGGGCGTCGTCTTCCAACGCCCCCTGCTCTTCCCGCACCTCACCGTGGCCGAGAACGTCGCCTTCGGCCTGCGCATGCGCGGCACCGACCGCGCTGTCATCCGGCGGCGGGTCGCCGAGCTGCTCGACGCCGTCGCGCTCCCGGGCTACGACGAGCGGCGCAGCGGCGAACTCTCCGGCGGCCAACAGCAACGCGTCGCCCTCGCCCGCGCCCTGGCCGCCCGCCCCGGGGTCCTGCTGCTCGACGAGCCGTTCAGCGCCCTCGACCCGCAGCTACGCGGCGACATGCGGGCACTCCTCACCGAGCTGCACCGGCGGGAGGGCAGCACCACCCTCTTCGTCACCCACGACCGCGACGAGGCCACCGACGTGGCCGATACCGTCACCGTGCTCCTCGACGGCCGGGTCGCGCAGCACGCCCCGCCCGCCGACCTGTTTCGCCGGCCCACGACCCTGGCTGTCGCCCGATTCCTGGGCGGTGCCGGCAATGCCATCCCCGGCACTGCTTCGGCCGGTCACTTCGACTGCCCCCTCGGCCGCCTCCGCCTCGATACCGACCACCGCGGAGCGGGCCTGCTCCTCATCCGCCCGGAAGCCATCGTGGTCGGCGACCAGCAGGAGGACAACGTGGTGCCGGCGACCATCACCGCCGTCACCGACCGGGGCACCCACCTCGACATCCAGGCCACCAGCGCGGGAGTCACCCTGCGCCTCACCACCGGGCCGGCAGCACCGCTGCGCTCCGGCGACCACACCCTCCTCTGGCTGCCCCCGGCCCATCTCAGCGTGGTCACCCCATAGTCAGGCAAGGACCCCGCCGCAAGTTCAGAGTTTCTCGCCATCTCTTTTCAGCGTCGCCCGGGCGTGGTTTCATCGGCACACCTGAGTTGGTGGAGCGCTCCCACGCCGCCGACACCCCACCTGGCACCCCTACCAGGATCGAGAGGAGCCGCATGGCCCCCAATCCACCGGCCGACCGGAGGCGACGCGCCGCACCGCTCGCCGCCGGCATCGTCCTCGCGCTCGCCGTCAGCGGGTTCACCGGCGGCAGCGCGCAGGCCGACGCCGTAGAGCAGATCATCAACGGCACCTTCGACGACGGCCACGCGCCCTGGTGGTCCACCGCCAACCTCACCCTCGACTCCAGCGACGGCAGGCTCTGCACCGATGTGCCCGGCGGCACGATCAACCCGTGGGACGCCATCATCGGCCAGGACAACATCTCCCTCCAAGCTGGCGTGACGTTCGAGTTCCGGTTCTTCGGCAGCGCCGACCCGGGCAAGGTCGGCAAGGCGCTGATCCAGCTCCCGGTCGCGCCGTACACCCAGTACCTCGCCGCCAACCCGGCGCTGAACGTCTCCGGCGACAGCTACCGCTACACCTTCACCTCCCCGGTCGACCTACCGAATGCCCAGGTCGCGTTCCAGATCGGCGGCAGCGCCGAGCCGTGGCGAATCTGCCTGGACGACATCAGCCTCGTCGGGGACGCCGAGCCAGACGTGTACGAGCCGGACACCGGTCCACGGGTACGCGTGAACCAGGTCGGTTACCTACCCAGGGGGCCGAAGAACGCCACCGTCGTCACGGAAGCGACCGAAGCGCTGCCCTGGCAGCTGCGAAACGACGCCGGGACCGTCGTCGCCAGCGGCACCACCCAACCTCGTGGACTGGATGAGTCGTCCGGGCAACACGTACACAGCATCGACTTCGGCGACTACCAGAAGAAGGGCACCGACTACACCCTCACCGCCGACGGGGAAACCAGCCGGCCGTTCGACCTCGGTTCCGACTTCTACGAACAGCTCCGGCTCGACGCGCTCAAGTTCTACTACACCCAACGCAGCGGGGTGGAGATCCGCGAAGACCTGCGCCCCGGCTACGGCCGGCCAGCCGGGCACGTCGGCGCCGCCCCCAACCAGGGAGACACGTCGGTGCCCTGCCAGCCCGGCGGCTGCGAGTACTCACTGGACGTCGCCGGCGGCTGGTACGACGCGGGCGACCACGGCAAGTACGTCGTCAACGGCGGCATCTCCGTACACCAGCTGATGAGCGAGTACGAGCGCTCCCTCCTGGCCCGCACCGGCGAATTCTGGAAGCTGCGCGACGGCACCCTCGACCTGCCGGAGAGCGGTAACCGGGTGCCGGACATTCTCGACGAGGCCCGTTGGGAACAGGAGTTCCTGCTCAAGATGCAGGTACCGGCGGGGCAGCCCTACGCCGGCATGGCCCACCACAAGATCCACGACGACTCCTGGACCGGTCTTCCGCTCCTGCCCCACCTCGACCCGAAACGCCGCGAGCTGCACCCGGTCTCCACCGCGGCGACGCTCAACCTGGCGGCCACCGCCGCCCAGGCCGCACGGGTCTACCTGCCCTACGACTGGCGGTTCGCCCTGCAGAACCTCAAAGCCGCGAAGGCGGCGTGGGCGGCGGCGAAGTCCAACCCCGAGATGTACGCCGACCCGAACGACGGCAACGGCGGTGGCGCGTACGACGACGACAACGTCACCGATGAGTTCTACTGGGCCGCCGCCGAGCTGTTCATCACCACCGGTGACCGCGAATACCGGGACTTCCTGCTCACCTCCCCGCTGCACACCGCGGACGTCTGGCGGGACCGGGGCTTCGACTGGGGCAACACAGCTCAGCTCGGCCGACTCCAGTTGGCAACCCTGCCCAACCGCCTGCCCGACCGGGAACGAATCCGGCAGTCGGTCATCACCGGCGCCGACAAGTATCTCGCCACACTGGAGGCGCACCCGTACGGCATCCCATACGCACCGGCGGACAACACCTACGACTGGGGATCCAACAACCTGATCCTGAACAACGCCATCGTGATGGCCGTGGCGTTCGACCTCACCGGCACCGACCGCTACCGCGACGGCGTCCTGGAGACCATGGACTACATCTTCGGGCGCAACGCTCTCAACCAGTCCTACGTGACCGGGTACGGCGAAGTGGCGTCGGAGAACCAGCACAGCCGCTGGTACGCCCACCAACTCAACACCGACCTGCCCAACCCACCCTGGGGCACCCTGTCCGGAGGTCCCAACTCAAGCATCCAGGACCCGGTCGCCCAACAGAAACTGCAGGGTTGCCCGCCGCAGTTCTGCTACCTCGACGACATCGAATCGTGGTCAACCAACGAGTTGACCATCAACTGGAACGCGCCGCTGGCGTGGCTAACCGCTTTCATCGCCGACCAGGACAACGGCGACGCCCGTGGTCGACTGCGTTAGGTAAACGTGGGGCGCCCCGGCCTGACGACCAGGCTGGGGCGCTCGCCCTAGCGGCGTAGCGCGGCGGTGAAGGACCGCCAGGAACCCGGGTCAATCGTCAGCGCCGGACCCGCCGGGTCCTTACTGTCCCGCAGCCCCACCACACCCGGCAGGTTCGTCGCCACCTCAACACACTGGTCGTTGGAACCACTCCGGCTGCTCTTACGCCAGGTAGCACCCATCAGGCCCATGGCTCCGCGACCTCTCCGGTCATCTCGTGTCGCCATCTCCAACCGCCCTCCATGAACCGGTTGATCGACTCCAGTACCGCGCCACCAGCAAACCTCAGCCCCGCCCAAAGGCTCTCACGCAGCGCAGCCGAACCCTTCGGCCGTAGCCGCGCGATCAGCACACTGTGAAGCACAACGCCTGCCCCGAACGCGGCGTCGCGGTGGCACAGTCGATTCAAGAAAGAGGGGCAGCACCAAGTTGAATCCGCCCAGCGCCGGTCGGCAGCAGATCCTGGACGAGGGGCACTAGCGTTGCAGCGAGACCAGGAAGGACCGCCAGGAACCTGGGTCGATCGTCAGCGCCGGCCCCGCCGGGTCCTTACTATCCCGCAGCCCCACCACACCCGGCAGGTTCGTCGCCACTTCGACACAGTCGTTGGTCTGAGCACTGCGACTGCTCTTCCGCCAGGTAGCACCCGTCAAGTCCATGACTCCGTCACTTTCCTCACCAGTTCGATTGACTTCCGTGGAGGCAATGCCTCGCCAAGGCTAGCTTCCCAGACCCGTTGCAGCCGCCCGAGATCCGACGGCTGATCGACTTCCTGCCCACCCACCTGCGTCGCGAGGAACGCCAACTCCGTCTCCTCACGGAGGGTCGCGAGAATGAACGGCCCGCCCATCCCCGGATACTCCTGCCCTGACAGTGGCACGACGTGCAGCCGAACACGGGGATGCTCGGTCGCCACCCGGGCGAGGTGAGCAGTCTGGTCATACATGGTCTTACGGGTCCCGACCTGTCGACGCAGAGCGGCCTCGTCTACCACCGCCACCAAGCGCGGCTGCTCCTCGTCGTAGAGGATGCGCTGGCCTTCCATCCGCTCGTTGAGCCGCGCCTCCACCTCCGCTGCCTCAAGCAGGCCACCTGCCTCGAAGACGGCGCGGGCGTACGCCTCGGTCTGGAGCAGACCGGGAACGTAGAGCGGTTCGAACCACCGCAGCACCCGCGCCTGCGCCTGCGCCTGCGCCTGCGAAACAATCTCGCCACCGCCGCGTAGCCAGGGTTGGGCACGATCCAGGCTGACCAGGTTCGCCAGCATGCGGGTGAAGAGGCCACCGGTGTCCAGCGCCTTGTCGAACTGCTCGAGATACTTGCTGGTCGGCGGCGCCTGGCCCAACTCGACCGCACTGACCATCGACGGCGAGTAGTTGATGGCCTTGGCCAACTCCTCCTGACTCCAGCCCCGCCGAATCCGCGCCCGCCGTAACTCCGCCACCAAGAACGCCGCAGCGGTCATCTCTCCAGTCGCCATCTCCAACCGCCCTCCACGAACCGGTTGATCGACTCCAATACCGCGCCACCAGCCAACCCAGTCACACCCAAAGGCTCTCGCACAGCACGGCCAAACCCTTCCGACCGTAGCCGCGCCCTCAGCACACTGTGAAGCACGACGCCTGCCTCCATTCCCGAACGCGGCGTCGCGGTGGAATCGCCCGCTCTCCCGGCCGGGCGACCCCACCGCCGGGGCCGTGACGCAAATAGTCGATCCGAGGAGGGCAGCGCCATGTCTCGATCCACCCGAAAGTGGTTCCCCCGCGCATTCCGGTGGCCGCGCAACCAACGCCCCATCCCGCTCGCGCCCCGACACCGCCGGGTCTGGCGCGGCTCCCGCCCCGCCTGCTCCTGCGGCCTACGCTGGCGGGCCTGTCCGGACCGACACACCACCGTGCCAACCGAACCAATCACCGCCGCACCCCCACCGAACCGCCCCGCGTGGAACGCCCCCACCGTCGCCAACCCCCAGGTAGGCCGCGTCGGCTGGCTCACCCCCGCCCAAACCTGGCGCGCCAACGGCGGCAAATGGTGACCCCTCCCGCCAGCCGACCACACCTGCCACTACGCCCACTCTGGATCTGCTGCACCTGCGCCGCACCCTGGCCCTGCGCCACCGCCCGACTCAACCTGCGCCACGAATACGCCAACGACCTCGTCGCACTCCGGATCTACCTCTGCGCCCAGCTCCACGAGGCCGCAGCCGACCTACACAAACTCCACCCGCGCAACAGCCCAGACCCGAAAGCCCTCTTCGACCGCTTCCTCGCCTGGACACCCCGGGCCAGCCGGGACTGCGTAGATTTCCGTGTTTGACCTGGGTGTGGTCCGTTGGACAGGACGTTGATCCTGTCCAGGAAGGACCACGTTATGGCAGACAAGAAGAACACGGTTCAGCTTCCGCAGCCGTCGGCGGCGGAGGTGGAGTTCGCGTAGCAGCTGGTCGAGCGGGCCAAGGCCGATGGAGTCTCGTTGGTCGGTCCGGGTGGGCTCCTCGCGGGGATCACCCGCACGGTCCTGGAATCAGCGCTCGACGCCGAACTGGATGCCCACCTCGACGAGGTC
>NZ_AXVR01000059.1 GCF_000484695.1 Salinispora cortesiana | reverse complement strand
TTCCTGGACGGTTTGAAGCAGGTCGAGGGCTGGCAGGACATGCCGTTGACCGAGGCCGCGCAGACGGTGCAGGTGTCGGCGTACCCGTTCCACTACGCCCAGTGGGAGACCCAGGCCGCCGACCTCGTCGCCGAGCACTGGACCAACTGACCCACCCACCGCAGCAGCCACCAACAAACCCCCACCCACAGACCCAACCCACACAAGGGGGAAAGAAACTGTCGGCCGGCACCCGAAACCGGGCGCCGGCCAACAACCATGTCTGGGCGAACGCCGACCGGTGAGCAGCACCGTCCCCTACGCTTGCGCTCATGGGCCGCCTGCGCCGACTCGCCGAGGCGACACCGGCGAGCCGGAACCGCTATCTCGACCTGCTCCGGGCCCTCGCCATCATCATGGTCGTTCTCGGTCACTGGAGCGTCGTGGACATCGGGCACGACGCCTCCGGGCAACCCACCGCGCGCTCCGCGCTGCCCGACCTACCCTGGGCCTACCCACTGACCTGGGCGGTCCAGGTCATGCCGATCTTCTTCCTGGTCGGTGGGTACGCCAACGCCGCGTCCCTGGCCTCGCACCGCCATCGGGGCGGGGACGCCACCGGCTGGCTGCTCGGCCGCAGTGCCCGCCTGCTCCGGCCCACCAGCATGCTGGTGCTCGTCCTCGCCGCCGCCGGCCTCGCCGCCCGGCTCGGCGGCGCCGACCCGTCGCTGATCCGGACCGTGGTCTACTTCGCCACCATCCCGCTGTGGTTCCTCGCCGCGTACCTCCTCGTGGTGCCACTGACCCCGGTGATGTACGCGCTGCACCGGCGGTACGGGCTGCTCGTACCGGTGGCGCTGGCCGCCCTGGTCGCGGCGGGCGACCTGACTCGCGAACTCGGTCTGCACGACGCTGCCCTACCGAACTACCTCTTCGGCTGGCTGGCCATTCACCAGCTCGGCTTCGCCTGGTACGACGCGGACAAGAAAGACGCAGACGCTACGGCACCTCGCGGCCGCTCGGCCGGGCTTCGGACCCGGCGGCTACCGCTGTCCCGGCGGGCCGGTTGGACGGCGCTGCTCGGCGGGCTGGCGGTGGCGGTGCTACTGACCGGTCCCGGGCCGTACCCGGTCAGTATGATCAATATTCCGGGTGAGCGGCTGAACAACGCCGCCCCACCCAGCCTCGCGCTGCTGGCGGTAAGCACCGCACAGCTCGGGCTCCTCCTGCTGCTGCGCCGGCCGGCGCAGCGCTGGCTGCGCCGCGACCGCCCCTGGATGGCGGTGATCGCGGTGAACAGCGTCGTACTGACGGTCTTCCTGTGGCACCTGAGCGCGGCGATCCTGGCGATCGGCGCCCTGGACGCGGTGGGGCTGCTGCCTACCCCGGCCGCCGGCACGGCCGCCTGGCTGGCCTGGCGGATCCCCTGGGTCCTGATCCTCGGTGTGTTCCTGGCCGTCCTGGTCGCCATCTTCGGTCCGGTAGAGGCGCGCACCGGTCGCCCCCCGGCCGCCCGAGGGCCTGCCCCGCCATCGGACGACCGGGCGGAGCACCACTGGCGGACCACCGGCCGCAGCGTGCTCGCCGTCGCCGCCTTCGTCGCCGTCGTCGCCGCGCTCGTGATCAACGCGACCGCCCCGCGGGAGGCCCCGCTGCTGCTCGGGCTGCCCGTCCCGGCGCTGGTGGCCTACCTGGCCGGGGCGGGCACCCTACGGATACTCAGATCTGGGTGGGGAACCCAAGGTTGACCCCACCGTGTCGGGGATCCAGCCAACGGCTGGTGACCACCTTGCCCCGGGTGAAGAAGCGCACCCCGTCCTCCCCGTGCGCGTGCAGGTCACCGAAGAGCGACGCCTTCCAGCCGCCGAAGGAGTAGTACGCCATCGGCACCGGGATCGGGACGTTGATCCCGACCATGCCCACCTCCACCTCGTGCTGGTAACGCCGGGCGGCGCCCCCGTCGTTGGTGAAGATGGCCGTCCCGTTGCCGTACGGGTTGGTGTTGACCAAGTGGACGGCCTCCTCGTACGAACCGACCCGGAGCACCGACAGCACCGGCCCGAAGATCTCGTCGGTGTAGACCGACATCTCCGGGGTGACCCGGTCGAACAGGGTCGGCCCCAACCAGTAGCCGTTCGGGTCCCCGTCCGGGCGCACGTCCCGCCCGTCCACCACCGGCACCGCGCCCGCCGCCACGCCCGCCTCGACGTACGAGCGCACCCGCTCCGCGTGTGCGGCGGTGACCAGCGGGCCCATGTCGCAGCCGCGCCGGCCGTCGCCGGTGCGCAGCCCCGCCATCCGCTCGGCGACCTTCTCGACCAGCGCGTCCGCGACCGGCTCCACCGCGACCAACGCCGAGATCGCCATACAGCGCTCCCCCGCCGACCCGAACCCCGCGTTGACGGCGGCGTCGGCGGCCAGGTCCAGATCCGCGTCGGGGAGCACCACCATGTGGTTCTTCGCCCCGCCGAGGGCCTGTACCCGTTTGCCCGCCAGCGACGCCCGCTGATGCACATGCCGGGCGACCGGCGTGGAGCCGACGAACGACACCGCCCGCACCGCCGGATGATCCAACAGGGCGTCCACGGCCTCCTTGTCCCCGTTGACCACGTTGAGCACCCCCGGCGGCAGGCCCGCCTCGGCGAACCACTCCGCCAGCAGCAGCGCCGCGCTCGGGTCCTTCTCGCTGGGCTTGAGCACCACCGCGTTACCGGTCGCCACCGCGACCGGCACAAACCAGAGCGGCACCATCACCGGGAAGTTGAACGGGCTGACCACCGCCACCACCCCGAGGGGCTGGCGAAGGTTGTAGGAGTCCACCTCGGTCGAGACGTTCTCGCTGAACCCGCCGCGCATCGCCGCGGGGATGCCACAGGCGTACTCGATCACCTCCAGCCCGCGCTGCACCTCACCGGTGGCGTCGGCGAGCACCTTGCCGTGCTCCGCGGTGATCACCTCGGCAAGCCGGTCACGCCGCGCGTGGACCAGCTCCCGGAAGGCGAAGAGCGCCGCCGTGCGCCGCGACAGGGAGGCGTCTCGCCAGCTCCGCGCGGCCCGGTCGGCGGCCTCGACCGCTGCCGCCACCTCCGCGGCGGAGGCCAGCTCGACCTCCGCGGTACGCACGCCGGTGGCCGGGTCGAAGACGTCGCCGCGACGCACCGCCGTGCCGGAGAGCAGCTTGCCGTCCACGAAGTGCCCGATGAGACTCATGCCGCCACCTCCGCCGCGGTCCCGCCGGGCCGGATCGCGTCCACCAGGATTGCCAGGCCCTCGCGGACCTCCTCCTCGGTCAGGGTCAACGGCGGGCCCATCCGCACCACGTTCCCGTACAGGCCGCCCTTGCCGACGAGCAGGCCACCGGCCCGGCACGCCTCGAAGACCTGGGCGGCGCGCCCGGGATCCGGGTCAGCGGTGCCCGGGTGGACGAACTCGACGCCGAGCATCAGCCCCTTGCCGCGCACCTCGGCGACCCCGGGCAGCCCGCCGACCGCGGCGCGCAGCCCCTCGTTGAGGATCGTGCCGACCCGGTCCGCGTTGGCTTGCAGATCGTTGTCGAGCAGGTAGTCGAGCACGGCGTTGCCGGCGGCGGTGGAGATCGGGTTGCCGCCGAAAGTGGAGAAGCTGATCGCCGGCACCGATTCGACCACCTCGGCCCGCCCGACCACGCCGGCGAGCGCGAACCCGTTGCCGATGCCCTTGGCAAAGGTGATCATGTCTGGGGTCACCCCGTGGGCCTGGTAGCCCCAGAAGTGCGTGCCGGTACGCCCCCAGCCGGTCTGCACCTCGTCTGAGATGAGCAGGATGCCGTGCTCGTCGAGCACTTTGCGCCAGCCGGCGAGCAGCCCGTCCGGGCCGTACACGAATCCGCCGACGCCCTGAATCGGCTCGGCGATCAGGCAGGCGACATCACCCGAGGTCTGGGTGGCCAAAACCTCCCGCAGATCCTCCACCGCCGCGTCGATCCGATCCGCCTCGGGCAGCCGGGCCAGCAGGCCCCGCAGCCGCTCCCCCGAGTGCAGCCAGGCCACCTGCAACGGGTTCAGCGGGCTCGCCGACCAGCCCCGGTTGCCGGTGACCCCGATAGTCGCGTACGACCGGCCGTGATAGCTGTTGCGCACCGCGAGGATCTGGTGCGAACGCCGATGGTTGGTGGCCATCAGCAACGCGGCCTCGTTGGCCTCGGTGCCGGAGTTGGTGAAGAAGACCCGCGCGTCGCCGATCCCGGACAGCCGGGCCACCTTCTCCGCCAGCTCCACCTGCTGTCGGATCAGGTAGAGCGTCGAGGTGTGCACGAGCCCGGTGCGCAGCTGGCGCTCCACCGCCGCGCGGATCTCCGGAATGTCGTAGCCAATGCTGTTGGTCAGCACGCCGCCGAAGAAGTCCAGGTACGTGCGGCCCTGGGCATCGGTGACCCGACGCCCCTGGCCAGCGACGAGTTCGAGCGGTTCGTCGTAGTAGAGCGGCATCCAGGACGGGAGCACCGCCCGGTGCCGGGCCAGCAGATCGTCGGTGGTCATAGTGACACCTCTCAACGAAGCGGGTGATGACGGCACGCTCTCACCACCGCGCACCGCGAACAACTGGCACCGTGTAGCGTCACCACACCGTCCACCTGACACCACGTCAACGAGACGCCCCGATGGATTGGTCAACCAGCACCGAAGCGCGTGGCCCAGGCGATGTCCAGTACGGCGCTCAGTTCAGTGATCCAGGCACCGTGTGTGGGTGCCCCGGACAGATTCCTCGCCAGGAAACAAGGGGTGCTCGGTGTAGCCGACCGGCGGCTGCCTCGCCCCGTACGGGTTGAGGACTCCGTCCACGAGGACGGGACTTAGCGCCCGAGGCGACCACGCGAACAGGTGACAGCCTGGCGTGGAGGCGGGGAGTACCGTCGATACTGGCGGCCCGCCGGGGTTGAGGCCGGCGGTCCGCCGCCCAGTCCTCAACCTGGGAGGCCAACATGGAGCCGAAGCATGACCCAATGCCGCCCGGTGGGCGGATCAAGCTCTATCGCAAGCGGCGCGGGCTCACCCAAGAGGTGTGCGCCCAGCTCAAGGGTGTCAGCGTGGGCGCGTGGCGGAAGTGGGAATCCGGGGAGCGCTCGGTCAACAGCCTGGCTGACTGGATCGAGATTGCTCGGATTCTCAATGTTCGTGACCTCTACAAACTCACCGGCCATCCGCTCGGGGTAATGCCCGATGACCCGGCCGAACACGAATCGGTGCCGCCGCTGCGGGCGGCAATGACCGCCTACGCGCCCGGTGCCAACCAACTGTCAAACCTCGCTGAACTACAGTCGGCAGTCCGGCTGGCGTGGACGACGTGGCACCAGTCGCGGCAGCGCTACACCTACACCAGCCCGGTCCTGCCGGGACTGGTACACGCATCCCGGGCCGCGGTCGCCCGCCTCGACGGCAACGAACGAAGGCAAGCACAGCGAGTCGCGGCCGACCTGTACCTACTCGTCCGCGCGTTTGCGAAGAGGGTCGGCGCTCAGGATCTTGCGGTAATTGCCGCTGACCGGGCGCTGACAGCCGCATACGAGGCCGATGATCCCGCCTATCGGGCGTCCGCTGCGTGGAACATGGGCCAGGTGCTCTCCAATCGAGGGCATACCGAGGATTCGGTGGACATGTGCCGGCAGGCCATCGCCGACCAGCAGCGCAGCGCCGACGACGACCCAGCTCGCCTCGCTGCGCTAGGCGGGCTACACCTACTGCTGTCGATCCAGTACGCCCGGCTGCGAGACGAACGGCGGACACTTGACGTGCTTGACCGGGCCGACGCGCTCGCAGCCCGCACCGGGGAGACAGAGCACCACTTCATCTTTTTCGGTCCGACCAACGCGGCCATTCACCGTGCCGCAGCAATGCTGGAACTGTCCCGACCAGGGGAGGCCGCGCGGATCGCGGAACGGGTCGACGTTGGTCGGTCCCCGCCAATTGAGCGTCGGCATTCCCACTTCACGCACCTAGCACGGGCGTACGCCAGCAAGCGCGATGACTACGCCGCGATCCACATGCTGCAGCGCGCGCACCTGGAGTCCCCCGAGGAGTCCTCGCTGAATCTGTTGATGCGGGCGACGGTCCGGGAGCTGCTAGCCAGGGAACTGCTACTAATCGGAATGAACTGCGCAGCCTCGCAGAGCTGGCGGGTGTGGTCTGAAGTACCCCGCTACGGGGTAGTCCCCCACACCGTGAGAGCCACAGCGTAATAGCGCGCCTACCTTCTGTTGCGGCACGGCTAGTTCGGCCCCCGTCCGAATCAGCCGTGCACGGCAGATCGGGTAGGGGCGGTTGCAGCCGAAAGGGCGAACGCCTCACCCACCATCGAGGGTGAGGGAGCACACTCATGATCCGGCTATTCCGTCGACTCCGCCGCCGTTCCGCACGGCTGGACGCGGTCGGTCCCGCTACCCGGTACGCCGCGGGCGGGTGCCTACTCCTCGCTGCACAACCAACCGACGGTCATCTTCGACAGCCGTCCCCTCGATGATGGAGGCCCCTACCTGCCTGGTCAACCCGGGGGTAGGCTCCCCTCCTGGTGGGAGGCTCCTATCGCTCCCGCCGCCTTTTCAGTTCTCCATCGACAACAACGAGAACACCACCGATTACGACTACTCCACTCAGCGCAACGGAAAGCCAGGATATCCTAAATTCGTTTAAAACCATATAGACGGACCCGAAGGTACCCCCGGCCAAAACGAGGATCCTGGCAACGTGGTTCAGTCGTCCCATCTCGCGCTCTTCTCCGGTGGTGCGGAGTAGACGTCGTACTTTCCACACTTACCGCCAGCGTCCTTTCCAGCAAAATATGCGGAGTTTAGAGTGGCCGAGCGGTGTTCGCGGGGGCTCACGCCACGGCGGCGCTTGAAGGCAGTGCTGAGCGCGAAGGAACTACCGTAGCCCACCCGGCGGGCGACCGCGCCGACGGTGACGTCCGGCTCCCGAAGCAGGTCGGCGGCGAGGCTCAACCGCCAGCCGGTCAGGTAGGACATGGGCGGTTCACCAACCAGTGCGGTGAACCGCCGGGCTAGCGCCGCCCGGGAGACGCCGGTTTCGGCGGCCAGTGACGCCACGGTCCACGGTCGGGCCGGATCGTTGTGCAGCATTCGCAGGGCGGGACCGACGACGGGGTCGCGATGCGCCTGGTACCAGCCGGGAGGCTCGGCCCCGGGACGGGCGAACCACTCCCGCAGCACCGCGATGAGCAGCAGGTCAAGCAACCGGTCGAGGACCGCTTCCTGACCGGGGTCGTCCTTGACGATCTCGTCGGCCAGCAGTGGGATCAACGGAGAGTCCCAGGAGTCGCTGGGCACGACGAGCAGCGGCGGCAGTGCGGTCAGCAGCCGTTGGCTGACCTCACCCCACATCGGGTACGTGCCGGTCAGCAGCATCGTCGGGCCGTCCACGTTGTTTCCCCAGGTCCGCACCCCCCACTCGCTCATCCCGGAGAGTGCCTGACCATCCGGGCCGGTGCAGCGTTGGCCGGGATGGATGACGGCCTGCGGGGCCGTGGAGAGGTCGTCGGCGATCAGGTACGGGGCCGGGCCGCGGACGACCGCGACGTCTCCCGGGTTGAGCCGGACCGCCGTACCCTCCTCCGGCGCGACCCAAGCGTCACCTCGGACCAGGGCCACCAGGGTGAGGGGGGCCTCGTCCCGGATCGCTATGGACCATGGCAGGGTCAGGACCGAGCGCAACAGGAACGCCCCCTGGGCTCGGGGTCCATCCAGGAGACCTACGACTGCGTCCACGTAGACGATTGAACACAAGTTCGCGCGGATCAGCTATGTTCCGTCTCGGGCTGTTGCTCTTCACTGGGCGTATGGCAAATCAGCGAAAGCAACAGCACACCCTGGTCCTCGGCGGCACCGGAAAGACCGGCCGGCGCATCGTGGCCCGCCTGCGGGATCAGGGCGTACCGGTGCGGGTTGATTCCCGCGCCGCCCAGCAGCCCTTCGACTGGACCGACCCGGCAACCTGGGCACCGACCCTGCGGGACGTGGACGCCGTCTACCTCTCCTACCACCCGGACCTCGCCGCGCCGGGCGCGCTGAAGACGGTCTCCGCGTTCACCGATCTCGCGGTGACGGCCGGAGTCTCCCGACTGGTGCTGCTCTCCGGCCGCGGGGAGGAGAGTGCCCGGTCCGCCGAGGAACACGTCCAGTCCGCCGGGGTGGAGTGGACGGTCCTGCGGTCGAGCTGGTTCAACCAGAACTTCAGCGAGGACTACCTCCTGGAGCCGGTCCGCGGCGGTGAGGTCGTTCTCCCGGTCGGGGCCGTACCCGAGCCGTTCGTGGACGCCGACGACCTCGCCGAGGTGGCCACGGCGGCGCTGACCGATGACAAACATGCCGGGCAGCTCTACGAGTTGACCGGGCCCCGGCTACTCACCTTCGGTGAGGCGATCGCCGAGATCTCCACGGTCACGGGTCGCACCATCAACTTCGTGCGGGTTTCCCCCGAGGAGTACGCGGACGGCCTCGCCGCCGTGGGCGTCTCCGCTGAGGCGATCGAGTTGCTGACACACCTGTTCACGACCCTGCTGGACGGGCGAAACGCCCAGGTGGCCGACGGTGTTGCGCGCGCCCTCGGCCGGCCGCCGCGCGACTTCGCCGACTACGCCACGAGCACCGCGGCCACCGGTGTCTGGGGCGGGGCATAGCCTGCGGTGCCATGCGGATCGACTCAGGACACGCCGCTGAGGACAGCGGCCTGAGTCGATCCGCGTGGATCCAGCGGCGGAGTCGCCGCCAGGGTCAAGCGGCGAAGCCACCGTCCACAGCGATGGCGGCACCAGTGACATAGCGACCAGCGTCACCCGCGAGGTGGGCGACGGTCGCGGCGACGTCCGACGACTGGCCGAACCGACCGAGTGCGGTGAAGCTCTGCTGCACATCGGCGCCCTCGGCGTCGGCAGGGTTCATGTCGGTCTCCGTCGGCCCGGGATGGACCAGGTTGGCGGTGATCCCCCTGGCACCCAGCTCGCGGGCCAACGACCTGGTCAGGCCGATCAACGCGGTCTTACTCGTCGAGTACAGCGAGACACCGGGGAGCGGCACCCGCTCGGCCAGGCAACTGCCGATATTGATGATCCTTCCGCCTTCGGTCATGTGCCGTACCGCCGCCTGGGAAGCCACGAAGGGTGCCCGAACATTGACGCTCAACACGCGGTCGATGTCCTCCAGTGACATGTCTTCGACCAGACCGCGCACCAGAATCCCCGCGTTGTTGACCACGATGTCGAGCCGCCCGAACTCCGCGACGGCCTGATCCACGGCCGTGCGCACAGCAGTCGGGTCTGCACTGTCAGCCTGGACCGCCCAGGCCCGGCGCCCCAGCGCCTTGATCCGGTCGACGACATCCGCCGCGCGCTCCGCACTGTCCCGGTAGGTCAACGCGACGTCGGCGCCATCCGCTGCCAGCCTCAGCGCCACGGCCTCGCCGATGCCCCGGCTGCCGCCGGTCACGAATGCCACCTTGCCGCCAAGTACCGCACTCATGTTCGCTCATCTCCCCTGTCGTGTTCGTGAACAAATGTTATGTTCACATGCTGCGGGCAGGGAGTCTGGCGGCAATCCGACGTCGCGTTTCGGCCGAGAAGCGCCGAGCACCATCCCTTAACGTGACATGGCGTCTTCGTCTTCCAGATAGGCCGCGGCGGTCCATGCCACCACCGGGTCATCGTCGCGGGACAACCGTCGCAGGACGGGCTGCGCAACAGTTCGAGGCAGCTCCAGGATGGCCTGGGTGAGGCGGCTGCGGGCGGCGGAGTCCGCGGTGGGGGCGGCGAGTTCAACGGCGAGCGCACCCACGATCTTTTCAGCGCGGGCCGGGTCATCCGACAGGGCACCCAGGTGCTCGGCCGCCTCGACGTCGTGCCCGCCCTCGGCCACCAGGTCGACGAGGGCGGGCACGGCCGCCACCTCGCCCTGCGCACCCAGCGCCAGGGCCGCGTGTCGGCGGACCGTCGGGTCCGGGTCGTCGAGGGCGTCCACGAGCACTGCGGTCGCCTCGTCACCGGCCAACTCGGCGACCGCCTGGATCGCGCGGCGGCGGATGTCCACGTTCGTGGAGTGGACACCGGACGTCAGGGTTGCCAGGGCTTCGCCGTCCGCCCGTCCGAGCGCCCACCGCAGCGCGCCGGCCACATTCGGGTCGGCTTCGGCAAGGACCGCGCCGGCCAGCAGCTCAGCGGGCACCCGTACCTCCTCGGCGGGAGCCAGGGCGCTCTGCTGACGCAGGGCGGCGCTGGGTGAGTTGAGCCCGGTAATGAGTTCGGTGATCCGCAGGACGTCCGGCCATCCGGTGGGCGCCGAGGCGGCGACCGTACGCAGCCGGTCGAGCAGCTGACGTTCCCGGTCCAGCCGCTCTTCGGTCCAGCTGATCAGATCGCCCACCAGGCCGGCCGGCGTGCAGGTGGGGTCCTGGAGCGCCTGGGTGATCTGGCGCAGCGACAGCCCCAGTGACCGCAGGCTCTCCACCTGGAACAGCCGTCGTACGTCCTCGTCCGAGTAGTCGCGGTAGCCGCCCGAGGTACGACCCGTCGGTCGTACCAGCCCCAGTGCGTCGTAGTGCCGGAGCATGCGGGTGCTCACTCCCGAGCGGCGGGCCACGTCGCCGATCAGCATGGCGGTTCCTCTTCCTCACCCACCGGGTCAGCCGTGCGGGCGGCGAGCCGTCCCGCCTCCTCGATGAGCGCGTCGTACTCGGCTTCCGGGTCTTCCAGGAGCAGCAGAGTAGCGTGGGCGTGCTCCCGCGTCGTCGGGTCCGCGTCGGTGATGCTGGCCGCAAGGGCCGGCTTGACCGCCTCGCCGAGGCCGACCAGTGCCCGACTGAGGCTCAGCCACACGTCCCGGTCGCCGCGGCCAAGCTGGGTGACCAGTTCCGCGGCCAACACCTTCTCCTCCCCATTGGGGACGAGCACGACAGCAGCCCGCCAGGCGGTCCGCGCGACCTCGTCGTCGGGGTCGCGGAGCAGCGCCCCAACGATCGAGGGGTACACGCTCCTGTTATTGATCTTGGATAGCGTGTGGAGGGCCTGACTACGAGCCTGGGCGTGCTCAGAGGTGAGCTCGGCGACAAGCCGGGGCAGCGTGACCGCCTCCGGGAGGCGGGTAAGCGCCCAGGTGAGCATGTCACGCACGAAGAAGTCCGGCTCGACCGCGCACCGCTGCACCAACTCGGCGGCAACGCTCGGGTCGGGGTGCATACCGACCGCCATGGCCCCCTGTAGCCGGGTGGACGATGTCTTGGCCCGCAGGGCAGCCACCGCACCGTGAGTCGGGGTGTTCTGAGCCGGGTTCATTGGGTACCACCTCCCAGACACAGTCAAGACCTTGTCACTATGTCAAGGTCAAACGGACCGGCCGAGCCGCCTCGGCTTCACCTCAGAACTGTGGCAGGCTGCCACAGGCACACGCCCGGACGAGGAGGTGCGGTGACCGAGCAGCGCGCATCGGTGCTGATGCTCTCCCTCGGCGGCACGATCGCCATGACCGGTGACGCCGACGGCGTCGTGCCGACCCTGACCGCCGAGGACCTCATCGCCGCCGTACCCGGATGGGCCGACACCGGCATCGACATCCAGGTCCAGACCTTCCGCCAACTACCGAGCGCCTCCCTGCACCTCGACGACCTCACCGCGCTCGCCGCACTGATTGCCGAGCGCACCGCGACCGGCGACGTGGACGGCGTCGTGGTCGCTCAGGGCACCGACACCATCGAAGAAACTGCATATCTGCTCGACCTGCTGCACGTCGGCGACGCGCCCATCGTGGTGACCGGGGCGATGCGCAACCCGACCCAGGCCGGTGCCGACGGGCCGGCCAACGTCCTCGCGGCGATCCACACCGCCGCCAGCCCCACCGCCCGCGGACTCGGCGCGCTGGTGGTCTTCGCCGACGAGATCCATTCTGCCCGATACGTCCGCAAGACGCACTCCACCAGTGGCGGCACCTTCCGCTCGCCGAACACCGGCCCGCTCGGCCACGTCGTCGAGGGCGTGGCTCGACTGCTCACCTACCCACCCCACCGGCTGACCGTGCCGCTGACGGCGGCCAGCCGGACGCCCCGAGTCGGGCTATACACCGTCACCGTCGGCGACGACGGCACCCTGCTCGCCGGCGCCGAACACCTGGACGGTCTGGTCGTGGCCGGCTTCGGTGTCGGCCACGTACCCCAACGCCTGATCAACCAACTCACCGCTCTCACGGCGAGGATCCCGGTCGTGCTCACCTCCCGCATCGGCGCCGGGCCGGTCCTGGAGGCCACCTACGCCTTCCCCGGCTCGGAGAGCGACCTGCGGCAGCGAGGACTGATCGGCGCGGGCTTCCTCGACAGCTACAAGGCACGCATCCTGCTACACACCCTGCTCGCCGCCAACGCCGACCGCGACACCATCGCCGCCGGATTCGCCGCCGCCGGTGGCACCGGAGATCCCGCCCGCTGGCCCTGGGCCAGCACCCCCTGAGGGCTTCCGCTTCTCCGCCGCTCCGGTCGCCGGGACGGGCATGGAAACCTCCTCGTTGGTGCGTCGCGCCAGGTCGACGAGGTCTTGCGGCTCCGGGCCGGCAACGTCGGCGTAGCGGCCTCGTGGCCGGCCCACCGCGATCTCGGCGAGGACGTCAGGACGTCCCGGGGCGCGATCAGCTGCACGAGCAGGGGCGCGATGGTGGCGACGCCGTCCTGCTCAGTCCAGCCTGCGACCATCGCGGCGAAATCGTGAAACTGGGTGGCCGGGACGATGGTCCACGGCAACGGACCGCCGGCCACCGACCCAGCACACCACCGGGGTGAGCAGCGCAGCCCTTCGGCGTTTCGACCCGGTCCGCAGCTCGCCGCTCAGCCGGCGGTGTCGCGGACCGCCTGGGCGAAGACCTCGGAGCGGTGCTCGAAGTTGCGGAACTGCCCGTAGCTCGGTGCCGCCGGCGACAGCAGCACCACTCCATCGGCCGGAGTGACCCGCCGGGCCAGTCGAACGGCCGCGACCAGATCGCCGGTGACCTCGCACCGGACCTTCGGCAACCCGTCCAACGCGGCGACGATCCGCGCCCCGCTGTCCGGTACGCCGATCACGGTGATCTCCCGCTCGGCGAGGTGATCGCGCAGCGGCGTGTAGTCCAGCCCCCGGTCTGCGCCGCCGACGATCACGGTGAGCGGCCGCCCGTCGTACGCGTCGATCGCGTGCATTGCCGCGTACGGGCTGGTGGCGAGGGTGTCGTCGACGAAGGTGAGACCGGACGGGTCAACGATCTCGGTGAGCCGGTGGGCCAGCCCCTGGAACCCGGCGACTGCCACCGCCAGGGTGTCCCGGCGGGCGAGCACGTCGACGCCGAGCACGTCGAGCACGGCCAGCGCCACGCAGAGGTTGCCCTCGTTGTGCCGTCCGACCAGCGGCAGCACCGCCCGGGGGAAGAGCGGCTGGTCACCGAGGTGGAACCAGGGCGTGCCGTCCGGGCCGCCCGCCACATGGGTGGTGTCGGGGGTGCCGGCTCGCACGACGGGCCGGTCACCGAGTTCGGCGGCAAGCCGGGGGTCGGCGCCGTTGACCACGACGGTCTCCGGGCCGTGGGCCAGCAGGTTGAGCTTGTCGCGGTAGTACTCCCGTTCGCCGCCGTGGGCGTCCAGGTGCTCGGGGAAGAGCGCGGTCACCACCGCGACCCGGGGCGAGTCGGTCAGGTCGCTGCACTGGTAGCTGGAGAGCTCCAGCACGTAGAGGTCGGCTGCGGGCAGGTCCAACGTCGGCACCCCGATGTTGCCCCCGAAGACGTTGGGCTGATCCACCGCAGCGAGCAGGTGGCTGATCAGGCTGGAGGTGGTGCTCTTGCCCTTGCTGCCGGTGACCCCGACGGTACGGGCGGCGTGGTCGGCCATCCAGAGCGCCGTGCCCTGGGTGACCGGCACCTGGCGGCGCCGCAGCTCGGCCAGCCACGGGTGGGTGTTCGGCACGCCCGGCGAGCGGACCACCACGTCGGCGGCGGCCAACCGTTGCGCCCCCGCCTCGCCGGTGACCAACGGTGCCGCCTTCGCCAGGAATCCGTCCCAGGGCGGGCTGACCGTCGAGCCGCCGTCGTCCACGGCGACCAGGTCCGCCGGGCCGTGCGCGGCGATCGCGATCACCGCTGCTCGTCCTTCCCGGCCGGTCCCCCAGACCGCGACTTTGCGTCCGCGCAGGTCAGACAGGCGCACGGGCTCTCCTCGAAATATCGACGACGTCGGGTGGGCGGTCCGGGCGCACTCGGGCACGGCGGACGAACCAGGGCCTAGTATGGCGTGTGCCCAACGAGCAGCTGCGGCGGATGGACGCCTTCACCTTCCCGTCCTACTCCTTCGACCTGTCCACCGGGGAGGCGTTGTTCGACTACGCCCTCACCGGGCCGGATGGCGAGCAACGTTTCACGGAGGTGATCACCCTCCCGCTGCCCGCCTCACCCCCCTCGGATGAGCGGGTAGCCACCCTGGGGCGGGTCCTGGAGCTACTGCACGTGATCGCCGGGGTCAGCTACTACAAGACCGCCGCCCCGCACCGGCTGGTGCTGCCGGCTCCGCTGGGGTCGGCCGCCGTCGCGCTGGTCACCGCCGTCTACACCAAGGGCCTCGGCGAGTACGCGTACCGCAACGCGCTGCCGCACGTGCTGCGGCTGCGCCCCGAGGTGCCCTCCGGTGAGCTCGCCCCGGCGGTCGGGTACGACACCGATGGCCGGCGACCACTGTCGGCGGTGGGTGGTGGCAAGGACTCGATCGTCAGCCTGGAGGCGCTGCGCCGGGACGGGCTGGACCCGTTGCCGTTCTCGGTCAACCCCAACCGGGTGATCGAGGCGGTGAACGTCGCCTCGGGTTTGCCGGCGCTGGCCGCGCGGCGGCGCATCGACCCGGTGCTGTTCGACCTGAACGCCGCCGGTGCGTTGAACGGCCACATTCCGGTTACCGCGATCAACTCGCTGATCGCGGTGGCCACCTCGGTGCTGAACGGGCTGGGCCCGGTGGTGATGTCCAACGAGCGCTCGGCGTCGGACCCGAACCTGGTCTGGGAGGGGCACCAGATCAACCATCAGTGGTCCAAGGGCATCGAGGCGGAGGGGCTGCTGCGCGGGGCGTTGGCGGAGCACGCCGGTCTCACCGACCCGTACTTCTCCCTGCTGCGCCAGCTCTCGGAGCTGCACATCGCCCGACTCTTCGCCCAGATCGGCGGGTACGACGACGTGGTGACCAGCTGCAACGCCGCGTTCAAGCTGCGCGGTGCGAGTGATCGCTGGTGCCGGGACTGCCCCAAGTGCCGGTTCGTCTTCCTCGCCCTGGCGCCGTTCATATCCCGCGAACGGATCACCGGGGTCTTCGGCGGCGACCTGCTGGCCGACCCGGCGCAGCTACCCGGCTACCGGGAGCTGCTGGGCGTGGACGGGCACAAGCCGTTCGAGTGTGTCGGCGAGGTCGAGGAGTCGGTGGTGGCGCTCGGCCTGCTCGCCGAGCAGCCGGGGTGGCGCGACGCGCCGGTGGTACGCGCCCTGATCGACGCGGTCCCGGAGACGGCCTGGAAGACGGCGGCCAACTCGGCCGTCTTCACGCCGGGGGGACCCAGCTTCATCCCCACCCGGTACGCCGAGGCGCTTGGCTCCCTCACCGAACCGGTTCGGAACCTGCCCGGGTGACGTTGGCCGCCACGGGCCGACGGATCGCGTCCAGCGCCAGCAGGGCCACGTGCAGACCGAGGCAGGCGTCAACCGAGTCGAGGTCCACGTCGAGGATCCGACCGATCCGGGCCAGGCGTTCGTAGAACGCCGGGCGGGACAGGTGCGCCGCGACAGCGCCGGCCGACTTGTTCCGCCCCTGATCCAGGTACGCGCGCAGGGTGCCGAGTAGCTGTTCCCGGGGGTGCTTCGCGTCGTAGGAGAGCAGGGCCCCCAGCTCCCGCTCGACGAAGGTCTGTAGGGACGGCTCGTCGCGCAGCAGGTGCAGCAGACCGGCGAGCCCGACGTGCGGCAGCCGGTAGATGGGCAGGTTCCGCCGGTCCCGGCGGGCCGCCTCGGCCACCTGCCGCGCCTCGACCAGGGAGCGACGCGCCTCCCGCAGGCTGCCCACGCCCGAGCCGGCGCCGATCACGGCGGCGCCGGCCGGGTCGGTGCGGCCCGTGCTCCGCCCGCCGTCCCGTTGGGCGTTGACGTGTCCGGGGAAGACCTCCGGGCGGGCCCGGGTCAGGGCCGTGACAAAGGCCGTGAGGGCCCGCTCCTCGCCGGAGCGGTCCGGCAACGCGAGCAGCACGCCGACCGTCTGGTCGTCGAGCGCGCTGGTCAACGCGGTCAGCTGTGCCTCGTGTACGGCGTGGCCGACCGCCTCGGCGAGTTCCCGCAGCCGGACCGAGCCAGCCAGCGGGCCGCCCCCGGGGACGTGACCACCCTCGTTTGACGTGGCCGGCGCCGGCTCGTCGGCCCGATACCGGACCACCACCCCCACCAGATGCCGCCCCTCCAACGGCACGCCGAGGGCGCGGGCCCGCAGAGCCACCTCGTCCACCGGCCGGGAGTGGTCGAGCAGGGCCGCCAGCAGGGTGCGGTGCAGCTGCCGTTCCAGGCCCTCGGCGTCACGCCGGATCAGCCGGCCCAGGGCGAGGCTGGAGGCCGCTCGTTCCACCAGGATCGTCAGTCGGGTGGGCGGGGTGTCCGACCGGTCGCCGGGGGTCGCCGCCCCGGCTCCGAGCCACCGCACCAGCAGCCGCCCCCAGTCCTGCCCCCGGGCGCCGACCATGGTCACCAGCCAGCCGTTGTCCACGTCGTACGCGGTCCGGCCGGCCGGCAGGATCCGCCGGGAGAGCTGCTCCCAGCCGTCGAGCAGCAGCGCGGCACTGCCCCCCGCCGGGTCGTACGCGAGCACCTGCCGGGACAGGTTCTCCAGCACCACCGCGCAGCCGGAGAGTTCAGCCGCCTGCCGGACCACCTCCCCCGGTCCCGCGCCCTCCATCGAGAGCTCGGTGAAGCGTTGATGGATCTCCTCGGTGGCGCGTAGCTCGGTCAGCTGGGCGTCCACGATCAGCGCGTGCACCGCCTCGGTGACCCGCACAAACGGGGTGGCGCGGCGCAGCTCGACCAGGGGCAGCCCGTGCCGGGCAGCTGCGGCGATCATCGCCCGGGGCACCCCGCCGAAGTAGCGGCGGCCCAGTTCGACGACGAGGCCGGCGACGCCGACAGCGGCCAGGTCCGCGATGAACGCCCGCAACCCGGCGTTGTCGGCCGGGAGCCCGATCCCGGTGGTCAGGACCAGTTCCGAGCCGCCGAGCAGGGAGGCGATGTCGGGCACCTCGGCCACGTGCACCCAGCGGACCCGTCGGTCCAACGCGGCTTCGCCGGCGACGACGCGGGGCGCGCCGGAGCGCACCGGTTCCAGCGCGAGCACTTCCCGAATGGTGGGGAACACGGGCGACACGCTACCGCGCATGACGTTGGTCACTAAACTCCCGTACCCAGCCGCGGCGGCTGGGGTTGAACGGGGGTGCGTAGCGCGGCGCCCGGTGACCGTTACCGGTGGTCAGAGCGGGTCGTCCCGGCCGAGTTCCCAGCATGCCACGGCGGTGGCGGCGGCCACGTTGAGGGAGTCGACACCGCGGCGCATCGGGATCACCACTCGGACGTCGCTGCCGTCCATCGCCTCCCGGGTCAGGCCCGAGCCCTCCGCGCCGAGCAGCAGCGCCGCCCGGGCCCGCTGGCCCGGTTTGAGCTGCTGGATCGGCACCGCGTCGGGGGCGGGGGTCAGGGCCAGCACGGAGAAGCCGGCGGCGCGGACCTCGGCGAGCGTGTCGGGCCAGGGGCCGAGCGTCGCGTAGGGCACGGCGAACACCTCCCCCATGCTGACTCGGACGCTGCGACGGTAGAGGGGGTCGGCGCAGGTCGGGGAGAGCAGCACCGCGTCCACGCCGAGCCCGGCGACGGCCCGAAAGATCGACCCGAGGTTGGTGTGGTTGTTCACCTCTTCGAGGATCACCACCCGGCGGGCGGTGGCGAGCACGTCGGCCGCCGTCGGCTGCGGCCGGCGCCGGAACGACGCCAGGACCCCCCGGTGTACGTGGAAGCCGGTCACCTGGCGCAGCACGTCCGGGGTGGCGGCGTAGACCGGGGCGTCCCCGTTGTCCAGGTCGGCGATCTGCTCCACCCGCTTGGCGTCCACGAGGTAGGACCGCGCCGGGTAGCCGGCGCGCAGCGCGCGCCGCAGCACCAACTCGCCCTCGGCGATGAAGAGGCCGTGCGGTGGCTCCCAGCGGGTCCGCAGCTCCACGTCGGTGAGGGCGCGGTAGTCGGCGATCCGGTCGTCGTCGGGGTCGGTGATCTGGTGGACGGGCACCGGACGATTCTGCCGGACGCCGCTGACGGCGCCCCGTCCACCCGCCCGGCCCGGGCTGGGCACGCCCGCCCTTCCTTCGGACGGGCGCGCTCCCCGGGCAGCGCGAAATGCCCGGATTGACACCCTGCCCAACGCACTGCTCATCGGTGCCGCCGGCGGTTTGGGCAGCGCCCTGTCGTACATGTTCTGCTTCACCGCCTGGGGGCAGTGGGTGATCCTGTGCCGGGTGTGGCTACCGCTGACTGGCCGGCTGCCGTGGAACACGGTTGCCTTTTTGGAGTACGCCTACCACCGAGGCGTACTCCGGCAGAGCGGTGCGGTTTATCAGTTCCGCCATTTTCGGCTTCAGGAGCACCTCAACCAACACTACCGCAAGCGGTAGGCACCACTGTCCACGTTCATCCACGCCTTACATCGCGCGGGCATAGATGGCTACCCAGTCGTCGGCAATCTCGCAATTAATTTCCACAAACAGCATTTGTCGTACGGTGGAATGGCACTCGACACAAGGAGGTTCACATGAGAGCCATACCATTTGGCCGGCGAATGCGAATTCGATGGCTGGGTGCAGTTTCCGTGGGGCTGATGCTCGGCAGCACCCTCGGCGTTGGCGCTGCAAGTGCGGTACCAGAAAAGCGCGTCCACAACGCGATGCAGATCATCTTCACCCCAACCGCGCCCGACAATTTCTGCACGATCGGCGCAGTGGGCACCGACGACTACGGCCGGAAGATCGCGATCTCGGCCGGTCACTGCATTAGCGACCCGGACTACGCCGATCGCGAGATCCACGAGAACATCGCTCCTGTCTACCATCGGCAGGATCCGGAATTCGGCCCGATTGGCCACATTCGCTACTTCAAAGACCCAGAGGGGTCGGGTACGGGCCACCTAACCAGGGACTACATGATTATCGAACTGGTCCCGGAGGTAACACCCTCCGCGCAGGGCCCGCACCTGAAGCAGACCGGTGAAGTGGAGGTCCCGGGCGGCACGGCCAGCCCGAACGCATTGAGTCCCGCCCTGGATAGCGAACGGCTACTCAGTGCCGGGTGGCTCAGCAGCAATGAAATTATCGTCTCGGGCCAGCTTGGCGTCTGGTATGCCGGCATTACTCACAATACGGATGGCATCCACCGGTCCTGGGCCCAGCACCGGGCAGGCGACTCGGGGGGTCCGACGATCTGGCATGTGCCGGGCAGCGCCTACCCGTCCGAGGAGAACGGATTCCAGGCCGAAGGGCCGTGGGCTGGCATCACCAAGGGAAAAGGCCTGCAGATTCCGTGGTACCAATACACCAGCTCCGCCAACATTCTCGCCGACCTTCGCGCTCGAGACTCCGCCGACCCCGCTGACGTCTACGGTGCGGGCTTCGAGGTGACCCACAACCCGTGACCCCTTCGACCCGGGCCCGACAAAGGTGAACGCGTCTGGCGCGGCACTCGACTGAGCAGCACCCCGAGCTGCCGGCAGCAAGACGGGCATGGCCGACTCAGATGATCACCAGCGTGTCGAAACCCTGATCATCCGAGTCGAGTCATGCCCGCGCTGTGCGTGCCCCCGCCGCCGACGGTCGCCACAGCGGCGATCCAGGCAGTGCCAAGCAAAGAGGCGCGACACCCCCTCGATCACCTTGTTGTCTCGTTTGGGGACATTCTTCGCATTCATGTCTTTTTAGCGCAGCTTTCGGTTTGGCTCAGGGGTGCTACCGCCCGCCTGGTAGCCGAGGACCACCACCCGAACTGCCCCGGATGGCTGGTTGCTCGTCCGTGACGGGGGAAGCCGCATGAACCATCAGCACCACGAAGACGAACCGGACCGCCCCGGTGGACGCCGGGCGAGGACCCGGTGGTGGGCCGTCGGGCTGGCCGGTGTGACCGGCCTGGCCCTCACCACCGTCGGCGTTGCCGCCACCCCCGCCGCCGATTCCGTCGGACGCCTCCTCGCCAGCTCGGATGACCGGCCCGGGCAGCCCGACCGAGCCGCCGCCGGCAGCCACCGCGACGACAGCAAGGACCACAAGGGCAAAGGCACGGACCCCGGGGCAGGCACCGGCATGGGCCCCGGCCCAGGCACGGGCATGGGCCCCGGCGCAGGCACCGGCATGGGCCCCGGGCCAGGCACCGGCAAGGGCCCCGGGCCAGGCACCGGCAAGGGCCCCGGCAAGGGCAAGGGCACAGCCAAGGGCAAGGGCACGCCGGTCCCGTGTGACGCCGATGCGCTGATCGCGGCGATCACCCTGGCCAACGCCCGCGGCGGCGCCACCCTCGATCTGGCCAAGGACTGCACCTATCTGCTCACCGCCGACATCGACGGCGCCGGACTACCCGCCATCACCACCCCGATCACCCTCAACGGCGGCAAACACACCACCATCGAACGCGCCGCCGCCGCCGACGAATTCAGAATCCTCACCGTCAACGTCGGCGGCGACCTCACCCTCAACAAACTCACCATCACCGGCGGGCAGACCAGCGAGGACGGCGGGGGGATCTTCGTCGACGCCGGCGGAGCACTCACCACCAATCACACCACCATCACCCGCAACATCACAAACACCCGTGGCGGCGGCATCGCCAACAACGGCACCACCCGCATGAAAAACTCCACCGCCAGTCACAACCGCGCTGGCATCGTCGGCGGGGGTGTCGAAAGCTCCGGTGCACTCGAAATCAACAAATCCTATGTAAACGCCAACACCGCTACCTCTGGAGGAGCTGGCGTCTTCAGCGACGGCACAGTCCAGATCGACCACAGCACTATTACCGCCAATACTGCTCAGATCGGCAGCGGCGGCGCCCTCAGCATCGCTGGAATAGGCGTGGTGACATACACCGATATCACAAACAACACCGCCGTAAATGGTGGCGGCGCGGTCGTGAACGTTGCTGGCACGCAACTCATCCTCAAATCTGTCAACCTCGTTGGAAATACCGCCACAACAGGCCGCGGTGGCGGCATCGCGGGGAACTCAACCAACTCAATCGTTGTGGTCGAGGACAGCCTGATCAAAAACAACACCGCTCCCCTCGACGGCGGCGGCATCAGTACCGTCAATGAGCTGGTGTTGCGGCACACGAAGGTGATCGGCAACCAGGCAGGCGGTCTGGGTGGCGGTATCTTCAACACAGCCTTCGGCGCAGCCCGTCTCTTCGACACGCAGGTGGTCAAGAACATCGCTCTGACCGACGGTGGGGGCATCTACAACGACGGTGGCACGGTCGAGCTGAACACGGCCACCGGCACCGTGGTGATCAAGAACCGGCCCAACAACTGTGTCGACGTTCCCGGCTGCGCCGGATAGCCATCCGAGCAGCCCATGACGACGCGCCCGCCCCTCGGGGCGGGCGCGTCGGCGTCGGGTCGGTCAGTTGCCGTCGGGAAGTTGGGTGACGAAGGCCCGCCATGCCGCCGGGCCGAAGACCAGCGCCGGCCCGGCCGGGTCCTTGGAGTCCCGGACGCCGACGATGCCGGGGAGATTGTCGGCGACCTCAACGCATGCCCCGCCGTTGTTGCCGCTCTTGCTGCTTTTGCGCCATCGCGCACCGGTCAAGTCCATGATCCCGCCGCTTCTCTGATCAGCTCCAAGGAGGAAGCTCGGGGGAGGGATTCGCCCCTGATGCGCTCCCACCTTCGGCTCAGGGTAGCAACGTCGGCGGCCTGTCGGAGGATCTGCGCGGGCGCCTGACTGTCGACGTGGGCGACGTGCTCGACCTCGGGCAGTTCGGCGAGGATGAAGCCGCCGCCGAGCCCCGGATACATCCCGATGTCCTTGGGCACCAGGTGGACCTGCACCGTGTCGTCGGTGGCGCGCTCGGCGAGAAACTCAAGCTGTTCGCACATCAGCCGGCGGTCGCCGTAGGCCGACTGATAGAGCACCCCCTCGAAGATGACGGCGGTCAGCAGCGGAGGGCGTTCCGTGCGGAAGATGGCCTGTCGATTAATCCGGGAGGCGACGAGCTCGTCGACCTCGCCCGGGGTCAGCGCCTCGCCGGCGAGGGTCGCGCGGGCGTAGTCCTCGGTCTGGAGCAGGCCGGGAATCCAGGTGTGCTCGAACCAGCGCAGTGCGACCGCCTCATGCTCGATGTCGACCCATGGGCGAAACCACGCCGGCTCGCGACGTTTGACGACATCCGGCCAAAGCTCCTCGACCTCCCGACCGAGGATAGCGGCCACCTGCAGGCGGCGACGAGGCCGCGGAATCCGTCCCGGCGTAATCCAACGCGCCGCAGTTTTCGGGTCGACACCGGTCTGGGCAGCCAGGCTCTCCGCGGTCTCCCCCGCCTCCACCATGGCCCGCTGCAATGCATAGTTCATCCTGCCTCCGTTCAAGGATGTTCTCGAACGTCCCAACAACGTGCACAAATGCTGTGTACTCATCCCGTGGCGTGTTGACAGAGTGTGCGTCATGGATGCATGTCGGGGGAAGACCCAAATTTCGGCGAAGGCACGGACGGAGCATCCATACCCGGAATGGGTGTGGGAAGTTCGATCTAGAACGCGAAGGCGAGGATGACCGATGAGGCCAGAACCCTCGGCTGGTCAGCCGCTACTGTCGAGCGCTGCGCGCAGCTGGCGGAGCCAATTCGCGCCGAGCTGACGCCCATTGGGAAGTCGATCCGCTCGATTCCAACGCCATGCTGTGATCATCGCCAGCACCAGGATCCGGCACTCGCGGAGCAAACCTCTGTCGACACCGGGATAGTGCTCGCCGACCTCTTCGGGCGCATGGGCCAGGTCGAATTCGACCGGCCCCCGGCAGCACGTCTCAAAATCAATAAACAGCACCCCGCCCTGGGTCGCCAACACGTTACCCGAGTGTGGCTCGCCGTGCAGTAATTGCTCGGCGCCGCCGTGCTCGCTTACGGCCCGGCTCAGACTACTTAACGCGTTGCCGAGAAGTTCCCGGTCGGCGTCGGTGAGCATCGGCGTGCGGTGGCGGCTCGCCACGAGTTCTTCGGCCTGTCGGACGCGGTCCGTGCAGTGCGGGGTGGGGACATCGAGCGTACGCATGCCGGCGTGCAGCCGGTGCAGCGCACTCGCGTAGTCCGCCGGGGAGATCGTCGCGGATGCCACCGGTTCGTAGTGGGTCCAGAACGCCGCCGCGTAGCCATTGTGCGCGTAGACGCGTGGCTCCACCCGAGGGTCAGGAACAGCCACCGGGCTCCCGACGTCGGCGAGCCGTTGAGCGATCTCGATCTCGAGCCGCGCCTCCTGGTGCCCGGCCGGATCCACTCGGGCCAAGACATCACAGGGCAGCAGGCGCAGCGTGAGCCTGTTCGACTCCTGCAGGACGGTCGCGTCGTCGGCCTTCAGGCCCAGCGCCGAGGCGATCGACCTGGCCGCCGCCACCGCGGGTGGGACCGCTGACACCGACACCCTCGCGTAGCCTCTCCGTTGCGTACCGCCACCACCCAGAGCCCAGCCGTCCTGTCTCTCCGGTGTTCCCGCGCTGTTGGTGATCGCCCAGCGCTCCGGCTTTGAATGCCCGGAGCTCATCGCCCGCCGGGGGGTCCTCGGTCACCGTCTCACCATCGCTGCGGTAGGTTCTGGCCACACACCCCTCCGGGACACATACGCCGATCAGTTCTCCGAGGGACGGTGCCGCGCGGAGATTGCGGCCCGGATGGCGGAGGGTGACTGGGTGATCGACCATGAGACGGCACATGGGCTGGCCGATGAGCCTATCCGTGTGCTGGTGGCATACCGGGTGCGGGCCGGCCGCATCGACCGCGTCCACTTCTTCGGCTGACGGCGTCCTGATGAGCAGATATGTGATTACCGGGGCCACTGGCGGCATCGGCGGAGCCGTCGCGGAACTGCTGCATGAGGAGGGTCATCACCTGGTCTTGGTGGGTAGCCACCGCGGGCGTCTCGACGCAGCGGCCGGGCGATTGGGTGGATGCGAGACCCTTGTTCTCGATTTGCTGGACGTGGAGGGCATCGCCGCTCACGGATCCGCCCTGGCCGCCGGAGACCGGCCCATCGACGGTCTCGTGCACAGCGCGGGTCTGGCCCAGCTGGGCTCCATCGCCGACGCCGAGGCCGAAAGTTGGCTGGAGCATTACAAAGTCAACGTGGCAGGCCC
>NZ_AXVR01000058.1 GCF_000484695.1 Salinispora cortesiana | reverse complement strand
CGAACACGGCGCCGCACTCGGCGTCGACGTCGAGACCGTCACCAAAGACCCCCAGGCCAAAGGCTTCAGCGTGGTCAAACGGCGATGGGTCGTCGAACGCACCATCGGCTGGCTCATGCACCACCGCCGACTCGTCCGCGACTATGAAGCACGACCCGACAACTCCGCCAGCATGATCACCCTCGCCATGATCGACAACCTCGCCAAACGCCTCACCGCCGAAACCACCCCAACCTGGCGAGAACCACTACAACCACAACACACACAAAATACGTGAATCAGACGTCCTCTGAAGTCGACGGCGTGCGTGGGTTCTGTGCTGATCTCACCCGGCAGCTCATCGAGGCCGACGACCTAGAAGGTGATCTGGCAACTGCGCTGCACGCTCCACTGGACTCCCAGCGCCGAAACCGAAGCACTCGGGTCCAGGGTCCTATGGTCCTTCGGCATGCCTCTCGACGACTTCTTCGCCGAGGCTCTCAGCCTTCCCGGCTGGGCATGGGCACTGGCCGGCGTACGGGCACCTGGACATCTCACGATCGAACTCGATCGAGTCTGAGCGCACCTCTGCGGGCCGAGCGCGTACCGGCCAAAGGGCCGGGCAGTGCGATCCCGGCGTTCGGAGCGTGATGCGCGATGGCGAGCCGCCTGCACGCTCGGCGGCAGATCCGGACGGCGGGGTGAGTGGCGTCGCGCCCTTTGAGTACCGGCTTTGCCCTACGGGGCCGCCGCATTCGCTGGCTCACCTTCGGCAGGCCGGGGGTGATCTGCGATTCGTGTCAGTCGCGGCGTCGGGGTGCGGGTGGGTGACCGCGGTTCGGGTCGTGTTTTCGGAGGGAGTCCTCGGTTTCGTTGGCGAGTCGTTGTAGCAGCCATTCGGTTGCGGCGTGCACCTCGGTGGCGGCACCGAGCGGGGTCTCGACCGGCGGACTGGTCTGGGCGTCGACCTGGTGGCCGCCGCAGCCGGTGGAGTCGGAGTCACAGCTGAGGGAGATCGTGGTGTGCACCTGCCATGGCGGCCCGGGGCGGTGGTAGGGCATGCTGCCCGCCGGGGCGCACAGGACATCGACCCAGATCTGATTCGATCCCCCTTCGCCCGCCAGTATCGTGACCGGGAAATCCGGTTCAGGCCCGAGCCGCTGATAGCGGAAGCGGTTCAGGGTGACGCCCCAGAGCTGGGCGTCGGATCGTGCACCCAGCCGCTGCCCAACCCGGAAGAGGGTCTCGTCGGCGGACTGTAGAAGCTGACGAACGCGGTCGTGTTCCGTCCGATCTGCCAGCGCGGGGAACAGCCAACCGACCTCGCCCAGCGGCAGCGGAATGTCCCGAGAGGTCACGGCTCAGTCTGTGTTGCCGAACCAAGCTACGTCCACCCGTTACCTGTGTGCCCCGCGCGCGGTCGGCGGCAGATCCAGACGTTATCCGGTTGGCAGCCAGGAGCCCGGAGCGAAGACTGATACAGGTGATCGACTACCTCTGCCCGGGCTGCGGTGAGCGTTGCGCGGCGAGTCAGCTTCAACGCGGCGGCGACCTCTGTTCTCCGTGCACCGCCAGAGCGACCTGGAACTCTCTGTCAGCAGACCAGCAGCAGACCATCGACACGGCCATCGGTCGTGGAGCGATAGCCGGCCTCGTTGCGATGCGAGAAGCCCACCCGCCGATCCGGTTACCGTACGCCGTGGACGTTCTCCAGTTCCGCTACGACGCCGGAGTCGGGCGTGATGCTACCGGCCAATAGGCTTCGTGCCGTCTCGCGCGGCAATACCCCCAGCGGGCAAGCCGAGATCGGGTGCACTGATCTCGGCATGAGCGTGCGCCGGTGATGGCAGTCCCGAACCGCGTGGTGCAGGCACCGAACGTGAACGGTTCGTGGGCGAAGCCGCTCGACCAACACCCTCCCGTGCCGGTCACCGGCGGCTGCTACCTCGGCCGCTGCGGTTCATCGCGTAGCCGGCACCGACCTGGTCCAGACCCGATGGACACCCCGGCGACGAGCCGGGAGCCCGGCTCGTGCCGGCCCAAACCCAACCCGCACGGTCTTCAACCGCACCGTGTCAAGGCGCCCGGGACAGGACAACCGGGCGGAAATCAGATGCCCACACCACACCACCGCCACCACTGGCCACTACTCCTACCCTATGGTGCAGCCCCCGACCCGCCAAGCCGTGAACCCAGGTCAACGCCCACCGACCACACCCGCAGCGACAGCCACCAAGAAGATCCACACCAACGGCCACAGTGGACGGAACCCGACGACCCGCCGACGCACACCTCCACCATGACCCAGACCAGGCGACACGCACACGCACTGGTCAGCACGCACGAGCACGAACCGCCCCTCAGACGGCACGCGAACTTTGGAGCACCAACGGAGCACCAAGCTCCCACATGGTGGAAGATCACGGCACATGCTGGGAAAGAGTCAAGGCCGCAACCAACGTTTCCGCTGGTCACGGCCTTGATCGCGTGGCGCGCCCGAAGGGATTCGAACCCCTAACCTTCTGATCCGTAGTCAGATGCTCTATCCGTTGAGCTACGGGCGCTGGTGCTTGGTCAGCCTACACGACCGACTTTCGCGCGGAGACTCCGGGATTCGAACCCGGGAGGGGCTTTAAAACCCCAACCGCATTAGCAGTGCGGCGCCATAGACCAGACTAGGCGAAGTCTCCCTGGCGGCCACGCAGGCCACCGGGGATTGAGAATACAGGGCCCTGGCCGCCGGGAGCAAAGCGACTACCCTCGGACAGGTCGGATGTCGGGGTCGCCGCGGACCTCAGAGCCAGTCGAACCACTCCTTCGGCAGCGCCGTGTAGCCGACAAAGGCCACGATGTCCAGGAGTGTGTGCGCCACCACCAGTGGCATCACCCGCCGGGTTCGGAGGAAGTACAGGCTGAAGATGACGCCCATGACCGCGTTTCCGACGAACGCGCCGAACCCCTGGTAGAGGTGGTAGGAGCCGCGGAGTAGCGCGCTGGTGGCGACGACCGCGCCAAGTCGCCACTGGAGCTGCCGCAGTCGGGTGACGAGGTAGCCGACCACGATCACTTCTTCCAGCACGGCGTTCTGCACGGCAGCAAAGATCAACACTGGTCCTGCCCACCAGATGTCCGGCAGCGCGGCGGGCACCAGCGTCGCGTTGAGCCCGAGTTGCGCCGCCGCCCAGAACAGGGCCAGGCCGGGCAGGCCGATCAGCGCGGCCAGGCCGGCGCCGCGGACGAGGTCTTGGCCGGGCTGGCGGGCGTCCAGACCGAGCGTCCGGGCCGGATCGCCGGGGTTGCGCGCCAGCAGGTGTACGGCGAGCAGCACCGGGAGCAGGGCGAAGCCGATCCCGAGCAGCTGGTACGTGAGGTCGAGGTAGGGCCGCTCGGACCGGGATGTGTTCAGGGCGGCGGTCTGTGCCGACAGCGGTCCCTCGGCGGTGAGTTTGGCGACGATCGAGGTCAGGGCGTAGACGGCGGACTGGCCGAGCGACAAGCCGAGGACCAGCCACGTCTCGGTGCTCAGCGTCCGGCGAGTCAACGGTCGGTCCAGATCGAGGGTCACCGCACCACTGTGCCTGACCCGACTCCTGATCGTGGCACCGAGGAGACCTCATGAACGGTCGCACATTGTGTGCGACCGTTCGGCACGCTCCGTGGCCATTCTGTAGCTGCCCGATTTCCGTACGGAGAAGGAGCGCGCTCCCGTGGACGATGTCGCGCGGCTACTCAAGGAGAGTTGGACCCTGGTTGAGGAGCACCGGGACCGGCTGAGCGAGCACTTCTACGCCCGGCTGTTCCTGCTCGACCCCGAGCTGCGTTCACTCTTTCCGGCGCAGATGGCGGGTCAGGGTGATCGGCTGTTGGAGGCGATCATCACCGCCGCCCACACGGTGGACGACCCGGAGAGCTTCGACGAGCTTCTCCGCTCGCTGGGCCGGGACCACCGCAAGTACCACGTCGAGGCGACGCACTACGAGACCATGGGCGTCGCCCTGCTGGACGCCTTGCGCAGCACCGCCGGCGACGGCTGGAATCTGACCTTCGACCAGGCCTGGCGGGACGCGTACGCGGCCATCTCGGGCAAGATGCTCGCGGGGGCGGCGGCGGACGACAACCCGCCGTTCTGGCATGCCGAGGTGCTGACCCACGTTCGGTACGGGCCGGACACGGCGGTGTTGACGGTCCGCGCCCTCCAGCATCCGCTGCGGTGGCAGGCGGGCCAGTACGTCAGCATCGAGGCGCCCCGGTACCACCCGCGGGTGTGGCGGACCTATTCGGTGGCGAACGCGCCGAACGACGACAACGTGCTGGAGTTCCACGTTCGGACACCGCCGGGTGCGGGGTGGCTGTCCGGCGCGTTGGTTCGTCGGGTGAAGCCGGGTGACCTGTTGCGGTTGGCGGCGCCGATGGGGTCGATGACCCTGGATCGGGCATCGGACCGGGACATTCTCTGCGTGGCCGGCGGGGTTGGCTTGGCTCCGGTGAAGGCGCTGGTCGAGGAGCTGGCGGGTTACAACCGGACCCGCTGGGTGCACGTCTTCTACGGCGCCCCCACGCATCTTGATCTCTATGGTTTGGCTGGGCTGCAGGAGTTGGTCGCCCGGCATCCGTGGCTGTCGGTGACCCCGGCGTGTAGCGCGGACCAGGGCTTCGATGGTGAGCTGGGCGACATCTCCGAGGTGGTCGGCCGGTACGGCCCGTGGACGGCGCATGACTGCTACGTCTCCGGGTCGGCGCCGATGGTCCGGGCCACGCTGCGGGTTCTCTCCGGCGACGAGGTGCCGCAGAAGCGCACCCGGTATGACACCTTCGGTGAGTTGTAACGGACATTACCCATCGGGCGGACCGGCACCGCCCACAACGGCCACGTCCGCCCGGCCCTCCTTCCCCCGGGCGGACGTGGCCGTACCAACGCTGTCAGTAGCGCCAGGGCTGTCCGGTGTGCCGGTACTCCTCGACCGGCACCAGGGGCACGCCGGGGGCCATCCGGTCCACGTAGAGGCGTCCCTCGAGGTGGTCGATCTCGTGTGCCACGAGGCGCGCCATGGCGTACTCGTAGGTGGTGATGACCCGACTGCCGTCGAGGTGGGTGTGCTCGACGTCGATCCGCAGCGGGCGGGGCACGAGGCCGCGCTGGTCGAAGAAGGAGAGGCACCCTTCGTACTGTTCGTCGGTGTCGGGTGCGGCGTCGACCACCCGCGGGTTGAGCAGGACGACGGGTTCGCCGCCGCGGTCTGGGGGGCGGACGACGGCGGCGGCGCGGCCGATGCCGATCTGGGGAGCGGCGACGCCGACCCCCTTGCTGAACGGGTGTAGCTCGTCCAGGCGGAGTAGGGCTGCGGTGAGCCGTTCCACGGTCTCCTGGGCGACCTCTGCTTCGCTGGGTAGGTCGAACGGCTGGGTGGGCTGGCGGAGTAGGCCGGCTTCGTGTTGGAGGATTCCGACGCTCCGCATCCGGTCGCTTGGTCGCAGCCAGCCGGGCTGTGTCGGCTCCCCCTCGGGTCGGGACCGGAATCGCCACTGCATCCGGTAGCGGCCGTTCAGCGGTGGCTCGTCTGCCGCCCAGTCGAAGATTGTTCGGTCGCCTTCCTCCCGGCGGGCCACCGGGGTGCGCAGCGGGCCTTCCTCCGCGGAGAGCGAGGTCTGGGCACCCCAGACCTGCGGGTCGAGGGCGGCGGGCAGGTCGAGCCGGACGGCGAGGTGCCGGGTGGGTACCCGGACGGCCCGCTGGAACCAGGGGCCCCACTTGTCCGCCCCGACGTGGTAGGCGTACTCGATGGTGGCGCGGTCGCCCGGGTAGAGCGGGAAGCGCCGGTCGGCGTTCTCGAAGAGCAGCCAGATTTCCTTGAAGGCGTCCCGGTCGTGCTTGGTTCGCCAGTGCATCGCCTCGTGCTCCTGCCCGTCCAGCCGGTAGGCGCGAAGCTGCAACTCGGCGAAGGTGAGCGGGTGTGCCCGGTGGTGTCGGTTGGAGCGGCCGGGGTCGCCCGGGTAGCGGTCAACGGCGACGCGGATGAGGTACCGGGTGATCGGCTCAATGCCGGCGTTGTGCAGCTCCCGGCGGATGACGCAGTGGTACGTCTCGTCCTGGTAGGTGAGGCTGGCGTGTTCCCGTTCGACGATCAGGCCGGTGCCGGGGGGCAGCCACTGCCCGGGGGTGGGTGGCTCGCGGTGCGCCGTCCGGTCGCTGCGGTTGTGCCGGAGTTCGTCGTATTCACAGAAGCGTTGCCAGATCGCCCCGCTGGCCTCCAGCACGGCCTCTGCCCGCCGGGCGAAGTCTTCGGTGGGCCGGTGCCGGCGTCCCTCCACGTGGCTCACGTACGACGGGTCGAATCCCATCAGCGTCGCCAGCTGCTTCTTGGTCAGCCCTCGCTCGGTCCGGTAGCGGGCGAGTTCGACGGCGAAGGTGTCGGCCGCCCGATCGAGCGGTGATGTCGTCATCAGCTTCCTTGGGGCCGGGACTATCAGTTTCACGTTCTGTCATTGGTCGGATATAGAAGTGCCACCTTGTCGACATGAGTCTTGACTCTCCAGCGACGAGGGTCGATAGTGCGGCGGCTGTTTCCCTGGGCTGGCGGGCGGGTAGTACGCCGAGGCGCGGGCTGGGCCGAAGCCGCCGAGACGCGGTTGGGCCGGAGTGGCCGAGGTGCGGATGGCCGGAGTGGTCGAGGTGCGGCTGGGCCGGAGTGGCTGAGCTTCAGCAGAAGTTAGGCTAGGCTTGGCTTAACGGAGGGGCGGAAGACGGGAGGAGCGTCGGGTGACCACAGTTATGCCCGGCACGGCAGCTATCGCCCCGTTGGCTCCGGTCACCATGGCGCTTCGCCAGCTCTTCGGCACCGACGATGTGCCCGGCCTGGCCCACGGCCTGTTGGTCGCCGATGAGGTTGGTTGGTCACCCGCCACCAGCTTGGTGGACGGGACGCGACTGCCCGAGCTCCTGGCCGCGGCCACTGACCAGTGGGGTGGCACCCGGCACGCCAGTGCGGCGCTGGCCTGGAAGGCATACTGCTACTGGGCGGCGCTGCCGGCGGTACTGGGCTGGGCCTCGGCCCGGCGGGTTCCCCTGCTCGTTCCCGCCGATGTCCTGATTCACCTTGCGGATCATCGTTCGCTGCTCACCCTGGGCCTGCGCCGGTCGACCGCGGTGGCGGTCCTGCCCGGTGATCCGCTGGCGCTGGCCGGCCGGCCCGAGGTGCAGGTGGTGGCCGGCGAGGCGGAGTTGCTCGCGGCTCTCCGGGCGACGTTGCTCGACGCCCACCTCGCCCCGATGATTGCGGCGATCCAGGCGGAAGTGCGGATCGGCGCCCGAACGTTGTTGGGTTCGGTGGCCGCCGGGATCGCCAATGCCATCCTGCGTGCCGCCGACGGCCTGCCGGGCTCCTCCGTCGCCGCGATCGACACATTGCTTTCGGCGCTCGATCTGCGAGACCTGGTCGAGCTGGTGCCGGATCCGGCCGGTGAGCTGATGGTGCAGCGGTGTACCTGCTGCCTCGCCTTCACCCTTCCTCGCCCGACGACGTGCGCGGGCTGCTGCCTCCGCCGGTCCTGATCGGCCGGCCGGTCAGCTCCGCCGGTCCTGACCGGGCCGTACCGGTCATTCCGTTGGTCTTGATCGGGTAGGCACTGGTCGCTCCGTTGGTCCTGGACGGGTCGGCACTGGTCACTCCGTCGGTCCCGGCCGGGGCGGCGTCGGTCAGGCGGTGAGGCTTCGCACGTCCCAGAGCCAGACGCCCTCGGTGTAGGTCGGCGCTATCCCGATCAGTTCGGTCATGCCCTCGCGTAGCGCGTCGGCGTGCTCGTGCGGACCGAGGATGACTGCGCCGGCCCGCCAGTACCGCAGGTCCTCCTCGGCGTCCGTCCGCTCCTGCTGGCTGATCGGTGGCACCGTGCCGGTGCGCCGGATCTCGTCGAAGAATTCGTTGGTCGGGCGGGCTGGCGCGGTGAACAGGGCGACTCGGTGCCGACCGGGACGGGTGTCCGGGCCGAGGAAGTACCCACGGGCGATCGGCATGTCCAGGCCCGTCTCGGCGGACCACCGCAGCGGGTCGGCGTAGTGGGTGTCCGGTAGCGGCAGGGTGACGATGCTGCGTCCATCGGCTACGTATGGTCGCCAGGCGCCGGAGGTGACGAAGGCGGGGGTGGGCTCCAGCCGGACCGCCGGCAGCGGGGTCGGCAGGAGCGGCAGGAGCGCCATCGCCAGCACGGTGACGGTGGCGAAGCGGATCTGCGGCCGGGCGGCGGGATTGTGGTTGGCGAGGGTCCGGGCGCGCTGCGCCCCGTAGGCGAGCAGGAGCCCGAACAGCGGGGTGATGGCCAGCGCCCACCGGGTGGGTACCACCGAGTGCAGGATGGGCAGGTTCTCCAGCGCGGCCCAGGGGGCCGGGATGCCGGTGAGCTCGCCGTTGAACAGGACTTCCCGGCCGAGCGAGAGCACCGCGAAGATCACCGCGAGCAGGGCCAGAGCCCGGACGACGACATCGCGGCGCAGCCACCAGACGAGCGCGGCGACGAGCACCAGCAGGGGCCAGCCGAAGAAGGCGTTCTCCTCGGTGGGGTTCTGCGCCAACCCGCGCGCGCCGGGTTCGTCGCCGGCCAGCGACTCCCGGGAGTACGCCACGTACGAGGCGAGGTCGGTGGAGTAGCCGCGGATGAGCGGGGAGAGTCCTCGGTAGGCGCCGGGGCCGAAGAACTGCACGTAGAGCGGGTACGCCAGCAGGAGGAGCGCGACCGCGGCGGCGACACCCAACCCGGCGAGGAAGGGGCGTGCCCGCTGGCGCAGGTCGGGCCGGCGGAGAGCGAGCGCGACCACGACCACGCCGAGGCCGATCGCGGTCATCAGCAGGATTTCCAGGTTGAGGAAGGCCTGCCAGACGATGACCAGGGCGAGCAGGATCCCGTTGCGGAGCCAGCGACCCGGCTCGCCGAGGCGCAGGGTGCGCCAGATGATCAGAGGTACGACGAACTGGGAGACGATGTTGGGGTGGGCGTTGGCGTGCGAGACCATCGCGGGCGCGAACCCGCAGAACGTGGCGCCGAGCCAGGCCGGGCCGGGGGAGCGGACCACCACCCGGGAGAGCAGGAAATACCACGATGTCGCGGTGGCCGCCATACCCAGGGTTAGGAAGAGCAGGAAGGACATCCGGGGGCCGGCCAGGAGGGTGACCGGCGTCATTGGTATAGATACGGATAGTACGGACGTATTGGCCATCAAATTGACGGCCTCCGGCACATTCATTCGGTCCGAGGTGAACGGGTAGGCGAAATCGGTCACCACTCGTGAACCGTGCGCCATCATCCACTCGAACTGGGACTGGTCGGTGCGGTTGTCCCGGAGCCCGTCGTCTGGGTCCAGCCAGAGCCGGATGGTCACCCAGAGCGCGAGCAGGACGAAGCTCAGTACTGCCAACAGGTCGAGCCGCCACCGCGGGCCGGGCTGGTCAGACCGGGGGGCCGGCGCTCCCTCCTCGGAGGCGTCGGCTGCGCTACTCGAATCGGCGGTAGTCATACCAATTCAGAGCGTAGTCAGATGATGGCCACACTGTGCCAGGTTTTGGGCGATTGGTAGCATGTGCCGGCTCCTGGCTGCCGATCATGCACCTACTCCGATCGTATTTCGGTCACCCCGATGCCCCGATTTGTTCCACCTTCTAGGTGGATGGTTCACTCTGTCGGTCTGGGCGGGGTCAAGCCAAGCCACACCGTGAGGAATCGACGAATGGCAGAAATAACCGGTAATCAGCGTGTCCAGTCCGAGGTGCTGGAAGGCCTCGCGACTGCCGTGAACCACCGCCGTTGGTTCGTTGAGCTGGCCCTGCCGTACCTGGGTGAGAACCCGATCGAGGTCGGTAGCGGCCTCGGTGACTACGCACTGGAGTGGGCCGAACGAGTCCCCCGCTTCACCGCCACGGAGGCCGACCCGGAGCGACTGGTCGCCCTGAAGGAACGACTCGCCGCCGAGCAGCCCGGCATCGAGGTGCGTGAGATGCTGCTGCCGCACACGGACGGCGGCGACTACAGCGCCGTCGTCTCGTACAACGTCCTGGAACACATTGAGGACCACGTCGGGGCCCTGCGTGGCATGCGCGACCTGGTCCGGCCGGGCAGCCCGGTGATCATCATCGTGCCGGCGTTCGAGTTCGCGATGAGCCCCGCCGACATCGCCACCGGCCACGTCCGGCGGTACACGACGAAGACCCTGGCCGCCGCGATGACCGAAGCCGGGCTGACCGTGGAAAAGATCCACTACGCGAATGCGCTCGGACTGATCGGCTACTTCATGGCGACCAAGGTCTTCCGGCTGATGCCGAAGGAGGGCCCGATGGTCAAGGTGTACGACACCTTGGTGCTCCCGGTGACCAAGGCTGCCGAGCAGCTGGCCCGCCCCCCGTTCGGCCAGTCCGTCTTCGCGGTGGCCCGTACGCCCTCCTGACCCGACGGCCACCCGCCTTCCCGTGATCCGGCGCTGGTCGCCCCCATCGCCAGCGGGCGCCACCAGGCCGGACGCGGATCGTGGAAACGCGGGGACGGCTACTGCGTGACCTGGTAGGTCGGCCGAATCACCGCGCGGGCCAGGGTGTGGAAGGCGAGATTGAAGCCCACGTACGCCGGGGAGGCGTCCGGGGTGACGTCGAGGCGCTCCACGTCCAGCGCGTGCACCGCGAAGAGGTATCGGTGCGGGTGATCACCGGGTGGCGGGGCGGCACCCCCGTAACCCTGCTGACTGTAGTCATTGCGGACCGTGAAGGCGCCGCCCAGGCCGTCGCTGCCCGCGCCCCGCGGCAGCTCCGTCACGCTCGTCGGCAGGTTGACCAGCACCCAGTGCCAGAAGCCACTGCCGGTCGGTGCGTCCGGGTCGAAGCAGGTCACCACGAAGGCCTTGGTCTCGGTGGGAAAGCCCGACCAGGCCAGGTGCGGGGAGAGGTCGTCGCCGCCGACGCTCGGATTGGCGTACGTCGCGTCCATCGGCTCGCCGTTGCGTACGTCGTCACTGGTGAGTGTGAACGATGGCACCGTCGGCAGTAGTTCGTACGGGTCCGGGGCGATCGGTCGTTCCAGGGTCATCGAGCCAGGTCCTTCCGGTGTGCGGATTGTCGCCTGTGCACCTTCATACCTCGTCGAAACTGCCGATGTCCTGCGAGCCGCTCGGGATCGAGGCGCGGGTCCGTGGTGGTGAACCCGAAGCGCCTCCTCGGGGGTCGGCGAGACTTGCCCGCTCTGGGTAGCATGCCGTGCCATGGGTGCGATCAGGCCGTGGCATATCACCCTTCTGCTGTGTCTCGTGACATCGCTGGCGCTGGTCGTCGGCGTCACGTGGGCCGCGGTGCGCCGGCGGAACCGCCGCTGACGCTGGATACGACGGTGTTCATCCTGGGCGCTCTGTTGGCCTGCGGTTTCCCATTAGGTAACTGAATTCCCAGCAGCCCCGGGTGTACCACGCAGCAGCTATTAGCGATCCCGCCAAGCGCCTTCGGGTAGCAGACCGGACTGATACGGTCAAAACAGACGAGCCGGTGTTGCAGTACTGAAACGCACCTCGAGTGACGTGTGTGTGTTTGGCGGCATCATGCTGCCCAAATCGATTGAGGCGTGTGTGTGGTGCGGCCGGCGGTGTCAGGTCGGCCAAGGCGGGTCGGAATTGTTGCCATGAATAGTCGTATTCGCGGGCCGGGTCATTTCAGATAGTTGTTTCGGTACTGAAGGAGAAGGAAAATGGAAGCCACTCGACGAAATGTCCTACGTGTTCTGGCGGTAGGTGCGGGCGTCGCCGGCGCTGCCGTCATCTCGCCCGCTGCCCTGGTGGCCTATGGTGACAGTGCTGCCCTAAGCGATTCGACGGCGGGGCGAAGTCCGCACCCGGACCCGGGAAAACTGACCGGGCGGTTGGTGTTCCCCGACGATGCCGACTACGACGCCGCGCGACTCGGGTGGAACCGGCAGTTCAACCCGTACCCGCTGGTCATCGTTTTCTGTCAGGACGCCCAGGACGTGATCAATGCGATCACCTGGTGTCGTCGACACGATGTGGCCTTCCGTGCTCGAGGTGGTCGGCATGCCCTGGAGGGGTGGTCGGCGGTGGATGGCGGCGTCATTATCGACGTCAGTGAAATGCAGGAGATCGAGCTGGACACGCACGCGCACCAGGCGACAGTGCAGACCGGAGCAACCCAGGACCAGGTTGTCGAGGCGTTGGGGGAGCGGGGTTTCGCCATTCCCACCGGAGCGGAGGTCGGCGTCGGCGTGGCCGGGGTCACGTTGGGCGGCGGGATCGGCCAGCTCAGTCGGAGTCTTGGGGTGACCAGCGACAGCCTGACGTGTCTCGATATCGTCATTCCCGACGGGGAGCGGGGCGCCCGGCTCGTCCACGCCGACGAGACGCAGTACGCCGATCTGCTGTGGGCCTCGCGCGGGGGTGGTGGCGGCAACTTTGGCATCGCGACCAAGTACACATACCGCATCCATCCGGTGTCGGATGTCGTGGTGTACCAGATCACCTGGGATGACTGGCGATACGTCGGGGAGCTTCTCCGGACCTGGCAGGAGATCGCGCCCTTTGCGGATGATGGACTCGGGTCGGTTTTCAATGCGAAGACCCGAACGGACGGCCATATCTTCAGCAATGGTATCTACCGTGGTTCGGAGCGCCAGCTGCGAAAGATACTTCGGCCGCTGCTCGACATCGGTGACCCGCAGGTCACCATGGAGACCACGTCTTACCTGGACGCCTGGAACCAGCTCGCGGGAACCACGGACCCGCCGCGGAAGACGCACATCCCCTCGTCCTGGGTTTATGAGCTACTGCCGAAGCGGGGGATCGACACGGTCATGCGGTTTCTGGCCGAACTTCCCGGCCTCGGCGGCGAGATCTGGTGTTTGAACTGGGGTGGTGCGATGAAACGGATCCCGACCGACGCCACCGCGTTCTTCCACCGGAGCCCGAAGTACTACATGGAGTGGAGTGGGAACTGGGAGAACGACGAGGAGCAGAAGACGGTCCTGGCGTGGACGGAGCAGTTCCGTCAGGCGCTGCTGCCCTACGTCAACGGCTCCTACGTCAACGTCCCGGACAGCAGTATCGGTGACTGGGCCACCGCGTACTACGGCGACAACTACGCCCGGCTGCGTGAGGTCAAGACCAAGTACGACCCGCATGAGTTTTTCCAGTACGAGCAGAGCATCCGGCCGCACTGACGAGGCGGAGCCGCGCTCCCGGGAGTTGATCCGGCGATAGCTGGATCAATTCCCGGGAGTCGCCCAGATGAGCGGGAACGCCGCGGGGTGGGCAAGGGGGGCGCGTGACCAGTCGCGAGTGTGCCGGGATGTCGCGTTGACGGCCCGCGAGCCTCGTTCCGGGCCGACGCCGGGCGCGGGGGCGCCCGGACGAGCCCGACGGTGGCTGGTGGCCGCGGTCTGTCAGGTGGTCGTATTCCTCGCGACGGCCACCACCGCGATGTTGGCCATCGCGGTGCCGCAGATCACCTCGACGATCGGCCTCGGCGAGGACGGCCAGCAGTGGATGGTTGCCGGCTACGCGCTGGCGTACGCCCTGATGTTGGTGCCCGGCGGTCGGCTCGGTGACGTGTGGCGACGGCGGGTCGTCTTCGTGTCCACCCTGGTGCTCGGTGGGGTGGCGGCCACGTCCGCCGCCCTCGCCCAGACGCCGGTCTGGCTGGTGCTCTCCGTGTTGGTGCTGGGCGGTGCGCTCGGGGTGGCCAGCCCCCAGATCCTTGGGCTCTTCCAGCAGTTGTTCACCAAGGAGGAGCGGGGCCGCCCGTACGGTCTACTCGGGGTGGCGTTCGCCGTCGCCCTCGGGTCCGGACCGGTCCTGGGCGGGCTGTTGGTGGATGTCAACCCGGAGAACGGCTGGCGGTTGGCTTTCGCCGCGAGCGCCTCGATCGCCTTCCTGGCAGCTGCCCTGGGGCTTCTCCTGATACCCGCGTCGACACCCCCGGATCGCTTCTGGTGGCGACGGACGGATCCGGTTGGCGTCGTCTTGTTCGTCGTCGGGATGGTGCTGCTCTGGATTCCGATGGTGGAGGGGGAGGTGGCATGGATCCCGGTGCTGTGGGTGCTGGCACCGGTCGGCGTGGTCGTTCTCGCCGGCTTCGTGCTCTGGGAGCAGCGGCAGGCGAAACGGGGGTCACCGCTGGTTGACCTGAGCCTGCTGCGGGTCCGGTCGTACGGCCTGGGCGCGATCATTGCGGTGTTGTTCGGCGCCTATGACGCGCTGTACTACGTTTTCGCGCTGTATCTGCAGGACGGGGTGGGCCACAGCCCGCTCACGACCGGTCTGGTGATGGTGCCGATTGCCGGGGGGACGGCGGCCGGGGCGGTCGTCGGGGGCCGGCTGGCCTGGCGAGCAGGTCGCCGAATAGTAGCCGTCGGACTGCTGACGTCCCTGGTCGGACTGGCGGCGGTCATGGTTGGTGACGTTCTCCTGCCGACCTTCGACAGCCCGCACTCGGCGGCCCTGCCATTGCTGCTCGCCGGCCTCGGCGCGGGCTTTGTCCTCAGCGGCATGGGCAGCGGACTGACCAACATTCCGAACCAGGCCGTGACCATGTCACAGGTATCCAACACGCGGGCCGGCAGCGCTGCCGGGATGTTGCAGACCGGGCACCGGCTTGGAATCTCGGCCGGAACGGTCGGCGTCAGCACCGCACTGTTCGCAACGTTGGACCGTACCGGTGGTAACTGGTTGTTGGCTTTCCGGACCACGTTGTTGATCATCTCGGCATTTATCCTCGTCGCTCTTCTGACCGCCCTGACAGACATCTTCACCAGGGGGAGGAGGTAGCTCGGTGTGCCGGCCACCCGGTGTCCCGTCGGGTGGCCGGTACCGGCGGTGACCGCTCAGGCTGTGGTCACGTCGGAAACCACGACGGTGACGTTGTCCGGTGCACCGGCCTGGTGGGCGAGCTTGACCAACTGCTCTCCGCAGAGCTGCCGGTCACCGTACTGGGTCAGGGCGGCGGCGATCGCCTCGTGCTCGACGTAGTCGGAGAGCCCGTCGCTGCACAGCAGCAGCCGGTCGCCGGAGGTCACGGTCAGCGTCCCGATCGCGGGCGGGGCGCCGGCTCCCTGCACCGCTCGGGTCACCAGCGACCGCTGGGGGTGGTGCCGGGCCTGTTCGGGGGTGATCGCCCCCTGGTCTACCAGCGCCTGGACGAACGTGTCGTCCCGGGTGACCAGGGTCAGCTCCCCGTCGCGCAACAGGTAGCAGCGGGAGTCTCCGACCTGGGCCAGCACCAGCGTGTCGTCGGCGAGCAGGGTGGCGGTCAGCGTCGTCCCCATGCCTTCCCGGGCGGGATCCGCGGCGATCGCGGCGTGGATGCGCTGGTTGGCGGCGCTGACCACGGCGCGGAGCGCGTCGGCGGCCGCAGCGGGGGTGGTTGGTGGAGTCAGTTCGTCCAGGATTCGGATGACGATCTCGCTCGCCACCTCCCCGGCGGGCAGTCCGCCCATGCCGTCCGCGACTGCGAGGAGGCGCTCACCGGCCAGGGCGGAGTCCTCGTTGTTGTTCCGGACAAGGCCGATGTCGTTGCGGATGGCCGAACGGAGGATCAACGTCATGGACCAAGCTTGCCAAGAACACCCTCCGTTCGTCTCTACACAGGTGTGCGGGATTGGGAAAGTCTCGGTCGGATGGTTCACTCCTCGACGGGCAACTCCGCCAGCGGCACCTCCAGGCGGACCGCGTCGGTGACGGCTGCGATCTGGTCGGCGGGCACGTAGACCGCCCCGGTGCGGACCCGGTCGGTGGAGACCTTCAGGTAGCCCGAGTGGCGCAACCGGGCCGCCAGGTCGGCCGGGACGTCCGGCTCCTCCACCGCGGTGGCCTCGATCAACTCGTTCAGGCTGCTGCCCGGGTCGGTGGTCGGTGCCTGCACGGTCACCGCGTTCGGGTCGTCTCGCTGGACCAGGTCCACGATGCCGATCTCACTACCGGCGACGTCAACCACCCGCATCCCGGTGGTGACCCGAGAGAGGACACGTTGCTCGTTCATGTTGGCGCCGTTCCCGGCGGTTCTGTGCGCTAAACACCGCCCCAGCCGCCCGGAGGGCGGGGGGAGAGCTCGCGCCACGTGTCGGTGCCGTGGAGTAGCGCCCGGACCGTCTCTTCGGCCTCCTCGACGCTGCTGTACTCGTAGAACTGGGAGACCCCCTCCGAGCCGCCGGCGCGCTGTTCGACGTGCCACCGGTCGGCGTTGACGCGGAGGAAGACGTCGCGTCGGGCCAGGCGCCCCCATTTCCCGTTCCACCAGTGCTTTCGCTGCTCCATGTCAAGGACTTTATCGAACAGGTGTACGAATGGTGTCGGCGGCTGTGAGATTTCCACGGGTGTCGGTGTGCTTCGGGATGGCCTAGGTCGGCGGCGGTGGCGTCAGGTAGGCACCTGCCTCGATCGCCGCCCACTCCGGATCGCCGGACCGGATGGCGTCGATCAGTCGGGAGTGGTCCACGTAGCGCTCCGGTGCCAGGGTCTCACCTAAAGTCGCGGCGACCGTGCTGCGCATCGCGGCGTCGATGGAGGCGTGTAACTCGGCGAGCATGCCGTTGTGTGCCGCCGCGACAACGATGGTGTGCAGCGTGGCGTCGGCCGCCACGAACTCGTCGACCCGTCCGGCGTGCCACGCGGCCTCCCGGGTGGCGAGCGCGCCGGCGAGCGCCGCCAGATCCTCGGCGGTGTGCCGCAGTGCGGCGAGTCGGGCGGCCTCCACCTCGAGGGCGCGCCGCACCTCGACCACCTCGGTCATCCGGTCGTCGGTGAGTCGACGGGCCACCACCGGGGCCAGTTCATCAACCGACACCACGTACGTGCCGGAGCCCTGCCGGATCTCCAGCACTCCCGCGTGCGCCAGGGCGCGGACCGCCTCCCGGACAGTGTTGCGTCCCACGCCGAGGGCCGCGACGAGTTGTGGCTCGGTCGGGATTCGGCTGCCCACCGGCCACTCACCGCCGAGGATCCGGTCGCGGAGCTGGGCGATCGTCTCCTGGACCCGCTGGCCCCGCGGTGGGACGGCGGTGGCTTCGACCTCGGGTGGCACTGGTTACATCCCCTGCCGAAAATTCATCCCATGATTGTAGGTTCGGGGGCATGACCCCGCCACCCTCCGCAACGTCCACCAGGATGAGGCCGCGCCCGTCCCGAGAGATCAACTTTCCGGAGGTGGCCGGCCGCCCTCGCCCGCGGGGCGCGGTCCCAGCGGGGGCGGGCGCTCCGGGCGGCGTGACCACTGAGGGCGCTCCGGGCGGCGTGACCACGGAGGGTGCTCCGAGCGCCGTGGCCCTGGAGGGACTGGGCGTCCCGGATGGCGTGACCACGGAGGGTGCTCCGAGCGCCGTGGCCACGAAGGGCTCCCCGGACGGCACGGCCACGGCCCTGGTCGGAGAGCGCCAGGTGGCGCGCCGAGCCGCGCTCGTACTGGTCGGGATAATTCTGGTCGGTGCGAACCTGCGGGTTGCGGTGACCAGCCTCGGCGCGCTGCTGGACGAGGTCCGTGCCGGGCTCGGACTCTCCGGAACCATGGCCGGCGTGGTAACCACGCTGCCGACGATCGCGTTCGCCGGGCTCGGGGCGATCACTCCGTGGCTGGTCCGTCGGGTCGCGCCGGCTCGGGTGCTGGTGGTGGCGATGGCGGTGCTCGCCGCTGGCCAGGTGCTCCGGGTAGCCACCGACTCCGCACTGGTCTTTGTCCTCACCAGCGCGCTGGCGCTGGCCGGGGTCGCGGTGGCGAACATCCTCCTACCCCTGCTGGTCAAGCAGTACTTCCCGCACCGCACCGGACTGGCCACCGGGGCGTACACGACGGCCATGACCGTGGGCATGACGGTGGCCGCCGCCGCGGCGGTGCCGACCGCGCAGGCCTTCGGCTCCTGGCGGACCGGGCTCGGGATCTGGGCCGGGCTGGCCGCGGTGGCCGTACTTCCATGGGTGCCGTTGGCCCGCCGGGCCCGCTCGATTGCGCGGCGCTCGACCTCGACCGAGGCCGCCACCGGTGTTCGGGTGCGCCCGGCGCGCACCCGGCTTGGTTGGGCCATGGCCGTCTACTTCGGCGCCCAGTCCCTCAGCGGGTACGCGATCATGGGCTGGCTGGCACAGCTGTACCGGGACGCCGGGTTCCGCCCGGCGACGGCGGGTCTCCTGCTCGCCGGGGTCACCGCGCTGGGCGTGCCGGTCGCACTCCTGATGCCGACGCTGGCCGGTCGGCTGCGGACGCTGCGACCGCTGGTGCTGTCGTTGACCGGTGCGTCAACGCTGGCCTACCTGGGGCTGGCCCTGGCCCCGTACCGCGGCGCGCTGCTCTGGGTGGCCCTGCTGGCCGTCGGGCAGGGTGCCTTCTCGTTGGTCCTCACGACCATCGGGCTGCGGGCGCGTACGGCGGAGGGAACGGTGGCGCTGTCGGCGTTCGCGCAGAGCATCGGCTACCTCATCGCGGCGCTGGGGCCGCTGCTCGTCGGCATCCTCTACGGGGCCACCGGTGGGTGGGCCGTGCCGGTCGGCTTTCTGATCTTGGCGCTTGCGGTGCAGACCGGCGCGGGTCTGGTCATCGCCCGTCCGCGTTACATCGAGGACGAGGGGTAGCGCCCGGGCGCAGCTTCGCCAGGTCGTAGTCGGAGCGGGCGACGCGGGGCGTCACGATGACGCCGCGGCGGGGTTGACGGCCTGCTCGACCGTCGGGTACGTCCGCAGCACCTCGACGAGCCCGCAGACTTCGAGGATGCGCAGCACATCGCGCTGCGGGGCGGCCAGCCGTACGCATCCGCCCGCCTCGTCGCAGCTGTTCTTCGCGTGGATGAAGGTGGCCAGCCCGGTCGAGTCGCAGAACGAGACCTGCGCCAGGTCGAAGACCAGCCGGCTGCGGCCCCGGTCCAACAGGTCGGTGATGTGCTCCTGCAACCGTGGCGCGGTCGCCAGATCCAGCTCGCCGACGACCGATACGACGGCGACCTCGCCGCGCTGTTGGGTGTGCACCGTCAACGACATCCGCCGGACCTCCTGCTACCAGCAAAACGGTATCCCACCAGGGGGTGTTACGCAGATCAGGAGGTTGATTGCCGGCCCTCGCCGAGCTCGTGCTCACCCGGCGGTGAAGAGGCCGGCAGCGAGGGCGAACAGGGTGCCGGCGGCCGAGGCGCAGCAGCAGACCAGCACGGCGGCGACCACACCGAGGATCACCCAGACCCGCCGGTCCCGGGCGATTGCCCGAAGGCCGGGCCGGGGTCGGTCGCCCGTCGCCGGATCGTATCCACCGCTGGCGACCGGACGTTCGCTGCTCACGCCCCGGAAGTCTAGGCGGGATCCGCACCGGGCAGGATCAGGTGATGGAGCTCGTGTCTGTCGACGACATCCGGAATGCGTCCGCCGATATCACCGGCCAGGTTCTACGTACCCCGCTGATGCGGGCCCCATGGGATGCGGAGCTGTGGCTCAAGGCGGAGAGCCTGCAGCCGGTCGGCTCCTTCAAGCTGCGCGGCGCGACCCACGCGGTGGCCCGGCTCACGGCGGAGCAGCGGTCGGCTGGCATGGTCACCCACTCCTCGGGCAACCACGGCCTGGCGCTGGCGCACGCGGCTACCGCCGCCGGTGTGCCGTGCCGGGTCGTCGTACCCGAGGGGGCGCCGGCGGCCAAGGTCGATCGGATCCGGGCGTACGGCGTCGAGGTGGTGACGGTGCCGCCGCCGCGCCGTGCACCGGCGGCGCAGCAGATCGCGACGGAGACCGGCGCGGTGCTGGTGCCCCCCTTCGACGACCGGCGGATCATCGCTGGCCAGGGAACGATCGGCCTGGAGATCGTGGCGGACCTACCCGAGGTCGATGTGGTGCTGGTGCCGGTCGGCGGGGGCGGGCTGTCCTCCGGCGTCGCGACCGCGGTCCGGGCGCTGCGGCCGGCGGCGGCGGTCATCGGCGTGGAACCGGAGTTGGCCGCCGACGCCCGGGACTCGCTGGCGGCCGGGTCGGTGGTGTCGTGGGGCGAGGAGCGCACCTACCGGACCTGCGCCGACGGGCTGCGCCTGCCGCCGTCCGAGCTGACCCTCGCGCACCTGCTGGCGCGGCTGGACGGGATCGTGACCGTCACGGAGGACGAGATTCGGGCGGCGCTGAGCCGGCTGGTCCGCGACGCGCGGCTCGTCGTGGAGCCGAGCGCCGCGGTGGCGGTCGCCGCCCGGCTGTTCCGCTGTGCCGAGCTACCCGCCGGTCGTACGGCTGCCGTGGTGACCGGTGGCAACGTGGATCCGGCCGTGCTGGCCGCTGCGCTCGCCGACTAGCTCCTTCGCGGCCCGGCACCGCGAAGGGAGCCGGGCCGCCGTCCGCAGCCGACGGCCCGGGGACCGGCCTCAGGCGCGGCCGAGCTGGTCGAGCAGCCAGGCGTTGATGAAGGCCTCCTCCCGCCAGGCGTCGTACCGACCGCTCGGCCCGCCGTGCCCGGCGCCCATCTCGGTCTTGAGCAGGTAGTCGCCCCGCGGCGCGGTGGCCCGCAGGCGCGCGATCCACTTCGCCGGCTCGTGGTAGAGCACGCGAGTGTCGTTGAGGCTGGTCACCGCGAGGATCGCTGGATAGTCCACGGCCCGCACGTTCTCGTACGGCGTGTACGACTTCATGTACGCGTACACCTCGGGGTCGTCCAGCGGGTTGCCCCACTCCTCCCACTCGGTGACGGTCAGCGGCAGCGACGGGTCGAGGATCGAGGTCAGTGCGTCAACGAAGGGAACCTGCGCGACGATCCCGGTGAACGCGTCCGGGGCGAGGTTGGTCACCGCGCCCATCAGCAGCCCGCCGGCGGAGGCACCCCGGGCGACCAGCCGGTCGGTCGCGGTCCAGCCCGCCTTGACCAGATGCCGGGCACAGGCCACGAAGTCGGTGAAGGTGTTCTTCTTGGCCAGTAGCTTGCCCTGGTCATACCAGCGCCGGCCCAGCTCGCCGCCGCCGCGGATGTGTGCCACGGCGAAGACGACACCCCGGTCCAGCAGGGAGAGCCGGGCGACCGAGAACCAGGGGTCCATGCTCGCCTCGTAGGAGCCGTAGCCGTAGATGACGCACGGCGCGGAGCCGTCACGCGGGGTGCCGGCCCGACAGATCAACGAGATCGGCACCCGGGTGCCGTCGTCGGCGATCGCCCAGTCCCGGTGCTGCTCGTAGCCGGTGGGGTCGTACGGGCGGCCGTCCGGCCCGGGCAGCACCGGGCGCTGCCGGCGTTGCGTCATCCGGCGGGTGACCAGGTCGTAGTCGTACACCGAGTCCGGGGTGACCAGTGAGGTGTAGCGGAGTCGGAGCTGACTCGTGCGGTACTCCGGGTTGCTGTCCAGGCCGACGGCGTACAGCGGTTCGGGGAAGTCGATGTCGTGTGGGTCGCCACCCCCGATCGGCAACACCCGCAGCCCGGTCAGCCCGTTGGCGCGCAACGTGATCACCAGATGGTTTTCGAAGGCGTCGACCGCCTCCAGGCGGGTGCCGGGGGAGTGTTCGATGAGCGGCACCCAGTCGCCCGGGGCGTCGGCCGAGGTGTACGCGAGGGCGAAGTCCTCGGCGCCGTCGTTGTGCAGGATCAGGAACCGGTGCCCGTGGTGCTCGACCGTGTACTCCACGCCCTGACGGCGGGGGGCCACCGGGACCGGGACGCCGGTCGGGTTGCCGGCGGGGATGGCCAGGACCTCGCTGGTCACCTTGCTGTGAATGTCGATGAGAAGGAACTTCTCCGAGCGGGTCAGCTCGACACCGACCCAGAACCGCTCGTCGTCCTCCTGGTAGACCACCACGTCCTCGCTGGCCGAGGTGCCCAGCGTGTGCCGCCAGACCCGGTTCGGCCGCCACGCGTCGTCAACGGTGACGTAGAAGAGCACCGAGGCGTCGGCGGACCAGGCCGTTCCGTAGAACGTGCCGGGCACCTCGTCGGGCAGGAGCTCCCCGGTGTTGAGGTCCTTCACCCGGAGCGTGAACCGCTCGTCGCCGGAGAAGTCGGTCGAGTACGCCAGCCAACGCCCGTCCGGGCTGACGTCGAAGGCCCCGAGCGCGAAGAAGTCGTGCCCCGCGGCGAGCAGGTTGCCGTCGAGTAGCACCTCCTCGCCGGCCAGGGGGGCGCCGTCGCGGCTGACCGGCGGGTCGGTTTCGCCGTCGTGGACGACGCGGCGGCACTGCACCCCGTACTGCTGCCTCTCGACCGTGCGGGTGTAGTACCAGTGGCCGCCCTTGCGGGTGGGCACCGACAGGTCGGTCTCCTGGGTCCGTCGGCGGATCTCCTCGAACAGCTGCTCGCGCAGGTCCGCGAGGTGGGCCGTCCGGGCCTCGGTGTAGACGTTCTCGGTGGTGAGGTAGGCGATCGTGGCGGGATCGTCCTTGCCAGCGAGCCAGGCGTACTCGTCAATGACGGTATCGCCGTGGTGGGTTCGCTCGGTCGGCATCCGCTTGGCGACGGGCGCTGGGGTCTCGGTGGTCACGGCGTTACGTTACCGGCCGGGCGGCCCAGCCACCCTCCTGCTCGCGCGGCCGCGGCTAGCCGGCGTCGTTGCGCAGGACCAGAACCGCGATGTCGTCCCGGGGCGTCTCGGTGGAGAACCCGAGCGCGGTCGAGCGCAGCCGCGCGGCCACCACATCCGCCGAGTAACCGGCGAGCGGCGCCGTCGCCTCCCGGAGCCGGTTCGCCCCGAAAAGCTCCCGCCCGCGCCGCCGCTCGGTGACCCCGTCGGTGTAGAAGATCAATGCCTCGCCGGGGTCCAGGGTGAGCTCGGTGGCCGGCGAGGAGATCGAGCCGAGTAACCCGAGCGCGGTGCCGCCGGTGCCGACGAACCGGGCCGCACCGACGGCCGGCAGCAGCACCGGCCGGTCGTGCCCGGCGAGGTGCAGGCAGACCTCCAGTTGGTTACCCGCACCCGGTCCAACCGTGGCCAGGGCCAGCGTGCAGTATCGCCCGCCGCCCCGCTCGACCAGCGTCCCGTTCAGTCGGATCAGCGTCTCCGACAGTGGCTTGCCGTCCCCGATCAGGGTCCGGATGACATCCCGGACCAGGCCGGTGAGGGCGGCCGCCTGCACTCCCTTGCCGGAGACGTCACCGATCACCACCAGCCACCGCCCGTCCGGCAGCGGCAGCACGTCGTAGAAGTCGCCGCCGACGTCCGCGTCGTCCCCGGCCGGGACGTACTCGGCGGCGAAGCCGATCCCCTCCACCACCGGCAGCACGGGCGGCAGCAGCGACTGCTGGAGCGCCTGGGCGACCCGACGGCGCTCGGCGTGGATGCGCGCGTTCTCGATCGCCAGCGCCGCGCGCCGGGCCACATCCTCCAGTACGGCGACTTCGTCCGGGTCGTGCCGGTGCCGCTGGTGCCGGCCAACAGCGAGGGTGCCGAGCCGCTGGCCACGGGCGATCAGCGGGACGGCGAAGCCCTCGGTCGGCGCGCCGAGCGGGAGCTGAGTGCCGTTGCGGGAGGCCTCCCGCAGTCGGGACTGGACCGAGTCCGGCCCGGTCTCCGCCAGCACGGCGTGTAGTTGGGGCAGCATCGACTCGTCCGCGTGGCTGGCCGCCGCCAGTCGCAGCCGCCCCCACTCATTGCTGGTGTGCACCGCGCACCACTGCCCCAGGCGGGGCACCACGAGCTGCGGGATGAGCGCCATGGTCAGCTCGACATCAAGGGACTGGGCGAGCAGCTCACTCGCCTCAGCGAGGAAGGTCAGCCAGGCCTGCCGGCGCAGGTCGGCCCGGCGCAGCCGGTCGTTCTCCAGGTGCAGCGAAAGGCGCTCGGCCATCAACACCGCCAGCGGTTGGGCGTACGCGGATGGTGCCGCGTCCAGCTCCAACTCGCCGACGTACGGCCGGTGCACGGTCAGCGGCACCCGTACCAGGTCATTGTCGGCCCGGGGCTGCCGGCCGTAGCGGGCCAGTAGCTGCGGGCCCTGCCCGTCGCCCCGGTCCAGCCGGACCAGTCCGCCGGCCGCGCCGACCATGTCGGCCACCCGGGTCAACAGGCTGGTCGCGAAGTCCGGCAGGGAGTCCTCCGCGTACGGGTCGGGCGCCGTCTGCATCAGCTCACTCATCGCCGCGGCGCTCGGTGGGAAGCTGTCCTCGCTGGCGGCCTGGTCACCGGTCACCGCCGTGGCTGGCACCGCGGTGACCGGTGACCGGCCGGGGCGATCGAGAGCGTCGGGCCGGTCGAGCCGGAACCAGACCCCCTTACCGGCGGGCAGGTACGTGGTGCCCCAGCGGCTGGCGAAGTGGTCAACCAGGAGCAGGCCCCGGCCCCGTTCGGCGATGTCGGCGATGTCGCTGCTCTCGTTGCGAACGCCGACGCTCAGCTCCTCGACCGGCCCGCGAGCGAAGTCGGAGACGGTGACGGTGAGCCCCCGTCGGTCGGCGACCACCTCAAGGTCCAGTTCGGTGCGGGCGTGCTCCACCGCGTTGGTGGAGAGTTCGGTGGTGAGCAGAAGCGCCTCGTTGGTCAGCTCCGCCAGGTCCGCCTCGGCGAGCAGCGACCGGACGAGTGCGCGCGCTGCGGCGGGTGTCCGGGGGTCGGCGGGGAGCCGGACTCGCCGGACGTGCTCGTCCCGGCCTCCGGTCGGCGCGGGCCCCCTCTCCGCTGACACCCCCGTATCCTCCACCGCTGCCGTGGTGGGTGCCAACCGGACCCAGCGGAGAGCCGACATCGGTCGGCCCCCGAGCCGGTGCCAGCTCACGTCGCGTCGGTCTGGCGCGTAGTCGGTGGTGGGCACAATAGTGAGAGGTCCGGCCTGCCGGCAGCAGGCCGCCCCCGACGTGAGCGAGGAATGATGACCACGGCGAAGCAGCCGGCGGCGGAGCCGTCCGCGCCGGACCCCGATGCGGTCCTCATCGAGCTGACCGAGGCACTTCGGCGCGTTCGCCACGGCGATCTCAAGGTTCGGCTGCCGCACCGGTCGGGCCGGGCGGGCGAGTTGGCGGATGCCTTCAACGAGGTGGTGTCGCTCCAGGAACGGCAGTACCACAATCTGCGCCGGATCAGCCGGATCGTGGGCCGGGACGGGCGGCTCGCCGAACGCCTCGACGACGAGGACCTGGACGGTTCCTGGGCGGAGGGGCAGCAGGCGGTCAATTCGCTCATCGAGGACCTCGGGCGCCCGACCATCGAGATCGCTCGGGTGATCGCGGCGGTCGCCAAGGGTGATCTCTCCCAGCACGTGGCGCTGGAGCTGGACGACCGACCGCTGCGCGGGGAGTACCTGCGGATCGGGCGCACGGTGAACACCGTGGTGGATCAGCTGTCGTCGTACGCCGATGAGGTGACCCGGGTGGCCCAGGAGGTGGGTACCGAGGGGAAGCTGGGTGGTCAGGCCGAGGTCCGGGGCGCCGCCGGCACCTGGAAGGACCTGATCGACTCGGTGAACACCATGGGGTCGAACCTGACCGCACAGGTCCGCAACATCTCGCAGGTGTCGACGGCGGTCGCGACGGGTGATCTGGGGCAGAAGATCACGGTTGATGCGCAGGGCGAGATTTTGGAGCTGAAGAACACTGTCAACACGATGGTGGATCAGTTGTCGTCGTTCGCCGATGAGGTGACCCGGGTGGCCCGGGAGGT
>NZ_AXVR01000057.1 GCF_000484695.1 Salinispora cortesiana | reverse complement strand
CAATCTGCCGGCGTGGATGGTTCAGCCCACCGTCGCCAACCCTCAGGTAGGCCGCGTCGGCTGGCTCACCCCGGCCCAGCAGTGGCGAGCCAACGGAGGTCGCTGGTGACCGCGCACCAGCCCGTCCAGAGCGCCGACAGGCGAGGCTGAGGGGACGTCGATGGTTGTCGTTGCTACTGCCATAGTCGTTGGGCTCGCCGTTGGGGTGATCCTGGGCCTGGTGACCAAATGCCGTTCGGGTAGTTGGTGCCCCCGGTGTGGTGACCTCAAGCGCTGCCTACGTGACCACGACACGCGCGGGAGCCGGCGGTGGTGAGAAAGGCACACGACCCCATGCGCCCGCTGTGGCGGTGCCGGGCCTGCGGCGCCGACTGGCCCTGCCAGCCCGCGCGGCTCGCGTTGCTGGCCGAGTATCGCGGCAGGAGGTCAGCGCTGCTGGCCCACCAGGGCAAGCTCCTGGCCGAAGCATCTGATCAGCTATCCCGACTCAACGGCACCAGACCGGACCTCAGGCAGAGGTTTGTCGACTGGTGCTGGCAGGCGGAACCCGAACACCCCACAACCAACGCCTTCGAGCCGGCAGACCTGGACCCAGACCTGGTGTTCCGCGGAATCGAAATGATCATCCGTAGCCACTGGGGAGGACGGACCTGCCCCCGGTGCGTGAACAACGGTTGTCCGCATCTCGACTGGGCCGACGACTGGCTGGCCCGCCTACGAAGGCCATCGGAAGGCCGTCCAAGCGGGTAGCGAAGTCCGAAGTGGGTAACGGAACGCCGTGGCAGGTGGCGTCCGGGTCGGGGGGCCCGAACTTCGGCGTTGGCTGGCGGGGACGGCCGCCGTCGCCGCGGGCGGGGCGGTGGTGCACGCGCTGCCGGTGGTCACCGCCAGCGGTGCGCTGCGGCGCCGGTGCTGGCCCCGGCTGGCGGGGGTGGGTGCGGCCACCCGGATCGCGTTGACCTTCGACGACGGTCCACGCCGCGCCTCCACCGCCCGCTTTCTGCGGGCGCTGGAGCGTGCCGACGTACGGGCGACGTTCTTTCTGCTCGGCACGCTGCTCGATCGCGATCCGGGACTCGGTCGGGACATGGCGGCGGCCGGGCATGAGCTCGCGGTGCACGGATGGGAGCACCGGAACCTGCTGTGCCGATCGCGTGCCGCGACCTACGCTGATATCGCCCGCGCTCGGGATGCCGTCGCGGCGGTCACCGGAGCCGCCCCGTTGTGGTACCGGCCGCCGTACGGGGTGCTGACGATGTCGGCGCTGCTGGCTTGCCGGCGGCTGGGCCTGACTCCCCGCCTCTGGACTGCCTGGGGACGCGACTGGGACCTGACCCGGTCTCCGGCGTCGATCTGGGAAACCATCGTGAAGGACCTCGACGGTGGCGGCACGCTGTTGCTGCACGATTCGGATCATGCGTCCAGCCCGGGTGCCTGGCGAGGGGCCTTGGCGGTCCTGCCTCGCCTCATGCGCTGGGCCCGGGAGCGGGAGCTGACAATCGGGACGCTCGGCGAACACGGGGAGACTGAGGTTGCCGGGAGCCCGGGGCGTGGCGCATGCCGGTCCGGGCACGACCGGGGCATGGCGACGTACCGGGTGGGTAACCGCAACCGGTGAAGCCACGGCCGGGCGGGAGAAGTCCGCGCGCCGGTACGTCCCCGGTTGGTGCCGGTCGTGACGACACCGGCGGCGGCCCGGACCGGCTGCGGATCCTGGTCGTCTCCGCCGACATCGGCGCGGGCCACGACGCCGCCGCGGCCGAGCTCGCCGCCCGGCTCGCTGGCGACGGGGTCGTCGTGGAGCAGCTCAACTTCTTCACCGCCCTGCCCCGGCCGCTGCACCGTCTCGTTCGGGACGGCTATCGCACCATGCTCCAGCGGTTTCCCTGGAGCTACGACGCGCTCTTCCGGTTCACGGACCGGTCGTCGTTGATGGTCCGGGGGTTCCGGGCCGCGCTGCGGGCGGCCGTACCGCGGATGCTGTCGCGGATATCGGCGGACACCTGCCTGGTGGTGACGACGCACCCGTTCGCCAACCAACTGCTCGGCCCGATGCGCGGGGCGGGGCAGCTCACCGTGCCGGTGCTCAGCTACGTCACTGACTTCGTCGTCCACCCGATCTGGATCGCGCCGGGTGTCGACACCTACTGCGTCATCCACGACGGGACGCAGCGGCAGGCGACGGCGCGTGGGGCAACTGATGTTCGGGTGGTCAATCCGCTGATCTCCGCCGAGTTCGCGTCCTCGGCAAAGGCCTGCCCGCGTACGGCTCGGGCCCGTTTCGGCCTGCCCGAGCAGGAGCGGCTGGCGTTGATCGTCGCTGGCTCCTGGGGTGCGGGGGATGTGGCCCGTACCGCGCGGGATGTGCTCGGCACCGGCTGCGTCACCCCTGTTGTGGCGTGTGGGCGTAACGCCCGGCTCCGCCAGCGCCTGAGTACTTTCCCTGGACACGTCCTGGGTTGGGTCGAGGACATGCCGACCCTGATGCGGGCCGTTGATGTGGTGGTGGAGAACGCCGGTGGTCTCACCTGCCAGCAGTCGCTGGCCGGCGGGCTCCCCACCGTCACCTACCGGCCGATTTCTGGGCATGGTCGCGCCAACGCGCAGCTGCTCGCCGAGGCTGGGCTCACCACCTATGTCACCACCGCGGCCGAGCTGGCACCGGTGCTGACTGAGCTAACCGAGCTGACCGGCGCGGAGGCCAGCCCGGCTCTTCCCGCCGGTAGTGCTACCGACATGGCCAGTTTGATCTCAGAGGTCGTCGGGAGCGGCGATCGGCTTGATCGGAAACGGTCAGTTTGAGCACAAATTCTTCCTAGGCTGGGGGCGAGTCCGCCTTCGAGAGTGACCCAGGAGTCCTGGCCATGCCGCAGTCACACGATTTGGATCATCGCTACGTGGTGCCGCCCTACCTGCGGATCGTCAACGAGCAGACAGTGCCCGGCACGAGCCAGCCGGTCGCGCTCTGGGACTTCCGGGTGGCGCAGCCGAACGTGTCGCAGGTGCCGGGCCCGGTCATGCACTCCCTCGAACACTTTCTCGGCACCTACGTACGCCAACATCACCCCACGATCATGAACGTCGCGCCGATGGGTTGCATGACCGGCCTGTACGTGTGGACGGTTGGCCCGTGGAGCTTCGACGAGCTGGCGGAGGTTATCGCGGCCGGGCTGCGCACCATCGAGGACGCCGACGAGGTGCCGCTCGCGAACGTTATCCAGTGTGGTTGGGCGGAGCATCACTCGCTGGCGGGGGTGCGGGAACTCGCCGCACAGCTGCTCGCGAAGCGGGACCAGTGGGGGGATCCGGGCCCGGACGCCCATGAGGTGAGCGCGGCGGACCTGCGGGAACTCGCGGCGGGCCAGTGAGCCGACACCAAGGTGGTAACGGGGGAGGAACTCCCGCGGGGAAGGTGAGAACAATTTTACTTTTGTCCCTAGCGGGCCCGGCGGTCGTGCCCGCCGGGTGGAGGGGGACGAATGATTCGCCGTCGGTTCATCGCCTGCGGGCTGTTGCCGGTCGCCACCGGGCTGAGCCTGCTTGCGCCCGCCACGCCGGGCTCGGCGCAGCTCCGCCACGGGGCGGACAGCCTTTCGGCCCGGGACGCGGTTGACGTTTCCTCGGCCGAGCGGCTCGAGATCCGGGCGCCCCGCGAGTTCAGTGGCATCGCCTGGCTCACCACCGAGGAGAACGACGGGGTGATGCAGGAGGTCTTCCTGGTCTGCCACGACACCCGGGACAACGATGCGGAGCGCGACCTGCCGCGACTCTCGATTGTGCGTACGCCTGTCGATCCGAACGGAATCATCGTTGACGAGCTGGATGTCGAGTTTCCCGGTCGCAGCGTGCCGAATGACCTCGAGAGCATCGCCCGGCTGCCCGGCCGGAACGCGGCCCTGCTGGCGGAGAGCAACGCCGACGGCGACGACCCCGACCCGACGATCTATCTCGCCCGCTGGGACCGGGACCTCAACGTCGAGATCGTGAGCGCGGTGCCGTGGCCCGAGACGCCCGAACCGCTGGTGAACGTCGAGGCGACGGCCGTGGCGACGATCCGCGGCGAGGACTACTTCGTCTACGCCGAGCGCGCGGAGGGCCGGGACACCACCTTCATCAACATGACTCGCCTGAAGGTGTACGAGGACGGCGAGATCCGGTTTGGTCGGCGGTGGACCTCGGTTCCCTTCACGGCCCTCGAACCACCGGGCGGACGACCCGCCTCGGGCATGGACATCGACCGGTGGGGCAACATCTTCGTCTCGTCCGCGTACGACCCGGGTGACCTCGGCCCCTTTGACAGCGCGGTGTACCGCGCGGCGACGGTCCGGGAGGGGGGACGCATCGGCGCGCGGCTGCGTCCGGTCGAGCCGCCCCAGCAACTGGCGCGAAGCTCGGGCCTCAAGGTCGAAGGCGTGGGACTGGTCGCCGGCTCACTTCCGATCTTCATCGGGGACGACGACGAGGACTACGGTGGCCTGCTGCGTCAACTGCGGGTGACCTTCGAGTAGGCCGGTTCGCTCTCCGCCACCGCCGCCACCGGGGCCCGCGGATCAACGCCGCCGCCAGCACCATGACCAGCGGATCAGCGACCCACCCCTGGCTCCAAGGGGTGGGTCGCTGGCTGTGGTGTGCTTCCGCCGAGCCCGCGCACTCACCCGTCCTTCGATGGCTTGGTTAGTCTGCTTAATGGGGCGGCGAACGATGTGCCCGTTCTGAGAGCATCCCCGGGTGACGATTGACGATCTCGCCCGCCCGGATGAACGGACGACGCCTGGCCCGGAACGCCACCTGCCTGCTCCGCGTCGGGCCGCCGAGAAGCTGGGCACCCCGTTCTGGCAGCTGTGGTCCGCGTCCGCCGCGTCGAACCTCGCCGACGGGATCGTCAAGCTCGCGCTGCCGCTGGTCGCGGTCAGCTTCACGGATTCGCCGGTGCTGGTGGCCGGGGTGGCGATGGCGTTCAGTCTGCCGTGGCTGCTGGTCGCGTTGCCGGCGGGGGCGTTGGCCGACCGGCTGGACCGCCGTCGGGTGATGGTGGCCGCCAACACGGTGCGCGCGGTGTTGTTCGGGGCGATGGCGCTGGCCGTGGCCCTGGACGTGGCGTCCATCTGGCTGCTCTACGCGGTGGCGTTCGGCGCCGGCGTCGCCGAGACGCTCTACGACACCTCGGCCCAGTCGATCCTGCCGCAGGTGGTGTCGCGGGACGCGCTACCGCGCGCCAACGGACGGCTGAACGCGGTCGAGTTGACGGCCAACCAGTTCGTCGGCCCACCCCTGGCGGGGTTCCTGGTCTCCACCGGCGTGGCGTTGGCGGTGGCGGGGCCGGCGGGGCTGTGGGTGGTCGCGGCCGCGGTGTTGCTTCTCATCCGTGGCCGCTTCCAGGTCGCACGGGACACGTCGACCAGTTTGCGCAGGGACATCGCGGAAGGCCTCCGGTTTCTCTGGCGACACCAACTGCTGCGCACCATGGCGGTGATGGTGGGCGTCAGCAACTTCACCATGAGCGCGGTCCTCGCGGTGCTGGTGCTCTATGCGGTCGGCCCTGACTCGGCGATGGGGCTCACGGAGCCGGGGTACGGCCTGCTGCTCGCGACCCTGGCCGTCGGCATTGTGCTCGGGTCGTTGGCCGCGGGGGCGATTGAGCGACGGCTGGGTCGCTCCACCGCACTCGGCGTGGCAATGGTCGCCGCCGCCGTGCTGGACGGCGTGCCGGCGTTGAGCGTCAACCCGTTCGTGGTGGGCGCCGTCTATTTCGGGGGCGGGATTCTGGTCGCCACCTGGAACGTCATCACAATCTCGCTTCGTCAACGGATCACCCCCGACCGGCTGCTCGGCCGGGTCAACAGCGGCTACCGGCTGCTGGCCTGGGGCGGCATGCCCCTCGGTGCGCTCACTGGCGGTCTGCTGGCGGAGTGGCTCGGCCTGCGCGCGGTCTTCGCGATCATGGGTGTGCTGACGCTCAGCCTGCTCATCGGATTGTTCTGGGTGACCGACAGTGCGATTGACGCTGCCGAGCGGGATGCGGAACAGCAGGTGTGAACGCCGTTCGTTCCGGTCGCGGCGGGGGTGCGGCGGATCTATAGTGCTGGACATCGATCTGCCCGCTGCCTTGGTGGAGGTCGGGGCTGTGTTCAGCGAGCCGGGTCAACGCTGATCGGCCGTTCGAAGAACGACTCCAGGACGACGATGGTCTGGGTGCTGGTGACTCCGTCGATGGCGAAGAGGCGTCTCAGGAGGGCTTGCAGGTCCTCGGTGGTGGCGGTGCGAACCTTCACCAGCACGCTCGCCGTGCCGGCGATGATGTGTGCCTCCTGGATCTCGGGTATGGCCGTGAGCGCGTCCCGGGTGGCCGCGTCCCCCATCCACTCGTCGGCGCCGAGCATCACGTAGGCGAGCACGGCCCGGCCGACCGCGGCCGGATCGACGTCAACGGTGGTACGCCGGATCACGCCCCGTTCGCGCAGCTTACGTACGCGTTCGTGCGCCGAACCGGCGGACAGGTCAACGGCCGTGCCGAGGGTCGCGTAGGACTGGGTTGCGTCCTGCTGCAGGCGGGTCACCAGGACGCGGTCAATATCGTCAAGCATCGAACACCCATCGGGACTGGAAGATGAACAACTTGACCTTATCAGATTCGGAAGGCAGGCTTTGATGTAGAACTTCATCTGTCTAGGAGGCCGATATGCCTGATACAGTCCCTGCTGAGTTCCGACTGCTGGACGAGCGTTTCCGGGACCTCGACGGTGACTTCGTCCTTGAGGTCCTGCACGGCGACGCGCGGAAGTCGGAAGGCCCGGCCTACTTCGCGGCCGGGCGCTACCTGGTGTGGAGCGACATCCCGAACGATCGGCTGCTGCGCTGGGACGAGACCACCGGCGCGGTCGGGGTGTTCCGCCAGCCCTCGGGCTACGCCAACGGCAACACGATCGACCGGCAAGGCCGGCTGATCACCTGCGAGCAGGGAAACCGGCGGGTAACCCGCACCGAGCACGACGGAACGATCACTGTGCTGGCAGACCGCTACACCGGCAAGCGGCTCAACAGCCCCAACGACGTGGTGGTCCGGTCCGACGGCACGATCTGGTTCACCGACCCGATCTACGGCATCAACAGTGACTACGAGGGCAACAGGGCCGAGCCCGAGTTCGGTGGCTCGTGCTATGTGTTTCGGCTCGACCCCCGCACCGGGGACCTGCGGGTGGTCGCGGACGACTTCTTCCGCCCCAACGGGCTGGCGTTCTCGCCGGACGAGCAACAGCTGTTCATCGTCGATACCCGACAGGAACCCAGCCATATTCGGGTCTTCGACGTCGCCGCCGACGACACCCTCAGCGGCGGCAAGATCTTTGCTGAGTGTGACTATGGGCGCTTCGACGGGCTGCGCATCGATGACGCCGGTCGAGTCTGGGCGGCGGCCTGGGACGGCGTGCACTGCTTCGCTCCCGATGGCAGCCTCATCGGGAAGTTGCTCCTGCCCGAGCCGGTCGCCAATCTCACCTTCGGTGGACCGAAACGCAACCAGCTCTACATCACCGCCGGCCGGTCGGTGTACGCGCTGCGGGTTACCTTCAACGGCGCCCGCTACCCGGAATGAAGCAGCTGGTGACCTCTCTGCCAAGAGTCGATCCGCCAAGAAGTAGCACCGATGCGGTGACGAGCGCCGCGAGCATGATCGTGGCAATACCGGAATACAGCAATGTGTCTTTGCCCCAAAGCGTGACCAGTGAGGTGATCTCAGCAACGCATATGGGTTGATTGGCGCGACACGGGCGAAGACGGCGAGTCGGGCGGCAGTGGAGACAGGCGTGGAGCCATCGATGGACATGTCCTTGCGGCAGATCCACGTCTTCGAGAGGGCTCCACGTGCTTGCCTATCGTGCCATGGTCGACGTCCCGAGGGAACTCGTGCAGCATCTCGCGCGGCTGCTGTGCGCACAGCGCCGGGCCTGCGGCACTCGCCGTGGCACTCGGGCGTTGAGTTGCTTCTACCAGGCCCTGATGGTGCTCGTCTGGTTCCGCAAGGGTGAGGACATGACCTTGCTGGCAGCCGGCTTCGGTATCTCCCGGGCGACGGCGTACCGCTACCGCGACGAGGGCATAACGGTGCTCGCCGCCCAGGCGGCCGACCTGCACACCGCTCTGCGTCGGGCCGCCGCCGACGGCTGGTCCCACGTGATCCTCGACGGCAAACTGTTCGACTGCGACCGGCTCACCGAGACCACCCTGTCGGTCAAGGGCGAGGTAGTCGACGCCTGGTACTCCGGAAAACACCGCGACTTCGGCGCGAACATCCAAGCGATCATGCGCCCAGACGGGCTGTCGATCTGGACCTCGGAAGCGATGCCCGGACATCTAAACAACACCAGCTGCGCCCGCGACCTCGGGATCACCGCCGCCCTGAACTGGTCCGCCGCCGAACTCGACCTGCCGGCTCTGGCCGACTCCGGCTACGAAAGCACAGGCCACGGCATCAAGACCCCGATCAAGCAGCCCACCGACGGCAGCCGGCTCGCACCCGACAACCGCGCCTACAACCGACTGCTCCGCGGCCTGCGATGGCAAGGCGAACGCGGCTTCGCCATCCTGATCGGACGCTGGAAGACGCTACGCCATACGAACATCAGCCCACGCCGAATCGGCGACATCGTCGCCGCCGCACTACACCTGACCCACTTCGAGTACAAATACCTACCAGAAAGTCGCTGAGATCACTTCAGCGAGGATCGACTCACTTCGAGGGCCACCAAGGGCCAGGTTAGTACCCTCGGCACGCACCTCCAACGGACCGAGCAACATGAATGAGCGTGGCGTCAACTTGCACCCCCGGGTCACGACAAGCGGCCATCGCAACCGCCCTATGGCGGCTTCGTCCACCTAAGTTTCTATCGACTTCCCCAGTTCAGGAAAGACGAAGACGGAAATCCATATCGCCTTATGGCGGGTAACGCTCCGAAACGGAGCCTGCCAATAACATTGAGAGCTTGGGAAACGACCGGGATGGAGCCGGGGTCAATCGTTTGCAGCACCACGTCTACGAAATCCGAGGCCTCTATACACCGTCGTTGCTACTCGGGCCAGAGCAACCACCAGCCCTGGCCCAAATACCATTACCAACAGGGGCATCGGTCCGTTGATCGACAAAATCAGCACCAGCGAAATCGCCGCGTGGACCGTAAGCACCACGAGCCGCAGCGGTGCCGACGGCAGTGGCAATGACGCCGCCACGGTCGACACAACGGCGATCACCCCGAGGATCAGGAAAATCAGCCAATATCCAGACACAATCAACCTTAGCTGCTATGCGACGGGTCGCTGGCCAAGTCTCGATCTAGGCAGAAATGACCACTGTCCGGATTATAGCCGGCTGCCTGTGGTGGGATCACCACAGTGGGCCGCCGCCGCGCCCAAGAGAAATAGTGAACGCTGGAAATGGGCCGTAGATCAGTCCGCCGAGGGCGAACGACGTCATGGTTGCTGAAGTGCTGTCGGTGATGCCAAAGGGGAGCAGGGTCAGACCCCAGCCGAAGATAATGGCGACTACCGCCGGCCATCCAGGTGTGCGGGCCAGGGCGCCACCTGCGAAACCGCCAATCACCGCGCCGACACCGAACGCGGTCCAAAATGCTCCGAGTAGCTGGCCGCTACCAGCCAGGTTGCCGGCCACATAGAGCGGAAGCCCAACCTCGACCGGGCCGTGCAGGAAGAAGAAGGCGGCCGTGATCAGTAACAGGGAAGCGAGTTGGGGTCGCTGCGCGAGTATCCGGAAGCCGGCCATGACGCCGGTCCGCCGAGCGGCCGTCAGTTGTTGCGGAAGCTTCAGGCGCGCGACTGTGGTGAGAAGAACCAGGTATGAGATCGCATTGACTGCGAGAATTGCCGAGCCGTCTAGTTCCAGCAGGATCATCCCGGCAATCGCCGGACCGACGATGATACTAATCTGCTGGGATACGCCCAGCAGGGCATTGACGGGAAGTTGGCGACGATCGGCGAACAACTGACTGACAATAGCGTACAGGCCCGCGTTGCCCCAAGCCGAAAAGAGAGAAGAAGTGGCGAGGAGGGCAACATAGGAAAAGGCGTTGAGCCGGTCGGCGGCTGCCAGTGTGGCAATCGCTGCCAGCCCGAGAGCTCGCAGTCCGGTGCTTGCGACGATCAGTTTCTGTGTATTCCGACAAGTGCCATGCCGTCGCCAAGGAAGGAAACAGCTGAAGCGGAGATTAGTCTGGAGTACCGGCTGTCGGTGAGGACAGGGCGATATGCGGAAAGAAGCGACCCGACCATCGAACTCGGGCTCCCGGACGGTTCAGGCGAAGTCCGCGGCGTGGTCGGCGGCCCACTGGGCGAAGGTCCGCGCAGGCCGTCCCAGTATCGCCGCGACCTCGTCGGTCACCTGCTCCGGTGTCTCCACCATTGACGCCCAGCCGGCCAACGCGGCGTCCGCGAAGGCGGCGTCCCCGAAGGCCTCGACCAGCATCGGGCGGATGGCCTGCGGGGGGACATCCTCCCAGCGCACGTCGCGGCCGATCGCGGCACCGATGAGGCGCACCTGTTCGGCTTGGGTGATCGTCTCCGGCGTCGCGGCCGATCGCGGCACCGATGAGGCGCACCTGTTCGGCTTGGGTGATCGTCTCCGGGCCGGTGAGCACGTAGGTCCGCCGGTCGTGCTGGTCACTGGTCAGCGCCTCGACGGCCACCGCGGCGATGTCGTCCTCGTGGATCAGTGAGCGGGCCGCGGCGCCGTGCGGCCAGCGTACGACCCCCTCGGCGCGGATGGCGTCGGCCCAGCCCAGCGTGTTCGTGGCGAAGCCGGTGGGACGCAGCGCCGTCCCGGGGAGGTCGCGTTCGCTGAGGGCGCGCTCCACCACCGCCCAGCACGAGTTCGGGTCGGCTTCGGCGGAGGCGGCCGACAGGAACACCACTCGGGGGGACCCGGCGCTGGCCAGCACGTCCGCGAGAGCCGGCGCGAGCGCAACGGTAACGGTGGGGTCAACGTACGGCCAGATCAGGAAGGCGGCCCGGACTCCGTCCAGGTGCGGGCGGAGGGTAGCGGGATCAGCCAGGTCGGCGGTGACCGCCGTTACCCCCGCCGGAAGTTGTGCCCGGCTGGGGTCGCGGACGATGGCACGGACGTCGTGACCTGCGGCGATCAGCCGCGCCACCACCCGCCGCCCGACGTTGCCGGTCGCGCCAGTAACCAAGAACACGGGTCTCCTCCAGGAACGCTCCGAACGCGGTGGAGTGACGGTAAAACCTCAACCTGGGTTGAGGTCAACCGTTCCCGCGCGTCGGAGCGTGCCCTACGCGCCCTGTCCCTGGTTCTGCATGAGGCCACCGTCCATGAAGTAGGTCGACCCGGTGACGTAGTTCGCGTCGTCGCTGGCCAGGAAGACGGCGAGCTTCGCGATCTCCTCCGGTTGGGCGGCCCGCTTCCACGGGATCGACTGCACCTGCTCTTCCAGGTATTGCGGGTCGTCGATCGCGCGTTGGTTGAACGGAGTGAGCACCATGCCCGGCCCGATGTTGTTGACGTTCATGTGTATCGGGGCGACCTCCAGCGCGATGCTCTTGGCCAGTTCCAGCATGCCGCCCTTGCTGGCGTCGTAGTCGGCACCGCCGGCCCGGGCCACCTCCTGGTGGATGGAGGTGATGTTGATGATTTTCCCGTGTCCGCCGTGGTCGCGGCGGTGCCGGACGAAGCGCCGACAACAGAAGAACATTCCGTACAGGTTGGTGCGGATGGCGCGGTCCCAGGTCTCGGTGTCCAGATCGGCGACCGGGATGCCGGACGCGTCCACCCCGGCGTCGTTCATCAGGATGTTCAGCTCACCGAAGCTCGCCAAGGCCTCGTCGAACATCGCCTCGACCTGGTGCTCGACGCTGATGTCGCCCTGCACCACCACGGCGCGCTGACCGGCCCGCTCGATTTCGGCCTTGGTGTGGCTCGCCCCCGCATGGTCATGCAGGTAGTGCACCACCACATCGGCGCCCTCCCGGCCGAACTCGATCGCGGTGGCCTGCCCGATACCGGAGTCCGAGCCAGTGATCAAGGCGGTTTTTCCCATCAGTCGCCCGCTCATCAACGTGCTCCTTTCCTCGACTGCCACCTTCGGCGGGCGTCGGCCGCCGCCGTGCCCGCCGAAGCAGGTATCCGCTCTCCTGCGCCCCAACCGAGGGGTGCCGCTGGCCTCCTACTTCCTGTTGCCCGTGGCCTCGACCTGGCCGATGGTCCAGGCGGCATTGATCAGACCGATGTGGGACAACGCCTGGGGGAAGTTGCCGATCAGGCGCCCGTCGCGTCGGTCGATCTCCTCGGCGAGCAGGCCGAGATCGTTCGCCCGGGCGGTGACCGTCTCGAAGACCTGTCGGGCCCGGTCGACCCGCCCGGCCAGGGCCAGGGCCTGGACCAGCCAGTACGAGCAGATGATGAAGGCGCCCTCGTCTCCGGCCCGGGTCCAGCGTTGCACCAGGCCGTCCTGGACCAGGTCCCGTTCGATGGCATCCACAGTGGCCAGGATCTTCTCGTCGTTGGCGGGGAGGAAGCCGAGGATGGGCATGACCAGTACTCCCGCATCTAGATGGTCGGAGCCGAACGCACCGGTGAACGCCCTGGTCGAGCTGTTCCACCCCTCCTCCAGGATCGCCGCCCGGACCTGCGCCATCGCCTCCGACCACTGCGGGACCTTCGCCTCGGCGTCCAGAAGTCCGGCGAGCTTGATGGCCCGGTCGAGGGCCAACCAGCACATCACCTTCGAGGTCAGGTAGTGCCGCTGCCCCTCGCGTCCCTCCCAGATTCCGGCATCCCGCTCCCGCCAGGTGTCCGCGGCGCGGTCGGCCAGGGAGCGGAGCAGGCTGGCGGCGGCGGGCGAGAGCTCGGTGAGCTGGTCCCGCAGGACCCAGGCGCACTCGATGACCTCGCCGATGACGTCGAGTTGCTTCTGTAGCCAGGCGTCGTTGCCGACCCGTACCGGGCGGCTGTCCCGGTAGCCCTCAAGGTGCTCGAGGGTGTGCTCGGTGAGATCGCGCTCGCCGCCGGGGCCGAACATGATCGGGACATGGTCCTCCGCCTCCACCGAGCCCACCGACTCGGCCATCCAGTCGAAGAACCGATGCGCCTCGTCCGGGCAGGCGGCGACCCAGAGCGCCTTCAGGGTGAAGGCGCCGTCGCGGAGCCAGCCGAAGCGGTAGTCCCAGTTCGCCTCGCCACCGACCTCCTCCGGCAGGGAGGTGGTGGGGGCGGCGATCACGGCTCCGGTCGGCTGGTAGGTCAGCGCCTGCAGTACGAGGGCACTACGTCGGACCTGTTCCCGGTAGGGCCCTTGGTAGCCCTGGTGGATGCGGTCCCAGGACCGCCAGGCGGCGATGGTGTCCCGCAGCGCCGCCCGCCCGTCGAGGGGAACCGTCGGCGGGTCGATGGCCCGTCGGTGGTGCAGCGCGAAGACCGCGCTCTCGCCCTCGGCGAGGCTGAACTCTCCGGTCACCACGGAACCGTTGACGGTCAGGTCGTGGTCGCTGATAAGGGTCAGTCGATCGGCGCCGCCGGAGATCTCGATCCCCGTCGTGGCGTCGGAGACGGTGGGGCTGACCAGGCCGTACTCAGGCCGGGCCGCCACCTCGACCGTCACCTGCGCCGGGCCGGCTACTGCGTCGACCCGGCGCAGGAGGAGGTGCGGCGAGCTGAGGCCGATCTGGTGACCGCGTTCCCCGATGCCGAGGCTGAGCGCGTCGGTCAGCCGCAGCACTCCGTCCTGGGTGTGAAAGTCGGTCTGGACGACCATCGTGCCGTCCAGGTAGCAGCGGCTCGTCGTGTACTGCCCGTGTGGTCGGATCCACCAGTGGCCGCCGGCGGAGCCGAGTAGCCGCGCGAAGACGCTTGGCCCGTCAAACCGAGGCGGACACCACCAGTCCACCGAACCGTCCGCCGACACCAACGCCGCGCCCTGGCAGTCGCCCAGAAACGCATAGTCACTGATCTCCGCCACACCCGGCTTCTACCCGCGATGGCGCGCATTACGCCTCAGATGGTGATCACTACTTTCGCCCGCGCGTGTTCGCCTTCGAGGTACCGAAGTGCTTGCGGTACTTCGTGCAGCGGGTAGCTCCGGTCGATGACCGGGGTGAGGTGGCCGGCTTCGGCATGGTCGCGCAGCAGGTCGAGGTGCTTCCGGCTGGGCGCGGTGGTGAGAACGGCGATGCGCTGTCGGACGAAGGGTGCCAGTAGTCGCCCGCGGGCAATGAGCCAGACCGGTCCGACGAGGCTACCGCCCCGGTAGACCCCGCCGCCGGAGAGAATCAGCGTCCCCGCGGGAGGCAGGACTCGCCGGAGTGCGGTGAGCGAGCGGTTGCCGACCAGGTCGAACACAACATCGTGCGGGCTGGGGTCGTGGGTGAAGTCGCTCCGGGTGTAGTCGACGATGTGGTCGGCGCCGAGGGAGCGGACCAGGTCGGCGTTACGGGTACTGCACACTGCGGTCACGCTCGCGCCGAGCGCCTTGGCCAGCTGCACGGCGAGGGTACCGACGCCGCCGGAGGCACCGTTGATCAGGACGCGGTGGCCGGGCCTGACCTGCCCGAGGTCAGCCAGCCCCATGAGTGCGGTGACGCCGGCGAGCGGCAGGGCGGCGGCCTGCTGCGGCGTCAGGTTCGCTGGCTTCGGTGCGATCAGGGTTTCGGGTACGCAGACGTACTCGGCGAAGGCGCCGTTGGCGTCGCCGAGGTCACCGAAGACCGCATCGCCGGGATGGAACTGCTGAACCTTCGCGCCGACGGATTCCACCACGCCGGCGAAGTCGCGGCCACGGATGCGGGCTCGGGGCTTTGACCGGCCCAGTGCCAGCCGCGCCAGCCGCGGATCGCCGCGCAGCACATGCCAGTCATAGGCGTTGAGGGCTGCGGCTTCCACCCGCACCAGCACCTCGTTGGCGGCGGGCACCGGCGGGTCAACCTCCGCGAGGGTGAGGGACTCCGGCGGCCCGTAGCGGTCTTGCACGATGGCCTTCATTCTCCACTCCAAGGTGTACGGCGTACGCCATCGCCTGGTGTACGGCGTACGCTGGTGTCTGAACAGACTAGGTGTACGCCGTACACCCGTCAAGGCGGTTATGGTTTCCAGCACCACTGGAGACGAGGAAACGAGATGGCTGAGCAGACCGAGGTGCCTCGCCGAACGCCGCTGAGCAGGCAGCGAGTCCTGCGGGCCGCTGTCACGCTCGCCGACGAGGCCGGGATCGACTCCCTCAGCATGCGCAACCTTGCCCAGGACCTGGGTGTCGTGCCGATGGCCCTCTACAAGCACGTGGCCAACAAGGACGAGCTGGTCGCCGGCGTGATCGATGTGGTCATCGGCGAGATCGACCCGCCGCTGGCCGACGTCGACTGGAAGCACGTGGTCCGGGAGCGAATTCTCTCCGCCCGGCGGGTGCTACAGCGTCACCCCTGGGTGTCCCTCGCCATTGAGTCGCAGCAGACGCCGACGCCGGCCATCCTCGCCTACCTCGACTCGATGGTCGGGACGTTTCGGGGTGGCGGCTTTTCAGTTGACCTTGCCCACCACGTGATGCACGCGATGGGCAGCCGCGCCCTGGGCTTCAGCCAGGAACTCTTCGACGCCGCACGGAACGCCGGCCGGACCGGCGCGACCAGTCCGGAGCCGCCGGCGGCCCTACCAGCGCAGTTCGCCGACCGATTCCCAAACCTTGCGGAGATCGCCGTGGTGGCGTCCCACGACGATGCGTCGGTGGTGGGGCGTGGCTGCGACGACCAGTTCGAGTTCGAGTTCGCCCTGGACCTGTTGCTGGAGGGCATCGAACGGCTGCATCAGCAAGGCTGGACGTCGTCTCGCTGAAGCGCCGTTGCGGCCAGTAGGACCATGACGCGCCGCCAGTTTGGGTAGGGCTTCCCCCAGTGAAGACTGGCCGGTTCGCCGCATTTCCTGGCCCACCCTGCGTACCTAGGCTCGGGAGGACGGGAGCGGTTCGTCGGCCGGTGGGCTGAGATCGTGCTGCTCTTCGACCGACTCGGGCTGGGATTGGGGAGATTGCGGTGGGCGATAGGTTGAAAACATTTCCTGTTCGTCTCCTCGTGGCGTCGGTGGTGCTGGCCCTCGCCGTCGTGGTAGTCGCCACCGGGGGAGGCGTTCCGCAGCGGGACAGCAGGGCTACCCCGGAATGGGAGCGGCCGTTTCCGGTGGCGGAGAGCGTCTATCCGTTCCAGTCGAAGGTCTACGAGTGGCGCGGGTTCGCGTATCACTACGTGGACGTGCCGCCAGCGGGGGGCCATTCCCCCAAGGGCACCGTTCTGGCGGTCCACGGGAACGGCACCTGGAGCATGATCTACCGGAAACTCGTCGACCCGTTGAGCGCGGCTGGCTTTCGGGTGATCCTCACCGACCACCTCGGCTTTGGTTTCTCCGACAAGCCGAGGGTCAGCGAATTCGACTACCTGCCGAGCTCGCACACGACGGTGCTGCGGGACTTCATCGCCGACCTGGCCCTGGAAGATCTCTACCTGGTGCTCCAGGACTGGGGTGGACCCATCGGACTGGCCGCCGGAGTCGCCACCCCGGAGAAGGTGCGTGGTCTCGTGCTGATGAACACCTGGGCCTGGCAACTCGACCACATCGAGCAGGGCCGGACCGGATTCATGCACGCGGTGCACGACCGTGGGCGCCATGCGCAGCTGGAACCAGAGTTCTACACGCAGGGCGAGCTCATCCGCCGCGGTGCGATCGGGGTCGCTGAACGTAACGCGGTGGAAGGATCGGCGGAGTACGCGGCGCTGCGGGACGCGATGTGGGGCCCCTACCTCACCCTGGAGCCCCCGCATGAGCTGCGCTATCCGGAGGTGACCCAGCCCGTGCACATCTCCGCCACGGCGACCGTCGCGGACGGCGCCTTCCTCGATCAACTCGACCGGGAGTTGGTCGCGCTGCGGTCGAAGCCGGTCTTCTTTGCCTTCGGCGACGACACGGCCTTCGGGCCGTACAAGGTCGACCTGGCGATTCTCGGCGGCGAACGGGAACTCTGCCGGCCCGGCTACCGCCCGGAGACCGCGGAGGTCAGCGCCCGGACCAACTGTGTTGACGACGAGACTGGTGCGGCCTACTGGTATCCCCTGGAGCGGTTTCTGTCGGAGTGGAACCCCGACGCGGTCGTCGGCCAGTGGCGGGACAGTACCCACGGCCACTGGGTGCAGGACGAGGTTCCATCGGTGGTGGTCGAGGCGGTGAAGTCCGTCCATGCGGCCGTGACTCAACCGTGAGGGCGGATACGCCTCGCCGCGCGTCCTGGAACCATCTGATCAACTTCGGGCCTACATCTGGCGACTTGCTGGGCTTGGTGCGGGCTCCTCCGCTAGCGTGAAGAAGTTCCACCAACGAAGGACGAGGCGACCAGGAGTACCGCATGCCACGCCTGACCATTGTTGCCAACATTCACGTCAAGCCGGACCAGGTGGACCTGGTCAAGGCGGAGCTAAAAAAGCTCATCCCGATTACTCGGGAAGAGAAGGGGTGTATCAACTATGACCTGCACCAGGACAATAGTGATTCAACCCATTTCGTCTTCTACGAGAACTGGGAGTCCCGTGACCTCTGGCAGGCTCACATGAACGCCGCGCACCTGCAGGCGTACGCTGCGGCGACCGCCGGCAAGGTGGATGAGTTCGTACTCAATGAGATGACCCACGTTGATTGACAATCGCTGGGTGAGCTGGCTCGAGTGTGTGCTTGCAGGGAACGGGGAGGAGGGGTTTCTCCGGTGGATCGCGGGTCGGCGCTCCGGCGGCGGCCCAGGGGTGACTACCGCCTGATCAACGTCGAGGCCTCAGTTGGCGGTTTGCGGGTCCTGGTGTGGACCTCTCCACTAGTCTGAGGAGGTCCACAAATGGGCGATCAGGTGACCGGGAGTGCCGCATGCCACGCTTGACCATTGTTGCCAACGTTCACGCCAAGTCGGGTCAGGTGGACCTGGTCAAGGCAGAGTTGAAGAAGCTTATCCCGTTGACTCGAGCGGAGGAGGGGTGCATAAACTTCGACCTGCATCAGGACAATAACGACCCGGCTCACTTCTTCCTTTATGAGAACTGGGAGTCCCGCGAGATCTGGGAGGTGCACAAGGGCGCTGCGCACCTGCAGAAGTATATGGATGCGACCGCCGGCAAGATCGATGAATACAATTTCACGGACATGACCCAGATTGGGTGACGAGTCGTTGGTGGGTAGCTCTGGTAAGCCGTGCAGGGGTGGTCGGGGGAGCGCGGTCACCCCGCTTGCGTCCAGTGGATCCAGAGTGGCAGCAGCAGTAGCGCCGCGACCGAACTCTTCACCACCAGGGCGGCCGACATCGCTACGTCAACGCCGTAGCGCTGCGCGACGATAAACAGGTTCTGTGGCGCCGGCATCGCCGCGATGAGGACGAGATAGGTCAGCCAGGGGCCGTGAATGCCGAAGACGTGCGCGGCGGCCAGCCAGATCGCGAACGGGAACAGCAGGCACTTGACGGCGATCAGCCAGATCTCCTCGCCGGTGGTGTGACGGAAGCTGATCCCGCTGCCGCCCAGGTGCAGGCCCAGGGCGAAGAGCGCGATTGGAGCGGCCGCGGCACCGACGAAGTCGAACCCGTCGAGCAGCGGCTCCGGCATCCGGAAGGCCAGCAGGTTGAGTAAGAGGCCAGCGTTGCACGCCAGGACGACCGGGGTGGTGAGGGAACCCCACACCGCCCGGCTCACTCGGCCGCGCCGGTTCCGGAGTTGAGGCGGCGCTGGTGGCCCACCAGTCGGTCGCGGCCCACCGGACCCAGCCGAGGTCGGTACAGCCTGACCGGCCGGTATGGCCCTAGTCGGCGCTCCCTGCAGCTCCATGATGGCCAGGACGATTAGGGAGAGGACGCATACCTGGAACAGCAGGACCGGAAAGACCGGCGCAGCGTCGCCAAAGAGCATGATGAACACGGGTACCGCGAAATACGCGGTATTGACCTGGACAGCCGCCATGATCCGCAACACGAGCTGTCGCGGCTCGCGGGTGGTGGTCAGCCCGGCCAGTACCCCGACCACGGCCATGACGATCCCCGCCGTGACCGCGTAGCCCGCGAGAGCGGGCCAGGCGAACAGGGCGCCCAAGTCGCTGCGGTAGATGTTGGTGAACAGGTAGCACGGCACGGCGAAGAGGAAGGCGAAGTCCGCGAACGCCTTCGAGTTCGCCGCGCTGACGACGCTCCGCCGGGCGAACAACACACCGCCGCCGATAGCCAACGCCACCGGCACGAGCCTTTCGAAGACGGCGAGCGCTTCCAACGGGTTCGGGCCTCCAGCAGATCTGGCCGGCCCGATCCGGTCGGCAAGACGCGTCCCGTGGTTCCGGCGGAGGCTCCGTTGCTATCAAGGAAACAAGGGCCGGCGCCAATCGGCGAGTGAAGGACAATACCCGCCGGCTCCGGCCCGACCCAGGGCTGATAGCTCAGCGCGTGAGCTCCGCCGCCTGCGTGATGACGTGGTCGATGAGGCCGTATTCGCGGGCCTGTTCTGGGGTGAACCAGCGATCCCGGTCCCAGTCCCGCTGGATCTCCGCCAGCGTCCGGCCGCTGTGTTGGGCGATCAGCCCTTGCATGGTCTTCTTGACGTGCAGGAGATTCTCCGCCTGGATCCGGATGTCGGCAGCGGTGCCTCCCATCCCGCCGGAAGGTTGGTGCATGAGGATCCACGAGTGTGGCAGCGCGCACCGTTTGCCCGCCGTCCCGGCGCAGAGGAGAAACTGTCCCATCGAGCCCGCCATGCCCAACGCCAGCGTCGCCACGTCGTTGCGGACAAACCGCATCGTGTCGTAGACGGCCATCCCCGCGCTCACCGAGCCACCGGGCGAGTTGATGTAGAGCTTGATGTCTCGGTCCGGGTCCTCGGCGGCCAGCAGCAGGATCTGAGCACAGACCCGGTTGGCCGACTCGTCGGTCACCTCGGTGCCGAGAAAGACGATGCGTTCCTTCAACAGCCGCTCGAAGACCTGGTCGCCGAAGCCCTGCTGCCTGTCGTCCAACATTTTGATCATTAGGTGCTACCTCCAGTGCGTCGGCGGGCGGAGGACCGCCCCGGAGCCGGCCTGTCCAGCGTGCGCGTGCCGGGGCAGGAGGAGGTAGCCGATCTGCCGGCAGCAGATCGGCTCAGAGCAGAACGGTTGGGAGCGGATTGGCCGAGCAGATCGATCGGCGGGGCGGTCCGGTTGGGCTACCGCTGGGTCCGCTGCCGCCGGGCCCGTTGCCGCCGGGCCCGCATGAGCCGCTGGGCCCGCCACGAGCTTCGTGCGGCGGGGCGGTCAGCCGGCGCCGCACTGATCAACCGGACTCGTAGGCCGGCCCCTCCCGACGGGCTGCCGGTTAGCGCGGGCCCGATCGGCGCCGGCCCCGCGCCACCAATGGGCAGCCCAGGTGAGCCCAGTCGAAGATGTACCTGGCCGACGCCGCAGGAGGTGGGGCCACCACCGCGTAGCCCGGCCCGGGCTGAGTGCTGCCGGGCAGGCTCGACACGGGAGCCTGGCGTTCGGGTGACCTCACCGATGGTGAACCCCATCGGCTCGGGGCGCTCCAGGCGACGTAGCTCGTCACGGGCCTCCCCGAGCAGGTCGGAGAGGCGGATCCCGAGCGCCCGGCAGACCGCCGCGAGCACCTCGGACGAGGCTTCCTTACGTCCCCGCTCCACCTCGGACAGGTACGGCATGGAGACCCCGGCGGCGGCAGCCACCTCCCGCAGTGTGCGGCCCTGCCGCACCCGTAGCCGGCGCAACACCCCGCCGATGACTCGTCTGAGCAACGACATGCTCCGCCTCGCTTTCGTTGGCTGTCGTCCGAGGGGGACAGCTCCCATCATGCCCGTCGGGGCTGTTGTTGCGCCGTCCCTGCCGCCTCGCCCTGTGAGTTACCCCCGACCCGTTATGTTGTGGGCGTGCAGGTGACAGCGGAGTTTGGGCGGGGCGAACGGTGATCCATTTCCCGGCGCAACGGCGCGATCCGCTGAGCGCGTTGAGTCTGCGGTTGGCCGCGGCCCTCGGGCTCGTCCTTGCCAGCGTCGCCGTGGTGTGGCTCGACCGGGACGGCTATCGGGACGCCAACCGCGACTCGGAAGGGCTGAGCCTCCTCGACTGCTTCTACTACGTTGTGGTTTCCCTCTCCACCACCGGGTACGGCGATATCGCCCCGGTCTCGGAGTCGGCCCGCCTGATCAACGTCCTTTACATCACTCCGGCCCGGGTCATCTTTCTGATCATCTTGGTCGGCACCACCCTGGAAGTCCTGACCGAGCAGTACCGCACCGGCCTTCGCCTGTCGCGGTGGAGGAGAGCTGTGAAGGACCACGTCATCATCTGCGGCTACGGGACCAAGGGCCGCAGTGCGATTTCCGCCCTGCTCGAGAATGGCTTCGACAAGTCCCGGATCGTGGTGGTCGAACGCAGCGGCGCCGCCCTGCGGCAGGCCACCTCGGCCGGCCTGGTGGCGATCGAGGGATCGGCGACTCGCTCGGCCACCCTCAACGAGGCACACATTCGGACCGCCAAGGCAGTGATCATCGCTACCGACAGTGACGACGCGGCGGTGTTGGTGGCGCTGACCGTCCGGCAGCTCACTGCGGGACAGGTGCGGATCATCGCCGCGGCCCGGGAGGCGGAGAACGCCCCGCTGCTCAAGCAGAGCGGTGCCCATCACGTGATCGTCTCGTCGGCGACCGCCGGTCGGCTGCTGGGTCTCTCCACCTCCGCGCCGCCGCTGATCGAGGTCGTGGAGGACCTGCTCACGCCCGGTCAGGGGATGGCGCTAGCGATGCGGTCGGCCGAGCGGCACGAGGTCGGCCGCTCTCCCCGCGAGTTGGACGCCCTGGTCATCGCGCTGGTGCGGCGGGGCAAGGTGGTCACCCTCGCCGATCGGGCTGGCGGGGTCATCGAAACCGGCGACATGCTCGTGCACGTCCGCGACGACCGTCGGACCTCCACGCCGATGTCCTGAGCTCCGCGCCGATGTCCGGAGTGCTCGCGTGTCCGGAGCGCCCGCGCCGATGTCCGGAGCGCCCGCGCCGCCTCCGGAGCGTGTACGGGCCGTGCTCCGGAAGCGGTGTGCGCCGACGTAGCCCGGCTACCCGGTCTGCCCGGGGAGCAGCCGGCGGCTAGTCGATTGTCCAGGTGTCGCCGCTGTGCAACAGGCCGGCGAACTGCTGCTCCCGAGTTTCGGTCACCGTCGCCCGGGCGGCGTTGAGCTGCTCCTGCACCACCCTGTCGTAGGACGGCCGCCGAACCGAACGGAACACCCCGATCGGGGTGTTCCGCAGGTCCAGACCCGGCAGCCGGGACAGGGCGAACGCGTACGCCGGGTCGGTGATGGTGGCGTCGTGGACCACGATCTCCTCCGCCGCGGTGGCCGCGGTCTCGCGGACCTCCAGGCCGAAGCCGCCGGGCGGGTGTGTGACGCAGAACTGCCCGTCCCGGCCGAAGGTGATCGGCTGGTTGTGCTCCAGCCGGATCAGCGAGTCGTCTCGGGTGGCGGGGCCCTTGAGCTGGTCGAAGGCCCCGTCGTTGAAGATGTTGCAGTTCTGGTAGATCTCCACGAAGGCCGAGCCCTCGTGCTCGGCGGCGGCCCGGAGCACCGACTGCAGGTGCTTGCGGTCCGAGTCGATGGTGCGGGCCACAAACGTGGCCTCCGCACCCAGCGCCAGCGAGAGCGGGTTGAACGGCGCGTCCGCCGAGCCGACCGGGGTCGACTTGGTGATCTTGCCAACCTCGGAGGTGGGGGAGTACTGCCCCTTGGTCAGGCCGTAGATCTGGTTGTTGAACAGCAGGATCTTCAGGTTGACGTTACGCCGTAGCGCGTGGATCAGGTGGTTGCCGCCGATCGACAGCGCGTCGCCGTCCCCGGTGACCACCCAGACGGAGAGGTCGGGGCGGGTGGTGGAGAGGCCGGTGGCGATCGCTGGGGCGCGACCATGGATCGAGTGCATCCCGTACGTGTTCATGTAGTACGGAAAGCGCGACGAGCAGCCGATACCGGAGACGAAGACGATTCGCTCCCGGGGGATGTTCAGCTCTGGCATGAAGCCCTGGACGGCGGCGAGGATCGCGTAGTCACCACAGCCGGGGCACCACCGCACCTCCTGGTTGGACTTGAAGTCCTTCGCGGTGAGCTTGAGGGCGACGGGCTCAGACATTCTTCAGGACCTCTTCCAGCATCGTCTCCAGCTCGTTGGCGGTGAACGGCAGACCGTGCACCTGGTTGTAGCCGATCGCGTCGACCAGGTACCGGGCGCGGATCACGTGGGCGAGCTGACCGAGGTTCATCTCGGGGATGACCACCCGCTCGTAGGAGCCCATTACCTCGCCGAGGTTGGCCGGCATCGGGGCGAGGTGTCGCAGGTGTGCCTGGGCGACGGAGAGCCCGCGTTGGCGGAGGCCCCGGCAGGCGGCGCCGATCGGCCCGTAGGTGGACCCCCAGCCGAGCACCAGCACTCGGGCGTCACCGTCCGGGTCCTCGACCTCAAGGTCGGGCACCGGGATCGCCTCGATCCGGGCGGCACGGGTCCGCACCATGAGGTCGTGGTTAGCCGGGTCGTACGAGATGTCGCCGGTCTTGTCGGCCTTCTCCAGCCCCCCGATGCGATGCTCCAGACCAGGCGTGCCGGGGACAGCCCAGGGCCGGGCCAGGGTCTCCGGGTCCCGCAGGTACGGCAGGAAGGTGGCGCCGTCCTCGCCGTTGGGCCGGGTGGCGAAGTCGACCCGCAGGTCGGGCAGGGACTCGACGTCGGGGAGCAGCCACGGCTCGGAGCCGTTGGCCACGTAGTTGTCGGAGAGGAGGATCACCGGCGTGCGGTAGGTCAGCGCGATCCGGGCCGCCTCCAACGCCGCGTAGAAGCAGTCGGCCGGGGACTTCGGCGCGAGCACCGCCACCGGCGCCTCACCGTGTCGGCCGAAGAGGGCCATGTTCAGGTCGGCCTGCTCGGTCTTGGTCGGCATCCCGGTTGACGGCCCGGCCCGCTGCACGTCGACGATGACCAGCGGCAACTCCAGGGCCACCGCGAGGGAGATGGTCTCGCTCTTGAGCGCGACGCCGGGACCGCTGGTGGTGGTGACGCCGAGCGCCCCGCCGTACGAGGCACCGAGGGCCGCACCGATGGCCGCGATCTCGTCCTCGGCCTGCATGGTGAGTACGCCGTGGCGCTTGTGCTTGCTCAGCTCGTGCAGGATGTCCGACGCCGGGGTGATCGGGTAGGCGCCGAGGAAGACCAGCAGCTCGGAGCGGACTCCGGCAGCCACCAGACCGAGCGACAGCGCCATGTTGCCGGTGATGTTCCGGTAGGTCCCGGGGTGCATCTTCGCCGGCTTGACCTCGTACCGGACCGCGAAGTCCTCGGTCGTCTCGCCGAAGTTCCAGCCCGCCTTGAACGCCGCGACGTTGGCCCCGACCAGCTCCGGTCGGGTCGCGAACTTGCGCTCCAGGAACCGCAGGGTCGACTCGTACGGGCGGGAGTACATCCAGCTCAGCAGGCCCAGCGCGAACATGTTCTTGGCTCGCTCGGCGTCCTTCTTGGACACCTCGTGGTCGGCGAGCGCGCCGACGGTCATCGAGGTCAACGCCACCGGGTGCACCGTGTAGCCGGCAAGTGAGTCGTCCTCGAGCGGGTTGGCCTGGTAGCCGACCTTGGCCAGGTTGCGTCGGGTGAACTCGTCGGTGTTGACGATGATGTCGGCTCCGCGCGGCAGGTCGGCGAGGTTGGCCTTGAGTGCGGCCGGGTTCATCGCGACCAGGACGTTCGGCGAGTCACCGGGGGTGAGGATGTCGTAGTCGGCGAAGTGCACCTGGAAGCTCGACACCCCGGGTAGCGTCCCGGCGGGCGCGCGGATCTCCGCGGGGAAGTTGGGCAGCGTGGAGATGTCGTTGCCGAGTTGGGCGGTTTCAGAGGTGAATCGGTCGCCGGTGAGCTGCATCCCGTCGCCGGAGTCCCCGGCGAAGCGGATGACCACGCGATCCAGTTGGCGGACTTTCTTGCTCATGACCGCACCCCGCTTCGGTCGGCGCGGTCGCCCGGATTGCCGCACTCGCTCCTGACCTCGCCTTGCCCGGTCACATCGCCTCCTCGGCGCGCCGCCGTGACCCACCTCGTGTGGTTGTCCGGCCTGCTGTCGTTTCTCACCTGAGAGCCTACGTCGGATCACCTCCGCGCCAGCTCGAGAGGTCCGTCGACTGAGACTCGATTTGGCGAGTAGATGACCGTTTCATTGCTATATTCAGCCCGCTGTCGTAATCCAGATCACCCGACTGCTTCGCCGGCCCCGGCGGCTGTGGATCTCCGGCGTCCTTTTGGCTGCTCCGGGGGGTGCCTGGCCGGTCAAGGGGTGGTGGGCGGAAGGCGCTTCTTGGCGCGCCGGTGCCGCCGACAAAGAGGTGTGCTGCGGCCGTATTAGGCGTTTTGTCTGGAATCGGTTTTGTCGAATGTTAGGTATCCGACGTTTTGTCGGGTGGTCTAGGTCACAGTCGGCGGGGAATCGGTGCCGGGGGCCGGTGGTTATACCTGGCGTAACCATGCAGGGCAGCCGCGAGCGCCCCGCCGCCCCGCCGGACCGCCGGTGGTCGCCCGCCCCCGGAATGCCACCGGGTCGGCGTTGGTTACATCCCCCGGGCCGCCCGAGGAACACCCCCCGGCCGGGCGGAACCCCTTTTCGATTTCTTCTCGAACCACCACTTGCGACCCGCTGGCGCGCCCCCTGCGCCCGCGGCACCCCCGAGCGGAAGGCTTCGATCATCATGCGTACCGACATCCTTCGTAAGACCGCCCTGAC
>NZ_AXVR01000056.1 GCF_000484695.1 Salinispora cortesiana | reverse complement strand
ATCGCCGCGATCACCCTCGCCAACGCCCGCGGCGGCGCCACCCTCGACCTGGCCACAGACTGCACCTACCTGCTCACCGCCGACATCGACGGCGCCGGACTCCCCGCCATCACCACCCCCATCACCCTCAACGGCAGCAAACACACCACCATCGAACGCGCCGCCGCCACCGACCGATTCAGAATCCTCACCATCAACACCGGCGGCGACCTCACCCTCAACAAACTCAAAATCACCGGCGGACAGACCGACGACAACGGCGGCGGCATCCTCGTCAACCCCGGCGGCAACCTCACCACCAACCACAGCACCATCACCCGCAACATCACCGACGGCGACGGCGGCGGCATCGCCAACAACGGCACCACCCACCTCCGGCACTCCACCGTTGAGCGGAACACCGCTGCCGGGGTCGGCGGCGGTATCACCAGCGTGGGGGCGCTCGACGTCAAAAAGACCCGAGTGTATGCCAACACCGCACTCGACGGAGCCGGAATCAACAGCGAGGGCACGGTGCGGATCGAACGCAGCGCGATCACCGCCAATCACGCTGAGGACACGAGCGGTGGCCTGCTCGTCGAAGAGGGAATCGCCACCGTCACGGACACCGAGGTCTCCCACAACAGCGGCGCTGAGGTGGGCGGCATCCTCGCAAACTTCGACGCGCAGGTCACGCTCAGGTCTGTCGCCCTCGTCGGCAACGCCGCCAGAACAGCCCGTGCGGGCGGCCTGGCGATGAACCCGGGCGCCACGATCGTCATTGAGGACAGCCTGGTTAAGAACAACACAGCCGTCACTGACGGCGGTGGCCTCTACAACCTCGTCGAGATGGTGCTACGGCGTACGAAGGTCGTTGGCAACCAGGCCGGCAACGAGGGCGCCGGCATCTACAACGAGGCCACCGGCATCCTCACCGTCGTCGACAGCAAAATTGTCCGGAACACCGCTGCGGTTGACGGCGGCGGCATCTTCAACGATGCGGGCGGCACGGTGAACCTGGAGACCGCCACCGGCACCGTGGTGACCGAGAACCGGCCCAACAACTGCGTCAACGTCCCCGGCTGCGCGGGCTGAGCCCCGGCACCAGCTCAACCTGATCCCGGGTAACCCGGTCCCGCCTCTCGCCGCTGGGCGAGAGGCGGGACCATGTTCAGGTCATTCCCAGCACCGCAGCAGCGCGGCCAACTCTTGCCACCCGCTCACACCCGCCGCACGGCGACGCCGAGGGCTTTCAGCGCGTCCACCTCCGCGTCGGGGGCGTCGTCCGTGGTGACGACGGCGTGTAGCGCAGCGGCGGGAGCGACCAGGGCGAGGGCGGTACGGGAGAGTTTGGCCGCCTCGGCTACCGCGATGACCCGGTGGGCCGAAGCTATCGCGGCGCGTTTGATCGCGGCGTCGGCCAGGTCGTACGCGGTCAGCCCATTCGCAGCGGTCAGGCCGCAGCAGCCGATGATAGCGGTGTCGAAGCGCAGCGCGGCGAGTGACGCCTCCGTCAGGGGGCCGGTGAGCGCCAACTCGCCGGGGCGGGGCTCTCCACCGGGCATGAGCAGCCGTAGTTGGGGGGCGCCGACGAGGGCGTTGGTCGCGTGCAGGGACAGCGGCATGACGGTCAGTCGGCGCCGCGCCAGCGCGCGGGCTACCGCAAGACAGGTGGTGCCGGCGTCGATGACGACCGCCTCGCCGTCCGCGATCATCTCGGCGACGGCCGCGGCGATTCGTTCTTTGACCTCAACGCCGTCGGTTGCCCGAAGTGCGAACGGGGGTTCCTCGCCGCGCAGCAGCACGCTTCTGGCCCCACCCCGGTAGCGCTCGAGGAGGCCCTGCTCGGCCAGGAGCTCCAGGTCTCGGCGGACGGTCATCTCCGACGTGCCGGTTCGTTCTGCCAGCTCCGCGACGCTGAGCTGACCGGCTCGGCGTACGGCATCGATGATCTGTCGGTGTCGGTCCACGCTCGCCATCCCCTCATTGAACACTATATGCGTTCAAGTTTCGAGATTCGAACAGAAAATATGTTTGCTATGTTCGCTCACATGTTTGTATCGCTACGGGCGGCGCGGCTGGCCACCTTCACCTACTTCACCCTCAACGGCTTGCTCCTGGGTGCCTGGATCGTCCACATCCCTGTCATCGAGCACCGAGCCGGCATCAGCCACGCCTCGCTTGGCTGGCTCCTGCTACTCCTCGGCGCTGGCGCCTTCGCCGGGATGCACGTCGTGGGGCCGCTCACCGACCGCTTCGGCGCCCGTCGGGTCGTCCCGCTCAGTGCAGCGCTGTGCAGCGCGGCCCTCATCCCACCCGCTTTCGCCGGGAACGCCGGGACGCTGGGCCTGGCCCTACTGATCCTGGGGATCGGCAACGGCGGCCTGGACGTCAGCATGAACACCCACGCGGTTCAGGTCGAAGCCGGATACAAGCGCCCAATCATGTCCGCGTTCCACGCCATGTTCTCCGTCGGCGGCGTCCTTGCCGCGTTGGTCGGCGCCCGGACTCTCAGCTGGGGTTGGAGCCCGACAACCACGCTGACCATGATCAGCCTCTGCGCCCTGACAGCCACTGCGGTCGTCGCACCCGCGCTGCTGTCTCGGCCGGCGACCGCCAGCACGTCAACCGCCACCAGCGCCATCAGGAGCCGCCGAGCCCGCACCCCCCGGCGGATCTGGGCGCTCGCTGGGCTCGCGCTGATCCTGATGCTCACCGAAGGCGTCGCCAACGACTGGAGTGCACTGGCCCTGCGCGACGCGCTCGACGCACCCGCCGCCACCGCCGCACTCGCCTACGGCGCCTTCGCCAGCGCGATGACGATTGGGCGATTTCTCACCGACCGCGTCGTCGCACGCTTCGGCCCGGTGGCCATCGTCCGGTACGGCTGCGCGCTGGCCACGCTCGCCCTGACCACCATCGCGCTCGCACCGTCGATCCCACTTGCTCTGGCGGGGTGGACGTTGCTCGGAGTCGGGCTGTCGGGCGCCGTACCGCAGCTCTTCAGCGCGGCCGGCCACACCGACCCGGACGCCGCCGGCACCAACGTCTCCCGGGTCGCGGGCCTCGGCTACCTCGGCATGCTCAGCGGGCCAGCCATTATCGGGCCCCTCACCCAGCTCGTTCCCCTGAACTACACGTTCCTCCTGCCTGCGTTCTTCTGCCTGGTCGCCGCCCTCACGGCCCACATCCTTCACCCCCGGCAGAAAGCTCCGCGGCTCGAAGTCGAGGTTGCGCGGCCAGTCACCGCGCGGTCATCAGCGATCGGGCATGGAGCGGAACAGAACCGAGAAGCTGTTTAGATAGATCTCTAGGTTGACAGTTGTCAAATCAGAGAGCAGACTAGAGCTTGCTTCGAAAAACATCTAGACAGCGAAGCCGGCGTCGCACCACCGCGCCGACAACCAGATGACCGAACCCACCAGGAGGAAAGCCATGTCCCGGGTACAGCTCGCGCTCCGCGTCTCCGACCTCGAAGGCTCGATCGCCTTCTACTCGAAGCTGTTCGACACCGAGCCGGCCAAGCGCCGCCCCGGGTACGCCAACTTCGCCGTGACGAACCCGCCGCTGAAGCTCGTACTCCTGGAGGGCGAGCCGGACCAGCCCACCGCGCTGGACCACCTGGGCGTCGAGGTGCCCAGCACCGACGAGGTGAACGCCGCGACCACGCGCCTCGCCGAGTCTGGTCTGACCACCTCGGAGGAGAAGAACACCGAGTGCTGCTACGCGCTCCAGGACAAGGTCTGGGTACACGGCCCCGGCAAGGAGCCGTGGGAGGTCTACACCGTCAAGGCCGACTCCGACCAGCTCCAGAAGGCGACCGAGAGCGAGTGCTGCACCCCGACCGGGGCGAAGGGGACCGAAAGCGCGTGCTGCACACCGACTGCGGCGAAGGAACCGGCGGGCAGCGGCAGCCAGGCGAGCTGCTGCTGAGCGCCAATGCGCATCGAGGCAATGACCGCCGGCGCCTCGCTCAACGGCCGCGCCGGCGGTCCTGCCGGGTGAGTTGGGCCCGGTAACTCAGTGAGTCGACTGCCGCATGATCCAGGTGGGCAGGGGCTCCTCGAAGGTGTTCGCCACCTCCCAGCCGGCACGCTGATACATCTCGACATTGTCGGGGTTGCTGGTTTCCAGGATCGCCGGAAGACCCGCTGCGGCAGCGCGTCCCAGCCCCACCGACATGACCGCGTGACCCCATCGACGACCCATACTTTCGGGATGGGTGCCCAGGACACTGAGGTACCAGAAGGGTTCTGCCGGCAGCGCCGCGTCCATCGCCCGGTGGAAGGCGCCGTAGCGGGTCAGCGCGTCGGCGGGGAGATGGGTGGCGAGTACGTCGTCCAGCTCCTCGCCCCCCGCCCCAGGCGACTGCCAGATCGCGACCGACGCTCCGCGCTCAACCGTCCAGATCGTTTGCTGACTCACCTGCTTGTCGAAAAGGTACCCGAAGAAAACGGTGGCGTACTCAGGGTAGGTCGCCTCGTCGGGAAAATAACATCGCAGAAGGGGATCCTTCTCGAATGCGGCGACCAGTGAGCCGACGACACGCTCACGGTCTTCCGGCCTGGCAACGGTGATCTCAGGTGCTGTCACGGGATGCAAAGCTACCGCAGCCCGTCGTGACGCCAGCCGCCCTGTGGGCCGAGGGCCCGCTGCCAAGGTCCGTGCCATCCCGTTTGGGGGACTTTCCTCCCGCAAATCGCGATCTAGATCACATATCGGACTTAACTCGGGTTGGCTGCCGGGCAGCAGAGAGCCACCCACCGCACCCCTGGATGGCCCCTCGCCCGTAACGGGGAAGACACCGAGACTGCATGAACCATCCGCACCACACCTACGAACTCAGCCGGTTCGGCCAACGTCAGCCCAGGCCACGGTGGTGGGCCGTCGTGCTAGTCGGTGCTCTGAGACACCAGGGTCATTGGTAACACTCGGCGTGCATCAGGCGGCGATCAGATCAACGCCGACCGCTTTCGGTGCCGGAACCGGGTCGCCCGCCTCTCGCAGGCCCTCCAGGTGAAAAGCGATGGCCTCACGCATATCGGCCAGAGCCTCCCTACGGGTCTCCCCGAGCGCTACGCAGCCAGGAAGGTCGGGTGACCAAGCACCATAGCCACCATCCTCGGCGCGCTCGATGATCACGACGTATGCGCTCACTTGTTGCCTCCCATCAAGCCCGCTTGCTTCAGGATGCTGAACTCCAACCCGGGCGGCAAGTCGCGACTCGGTTTCCGGGAATGGTTACCCGGCCCGGCTTGCTGTGATGTTTGTACTGACGGTGACTGCCGCGAGTGGCGACCAGCATCCACCCGTCAGCCTCGATGATCTTCATCACGTCCCGCACTTTAACGGCATATCACACCCTTCGTCACATTGTGATCGTTTTAGAAAGACGTGCCATATCTCCATGCGCCGCCAGCTCCGTCAGCGCCTTGGCGATCTCCTGGTCGCAGGCGTCGACCGCGTGAAGATACCGGCGAGCCGCCGCCATGGACGAGCGCCCGAGACGTTTCACGAGGTCCGCCAGCGTGGCGCCGGTCTGTGTGGCCAGGGTCTGCCCGGTGTGGCGGAGGTCGCGAAACGTCAGATTGTCCATTCCGACCTTTACGAGCCCGCACGAATGCCTGATCGGGTGTGACCTCGCAGCGGCGACCCGTCTCGGCTGATGAACAGCCGTTCCCACCCGGCGTACGTATCGAGATGCAGAAAGATCCCCACCGACGTTTCCGCTGGTGGGGACCGTATAGCCCGGCGAAAGGCTATGTGGCCAGGGGCGGGGTCGAACCGCCGACCTTCCGATTTTCAGTCGGACGCTCGTACCAACTGAGCTACCTGGCCGTGCTTCGGGTCATGATACCCGCCCGTCGAGGTCGCCAACGGCCGGGTCACCTGCCCGATATGTCGAAGGCCGCGCGTGCTGGCGCGGCCTTCGACGTTTGCGGTCCTGACGGGACTTGAACCCGCGACCTCCGCCTTGACAGGGCGGCGAGCACTCCAACTGCTCCACAGGACCTTGCTCATCCGACCGAGGTCGGACCGTGCCCCCAACGGGATTCGAACCCGTGCTACCGCCTTGAAAGGGCGGCGTCCTGGGCCGCTAGACGATGAGGGCGGCCCCGCCATCATTGCACACTCACAACTTCTGACGGTCTTGCTCCCATCCGGCCCCGCCGGAGGCTTGGAAAGCATACGTGATGGCGCGTCGCTCAGCCAAACCGACCCCGGATGTTCCCCTCAGGAACCGAAACCGTAGGTGAAGCCCGCTCCGGCCGGCTCGGCCCCGTGCCCGGCTCGCAGCCGGCTCGGTCCCGCAGGCAACTCGGCCCGCAGCCGGCCAGCCCCGCGGGCCGCCCCCTACCCCGCAGCTGACTGATCCAACGAGTCGCGTACGGCTGCCGCGAGCGAGAGTGCCTCGGCGAGGTTGGCCGGGCGCACCACCCCGGCGGGGAGGCTGTCTGCCCGCCAGCCGGGCCCGGCCGCAAACACCAGCAACGGCCGACGCGGGCCCGCGAGCAGGGCGGTGAGCTGGGTGGGATCGGCGGTGCTTCGCGTCTGCGACCACAGCACGACCGCTGCCGGGCCGGTCCGGTGGACCGCACCCAGCAGCGCCCGCACCGGCACTCGGGCACCGAGCAGCCGGTGGGCGATTCCGGCTTCGGCCAGCGCCGCGCCGAGCGCCTCCAGCGGCAGGCTGTGCTGCTCCTCGTCGGCGCAGGAGAGCAGGATGCGGGGTGGCCCGTTGGGCGCGTGAGCGCGGACCACCGCGGCGAACGCCTCCGACACGCAGCGGGACACCAGATGCTCGACCTCGATCAGCGCCGCTGTGGCGGCGTGCCGTTCGCCGAGTCCGGCGAGCACTGGTCGCAGCAGTGTGTCCCAGGTGACGACCACGCCGCCGGTGCGGATGGCGCGGTCGATCACCTCGTTGATGGCGTTCGAGTCAAGTCGCATGGCGGCCCGGGCCAGGCCTCGAGCGGCCGGGCCGGACCGGCCCACCGGGATTGTCGCGCCGCCGCCGCCGTCGCGCGCCCCCCGTCCCTCGGTCCGGGGAGCCGGCCCGGGAAGCGCGGCGTCGGGGGCCTGAACGGCCCAACGGGCGGCTTCGGCCGGGGCGACGCCGTTGGCGGTGAGCCGCCGCATGGTCTCCAGGCGGATCAGGTCGGCCGGGGTATAGCGACGGTGGCGCCCGGGGACATGCTCGCTGGGCCCCAGCCCGTAGCGCTGATGCCAGGTACGCAGGGTCGTCACCGCGATCCCCAGCCGACGGGCGACGACACCCGCGCTCAGTGCCTCATCCGCCACCTGTCCGCTCCGGAGCGTCCTCGGCCGCCAGCGTGGGCTGACGCAGGGTGGGCTCGCCCGGGTGCAGCAGCCGGTCAAGCACCCCACCCAGCCACGGGGCGTACGCGTGTGGGTCGGCGTCGAGCTCCGCTGCCAGCTCAGCCGGGGGCACCCAGCGCAGCTCGGCGACCTCCTCCGGATCTGGGCGCAGCGGGGCGCGGTCCGGCAGGTCGCCCCGGAGGACGTGGTCGTACTCGAACTCGACCCTGCCGGTGGCCGGGTCCTCGGCCCGGTAGACGTAGACGCCGACCTCGGTCAGCTCGACCGGGGCGGCGCCCAACTCCTCGCCGAGCCGGCGGTTGGCGGCGATCGTCAACGGCTCCCCGGGCAACGGGTGGCCGCAGCAGGTGTTGGCCCAGCGCAACGGGAACCGGGTCTTCACCGCGGCCCGGCGCTGGAGCAGGACCCGGCCGGCGGGGTCGACGAGCAGCACCGAGAAGGCGCGGTGCAACCACCCCGGTGGTTGGTGTGCGGCGAGCACCGTGGCCTGACCGGTCGCCGTACCGGCCTCGTCCACCAGCTCGACCAGGTGGGCTTCTCGGCCGGTCATGAAGGGACTCCCGTCACCCGCGCGGCGGCGAGCTTGCCGGAGATCAGCACCATCGGCACCCCGACCCCGGGCTGGGTGCCCGAGCCGACGAAGACCACGTTCGCGAATCCGCGATGCAGGGTGGGCGGGCGGAACGGCCCGGTCTGGCGGAGGCTGTGCGCGGAGGCGAATGGCGTACCGGCGGCCATGCCCTGCTCCGCCCACTCGGCGGGGGTGATCGTCCGCAGCACCTCGATGCCGTCTCCGAAGCCCACGTAGCCGCGCTCCTCCAGCGTTCGCACCAGCCGGTCCGCGTAGCGGGCGGCCAAGCCGCCCCGCCAGTCGAACGGGGCCCGGTCGAGGTTCGGCACCGGCGCCAGCACGTAGTAGGCGTGCCGGTCGGCGGGGGCGACCGACGGGTCGGTCCGGCTCGGGTTGGTGACCAGCAGCGACGGGTCGCTCATCAGCTCGCCCCGGCGGATGACCTCGTCGAAGGTGCCTCGCCACGCCCGCCCGAAGTGGATGTTGTGATGAGCGATCTTCGCATAGCTCTGCGTTGACCCGACGTGCAGGACCACGCAGGAGGGGGAGTAGGTCAACCGGCGGTGCCGGGTCTGAAGCAGCTCTCGGTGCGCCACCGGCAGGTCCGGGTTGAGCACCACCACGTCGGCGGGGACGAACTCCCCGCTGGCGGTCCGGACGCCGGTCGCCCGGTCGGCGGCGGTCTCCACCTGGGTCACGGTGGTGTCGTACCGGAACTGCACCCCATGTTTCTCGGCGGCGCCGGCCATGGCCCGCGAGACGGCGTGGACGCCGCCGCGCGGGAAGTACACCCCGGCTACGGAGTCCAGGTACGCGATAACCGCGTAGATGGCGAGCGCGTCGTGCGGCGCGAGCCCGGCATACATCGCCTGGAAGGAGAAGACGCGCTGGGTACGCGGGTCCCGGAAGAACTGGTTGATCTTCGTTTGAAGCCGCCGGAAGGCACCGCCGGCGAGCAGCTTCAGCAGGTTCCCGGTGAGCAGGTCGGCGGGCGCGTCCAGGTTACGTTCGATGAAGTCGGCCCGCTCGAGGCGCCACAGCTCCCGGGCGTAGTCGACGAAGCGGAGGTAGCCGTCGGCCTCCCGCGGGCCGCAGACCTTCGCGATCTCGGCGGCCATCCGGGCCGTGTCGGTGATCACGTCCAGCGTGGAGCCGTCCGGATAGTACGCCCGGTAGGCGGGGTCGAGGGGGCTCAGTTCGAGCCAGTCGTCGAGCTCCTCGCCGACTGCGTGCAGCGCCTCGGCGATCAGCTCCGGCATGGTCAGCACCGTGGGACCGGTGTCGAACTCGTACCCGTCAACGCTGAGTCGGCCGGCCCGACCACCCGGCACCGACTCGCGTTCCAGCACCGTCACCTGGCGACCGCTGCCCGCCAGGTGCAGCGCGCAGGCCAGCCCACCGAGCCCGGCACCGACGATCACGACCCGGTCCGTACGCCCGCGCACTGTGCGCACCTGGCTACCTCCTCGAGTAAACGCCCCCATCATGCTCGCCGGTGGGTGGCGACGGCGGCGAGACCGGCGAGCGCGGTCCGTGCGGTGTCACCGATCGATGACTCAGCAAGGGTGTCGAGTGCTTCGGCGACCCGGTCGGAGATCATCTGCTCGACCTGGGTGACAGCACCGGTCTCCGCGACCACCTCCGCCAGGCGCGCGACCTCTCGGCCGTCCGCACCCGCACCGACCTGGTCGAGGGCCCGGCGCTGCGCGGGATCGGCCCGGCTGCGGGCCAGCATGAGCAGCGCGGTCGGCTTGCCGGTACGCAGATCATCACCGGCGGGTTTACCGGTGGTGGCCGGGTCGCCGTAGACGCCGAGCAGGTCGTCGCAGAGTTGGAACGCCTCGCCGACGGCCTGGCCGTAGCGGGTGTACGCAGCGATCAGTGGGGAGTCGGCACCGACGCCGGCCAGGCGGGCACCGAAGAGTAGCGGCCACTGCACTGTGTAGCTGGCGGTCTTGTAGCGGGCAACCTGCAGGGCCCGCTCCACCGACCAGTTCGTCGGGTCACTCTCGCCGAGGACGTCGAGGTATTGCCCGGCGACGGTCTCCACCCGCATCTGGTCGTAGCAGCGCCGGACCTCCAGCAGCCGGGCCGGCGGCAGGACGGCCTGCGCGAGGAGCCGGTCGGCCCAGACCAGACAGAGGTCGCCGACGAGGATGGCGACGTTCTCGCCGAACTTGCCGGAGTCGCCGTGGCGCCCGGCCGCGGCGTGCTGGGCGGCGACCGCGACGTGTGCGGTGGGCCGGCCGCGTCGGGTGGCCGAGGAGTCCATCACGTCGTCGTGGGTGAGCGCGAAGGCGTGCAGCAGCTCCAGCGCGGCGAGCGCCGGCAGCACGGGGGGCAGCGGCTCGGCGCCGCCGACCACGCCCCGCCACCCCCAGTAGGCGAAGGTCGGTCGGAGCCGCTTCCCACCGGCCAGCACGCTGTCGCGGGCGATGGTGGCGAACCCGCCGGCACTTGAGTCGATCGCGGCCAGTGCGTCGATCTCGGTGTCGAGGAAGTCGACGAGCGTGTCGTCAACCGCGGCGACGACCTCCTCGGTGTAGGCGGCCAAGCGGGCGCGGACCGAGTCGGTTTCGCCACCGCGGCGGGCCGGGATGACCCGGGGGGCTCTACCCACAACTGCGTCGTTGGCCATGCGCGGGAGCATACCCTAGGGTTACGAGTTGCGTCGATTCATGCGTCGAATTGAGGGAGGGGCCGGTGGACACGGATCTCACCGCCGCCTACGACCGATGCCGTGAGCTACACCGACACCACGGCCGCACCTACTATCTCGCCACCCGGCTGCTTCCCGCCTGGAAACGGCGACATGTGCATGCTTTGTATGGTTTCACCCGCTATGCGGACGAGATTGTTGACCGAACCGAGGAGTTGCCCGCGGCGCGTCGGGCCGCACAGCTGGACGACTGGGCCCGGCGGTTCATCGCCGGCCTGCACGGTGAGTCGGTCAATGACCCGCTGCTCCCCGCCGTGCTGCACACCATCGCCGTCTTCAACCTGAACCGAGACGACTTCGCGTCGTTTCTCCACAGCATGGCGATGGACCTGACCGTCAGCTCCTACCCCACCTACGACGACCTGCTCCACTACATGGAGGGCTCCGCCGCCGTCATCGGCACAATGATGCTGCCGATCCTCGGCAGCGCCGACCCGGCCGCGGCCCGCGAGCCCGCCCGCCAGCTCGGCTTCGCCTTCCAACTGACGAACTTCATCCGGGATGTCGCCGAAGACCTCGACCGCGGCCGGACCTACCTGCCGGACGAGGACCTGACCCGCTTCGGTGTCACCCGCGACGACCTCCTGGCCGCCCGCGCAGCCGGCCGGACCAGCGAACCGATTCGGGGGTTGATCCAGTACGAGGTGGCCCGAGCCCAGGCACACTACGCTGCCGCCGCACCCGGGATCACCCTGCTCGACCCCGCCTCACAGGCCTGCATCCGCACCGCGTACACGCTCTACGGGGGCATCCTCGACGAGGTCGCCGAACAGGGCTTCGATGTCTTCGCCCGACGAGCCCGGGTGCCGCAGCACCACCGACTGGCGGAGGCCGCCCGTGCCCTACTCACCCGAACCGGCACCCCCGTCCGGGTGCCCGGCCCCCCACTGCGGGAGCCCACGTCTTCCGCGAACCTGCCGCGCTGACCTCCCCAGGACCGCAGGGGGCGGGGCTTGCCGTTGCCCCAGCGGGTTTTGCCGTTGTTGGAGCGGTTTGCCGTTTTTGAAAGTTTCGCCGCCTCTGGCGGTGGGAAGCCCCGGCTGGAGGCAATCGCCTCCAACAACGTCGGAAGAGACGGAGGGGCGGGCGTGACCGGTACATCACCCACCAACCCGGACGAGTCGACCAACCCAAACAAGTCCACCGAACCGGACGGGCCGACCGAGCCGGACGGGCCGACCGGTCGGCTCGTCACCTGGCTGGCGGAGACCTCGATCGACGCCATCCCAGTCGACGTCGCCGCCCGGGCCCGGCACCTGATTCTGGACGGTATCGGTTGCCTCCTGGTCGGTGCCCGACTGCCCTGGTCCCGGATCGCTGTGCGGAGCCTGACCGTCGAGCCCGGCTCCAGCCTGGTCGCCGGGTGGGACCGCACCACCGACGCGTCCACGGCGGCGCTGCTGAACAGCAGCTTCATCCAGGGCTTCGAGCTCGACGACGTGTCGTACCGGATTCCCTGGCATGCCAACGCGGTGTTGCTGCCGGTGCTGCTGGCCGTGGCCGGCCGCCGTGGAACGGTCACCGGGGCGGACCTCCTCCGGGCCCAGGTGTTGGGTTTCGAGACCGGGGCCCGGGTCGGCCGGGCGCTGGGCGGATCACAGCTACTGACCCAGGGCTGGCACTCCGGCGCGGTCTTCGGCGGGCTGGGAGCGGCAGCCGCTGGCGGGGTGCTGTACGACCTGACCCCCGCCCGGTTCGAGGACACGCTGGGCATCGCCGCGACCCAGTCGGGCGGGTTGATGGCCGCGCAGTACGGGTCGATGGTCAAGCGCATGCAACACGGCTTTGGCGCCCGCAACGGCCTGGTCGCGGCGACCCTGGCGGCCGGCGACTACGTCGGGATCAAGCGGGTCTTCGAACGCGGCTACGGCGGGTATCTCGCGGCCTTCACCGCGCAGCACGACTCCGATCCGTCGGCGATCGGCGACGCGCTCGGCGAACGCTGGTATCTGCTGGAACAGACGATCAAGCCGTACGCGGCGATGGTGTTCACCCACCCGTCGATCGACGCCGCGCTGGCGCTGCGGGCGACGGAGGGCTTCGATCCCGGTGCGATCGAACGGATCGAGGTCGAGGTCGCCGAGTCCGTCTTCGACCATGCGGTCTTCCCGCTTGACCGGCCGATCGAAAGCGTCGCCGCGCAGATGTCCGTCTGTTACACGACGGCGGCGGCGCTCCTGGACGGGGCGGTCTCGGTGGAGCAGTTCCGACGGGAGCGGCTGGACCAGGACGACGTGTGGCGGTTGATCGACCGGATGACCGTGAACCGCGTGTCCGGACCGGCGTCCGCGGGGCGGGTGCGCCTGACCACCGATGATGGTCAGACCCACGAGCAGCACACCGAAACGCCGCTCGGCTCGGTGGAGCGTCCACTCAGCAACGGCGCCATCGTGGACAAGTATCGGGACCTGACCGGGCCGATCCTGGACCGACAACGACAGCAGGCTATCGAGGACCTGGTGCTGCACCTGGACGAGCGCCGGGACGCCCCGGCGGCGCTACTCGCGCTGCTCGCCCCGACAGTCCGCGGCGCGCTGGACTGACCCGTTCAGGCCCCGGCACCGTGCCGACCGGCACCCGCGGCGAACCGGGCCGCCCCGGCAGCCGCATCGGCGGCCAGCGACTCCATCCCGTACGTCAGCTCGGTCGCTAGCGCCGCCGGCTCCGGCAGCGCCGCCGTGGCCAGCACCGCAGCCCGATCGTTGCGCAGACAGGTCTGCGGGTGCCCAGCGAGCTCCGCGGCCAACTGCTCGGCTGCGGTCCGCGCCGTACCGGGGGCCACCAGCCGGTTCACCAGACCCATCGCGTGCGCCTCGGGCGCCGGCACCGGACGGCCGGTGAGGATCAGGTCCATCGCCCGGCTCTCGCCGATCAGTCGGGGCAGCCGGAACGTCCCACCGTCGATTAGGGGTACGCCCCAACGCCGGCAGAAGACGCCGAGCACCGCGTCCTCCTCGGCGACCCGCAGGTCGCACCAGAGCGCCAACTCCAGCCCACCCGCCACCGCGTACCCGGAGACCGCCGCGATCACCGGCTTGGACAGCGTCATCCGGGTGGGACCCATCGGGCCGTCCCCGTCCGGTGCGACCCGGTTGCCGTTGGGGGTGCCGATCGCCTTCAGGTCAGCACCGGAGCAGAACGTGCCGCCCGCACCGCAGAGCACCGCCACCGCCGCGTCCGGGTCGGCCTCGAAGGCGCGGAACGCGTCGGCCAGCGCCCGCGCGGTCGGACCGTCCACGGCGTTCCGCGCCTGCGGCCGATCCAGGATCACTGTGGTCACCATCGCGGACCGTTCGACGCGTACGCCCATCGGGACAGCATGGCCCCGGCGGTGTCCGGCACGCCAGTGTCGAAACCCGACCTCGGCGTGCAGATTGGCATCGTCCCTGAATATCGGATTAGATTACTCGACGACGTGATCATGCGAGGTGCCCAATGGACCTGTACGACGTCATCCACCGCCGCCGGGACGTGCGGGCGCAGTTCACCGGGGCGCCGGTGCCCACGGAGACCCTGGACCGGGTGCTCGCCGCCGCCCACGCGGCACCGAGCGTCGGATACTCGCAGCCGTGGGACTTCATCCTGGTCCGCGACCCGGAGCTGCGCCGCGCCTTCCACGAGCACGTCAGCGCCGAGCGAGAGGTCTTCGCCGCGACGCTGACCGGGGAGGCGGCCGAAAGGTTCGCCCGCATCAAGATCGACGGGGTGCTGGAGTCCAGCCTGTCGATCGTCGTCACCTACGACCCGGCCCGGGGTGGCTCGGCGGTCCTCGGCCGGCACGCTATCGCCGACACCGGGCTCTACTCGGCCTGCCTGGCCATCCAGAACCTCTGGCTCGCCGCGACCGCCGAGGAGCTCGGCGTCGGCTGGGTGTCGTTCTACCGGGAGCAGTGGCTCGCCGAGCTGCTCCGGATCCCGGCCGGGATCCGTCCGGTGGCCTGGCTCTGCCTCGGCCCGGTCACCCACTTCGAGGCGGTGCCCGACCTGGCCCGGCATGGCTGGCGGAGCAAGCGCCCGCTGGCCGAGGCCGTACATACCGACGGCTGGGGCGACGCGCCAGCGTAGGTGCCGCCGGAGTCAGTCCCGCCGGTGTCGGCCAGTCGGCAGTTCCCACTGCTGTTGACCGCTCGGCAGCCCCCGACGGTCGGTTCCGGTGCGCGCGGTCGCCGGGCGTCGACGCAGGCCGAGCACCGCGCCGATCTGCGCGCCGACGATGCTCGACACGGCGAGGACCGCCGAGACGGCGAGCGGCCGGTTCACCCGGTTCGGGTCGCCGGGACCGGCCGCGCCCACGGCCACGATCGGCACCTCCGCCGCCGAATCCGGAGCGGTCTGGTCCGCGGCTGCCGTATCCGTCGGGGACGCGTCCGAAACCGCCGTCCCCGAAACAGCCGACTCCGCAGGTGACGGCGGCGTTGCCTGCTCGGCCGGTGCCGGCGCGGGTGGCCGGGGCGGGGTCGGTCGGGCAACCAGCCGTCCGGTGGCGTGGGGGCCGGGGCCACGGTCGTGGGCCTCGGCAGGCAGCCGCAGCAGCTGACCCGGGTGGATGCGGTCCGGGTCGGCCAGCCGGTTCAGCGTGGCCAGGCTCCGGTAGTCCTCGAACCCGTCCAGGTACCGCGCGGCGATCGATCCGAGGTGGTCGCCCCTGGCCACCCGATAGACCGGTGCCCGCTCCGGTGCACCGGCCCGCTCGGTGGTTGACGCGGCGGCTGCGGCAGTGGACGCGACGGTCGGCGCGGCGGCTGCCATGGGTGCTGTTGGACCCGCCACCGCCCTGGATGTGGCCGGGCCCGCCGCAACCGCCGTGGGTGCTGTCGGGCCCGCCGCCACCGCCGCCGCGCTGGCCGCCACGGGGCTCGCCACCAAGATCAATGCGACTGCACCGACCAGCGCGGCGGCGGCCCGCTGCTGCCGGCCCATCCCCGGCAACCGGGGGGCGGGGCGACGGACGGCGAGGGCACCCAACTCGACCAGCACCGAGAGGGCGAACGTGGCCCAGCCCGCCCAGCCGGCCACCGCCAACGCCCGGATGAAGAGCTGGCCGTCGTCGCGGCTGGTCAGCGCAGTGCCGATCTCACCGAGGGTCGGCACCTGCGCCGGCAGGGGGTTACCGGCGAACGCGAGCAGCGCCACCGGGGCGCCGACCAACAGCACACAGAGCAGGGCGAGCGCGCCGAACCCGGTGAGCAGCCGGCCAAGGAGACGAGCCGATGTGGACATGGCGGCCTTCCTTCCTACAGTCCGCCGGTCAGCGCCCGAGCGGTCGCCTCCCCGGTGACGTTGACGGTGTCGTCGAAGCCGACGAGGCCGAGCAGCGACCTCTCGTAGGTGACCGTGACCCGCACCCGAACCACGGTCTCCCCGTCAACCACCGGAAAGCTGACGGTGTGTGCGCTGGCACCGGCGGCGGCGAGATACTCGGCCACCGCCCGTCGCGCCTTCGGCTCGTCGATCCGCTTCGGCCCTCCCTCGATCGCGGTGGCCAGATCGATCGACTGCCCTCCGGCGCGGGCGGCTTCGCTGGCGAGGTTGTCGGCTCGTTGCAGCGCGCGCAGCTGCCCGGCCCCATCGAAGGCGAGCGCCACCACGGTGAGAATGCCCAGGGCGGCGATGGCCAGAAAGATGCTGACCCGGCCCGAATCGGCGCGGCCCGAGGCGGCGCCGACTGTCATCCTGCGGCCACAGCAGCTACAGACCCGCTGCGTCATGATCGACATGACGCAGGGCGATCTGCCCGAGGATGGCCGGCTCCTCAAGGCCGTCGCCGAACGACCAGACCTGACCTTCGGCGTGTGGGCGACCGTCGTTCGCCCCGGCCGCATCGCCGTGGGCGACACCGTGACAGTGAGGTCCCGCACGCTCATCACCACCCACCTGTAGCCGACTTCGACACCGGTGCGGCGTCAACCGCCGCGACCCCGAGAGCTCGGCTCCGGTAACGGTCCAGTGGTGAGGTGAAGCTGGCCGACACCCGACGGCTGTTCGGCATCCCCGGAATGGTGTCCAGCCGCAGGTCGGACAGGTCGACGGTGCAGGAGAGCCGAACGGTCACCGCGGCCTGCTGGCCGATCGGGCTCCGGAACGCGGCGGCGAAGCTGGTCGCCTGGCCGTTGACGGTTCCGCTGAGGTCGACCGTCGGCGTACTCGTGCAGTTGAGACCACGCCAGTCGAGCTGCCGGACGGCCGCCTCCCGGGCCCGCTCGGCGGCGGTGCCCGCGTCGCGGGAGATGGAGGCGGCGCGGGCGGCGTCGTGCGCCGCCGCCTCGACGGCCTCGGCCGCGACCGCGGTACGCCCGGCGACTCCGGCGAGGACCATCAGCCCGATGAAGGCCGGCGCGAGGATCGCCGCCTCGACGGAGACCGACCCGCGGTCGCGCTGCCGGTCACCGTGTCGACCACGGTCGCGGATCACGGCTCCGTCCACCGTTCCACCGTCCCGTGTGCGCTCTCGCTGATCGAGAAGTCGACGCCGGGCACGACGGAGAGCGAACGGCCGCGGACGGTGCAGGTCACGTCGGCCGCGTCGGTCTGGCAACTCGGCCCCGGGGAGTCCCAGTCGACCAGCCAGCCACCGGCCGCGGCGAGGAAGCGTCGCGCCCGGTCCGCGCCCGCGTCCGGCGGGGCGTTGAGCACCCGCTGCGCGTTGACCCCGCTCTGCGCCGCGTGCATCGCCGTGGAGCGGGCGATGAAGACGGCGGCCACCTGGATCGCCCCGAAGAGCAGCACGAAGATCACCGGCATCACCACCGCCAGCTCCACCGGGTTGGCGCCCCGGTCCGTGCCGCCGAGCCGTCGGCGCAGCGCGAGGCAGGCCCGTCGCACGTGCATCGGATCAGGGCGCGGTCGGAATAGCGTTCATCCAGCCCTCCGCCCGGGTGGCGACGAGCGCCGTGACGGTGATCGCGGCGGCCACCAGACCAAAGATGATCACGGCGGTGGGGACGGGGCTGTCCCCCCGCTCGCGGTCGGAGCGCAGCTCGGCCAGGCGCGCGGTCAGCGCGACCTGTAGGTAGGTGAACAGGGGCATGGCGGGCTCCTTGTCGGACGGTTGTCAGAGACGGGCGAGGAACGGGTAGGTGGCGAAACCAAGCAGTACGAAGACGAGCAGGGCACCCGGGATGTCCAGTCGGCCGGTTATCCCTTCCGCCCGAGCCAGGTTGTCGGTGCGGATCTGGTCGCGCAGTGAGTCGGCCCGGCTGCGCAGGGTCTCGTGCACCTGCGCGCCCTCGCTGCCCGAGGAGCGCATGATCGCGCCGACGTCGCCGAGCTCGGGAATGCCGATCTGGTCGGCGAGCTCCCGCAGCTCGTCCCAGGGCGAGTGCATCTGGAGCTGGGCGAGGCGCAGCGACTCCCGGATCCGGTCGAAGACCCAGCCGTCGCAGACCTCCGCCGCCCGCTCCAGCGACTGCACCGGCCCGTGCGCGGCGGAGAGCTGCAACGCCACCAGATCCAGGTAGGTGCAGACGGCGGCGCGGAACTCACCGCGGGCCGCCTCCGCCTTGGTCAGCACCGCGCGGTGCGCGAGCCACGCGCAGATCAGCGCCAGGCCGATGCTGCCCAGCACCGGTACGGCCACCGGCAGCCCCACGCCCGTGGCGGCGAAGGTGACGCTGAGCAGGGTGGGCGAGGCGAGTCCGATCAACGCGGAGAGCAGTAGTGACAGGGCGTACTGCTCGGGGGTGCGGCCGAGCAGGGCGAGCTGTTGGTGCGGCGGACGCAGCCACCGGGCGACCCCGGTCAGCCACTCCAGCCGCTGGCCGGCCGGCCCGGCCGGGTGGGACGCCCCCGGCGGCTGGTGCAGCCGCCGCAGCGCGGGACCGAGCGCCGGGGTCGCCGGAAGGAGCTCCTGAACCACCAGGAAAACCCCGAGCCCGGCCATCGCCCCGGCGGTGACCGCGATGGTCAACAGCCAGTTCGTCACGTCAGCACCTCCTGCAGCTCGGGCGCCGACAGGAAGCGGGCCGGCCGCTGCGGCTGACTCATCGCGCGGACCCAGGCCAGCAGGACGATGAAGGACACCCCGAGTATCGCCATCACGAGTTGCCCGGTCGGGGTGCCGTACGGGCGGATGTAGTCGGTGTTCAGCAGCCCGTACGCGAGCACCGCCAGGGTCATGCCGGTGAGGAAGCGGACCGCGAACCGGGGCTGGGTACGTTTGGCCTCGATCTCCCGCCGGGTGGTGACCTCGGCGCTGGCGGCTGCGGCGATCGAGCCGAGTACGTCGCCGAGGCGCTCTCCCCGATCGGTCAGGTGCAGAATCAGCGCCGCCACCACCTGGTCGCAGACCGGGTCGGCGATCTCGTCGGCGAAGGCCAGCAGGGCGGGCCGGGCCAGCCAGCCGGCCTGGAGGCGGGCGGCGAGCAGCCGTACCTCCTCCTGGATCTCCTCCGGCGCGGTGGCGACGGTGCCGGTGATCGCCGCCTGCAGGCCCTGCCCGGTGGCCGAGATGTCCTTGAGTCGTCGGGTCCACTCACCGACCGCCTCGATTCGGGCGATGGCCCGCTGCTCGGCCCGGCCCACCGAGAAGAGCCATGGTGTGCCGGGAACCGCGACGGCGACCAGCAGACCGACCACCGGGAGCCCGGTCAGCAGGAAGCCCAGCGCGCCGCCGAACACCGCGCCGCCGAGGAGCAGCTGGTGGAAGCGGCGCTCCCGCGCCGTGGTGCCGAAGCCAAAGCGGCTGATCCCGCGCCGGGCTCCGGGGCCCGGCCCGGGTGGACGGCGGGTGCCGACGATCGCGACGACGGCCAGCAGCAGCCCGGCCACGCAGGCGGCGCCGGAGAGCACCGCGATGAGTTCGATGTCGACCGCGGCGTTCATCGTTGGGCCAGCCGAGTCTGCCGGGGGCGCCGCCACGCGCCGCTGCCCGCCTCGATCCACCGGCTCAGCAGTCGGGTGTCGTAGCCGACCCGCAGGAGCTGCGCGCGGATCCGCTCCGGTAGATGCCGGGGCACCGCCCGCCCGTCCGCACCGGGTCCGAAGACCGTGGTGGTGGTGATCCGGTCGCTGTCGCCGACGCCGATCACCTCCTCGATGTGGGAGACGAAGCGGTGCTTGCGACCGCCGATGGCGGTCTCGTCCTCGATGGTGACGTAGACGATCAGGTCGAGGGCGTTGCCGGCCATCCGACGGGCCTGGTCCACAGTCATCTCCCGGCCGTGCGCCAGGGCCAGCTCGATGATCCGGTCGCCGACGCCGGCCGGGGTGCGGGCGTGGATCGTGCACATCGAGCCGCGGCTGGTGGTCATCGCCTGGAGCATCGGCACGATCTCCCGGGAGCGGACCTCGCCGACGATGATCCGCAGTACGCCCATCCGCAGCGACACCGGGATGAGGTCGGCGATGCTGACCTCGCCGGCCGGGCGGCCGTCCGGCCGGCGTTCGCCATGCCCCTCGCGGGCTTCGAAGCTCATCACCGCCCGGTGTCGGTCACCGCGGCGGGCCGGTAGCAGCTCCCGGCTCTCCTCCAGCAACACGTACGGCTCATCGGCCGGGATCTCGTTCATCAGGGCCCGGATGACGGTCGTCTTACCTGCCCCAGCCAGGCCGGCGACCATGATGTTCAGGCCGGCGCGCAGGGCGGCGCGGAGGAAGTCGCGCAGCAGCGGGTCGAGCATCTCGTCCAGGTCGGCCCGGCCGCCGGCGAGGTCGTCCAGCCCCACATCGAGCGTGTTGTGTTTGCGGATCACCGCGTAGGGGCGGTGGCTGACCAGGAACACCGCGGCGAGCCGGCTGCCGTCGGGCAGCTGCAGGTCGAGGGTGGGCTTGGAGGTGGAGAGTGAGCGTTCGGTGGCGCCCGCCCGCCGGGCCGCCGCCTGCAGGATCTCCACCAACTCCTCGTCACTGTCGGCGATCGGCTCGATCCAGTCGACCCCGCCGCCGCGCCGGGTGACGCGCACCTGGTCGCAGCCGAGGATGTGCACCTCTTCGATGCTCTCGTCCACCAGCAGGGTCTGCAGTCGGCCGAGCCCGGCCAGCTCGGCGGTCACCTGGTCGAGCAGGAGCCGTTCCTCGTCGGCGGTGAGCGGGGTGCCGGCCCGACGGACGGCGTCGGCGTATGCGGAGACGACCGCGACCGCCAGCCGGGCGCGCTCGGTGTCTTCGGCGTCGGGGTCGAACTCCCGGCCACGCTGCCAGTGGGTGAGCCGTTCGCTGAGCTCTCGGCGCAGCTCCCGGACGACCTGGAAGTCGACCCGGGGGCGGGGTGGTGGCTCCGGCCGGGCAGCTGCGGGCCCCGGCTGCCGGCCGTTCGGCGCGGCCAGCGGGGGCGCGGTCGAGGTGGCCGTCGGGGCGGCGGCCGGGGGGTGCCGCCGGGGGTCGGCGGAGACGGGTTCAAATCGCATTCGACGCCTCCTGCGTTACCGCGCCGGCGCCCTCGTGGCCCGCCGCCGGCCAGGCCAAGCGGGCCCGCCGCCGGTCCAGCAGCGTCCCGATCGGCACCTCCAGCTCGCTGGCGGCGCGCAGCAGCGGCCGACCGACCCGCACGGTCCCCCCGAGGGTCAACACCTCGGCGGTACGCGGGTCGTGTGGCAGCCGCGCGATGACTGGTAGTTGCAACGCCTTGCTGATCTCGCCGCGCCCGTGCCCGTCGCCGACCAGCAGCAGCCGCAGCGTGCCCGGAGCAACCCGGTGCTCGGTGAAGTCCCGCTGGATCGCCCGGACCAGCGCGCGGGTGGCCGAGACCTCGGGCAGCCGCGCCCGGGTGACCACCAGCACCACCGAGGCGGCGCGCAGGAGCGGCCAGGGCGGGCCGGGTACGTGCAGGCGGCCACAGTCGACGAGGACGTCGTACGGCGGGTCGCCGTGGTCGAGTTCGGTGAAGAAGTCGGCGAACCGCTGCCAGAGCGGGGTGACGCTGCCGGCCTGGGCGGGGTCGACCACGCCGGGCAGCAGCAGCCGCTCCCGTTTCGGGGCGTCCAGGTCGACCAGCTGCGACCAGAACGTCGCCTCCAGGTTGCCGTCCCGCAGCTCCCCGACGGCCAACTCGCCGATGCCCCGGGGCCCGTCGAGCGTGCCCCCGAGGTAGCCGGCGAGCAGGGATCCGCCCGCCGGGTCGCACTCGGCGAGCACCAGCCGCCGGTGCCAGGTCAGGGCGCAGGCCAGCGCCGAGGTGGTGACCCCCGGCGAGCCCTTCGCGGCGACCAGCGCGATGATCGCCATGCTCAGGCCGCCTCGGTGAGCACGATGGCGATCCGGTCCTGGGCCACCAGCGCCGCGACCGCCGGCACGTCCCGTACGGCGAGCGCCAGGTAGACCACCATCTCGTCGTCGTTTCCGACGATGTTGGCGTCGATCACGGTGGCCTCGAATCGGGTCGCCGTGGTGACTGACCGGTCGTCGTTGCCGGCCGGGGTGCTGACCAGGGACACCTTGTCACCGGGGTGCAGTTGGCGGGCCGGCGCCTGGGACAGGTCCAGGCCCACCGAGAGCTGCTGCTGGCCGGCGGTGAGCAGTGGTTTGTCGGTGAGCTGTTCCATGGTGAGCAGCGTTCCGGGGACAAGCGACACCTTCGCCCGCTTCCCGACCACCTCGCCCTGCTGCCCGGCCGGCACCGGGGAGAGCCCCGCCCCACCGGCGACCTGCACGGTCACCAGGTCGTCAGCGCTAACCACGCGGCCGACCTCGACCGGTCGGGCCACCGCCAGGTAGCTGCCGGTGGCACGGACCGCGTTGACGGCGAAGGCCGAGCCGAGGCCGCCGAGGGCGATCAGGAGGACGGCGAGGCCGAGCAGGCCGGGGCGCATCCGGCGCTGCCGGAGCACCTTGGGCGGGGCGATCGGGGCGTCGGCTGTCGCCGCCGCGTTGCTGGTCACGAGGCTCACTGGGTTACCACCTGAAGCTCATCGATTTCAATCGTCACGGTGCCGCTGGTCCGGGTGACCTCGAAGCTGTCGCTCTCGCCGCCGCCGCTCCAGCTCACCGTCCAGTGCGTGGTCGCCTGGATCTGGTAGTTGCCGGGCTCCGGGTAGCCGCTGTGGTAGCCGCAGTCCGGGGAACGCTTTCCGGCCAGGGGGCTGTCCGACTCGTACGCCGTTCCGGGGCCGGAGCAGGTCACCTTGGTGCCGTTGCCCATGTCCCAGCTCACCCGGGTGACCTCCGCCGCGATCCAGACGGTCAACCCCCGGTCGCTGGCGGAGGCCTGCTGCGGGCCGAAGTAGTGCCGGGGCTGGCCGGAACCGGCCGTGCTGGCCCACATCCACACCGGCAGGCCGACCAGCCCGGAGCCGATGCGCCGGCGGGGGGCGACGGCCACCCTCGGCGGGAGCAGGTCGATCGAGGCGAGCGCCGCCCGGGCCAGTTCCGCCGGGTCGGGCGGGGTGCCGAAGCCGGGCGGCGGGGCGTCGAGCAGCTCCGTCCGCTGCGAGCCGAGATCGCCCCCGTTGCAGGTCAGCAGATACCAGTCGAAGCCCTCCGGGGTGCCCTCGGGCCGGGGCTCGATCAGCTTGTAGTAGCAACCGTCGCCGTTGTGGAACCAGCCGAGCACCTCGTCGTAGCAGGGGACGACCTGGCCGTCCCACTGGCAGGTCGCACCGCCGCCGCCCCCGCCGTCACCGGGGCCACCATCTCCCGGGCCACCGCCGTCACCGGGCTCGTCGTCCCAGACCTCGCAGGTGGTCTGCGTGGGTGGGCAGATCACATCCGGCGGATCGGCGGCCGGCTCGGCGGCAACGGGCAGCGCGACGGCGGCTGGTGCGGCGACAACGGGCGGCGCGGCGGCGGCTGGTGCGGCGGCAGCGGCCAGGCCGACGGTGATCAGCACTGCCAGCCCGGTGGTGGCCAGCGCCGACAGCGAGGTGCGGCGCGATCGGGCGGCCCGGGTCAGCATGGCTGGTCCTCATGGGAGGCGCCGGTGTTGATCAGCCAGCGGCCGTCCGGATATCGGGCCGCGGTCACGGTGGCCAGATGCCGGGTGCTCTCGCTACCGGGGACGACCCGTTCGTCTTCCGCGTAGACCAGCCGCCAGCCGGTCGCGTCGAGGCAGTCCTGGATCTCGACGGTGGCCGGGACACCCGCGAGATCCACTGCGGTCACGACGGGGTCCGACCGGAGGGTGCCGATGCGGATGGCGCCGTGCTCTTTGGCGGTGCGGATGGTGAACCGAACCCGGGTCAACAACGGGTCGGCCAGGTAGGTGGTGAGTTCCGGGTGGTGTGGGTCGCTGTCGCCACTCGCTTCCTGGGTCACAGCGAGATATCCGGAATAGGCGATGAGCGCGGCTTTCCGAGCATTTCGCTCGTCCGCCTCCCCCGGCGTCGGGGCAGGTTGATCAACCACGCTCACCGTCTCGACCGGCGCCGCCCGGTCGGTGCCGCAGCCGGCCACGGCACCCAACACCGCGCCCACCACCAGGTACGCCGACACGCCCCTGAGCTGCCTTCCTCGCACTGTCCCGACCCTCCTCGTCGACCCCCACCGGGCGGTCGCTACCCGGTGAATCCGGACATGCGGAAGCGCGGCCGGATGCTGTCATCCGGGCCCCAGACAAGGCATCCGCATTTACCGTTACCGACTTGTAAGAAAGATGACTCTCACCCCGCCCGCAGTTTCTTGATCGAATGGTTGCAGGGTCGCATTGCACTCAATGGGCGAGCATAGGCTGACGACAGCCGATACAACAGGGGCAATTCAGGTGAACACGCTCAGTAATGAGAGGCGGTGGGGCGTGGAGCCCTCGGGTCAGGTCAGTCAAGACCGAAGCGCTGCCCAACAATTACTGTCCGTATCCATCCGTTGGAGTTCGCCATGACGGTGACCGGTTCCCGCCGTACCGCACCCCGCGCACTACTGGCCGCGCTCGCGGTCACCCCGGTGCTCCGGCTCGCCGCCGTACGGCACTCCGTACCGGTGGGGGTGGCGGCCCGGCTCGGCTGCGACGCCTGTGGCGCCCCGATCAGCCTGACCCAACCGGGGCCGGCGATCGGGCCGCGCGCCCGGTGCGGCGGGTGCGGCGCGCGGGTCGGCCCCCCACCCGGCACGGTGGAGGTCGCCGCGCTCGCCGCCGGCCTGACGCTGCTGCTGGCCGGCGGGCCCATCATCGAGCTGGCCGCGGTGGCCTGGTGGCTCGGCTGGGCGGTGCCGCTCGCCTTCGTCGACGCCGCGGTGCACCGGCTGCCGGACCGACTCACCGGCCCCGCCACCCTCGGTACCTGGCTGCTGCTCGGAGTGGCCGCGACCCTCGACACCGGGTACGCCCCCTGGCTGCGCGCCACCGCCGCCGGGCTCGGCCTGGGCCTGCTCTTCGCCACCAGCACCCTCCTGCTCGGCCGGCGGGGCTTCGGGCTCGGCGACGCGAAGCTCGCGGTCGGGGTGGGTCTGCTCCTGGGCTGGCACGGCTGGCCGGTTCTGGTGCTCGGGCTACTGCTCGCCTTCACCCTCGCCGCAGTGACCGCCCTGGCGCTGCTCGCCACCGGGCGGGCCCGCTGGTCCAGCCACCTGCCCTTCGGCCCGTTCCTCCTGCTCGCCACCCCGGCCACGCTGCTGCTCACCGGGTGACAGGAGAGCGTCGCCGGACCGCCAACGCGGTCAGCGAGTGGCGCCAGGACGACGAAGCGCCCGTCCCCTGGAAATCCGCCAGGTGGGGACGGGCGCTTCGTCGGGTTGGGACGGGCGCAGGTCGGGTTGACACCCGGATCGGGATGACCTCGCTGATGCCGGGGTGGGTCAGTCGCGGCCGGGCACCTGGGCGACGAACGCCCGCCACGCCCCCGGCCCGAACACCAGCGCCGGCCCGGTCGGGTCCTTGGAATCCCGCACCCCGACGATGCCAGAAAGGTTGTCGGCGACCTCGACGCAGTCGCCGCCGCTCGTGCCGCTGCGAGTGGACTTCTTCCAGCGAGCATTACTGAGGTTCATGCAGGTACTCCGCTTCCTTGATCAGCGCGACCGATGAGGCTTGCGGGAGGGCGACGCCTCGCACACTCTCCCACCTGGTCTGAAGGGTAGCTACCCCTTCCTCTGATGTGACGACCTCGCCGGCCAGCTGATCTTCCAGGTGCACTACCCGGCTTCCGTCCGGGAGCATCGCCAGGGCTAGGGGCCCGGAGAGCCCCGCGTGCAGACCCGCGGCCGTGGGAATCACGTGAATGTGGAGGTACGGCAGCTCCGCCATCCGGAGCAGATGTGCGAGCTGCTCGGCCATGATGGCGTCCCCGAGCCGAAGCGCCCCCTCGTTGATGACGGCCACGACCTGCGGCGGCCGGTCGCGGGTCAGGATCTTCTGCCGCTCCAGCCGAGCCGAGACCTGCTGCTCCACCTCGAACTCAGGCCGGGTGTCGTCAAACCGCAGGACCGTGCGGGCATAGTTCTCGGTCTGGAGCAGGCCCGGAATCAGATTCGGGTGAAAGTAGCGGAGTTGCCGTGCGACCGCCTCGGCCTCCAGCCAGGGCTTGAACCAGGCCGGCTGCTCGTCCCGATGCGCCAACCGCAGCAGCGACTCGAAGAGGCCGCCGGTCTCCAGGATCTCGTCCGCCCGACATGCGTACGGCAGGTCAGTCATGCGGGTGCCGGTCTCCACCGCCGACACGGTCGACGCCGAGTAGTTCGTTCGACGCCCGAACTCCTCCTGACTCATGCCGGCGAGCGCCCGCTGTCGACGGAGCTGCACCCGGATGAGATCAGCGGCACGTTCAGATTCCATCGGCCCTCCAGAGGTTCTTCTAGATCGCCACACCACGCCAGCCCAACAAGCAAGATCGCCAAGCGCCGCCAGCCGAACTGCCAAGATCACCAAGCGCCGCCAGCCGAATCCCCAAGATCGCCAGACGTCGCCAGAAAATGAGCAAGATCGCCAGACGTCGCCAGCCCTACCAGCAAGATCGCCAAGCTTCGCCAGGAAAAGAGCACGTTCGCCAGACCCTCGCCAGGATCAGCATGAAGCCCTTCCGCCGCCAGGTGGTTAACACAGAGAGTGAATTGAGACGGCGTGAGCCGGTGGAGGACTTTCCCGCCGGAGGCGCCTGTCGGACCGCCCCCACCCCGAACTGTCGGTGGGGGCGGTCCCTCCAAACGACATCGAGGAGGTCGACATGCGTACTCGCTGGTTCAGTTGGCGTCGGAGGAACACCGCACCGTCCCGCCCACATGACACGAACGCGCCGTACCGCGCAGGCGGGGCACATCGAGCGGGTGGGGCACATCGAGCGGGTGGGGCACATCGAGCGAACAGAGCACCCCGCAACAACGCTCCGTACCGCGCAAGCCGGCCGCACCGGGCGAACGAGCCGCACCGGGCGAATGCTGCACAGCGCCCTGCGGCACCGAATCGCCCAGCGGCACCGGAGCCGGCTCGGCCAGCGAACCTGCCGGTCAACCTACCTGCCTGGATGACTCAACCCACCCTCGCCGACCCCCAACCCGGACGCGTCGGCTGGCTCACCCCCGCCCAACAATGGCGAGCCAACGGAGGCCGCTGGTGAACCCCCACCACCTACCCCAACCACGACTCGGCCCCCACCCCCAACACCCCCGCCACCAAGCAGGAAACCGACCACCCCACACACCCCTACGACCCATCTGGACCTGCCGCGCCTGCGGCCACCCCTGGCCCTGCGCCGAAGCCCGCCTCCTCCTCAAAGCCGAATACGAAACCCGACAACCAAGCCTCACCATCT
>NZ_AXVR01000055.1 GCF_000484695.1 Salinispora cortesiana | reverse complement strand
CCCGGCATGGTCGTCGCCGCCGGACACACCGCCGGACTCGAACTCGTCGAAGAATGCGTCGCCCTCATCGCCGCCGTCCGCAACGGCCGGCTCATCCCCCGCACCTCCTTCTTCCAAATCAAAAACGTCGGCGACGCCATCGAACTCGGCGACCCACAGTGGCTCGTCCAGCACGAAGACGTAATCGTCCTGCGGGCCGGCCAGCCACGCAACACCCGGCGCGACTCCACACGCAGCCGGCACGCCCCCACCACCATCCACCCCGATCACAGGCTTGATCCCTCCACCCCAGCCCGGATGGATCGACGGGCACACCCGGCGCACCCCGCCACCGCCGACACCGGCGACGGCAGCGCCACCCACACCCGGCCCCACCCGGGCCGGGACACCGAAAGGACACCCGACCCGTGCCCGCCCTACGCACACCCCACACCGGGCATCGAACAGCCCGACACCACCACCGACCGGCAACCCACCGCCCACGACCGCCCGCGCCCACCGACCGATGGGCCCGACACGGCAGGCCGGCGATGAACGCCTCGACCACCGCCGGGTGGCAGCCCGACCCACTGCTGACCATCGACGACGTCGCGGCCTGGCTCGACAAACCCAAAAGCACCCTCTACGCCTGGCACAGCCGAGGCAAAGGACCACGCGCCATCCGCGTCGGCAACACCCTGCGCTACCGACGCACCGAAATCGAACACTGGCTCGACGCCCACACCGACCCGGAGCGCTAACTCATGGCCCGCCCCCCACTACCCGTCGGCACCTGGGGTGCCATCCGCACCGAGAAACTCGGCCCCAACCGGCACCGCGCCCGAGCCCGATTCCGCGACTACGACGGCAAAACCCGCGACGTCGAAGCCACCGGTGCCACCGGCCCCGCCGCCACCCGCGCGCTGCAGGCCAAGCTGCGTGACCGCATCGCACCCAACGACGACGAAATCACCCGGGAGACTCGCATCAGCAGACTTGTCGAACTTTGGATCGAAGAAATCACCAGTGAGGAACGAATCGCGCCACAGACCGTCCAGCGATACCAAACCAGCACACGAACAGCCATCCTGCCCGCCCTCGGCGACCTCCGCATCCGTGAAGCCAGCGTCGGGCGTCTCGATCGGTTCCTGCGCGACATCGCAAGAGACCGTCCCTCAGCAGCCAAAGGCGTCAAGGTTGCCCTAGGCCAGATGTTCGCTCTGGCCGTACGTCACGGCGCGATCCCAACCAACCCCGTCCGCGACACCAGCCAGATACGCAAGCCTCGCCGTAAGGTCGTCGCCCTCACCGACCAAAACCTCCAAACCGTCCGGGCAGCAATTCGCCAATGGCAGCAACCAGTACCCGGCAAACCCGGACCGCGGCACACCGGCGACCTAGCCGACATCGTCGACCTCATGCTCGCAACCGGGGCCCGCATCGGGGAGATACTCGCCCTACGCTGGGAAGACCTAAACCTGGCCGCCGAACGTCCCACACTGACGATCTGCGGCACACTGGTCTTCGTCAAAGGCAAAGGCTTCTTCCGACAACCCTGGACCAAAAGCGACGCCGGCTACCGAATGATCACCCTGCCCCGATTCGCCGTCGGCATGCTCCTAGCCCGCAAGGTCATCGCCGCTGACAACCCTCACAACGCGATCTTCGCCTCTCGACGCGGCACCTGGCTATCACCCAACAACGTTCGCCGGCAATGGCGCCAAGCCCGCGCAGACACCGACCTCGCCTGGGTCACCCCCCACACCTTCCGCAAGACCGTGGCCACCCTCATCAAGGAAGAAGCAGACACCAAAAGCGCCACAGCACAGCTTGGGCACTCCAGCGAAGACGTCACCGACACGTACTACATCGCCAAGCCCCTCCAAGCACCGGACGTCTCCGACGTCCTCGAGCGGCTCGGCGCTGACCACAGGCGGAGGCCCCCGCACCCACGACGCACGACGCACGACGATGAACATGGATGACAAACCTGGTTGCCGCCCCCAGTAATCGGGGGGTTTCCGGGGGGGGCGGTTCACAACTCATCGAAGAAAGTCGAAGCCCTGACCAGCATCTTCGCTGGTCAGGGCTTCATTTCTGTCGGGACGGCCGGATTCGAACCGACGACCCCTTGACCCCCAGTCAAGTGCGCTACCAAGCTGCGCCACGTCCCGATGCTCTCGCCGGCTTCCCCGCGACAGCCGGTACAGCCTACCGCACGATCTTTCCGTTGCCCGTATCCACCCCTCGGTGTCAGCCCACCCTCCCGGGCCAGGCCGGGAGGGTGGAGGGGCTGAGGTTAGCCGTGGGCCTTGCCGCGACCGCCGGGACCGAGCTTCTTACGGGGCCGGACCGAAATTTCGATCGGGCTGCCCTCGAAACCGAACTCCTCTCGGAGTTTGCGCTCCACGAATCGCTGGTAGCCCGCGTCCAGCGGGCCGGTGGTGAACAGCACGAACCGTGGCGGCGCCGCTCCGGCCTGGGTGGCGAAGAGAATCTTCGGTGCCCGTCCCCCACGCACCGGGTGCGGGGTCGCCTGCACCAGCGCGGTAAGCCACGCGTTGAGCTGCGCCGTCGGTACCCGCGTCTCCCAGCTGGCCAGTGCCCGGCGGAGCGCCGGGGCGAGCTTGTCCACCGCGCGTCCGGTCCGGGCGGAGAGGTTCAGCCGGATGGCCCAGGGAATGCGACGCAGTTCCCGCTCGATCTCCCGGTCCAGGTAGTACCGACGGTCGGCGTCCACCAGGTCCCACTTGTTAAAGGCGATCACCAGGGCCCGGCCGGTATCGGTGACCATCGACAGGATGCGCTGGTCCTGTTCACTGATGACCTCGCTGGCATCGAGCAGGACCACCGCGACCTCGGCGGCCTCGATCGCGGAGGCGGTACGCAGGCTCGCGTAGTACTCGGTGCCGCTGGCCTGGCCGACCTTTTTGCGCAGGCCGGCGGTGTCGACCAGCTGCCAGGCCTCGCCGCCGATCTCGACCAGGCTGTCCACCGGGTCGACGGTGGTGCCGGCGACCGCGTCAACGACTGCCCGGATCTCCCCGGAGAAGCGGTTGAGGAGGCTGGACTTGCCGACGTTGGGCCGGCCGACGAGGGCGACTCGACGGGGGCCACGCGGCCGGTCCTCGACGATCTTGGGTGCTTCCGGTAGCCGGTCCAGGATGAGGTCGAGCAGTTCGCCGGCGCCCCGGCCGTGCAGGGCCGAAATCGGATACGGCTCCCCCAAACCGAGCGACCAGAGCGCGGATGCCTCCATTTCGACGGAGCTGTTGTCGGCCTTGTTCGCCACCAGGATCACGGGCTTGGCGCTGCGTCGCAGCATTTTCACTGCTGCCTCGTCCACGTCGGTGGCGCCCACCACCGCGTCGACCACAAACAGCACCACGTCGGCGGTGGTGATGGCCGACTCCGCCTGGGCGGCGATGGCGGCGGCACGGTCCTTCGCATCCGGTTCCCAGCCGCCGGTGTCGACGACAGCGAACTGTCGGCCGTTCCACTGCGCGTCGTAGGGAACCCGGTCCCGGGTCACCCCGGGTACGTCTTCGACGACTGCCTGCCGACGCCCGATCAGTCGGTTTACCAACGTCGACTTTCCCACGTTGGGCCGGCCAACCACGGCCACCACCGGCTGCGGGGCCGTGGCCTCCTCGGCATCGAGTTCTGGGGCGTCCCACCCCACCCAACCGGTTGGCTCGTTCATCGACCCACACCCCGCTCGGCCAGCATCTCCTGCAGCCGCGTGACGACCTCGTCAATGCCGAGTTCGGTGGTGTCCAGCACCACGGCGTCCGGGGCTTGCGTCATCGGGTCGGCCTTGCGAGTCGAGTCCAACCGGTCCCGGCGGGCCAGGTCGGCGGCGGTCTGACCCGCGTCGGTGGAGTCCTCGGCGCTGCGTCGGGCGGCCCGGGCCGCAGCGGACGCGGTCAGGTAGACCTTGAGGTCGGCGTCGGGGGCTACTACCGCACCGATGTCGCGCCCCTCGACCACGATCCGACCAGCGGCGGCCGCGAGGTCCCGCTGCCGGATGACGAGCATCGAGCGGACCGCCGGTACGGCGGCCACGGCCGAGACCGCCCCGGTCACCTCGGGTCCGCGGATCTCCACCTCGATGGGTACGCCGTCAGCGGTCACGCCGTATCCCTCGGGATCGGTGCCGATGCCGAGCTCGGTTTCCCCGGCGACCTTTGCCACGGCCGACGGGTCGGCCAGGTCAACTCCGGAGCGTAGTACCGCCCAGGTGACCGCCCGGTACATCGCGCCGGTGTCGAGGTAGCGGGCGCCCAGGGCGATCGCGAGTCGCCGAGAAACGGTGGACTTACCCGAACCGGACGGCCCGTCCACAGCGACCACGCAGCGCCCGGTCCGTACGTTTTCCTCCACCGCAGTCCTCCTCAGTCCGTACCTCGCGGGTCCAACCCGCGAGCGGTATCCGCCCGCCGACAATGATGCCTGGCACGGTGCGGTCTCCTCGTGCCGCACCTCCGGGAGCGACCGCTCCCGCGCAGCGGGCCGCACGGAGCTTACCGGCTGCGGTACCCGCCACCGCCGGCGTCAGTCGCCGACCGCCTTGAACAGCGCGGCGACCTCCGCGTTGGTGAGCCGACGGGTGCGCCCGGTGCGAAGGTCCCCGAGCCGGATCGGCCCGATCGAGGTACGCACCAGCCGGGACACCGGGTGACCGACCGCATCGAACAGACGCCGCACGATGTGCTTGCGTCCTTCGTGCAGGGTGACCTCCACCTGGGCGGTTTTGCCCAGCGTGTCCACCACGCGGAACGCATCCACGGTCGCGGGGCCGTCGGTCAGCTCGACGCCGGCGGCGAGGCGCCGGCCCAGCGACCGCGGAATCGGGCCGGACACCTCACACAGGTACGTCTTGGGCACCCCGTAGGAGGGGTGCATGAGCCGATGTGCGAGCGTGCCGTCGTTGGTGAGCAGCAGCAGGCCCTCGCTGTCCGCGTCGAGCCGTCCGACGTGGTAGACCCGCTCTTCCACCCGGTTGCCGAGGAAGTCGGCGAGGGCGGTACGACCCTTCTCGTCCGCCATGGTGGAGACGACGCCCCGGGGCTTGTTCATCGCGAGGTAGACCAGGCGGGTGTCGGCCTGGAGACGCTCACCGTTGACGTAGATGGTGTCGGAGGTCGGATCCGCCCGGTCACCGAGCTGGGCGATCCGGCCGTTCACTGTCACCCGCCGGCGGAAGATCAGGTCTTCGCAGGCACGTCGAGATCCGACACCGGCGGCGGCGAGCACCTTTTGGAGGCGTTCCGGGCCGGTGTAGACGGGCGCGTCGGGTTTCGGGGCGCGGTTATCGCGAGGCATCGGCGAGGTCTTCCACATCGTCGGGGAGGAACGGAGCGAGCGGCGGCAGGTCAGTGATGCTGTCCAAGCCGAGCTTCTCCAGGAACAGGGTGGTGGTCCGGTAGAGGTGGGCACCGGTTTCCGGTTCGGTGCCGCACTCCTCCACCAGCCCGCGGGAGACCAGGGTACGGATCACCCCGTCGCAGTTCACACCGCGGATGGCGGAAATCCGGGATCGGGTCACTGGCTGTTTGTAGGAGACTACGGCCAGGGTCTCCAGCGCGGCCTGGGTCAGCCGTACGGTTTGGCCGTCGAGGACGAACCGCTCCACGTACCCGGCGTACTCCGGCCGGGTGTACAGGCGCCACCCGCCGGCCGCTCGACGCAGCTCGAAGCCGTGCCCGCGGGTGGTGTAGCCGGTGGAGATGGCGTGCAACATCGCCCGGACCCGGTCGAGTGGCTGCGCCAGTACGTCGGCGAGGGTCGTCTCGGCTACCGGCTCGTCCACGACCAGGAGGATCGCTTCGAGGGCGCCCTGTAGCTCGGCGTCGTCGAGCACCAACGCGGGGGGTGGGGGCGCCCCCCGTTGGCGGGACCGTCCCCGTTCGGGTACCGACTCCCGGCCAGCACCCGCTTCGGCACCAGCACCAGCACCAGCACCAGCCGATTCTCTCGGTACGGCGACGGCGCGGCTGCTCTCGGCGGCACCGGGCGGCGGTTCGGGGTTGGGTTCTCCCTGGCCCGACGCAGCAGCGGCTGCCTCCTCGACCGGTTTGGCCGATGCCTCGCGGTGGCGTTCCCATGGCGGGATCCACGCGGCGGCCTGGTCGGCCAGGGAGTCCCCGTGTTCCTCGTCACCCATCTCGCTTGTCCTCTGTTGTGGCCGGCCTTCCGCCGGGTGGCGCCGACCCTGCCGGGTACGACCTGGCCGCCGGGAGTGGCGCTTCCGCCCCAGGCCCGGAGTCGACCGGCCCGGAGCCGGCCAGCCCGGAGCCGGACGGCTCAGCCCTGTCGGATCCGACGGTGGAGAGGGTCCCCGCGTACTCGTCGATATCCAGGTCACCACCGCCATCGACGGGGCCGGTCCAGCGTACGGTCAGCTCTTCCAGGGCCTCTTCCTGGGCGAAGGCGACCAGCCCCTCCCGGTAGAGCTCCAGCAGGGCGAGGAAGCGGGCCACCACCTCGAGGAGGGCGTCGCAGTCCGCACAGAGCCCGGTGAAGGTGGCCGTGCCGGCCCGGCGTAGCCGCTCAGCGATGATCTCGGCGTGCTCCCGGACACTGACCCGGACCTGGTGCACGTGCGCGATGGACACCTCGGGCGGCGGTTTCGGGGTGAACACCCGGACAGCCAGGTCCCGTAGCCGTTGCGGCCCGATGCCGAACACCAGGTCGGGCAGGGCCTGGGCGTACCGTGGCTCCAGCGTCACCGCTCGTGGGTACCGCCGCCCGCCGGTCTCCTCGAGCACCGCGATGTGCGCCGCCGCCTCCTTGTACGCCTTGTACTGCAGCAGCCGCGCGAAGAGCAGATCCCGGGCTTCCAGCAGAGCCAGGTCCGCCTCGTCCTCAACCTCGGCGGCGGGTAGCAACCGGGCTGCTTTGAGGTCGAGCAGCGTGGCGGCGACGAGCAGGAACTCGCTGGTCTCGTCCAGGTCCCAGCGCTCACCCATTGCCCGCAGGTAGGCGATGAACTCGTCGGTGACCTGGTGCAACGCCACCTCGGTGACGTCCAGCTTGTGCTTGCTGATCAGCTGCAGCAGCAGGTCGAACGGGCCGGTGAAGTTGGCCAACCGAACGGTGAAGCCGCTGGTCTCCTCCCCGCCGCTGCTCTCCCCGCCGTCGGTCTCCTCCCCGCCGCTGGTCTCCGGGGCGTTGACGGGCACCTCGCCACCGGGTGCCGCGGCGTCAACGGCGGCGTTGCTGGCCTCGGTGGGCGTGTTGCCGGCGTCGGCGGGCGTGGGCTGGTCGAGGGGCGGTGCGGTCACCGGCAAACCGTAGTCCACCACCTGGGCGCCCCACCCTCGGTCTACCGCTCGGCCTGGCTTCCGGTCTACCGCTCCGCCTGGGCAGCGATCACCTCGCGGGCGAGTTGCCGGTAGTTACGCGCGCCGGAGGAGGCCGGGTCGAGGGTGGTGATCGGCGCACCGGCGACGGTGGACTCGGGGAACTTCACGGTCTTGGTGATCACCGTCTGGTAGACCTTGTCGCCGAAAGCCTCCACCACCCGCTGCAGCACCTGGCGGCAGTGGGTGGTGCGGCTGTCGTACATGGTAGCGAGGATGCCTTCGAGCTCCAGGTCGAAGTTGAGTCGCTCACGAACCTTGTCGATTGTGTCCAACAGCAGGGCTACGCCGCGGAGACTGAAGAACTCGCACTCCAACGGGATGAGCACGCCGTGGGAAACGGTCAGCGCGTTGATCGCCAGTAGACCCAGGGAGGGCTGGCAGTCAATCAGGATGAAGTCGTAGTCCTTGCGGATACTCTTCAGCACCCGCGCCAGCGCCATCTCCCGGGCGACCTCGTTGACCAGTTGGATCTCGGCAGCAGAGAGGTCGATATTGGCCGGAAGTAGGTGCAGTCCCGCCACATCGGTCTTGATCAGCACATCGTCGCAGGTGACGTCGTCCTGCATGAGGAGGTTGTAGACCGACAGGTCGAGGTTGTGCGGGTTGACTCCCAGACCGACCGAGAGGGCACCCTGCGGGTCGAAGTCGACCAGCAGCACCCGGCGGCCATACTCGGCCAGCGCGGCGCCCAGGTTGATGGTCGTGGTGGTCTTGCCGACACCGCCCTTCTGGTTCGCCATCGCGATGATGCGGGCGGGGCCGTGCCGATCGGTCGGCATCGGTTCGGGGATCGGCTTCCGCGTCGTGTACGCGGCCGGATCTGCCGGACCAAGGTCAGTGCCGAGTGTGGACTGCTGCTCGCGGAGCTCCGACGTCCAGGTCTCGGCACGGCCACCGTCGCCAACCATGTCTTCGTTGCCCCCTCCCGACGACCACACCGGCGTCGGAGCCGACCGACGTCCTTCGCGACGCCGTCGCGAATCCTGGCCGCGTCACTTCCGCCAGGTCCGCGCCGAACCTGACTGTACGCCACCGGCGAGCAGGCCGCTCAGCACCGGTCCGGCGTGTCACACCCATCAACCGAGCGCCCGCGGGTGGGCTGTCGCGTACACCTCACGTAGCCGTTCGACGGTGACCAGCGTGTACACCTGGGTGGTGGTGACCGAGGCGTGGCCGAGTAGTTCCTGCACCACGCGTACGTCGGCGCCACCGTCGAGCAGGTGGGTGGCGTAGGAGTGACGCAGCGTATGTGGGGAAACCGCCTGCGGCCCGGCATCCGGCAGGCCGGCCCGCCTGGCGGCACCGCGCAGGATGGCCCAGGCGCCCTGCCGGGACAACGGGCCGCCGCGGGAGTTGAGGAAGACCGCCGGGGTGCCTCGGCCGGCGGCGGCGAGGCCGGGGCGGGCGCGCACCAGGTAGGCGTGCAGCGCGGCCACGGCGTACCCGCCGATCGGGACCAGTCGGTTCCGCCCGCCCTTGCCCCGCAGCAGTACCGCACCGGTGTCGGTGTCGAGGTCGTCAACGGCGGCACCGACCGCCTCGGAGATCCGCGCGCCGGTGCCGTACAGGAACTCCAGCAGCGCCCGGTCACGCAGCCCGAGCGGCGCCTCGGCACCGGCGGCGGAGACCGGGCCGCCGGCTTCCAGCAGCTGGATCACGTCGTCCACGGGCAGCGCCCGGGGCAGCCGGCGGGGCGGCGCGGGTGGGTGGAGATCACGGCTCGGGTCGGCGCCGGTCAGGCCCTCGCGCAGCGCGAAGCGGTGCAGGCCGCGCACGGCGCTGACGGCCCGCGCCGCGGAGGACGCCGCGAGGGGCGGGTGTTCCTCGTCCCCGACGCGCAGCCGGGCCAGATGGGCTTCCACCTGGCCCGGGGCGACCGACGCCAGGTCGGTCACCCCGATCGACGCGAGGGTGTCGAGGTAGCGGGCCAGGTCCCGCCGGTATGAGGCGAGGGTGTTCGCCGCGAGTCCCCGCTCAACGGCGAGGTGGTCCAGATAGCCGCGGACGGCGCGGCGTAGGGCCGGCGCGGGAGCTGGCCCGGCCTCGGCCCCCGTGGTCGCCTCGCCGCCGGTCAGACCAGCACCTCGGCCAGCGGCAGGGTGGCCATGCCGTGTGCGTCGGCGACCGGCCCGTAGACGACCTGACCATCGTGGGTGTTCAGACCCAGCGCGAGGGCGGGGTCCCGACGTAGCGCCTCCCGCCAGCCGAAGTTGGCCAGTTCCAGGACGTACGGCAGGGTCACGTTGGTCAAGGCGTAGGTGCTGGTGTGTGACACGGCCCCCGGCATGTTCGCCACGCAGTAGAAGACGGACTTGTGCACCGGGTACGTCGGTTCGGCGTGGGTGGTGGGACGCGAGTCCTCGAAGCAGCCCCCCTGATCGATGGAGATGTCGACCAGCACGCTGCCCGGTTTCATGTGGGCGACCAGCTCGTTCGAGATCAGGGTCGGTGCTTTGGCACCGGGCACCAGCACCGCGCCGATGACCAGGTCCGCGTCCATCACCGCCCGTTCGATCTCGTACGCGTTGGAGGCGACCGTCTGCAGGTGACCTCGGTAGATCGCGTCGGCCTGACGCAGCCGGGCCACGTTCTTGTCCAGCAGCAGCACCTCGGCCTGGAGGCCGAGCGCGATGGCGGCGGCGTTCATCCCGGAGACGCCGGCACCGATTACCACGGTCTTCGCCGCATACACGCCGGAGACGCCGCCCATCAGTACGCCACGTCCACCGCCTTGGGCCTGTAGGTGGTAGGCGCCGACCTGCGGGGCGAGCCGCCCGGCCACCTCGGACATCGGGGCGAGCAGGGGCAGCGACTGGTCGGGCAGTTCGACCGTCTCGTACGCGATGGCGGTGACCCCACGGTCCAGCAGCGCGTCGGTGCACTCCTTGGAGGCGGCCAGGTGCAGGTAGGTGAAGAGGACCTGGCCCGGCTGCATCCGGTGGTACTCCTCCGCGACCGGCTCCTTGACCTTCAGTACCAGTTCGGCGGTCTCCCACACCTCGTCCGCGGTGGGCAGGATCGTGGCGCCGGCGGTGGCGAAGTCCTCGTCGCTGGTGCTGGAGCCGACGCCGGCGCCGGACTCGATGAAGACCTGATGGCCGGCGCGGACGAATTCGTTGACGCCGGCGGGCGTGATCGCCACTCGGTACTCGTGATTCTTGATCTCACGTGGGATGCCGACCTTCACGATGCAGACCCCCTCCTCCGGGGCTGCTCGCCCCGGCTACGCGGCGTCACGGCGGCTCCGTTGCCGCAGTGCTCAGGTCCCGCCGGCGGCAGTCTAGGCCGGAGTTGACCGTCAGGGAGCCAGCACTGTGACATGTGGTGGGCACTCCCGCTGACGATGTGTCAGGCCGGTGCGGCCGGGCGCCCGCGTCACTTCCACTGAGCCGGGCCGGAGGGGCCGCCAGCGGATCAACTGACCCCCCGGTTTCACCGTACGGGACGGGGGTCGCTCACGGCCCCCGTCCCGTACGGGCTCAGCGTGGCAGCGGTGTCCCGGCCCGACGCAGCGCCGTCCAGCCCCCGTCCCGGGCGCGAGCGGCGGCGAGCAGCCCGGCCACCGTCGCGGCGTTGGTGATCTCCCCAGCCAGCACCATCTCCACCGCCTCGTCCAAGGCAACCTGGACGATCTGGAGGTCGGCTTCCTCTTCGGCCCGGCCGTGCCGCCGACCGACCGGCACCTCGGTGAGGTCGCGAGCCAGGAAGACCCGGACCAGTTCATTGGTGAACCCCGGTGAGCTGTGCACATCGACCAGGACATCGAGCCGACCCGCGTTCAGGTCCGCCTCCTCGGCCAGTTCCCGGCCGGCGGCAGCGGCCGGGTCCTCGCCCGCGATGTCCAGCAGGCCGGCCGGCAGCTCCCACAGGTGCCGGCCGACCGGGTGCCGATACTGCCGGATCAGCACCACCCGTCCGGCTTCGTCCAAGGCCACCACCGACACCGCGCCCGGGTGTCGGGCACAGTCCCGCAGGGCGGTGCCGCCACCGGGCATGGTCACCTCGTCGGTGACCACATCGAAGATCCGACCCCGGTACCGCTCGACGCGGGAACGCACCTGGTAACGGTGACCGGCCGTGCTCACGAGGCCGAAGCCGCCCGCGCCGTGGAGGTCCCGCCGTTGCTGGCTGCCTTCGTCTCCGCCACGCCGTCCAGGTCGACCGGGAGCTGATCGGCCTGCGAGTACGTGAGGGCCGCCGCCACGAATGACGCGAACAGCGGGTGCGGGCGGGTCGGGCGGCTCTTCAGCTCCGGGTGCGCCTGGGTGGCCACGAAGAACGGGTGCAGGTCGCGGTCCAGTTCGACGAACTCGACCAGCCGGCCGTCCGGCGAGGTCCCCGAGATGTGCAGGCCCGCCTTGGTGAGCACGTCACGGTAGGCGTTGTTCACCTCGAACCGGTGCCGGTGCCGCTCGCTGACCTCGGTGCTGCCGTACGCCTCGGCGACGATCGACCCCTCGGTGAGCACCGCCGGCCAGGCCCCGAGCCGCATGGTGCCACCGAGGTCGCCCCGGCCCGCGACGATGTCCTCCTGGTCGGCCATGGTGGCGATGACCGGATGGGTGGCTTCCCCGTCGAACTCCAGCGAGTTCGCGCCGTCCAGTCCCGCGAGGTGGCGGGCCACCTCAATGGTCATGCACTGCAGGCCGAGGCAGAGGCCGAGCAACGGGACGCCGTTCTCCCGGGCGTGCCGGGCGGCGCCGACCTTGCCCTCGATGCCACGGACGCCGAACCCACCCGGGATGACGACACCGTCGACCCCGGCCAGGGCGGCAGCGGCACCGGCCGAGGTGACGCATTCGTCGCTGGGCACCCACTTCAGCCGTACCCGGGCCCGGTGCCCGAAGCCGGCGGCCCGGATCGCCTCACTCACCGACAGGTACGCGTCGGGCAGGTCAACATACTTGCCCACGAGGGCGACGGTGATCGTGTGCCGGGGCTGGTGTACCCGCTCCAGCAGGTCGTCCCAGCGCGCCCAGGCCACGTCCCGGAAGGAGAGGCCGAGCCGACGCACCACGTACGCGTCGAGGCCCTCCCGGTGCAGCACCTTCGGGATGTCGTAGATGCTGGGTGCGTCCGCGGCGGCGGTGACCGCCTCCAGGTCGACGTCGCAGTAGAGGGCGAGCTTCTGCTTGACCTTGTCCGGGATTTCCCGGTCGCAGCGCAGTACCAGTGCGTCCGGCTGGATTCCGATGCTGCGCAGCTGCGCGACCGAGTGCTGGGTGGGCTTGGTCTTCAGCTCGCCCGACGGCGCCAGGTACGGCACCAGCGAGACGTGCAGATAGAAACAGTTGTCCCGGCCCAGGTCGTGGCGGATCTGCCGGATCGCCTCCAGGAACGGCAGCGACTCGATGTCGCCGACGGTCCCGCCGACCTCGGTGATGACGACGTCCGGCACCTGACCCTCGCCGTCGGGTTCGGCCATCCCGAGCACCCGCGATTTGATTTCGTTGGTGATGTGCGGGATGACCTGGACGGTGTCCCCCAGGTACTCGCCGCGCCGCTCCTTGGCGATCACGTCGGAGTAGATCTGCCCGGTGGTGACGTTGGCCTTCCCGGACAGGTCCCGGTCGAGGAACCGCTCGTAGTGACCGACATCGAGATCGGTCTCGGCACCGTCCTCGGTGATGAAGACCTCACCGTGCTGGAACGGGTTCATCGTCCCCGGGTCCACGTTGAGGTAGGGGTCGAGCTTCTGCATCACCACACGCATGCCACGTGCGGTGAGCAGGCTACCGAGGCTGGAGGCAGTCAGGCCTTTACCCAACGAGGAGGCCACGCCCCCGGTGACGAAAATGTGCCTGGTCGTCCGTACTGAAGGGGCCAAGGCCTGCTCCCGTGTCGTCTGTCGCGGTCGTGCAGACCGCCGTGCCGATCAGCAGAGTGATCACGCGATCCACGGGATTCCACGCTAACACCCCACCTGGTCCCGCCGCCCGGCGCACCCGCCAGCGGCATCACCTGACGCTGGCGGGTCAGACCGGCGTGACCTCGTCGGATGCGCGAGCCGTCGGGATCTTGCCGGCGGCCGGGCCGGCATCCCATCGGTCCACCGGTGCCGCACCGGCGTCGCCGCCCCGGGACGGCCCCGGATTGCCGGCCGAACTGACGCCTCCCGGTGGTGAGCCAGCCGGGCCGCCTTCGCCACCGGGGCCAACCGAGCGCCGGCCTCGATCTGGCGGACCGCCGGAGCCGGTCGAGCCCGCCGGGCCGCCGTCCCCGCCGGGCGTCGGGCTGGTCCGGTCGGTGGAGTGGTCCAGTACCCGCAGCGCGGCGAGGGCCGCCATCGGCACCACCACGGCGGTCGCTGCCCCGGCGACGTCCAGCGCCACCCCACCCAGCAGTCCGCCGAGCGCCGCCGCGACCGCGGTGCCGGTCATCGCTCCCCGAACCGCCGGATAGATGCCGAACAGCCGCCGCAGACCGCCCCATGGCTGCAGTAGAGCAAACCACACCAGAAGGACACCGGCCAGGGCCAGCACCGTCAGCGAGCTGCCAAAGAACGTCTCCAGGTTGGCGGTGCTGGCCCGGTGAATGATCAGCCCCCTGGTCCCGTCGCCGACCGCGGCCAGGAACCGGCCCAGGTCGCCTCGCTCGCCGGTCGGGCGGTCGAGGTCGACCAGGGCGAAACCGACGGTCACCGCCAGCCCAGCCATCGTCGCCCAGGCCAGGCGGGTGAGCGTCAACCAACCGCTGGCGCTGATCGCCGCGGCGAGGCTCACCCCGGCGGTCAATGCGACCGCGCCGGTGGAGTCGGCACCGAGGTAGGGGCTGCCGACCAGCACCACGGCGGCCCCACCGACGGCCACGATCACCACCGGTCGCCGGGAGCGACGAACCCGCTGGGCGAGCCAGCCGGCCAACAGCAGCGCTCCGGCCAGTAGCACCCCAAGCCCCACCGTGCCCAGGCCGACGAACCGGCCCCCGTCCACGGCGGAGTAGCCCACGACACCGTTGAGCTGAAGGTGGGCGCCGGTCAACAGGTCGGCACCCACCGTCAGCGTGGCCAGAAACGCCACCGCGCCCAGCGGCCCAAGGGTGCTCCCGTAGCCGGGCAGGAACCGGACGAGCGCCGTCGCGGTGCCGATCAACGCGAGGGTGACCCCGGCGAAGAACCACCCGGGGTGCGCACCACGCCACCACGGGACCAGGTCTGCCAGGAGCGCGGCCGGCAGGGTGAGCGCAGCCGCGACGAGCAGCAGCTCCACCACCGCGACGATCCGCCGGGAGACCGGCTGGGGACCGTACGGGCCGGCGTGCCGTCGAGCGCGGCGCAGCAGCGGTAGCACGGCCACCCCGAGGAGGATCTGCGCGGCGGCGAGCAACCCGAAGAACCAGCCGGCGACGCGGCGCTGTGCTGCGGCCTCCCGGTCGGCGTCCACCGGGCCGGCGATCGCGGTGGCGAGGTCGGCAGGCCGGCCACCGACAGACTCGGCGGCCCGCCCCAGAAACGGATGCTCGGGCAGTGGCCGACCCAGGGCGGTCAAGGCGGTCGGTGCCAGGTCAACCAGTTGCAGGTAGCCAGGACGGTCGGTGGTCGGCGAGGTCAGCCAGCCCCGTTCCCAGCCGGCGCCGTCGGCGACCGCGACGTGCAGCCGAGACGGCTCCTCGGTGTCCGCCACCCCGGCGACGATGACCAGGGAGTGGGGCGGGCGGGCGGCCAGTACCCGGGCCAGTCGCGCGTCGGCCGCGCGGGCCGCAGCCGCCCGGTCCGCCGGATCCGCACCTTCGACGGCGCCGAGATCGACGATGCTGAGTACGCACGAGCGCAGGAGGCCGGTCGGGTCCGCCGGCAGTTCCGGCGCGTACCGGTCCACCCGGCCGAACGGCCGGGCGGCGGCCACCGCCGCGCCCGGTCCCACCGCCACCGAGCAGCGCACCGACTCCGACAGCGAACCCGGCACGGTCCCCCAGGAGAGCCGTTCCTGGTTCGACAGGACGGCACCCTCCTGGTCCGGCAGGTTCGCACCGATTCCGTCCGGCCGCTCCACGATGACGTCGGTGGGCGGGCAGGTGCCCTCCGGCCGCTCACCTGGCCAGGCGGCGAAGCTGCCCGCCCCCAGGGTCAGCCAGCCGTCCACCGGGCAGGTGGGCCGGTGGGCGGAGCGCGCCGCCAATGACCCGATCGAGCCCTCCTGCGCCAACCGCCACAGCGTCGGTGTCGTCTGCGCGTCCACGTCTTCCCACCGCAGCCCGGCGACCCCGGCCAGGACCACGAAATCGGCGGTCCGCTCCGGGGAGCGGACCACCGGCCGGGCGGCCAGCGCGGCCACGCCGAGCGCCACGACGAGCAGGGTCAGCAGGGCGGGAGTGAGTCGGCGCAGCATTACCGCTGTCCCGTCGACGGTGCACCAGCGTCCGGGGGGGTCGGGCCGGCCACGTCCGGGGACAGCTCGGCGTAGAGGGCGGCGAGTTGGGCGCAGGTCTCCGCCTCGGTCGGCCAGGTCGACGCTTGCGCCCGGGCCCGCTGGCCCAACTCGGCTCGCCGGGCCGGGTCACCCAACAAACCACCGACGGCGGTGTCAACCGCGTCGACATCACCCGGCGGGACCAGGATGGCCGCATCGTCGACCAACTCCGGCAGGCCGCCGACCGCGGTCGCCACCAGCGGCACACCGACCCGCAGCGCCTCCTGCGCGAACAGCTGCCGGGCCTCCCAGTCACTGGTGACCACGGCAATGTCGGCACCGGCCAGCAGGTCGGCCACGTCAGTTCGGTGCCCGAGCAGGGTCACCGGCGCCCGGGCAGCCGAGATCCGGGCCGCCAGTTGCAGGTACGCCGGTCCGCTGCCGGCGATCACCACGGCCGGCAGCGGGTCGCGGGTCCGCCACCGGGCAGCGGCGTCAACCAGGAGGTCGTACCGCTTCTGGGGATGTAGGCGACCAACCGACAGAATCAGCGGCTGGTCGTCGCCGACGCCGAACTCGGCGCGGACCGCCTCGCGGCGGCGGTGCGGGTCAGGCAGCGGCGGCGCGGCGACCGGGGCGAACCGGGCGTCCGGCGCGCCCAACGCGGTGGCTCGCGCGACCAGGTCGGCCGAGGCGCCGAGGGTCACCTGGGCACCACGGGCAACAACCCGCTCGACCAGGCGTGACGCGCTGCCACGCAGGCCACCGCTGAGGACGGCGTTGTGCCAGGTGACCACCAGCGGGGCAGCCGGTCGGGCGACGACGGCGACCAGACCGGCGCGTAGCCCGTGCGCGTGCACCACGGCGACCGGCTCGGCGGCGAGGGCCCCGCGAAACGCGGTCACTGCCCGCAGGTCGGCGGGGGTCGGGCTGGCCGGGATCTCCACCGCCCGGAAGCGGGCGCCGACACCGGTGAAATTGAACTGCTCTTCGGTCGCGGCTGGGCCACAGACCAGCACCGCGATGCCGGCGCTGGTCAGCCCGGCGGCCAACGACCGGACGTGCTGCCCCACACCGCCGGTGCTGGAGGCGAGCAGCAGGGCGATCGTGCCGCCCCGGCCGGCCCGCGGGGTCGGTTCCGTCACCGGGACACCGTCTCCTTCCCGTCGCCCCGCTCCGGGGGGACGCCGTCCTTCCGCTGCCCGCCGGCTGAGGTGGACGACCGCCTCCCGCGGGTCAACCCGAGTCGTTGCAGCGCTCCGACGAGCAGTGGTCGTACGTCCGGTCGGTCCAGTATCCAGACCACTGCGAGGAACACGACACCGACCACGACACCGGACAGCATGCCCTGTACGAGGGCCACCGGTGCGCCCGGGGTGCCGTCGGTGGCCGCCAGCAGTGACCGCGCCACCGCCCAACCCGCCAGCGCCGCCAGCCCTCCGCCGAGCAGGCCGGATGTCCCGGCACGGCCGATTCCGGCGAGCGCGGTGGCGCCGGCGGTCCGTCGGACGGCGAGCACCAGCAGGGCACCGAGCACCGCCATCCCCACCGAATTCGCCAGGGTGACCGCCGGAACCCGGTCCCGCAGCGGCAGCGCGGCGCTGAGTAGCAACGCGGCGGCGGGCACCGCGAGAAAGCCGACGGTGATCGCGCCGGTGGCCGCCCGTGCCTGTCCCCGCGCATAGAGGGCGCGGCTCAGCACGGCAAAGAGCCCGTAGCCAACCAGGCCGGGCGCGAAGCCGGCGATCCCGGCAGCGGCGGTCGCCGCCGCGCCGCCGACGAGGAAGAAGTGCCCAACCGGCATGGCCGTACCGACCAGGACGGCCGCACCGAGGCAGCTCAGCAGCAGCACGCCCCGGGTGGCCGGGGCCAGCGTCGCCCGGTACGCCGCCTCGTCCCCGACGGACCCGGCGGCGGCCAGGCTCGGATAGGCGGCTACCGCCAGTGGCACCGCCAGCACCGCCCACGGCAGCAGGTAGACCGTCTGGGCGAGTTGGAACGCGCCGAGGTTGCTGACCGCACCGTAGGAGACCTGGTTGAGGCTCACCACGAGGGCTATCTGCTGCGCGGTCACCGTCACCGCGCCGGCCACCGCGAGTCCACCGACCCGGGTACGGGCGTCGGCGGGGAAGCGGAAGCCGAGCACCGGCGCGTACCCCAGTCGGCGGAACGGGATCAGCAGCGACAAGGAGAGCACCGCCACTCCGGCGGTCGTTCCCACCGACAGCAGCAGTTCCCCGCCGCGGCTGACGCCCGCCACACTGGCCAGCCGCCCCTCTGCGACGGTGAAGCCCACGTAGACCGCGATGACAGTAAGGCTGGACAGCAGTGGGGCGATCACCGGCCAGGCGAACCGGCGGTGCGCCTGGAGAACCCCGGTGAGCACGATGCCGACCCCGTACAGCGGCAGCTGCGGGGCGAACACCCGCAGCATCCGCTCGCCGCTGGCCTGCTGGGCGGGGTCGAGTCCGCCGCCCAGCAGCTCCACGATCGGGCCGGCCAGCAGCGCCACCGCCAGCGCGAGTGGCACCAGCAGGGTCAGCACCCAGGTGAGCAACGCCCCGGTGGTCCGAGCAACCACTCCCCGGTCCGCCGCCGCCACCGGAGCGGCCAGCAGTGGCACGACCAGGCTGGCGAGGGCACCGCCGGCGACCATCTCGAAGATCACGTTCGGAGCGGCGTTCGCCACCACATACGTGGCACCAAGATCGGTCGGCGCGAGCGTCCAGGTGAACACGGCGGTACGACCGAATCCGGCGAGCCGACTGACCACGGTGAGTACGGCGATCAGCGCGGCGGCCCCGGCTACTCGGCCGGCGGCGGCGTACGGGGCCGGTTTCGTCACGTCAGTCGGCGCGGCGGCCCAGCGCGTCCAGCTCGCGCAGCACCGGGGTCTGCTGGATGACCTGAGTGAAGCTGATCCGCTCGCTGGCGGCGGTGAGCCCGGCGAGGACGGCGAGCAGGGCGGCCCGGCCGGCTGGCCCGGTGCGAGCCGCGAGCGTGACGCCGATCAGCGCGCCGAGTGCGTTGGCGCCGCTGTCGCCGAGCATCACCTCCTCGTCGAGGTCTGCGGGAAGCAGCCCGGCGGCGGCGCCGGCAGCACCGGCGACGATCCCGCCGTGCGGGCTGGCCACCAGCGGCGCGCCGAGCAGCAGCCCGGACTTCACCGCCCGTCCCGGCCGCAGGTCGAGCAGGTTGATCAGGTTGGCGGTGCCGGCGATCACGCCCGCACCGAGGAGGACGTCCACGCCCCGGCCGACCGCGCCCTGCCGCTGCCGACGCGGATGTCGGGCGACGGCCGGGTCACCGGCGAGCAGCCCGGCGGCGGCCAGCCCCGCCGCACCCACACCGACGACCTTGACCAGGCCGGCGGTGATCCGACCCTCGCGTAGCGCGGCGAGGTGCCCGGCGAATCCCTTGGCGGCCCTCTGCTCCGGCCGCGCACCGACCACGTCGTCGTAGAGCCCCACCGTCCCGGCGCCGAGGCCGGCGACCAGGGCAGCTCCACCGGCAGCGGCACCCGGTGCGCCAGCGGCACCGGCGACGGCGGCACCGGCGGCAAGCGCCGGCCCGGCCGCGAGCGTCACCGACCGACCCCGAAAGTTCGTCCGCTCCAACGCTGGGCCCGCCGGTGAGGTCCGTACCCCACGCAACGCGTACCGGGCGACGGCGGCGCCGGCACCCGCGACGACGAGTCGACCAAACCACCTCACGCCGACTCCCTCCGGTTGGCGGGCCAGGACCTGATGTTGATCGTCACGATCATTGGGGCAGTCTAGGAACCACCGACGCGGCGTTGTCGCCGACACCGTAGTGACCCGCCTTATCCTCGTTGACCTGCTGCACCAGGGCGAGCGCGGTGACCAGCTGCCCCTGGACGGTGTTGGCGTTGTCGACCGTGGAGATCTCCCCGGCCAGCACCGCGTCGCCCCGGACGAAGGCCACCAGGTTCCCGCCTTCCGAGCCGTTGCCGCCGACCACGGTCGCGCCGGTCCGATCGAACTGCTCAGTGACCTTCACCACCGACTCGTCCTTCTTCGAGGAGTCCTTGTCCGAGTACGGCGGGCCGCTGACGATCATGACCGCCTCCGCCGACTGGGTGAGCCGCTCGGAGGTGGTGAGATAGTTGGCGTTGGTGTAGGCGGCCAGCACGGCCCGCCGGTCGGCCTCGCTGATCGGCGTCGCCCCCGGCGCCCCGTCCAGCAGCACCGTGGCCAGCAGAGCGCTGGAGGTCTCCACGCCGTGCCCATTGCCGGGCAGGTTGGTGGTCGGCGCGTTGGTGGGACGGGCCGCGGTGACCGCCAGTTCCAACAAGTCGTTGTTGTTCTCCGGGTTGATGAACTTGTCCTGCAGGTCGACCCGGCCGACCACGTCGGCGTTGCCGAGCTGGAGCATCTTGACCACGCCATCGGTGTGTTTGCGCCCCGTCGGCAGGCTGAGCACCAGCACCCGCTTGCCGGTGAGCCGGCCCGGCAGAGCCACTGCGGCCAACTCGGCGGCGAAATCATCCTCGCGGTTCAACTCCTCCTCGAGGTTGTTGACCTCCTGACGCCACACCTGGTTGTCTTTCCGCAGCTCGTTGACGTTGTCATTGAGGGCGTCCGCCACCGGCCCGTTGAGCGCGGTGGTGCCAACCACCAGGCCGATCGCCAGCGCCAGGAAGACCGCGGTCAGGGACACCACGTGGTACCGGAAGTTGATCACACCTGCAGCCTCTTTGTCGGGTGGACGGCGTCAGAAGAGCCGTTCCAGCTGGAACACAAAATTGTTCCACCACTCGGAGACCACACCCAGGTACGCCTTGCCGACGGTGGAGACCGCCACGGCCGAGGCCATCGCGGCAATCGCGGACAGCACCAGCAGCAGCAGTGAGGATCCGGAGATGCTATGCCGGTAGAGCCGACTCACACCCTTGGCGTCGACCAGCTTGCCGCCGACCTTCAGCCGGGTGAGGAAGGTCGACGCCATTCCGCCCCGCCCCTTGTCCAGGAACTCGACGAGCGTGGCGTGCGTGCCGACCGCCACCAGGAGCGAGGCGCCCTTCTCGTCGGCGAGCAGCATCGCCAGGTCTTCGCTGGTGGCTGCGGCGGGAAAGGTGACCGCCGGGACCCCGAGGCCATTGACCCGGGCCAGCCCGGGTGCCCGTCCGTCCGGGTAGGCGTGCACCACGACCTCGGCGCCGCACCGCAGCACGTCGTCGGTCACCGAATCCATGTCACCGATGATCATGTCGGGTGGATAGCCGGCCTCGACCAGGGCGTCCGCCCCGCCGTCAACGCCGATGAGTACCGGCTTGAACTCCCGAATATACGGGCGCAGCACATCCAGGTCGGCCTTGTAGTCGTAGCCACGCACCACGATCAGACAGTGCCGGCCCTGAATCTCGGTGCGGATGTCCGGAACACCCACCCCGTAGAGCAGCAGGTCCCGCTCCTGCTTCAGGTAGACCATGGTGTTTGCCGCGAACGCCTCCAGCTGGACCGAAAGCCCCTCCCGGGCATCGGCCATCGCCTTCCCGATAGTCTCCGCATCCTGCAGATCACCGTGGGCCACCGGCTCTTCGCCCAGATAGACCGTGTTGCCCTCGATCCGGACGGTGTCGCCCTCCTGGATCCGTTCGAAGACACCCTCGCCCAGGTCGTCCAGGAGCGGGATACCGGCCTCGATCAGCACTTCGGGGCCAAGGTTGGGATAGCGGCCCGAAACCGACGGCTTGGCGTTGAGGACCGCCCCGACACCGACCGCGACCAGCGAATCGGCGGCAACCCGGTCCAGGTCGACGTGGTCAATCACCGCGACGTCGCCGGGACGAAGCCGACCAACCAGACGTTTGGTCCGACGGTCCAGGCGGGCAGTGCCGCCGGCCCGGCCCGGCTCGGCGGGTCGGGTCCAACGCAACGTGGGTAGACGCATCGTAACCATCCTGGCATGTGAAGCGGACGACCTTCACGCGACATGCCTGCGCGGGGCCGCCAGTCCAGAGAAGCACACTACGGTCCGGAACCGCGTGCCGGTGGCGCTACCGACCCGTGTTACGCCCGCCGCTCCCGCGCGGCCACGGCCAACAACTCCTCGGCGTGCGCGATTCCCAGGTCCGAATCCGGCAAGCCGGCAAGCATACGGGCGAGTTCCCGCGCCCGTTCGGTGTCCTCGACCACCCGCACGCCACTGGTCGTCACCGCACCGCCGGTGTCCTTCACCACCACCAGGTGTCGGTCGGCGAACGCAGCGACCTGGGGCAGGTGGGTGACGACGAGCACTTGATGGCTGCGAGCCAGCCGGGCCAGTCGCCGGCCGATCTCCACCGCGGCCTGGCCACCAACCCCAGCGTCAACCTCGTCGAAAACAAGCGTCGGCGGGCCGCCCGAGCCGGCGAAGACCACCTCGATGGCGAGCATCACCCGGGACAGCTCACCGCCGGAGGCGCCCCGCTGCAGCGGCAGTGCCGGCGCACCCGGATGTGCCAACAGGCGCAGCTCCACCTCATCGCCGCCGTCCGGCCCGATCCCGACCTCGACGCCGTTGACCGAAAGGCCGGGCTCAGATTTCCCCACCGGGCGGGGCAGCACCCCCACCTCGACCCGCGAGTGCGGCATGGCCAACCCGGCCAGCTCAGTGGTGACCTGGGCAGCAAACCGGGTCGCTGCCTCCTGCCGCGCCACCGACACCCGACCCGCCAGCTCGGCCACCTCGCCGGCCAGCCGCGACACCTCCCGGTCCAACTCGTCGAGGAGCTCGTCCGAGGACTCCAGATCGGACAGTTGGGCCCGGGCCCGCTCAGCCCAGGCGATCACCCCGTCGGTGTCGTCGGCGTACTTACGGGTCAGCGCACGTAACGCGACCCGCCGCTCGTAGACAGCCTGTAACCGCGCCGGATCAGCGTCGAGTCCCGCCAGGTACGTCGACAACTCCGCGGAAACATCCGCGACCAGGGTCGCCGCCTCCTCCAAGCGCGTCGCCAACTCCCCCAGGACGGGGTCGGTGCTCGACTGCCCGTCCAAGGTACGGCGGGCGGTGCCGAGTAGCGTCGTGACATCGGGGGTGTCCTCGGCGGCCTCCATCCCCCCGGCCACGCACTGCTGGGCCAGCCGCGCCGCCGTCCGCAACCCCTCGGCGTGCTCCAGCCGCCGCGCCTCCGCCTTGAGCTCGTCGTCCTCGCCCGGCTGCGGATCAACCCGGGTGATCTCGTCGAGCCCGAGGCGCAGCAGGTCGGCCTCCCGATTCCGCTCCCGCGCGTTTCGACGCCGGCTGGCCAGGTCGTCCACCACCGACCGCCACCGGGTATACACCTCGCGCAGCGCGTCGAGCAGCTTCTCGTGCTCCGGACCGGCGAACCGGTCAAGCGCGGCGCGCTGCTCGGCCGGGCGCAGCAACCGCAGTTGGTCGGACTGCCCGTGCACCGCGAGCACCTGCTCACCCACCTCGGCGAGCATCGACACCGGCATGCTCCGGCCGCCGAGGTGGGCACGAGAACGGCCCTCTGTGGTGACGGTGCGGCTGAGCAACACCGAACCGTCCTCATCCGGCTCACCGCCCGCGTCAATGATCCGAGCGGATACGGTCTCGGCCACCCTTCCGGCCAGCCGTAGTCGACCCTCGACCACCGCGCGGCCGGGCTCGGCCCGCACCCGCCCGGCGTCGGCGCGCCCGCCAAAGAGCAGGCCGAGACCGGTCACCACCATGGTCTTTCCCGCACCGGTCTCACCAGTGATCACGTTCATACCGCCGGTCAACGGCAGCGTCGTGTCCTCGATGACACCCAGTCCGGTGATGCGTAGCTCTTCCAGCACAGCACCCGACAGTAGACGCGGTGCCCGACGCTTGACCAGCCGACAGCCGCAGGTGTCGGCGTCGGCCAGCTCAGTGTCGGCTGCCCCGCCAGCCCTGCACCGGCAGATCAAACTTGGCCACCAGCCGGTCGGTGAACGGCCGGGCCGTCAGCTGCACGATCCGCACCGGCAAGGCCCCGCGCCGCACCGTCACCCGTGCGCCCGGCGGAAGGTCATACACCCGCCGCCCGTCACAGCAGAGCACCGCGAGACTGGTAAAGGGGTCTACGGTGATGACGAAGGTGGACGTCGGCGCGGTGACCAGCGGCCTGCTGAAAAGCGCGTGCGCGCTGATCGGCACCAGCAACAGGGCCTCCACCTCGGGCCACACGACCGGACCACCGCCGGAGAACGCATAGGCCGTGGAGCCGGTGGGAGTGGCGCAGACGACTCCGTCACAGCCATAGCGGGACAGCGGCCGCCCATCAACGTCAACGAGGAGCTCGAGCATCTGGGCCCGCTCCCCCTTCTCGACGCTGATCTCGTTCAACGCCCAGGACTCGATCGTCGGTCCACCCTCGAACTCGGCCGTCACGTCCAGCGTGAGCCGTTCATCCACCGTGTAGTTACGGTCCACCACGTCCCGGACCACCGAGTCCAGATCGTCGATCTCCGCCTCGGCGAGAAAGCCGACCTTGCCGAGGTTGATCCCGAGTAGTGGCACCTTCGCCGGCCGGGCCAGCTCGGCAGCCCGCAGAAACGTACCGTCCCCACCCAACGCGAAGACGATCTCAGCGCCCTCCGCGGCTTCCGGACCAGTCACCGGGACCACCCCGGGAAGGTCGAGATCCTCGGCCTCCTCGGCGAGAACACGAATAACGAAGCCGGCCGCGATCAAATCCCCGGCCACCGCCCGTGCGTGCTCGGTGCTGCGCCGTCGCCCGGTGTGCGTCACCAGCAGCGCGGTCCGGTTCACCACGCCCGCCGTACCGTCCGGGGCCCGTCGTCGGCCCCGCAGGCCCTCCGGCTCACCCGCCCACTCACCCCGCTACCTCCTCCGTCGCCGCGCCGGACCGACCGCCGGTGGCCCCGGCCGTCACCACCGCCCGCACCCGCTCCGGTTCGGCCGCGGGCGCGTCCCGGCGTAACCATACGAAGAACTCGACGTTCCCGCTGGGCCCCGGCAACGGGCTGGCACAGACATCAGCGAGACCCAACCCGAGCTGGGCCGCCGCAGCGGCCACATCCAGCACCGCCTCGGCCCGCAACGCTGGATCACGCACCACACCCCCGGCGCCGACCCGATCACGCCCCACCTCGAACTGCGGTTTCACCATCAACGCCAGATCACCGCTCGGTCGGGTACAGGCTGCCAGGGCCGGCAACACCAGCCGCAGGGAGATGAACGACAGGTCGGCGACGGTAAGGTCAACCGGACCATCGATGGCCGCCGGGGTGAGGGTGCGCACGTTGGTCCGCTCGAAGACGCGTACCCGCTCGTCGTTGCGCAGTGGCCAGGCGAGCTGCCCGTACCCGACATCAACAGCCACCACCTCGGCCACGTCGGCGCGCAGCAGCACGTCGGTGAACCCGCCCGTGGAGGCACCGGCGTCGAGGCAGCGCCGCCCGGCGACGGTCAGCCCAGCCGGGCCGAAGGAGGCCAGGGCACCAGCCAGCTTGTGCCCGCCCCGCGAGACGTACTCCGAGGCCGGATCCGCCCCGGTGACCAGCAGCGGATCGGCGGGGTCAACGAGCGCGGCAACCTTACGGGCCGGGACTCCACGTAGCTGAACGCGGCCAGCCTCCACCAAGGCGGCGGCCTGCTCGCGCGAGCGGGCCAAGCCGCGGCGGACGAGTTCCGCGTCCAACCGGGTACGACGTGCCATACCTGCTTCTCCGGCTCTTAGGACTGGTCAATGCTGGCGAGTGTTTCCCGCAGCGTTTCGTATGCCGCCTCGTACTGCGCGATCTGGTCCGCCAGGGGTAGTCCGGCGGCGTTGACCATCGCCTGCACGGCGGCGTCAACCGCCGGGTTCGGCGCCGCCGTCTCGCCTCCGGCTGTCCCGGCGGCAAGCCCAACCGGTGCGGCTGGTCGCGGTGCCCCCGGCCCACCAGCTGGAGAAAGGCCCTGCGCCGGACCGGGGCGGGGCAGGCCGGTCACGGCCGCCCTCCAGCAGAGCCCGACCGGCGGTGGACGGCGCTCACTCCGGGCCGCCCGGCCGCTGCCTACCCGGCGCTTTCTTCGCCGACCGCGGTGCCGCTGACAGCTCCGTTGCCGGCCGGTCGGCCCCGGGCTTCCCTGACGCCGTCTTCTTCGCGACGGTCTCCGTCGCGACCGTCTTCCTCGCGACCGTCTTCCTCGCGACCGTCTCCTTCGTGACCGTCTTCTTCGCGACGGTCTTCTTCGCCGGGCTGGGCGCGGTCACGGTGCGTCCGGACGAAGGGGCCTCCGCCGCGGCAGGCGCAGCAGCCAGCGGTGACAACGCCGGCTCCGCAGCGCCACCCGGCGCGGTCGATCGATCTGCATCCACGTCCGCCACGGTACCGCTGGCAGCGAGCGCCGCCGGCGATCCGTTTGGTGTCTCCCGAAGCTGCCGCTCCAACTCGCGCACCCGCCGGGTCAGCTCGGTCACCTCGTCGGCGGTGGCGAGGCCGACAGCGCCGAGCGCCCGTTCGACCTCGAACCGGACGAGTTTGGTCAACGCCTCCCGGTTGGCTGCACTGGTGGAGACCAATTCCTCGGCAAGCGCCTGAAGCTGGACCGCGGTGGCGCCGCCAGCGCCGACCAGCCGCCGCGCCGTCTCCTGGGCCTTCCTCCGAGGCGCCTCCGTCAGGCCCATGGCCAACGCAAGGTAGGAGCGCCACGCGTCCTGCATGCCTGTGTCCTTCCGCGAGAGGGGATGTGCGGTCCTCACGCTACCGGCGTGGCCAGGCCACCCGTGCGGTACGGTGCCGGAGAGTGGTGTGGCGAGTTGTGGAGGCGATGTGGCTAGCGTTGACGAGTGCCGGCAGGCGCTGCGGGACCTCGCTGCTCGGCTGAACGGCAACGCCGAGGCGGTGCGCGAGCACGTCGGCCTGGACCGGACGCTGGCCTGCCGCATCACCGACCTGGACGCCGCGTTCCACGGCCGGCTCACCGACGGCCAGCTGACCGACCTCGCCGACGGTGATGACCCGAAGGCCAAGATCGCCCTAAGCACCACCAGCGAGGACCTCCTCGCCCTGGTCCGCGGGGAACTGGAGATCACCCGTGCGGTGGCATCCAGACGGGTGTCCATCAAAGCCAACCCGTTCGACTTGATCAAGCTTCGCAAGCTGCTCGGGGTGAGCTGAGCGCGACCCTGTTCACCGCGCCCTCGTGCCGGAGCTACTTAACCGGACAACAGGCCGAACGTCGCGAGCGCCCGCTCAGCCGCCGAGGAGACCGCCCGCACCGGGGATGACCGCGCCGTGGACCACGCCGCCGCGCAGAGCGCCGGCAACGCATCCAGCGGGCGTCCCGCACCAGACAGCTCCAGCCGGCCGTCACGAACCGCCGCGGACCACCCATCGGCCTCCGCCGGACCCGGCACCCGCACCACCGCGGCCGGCTCGAAGAGCCCCGCCAGGTCCACTGACACATACGTCGGCCGATGCTCCGGCGCGGCAGCCAGCAGCTCGGCCACGTCGCTGACACCAGTCAACACCAACAAGCTGTCCAGCCCCGCTCGGACCGCGCCCTCGATGTCGGTGTCCAAGCGGTCGCCGACGACCAGGGAACGCCTCCCGCCGGCCCGGCGGGAGGCCGCGACGAAGAGCTCCGGCGCCGGCTTACCCACGACCAGGTCCGGATCCCGACCGAGGGCAATCCGCACCGCGGCGACCAAGGCACCGTTACCGGGTAATGGACCACGCTTACTAGGCAACGTGCGGTCGGTGTTGGTAGCGATCCAGGTCGCCCCACCCCGAATCGCCGCCGTTGCCTCAGCCAGATCAGCCCAGCCGACCTGCGGACCATAACCCTGAACCACCGCGACCGGCCCATCCTCGGCCCGCTCGACCGGGGTAAGCCCAGCGACGCGGATCTCGGCACGCAGCGCCTCCGCCCCCACGACCAGGATCTGTGTCCCCGCCGGATGCCGCTCGCGGAGCAACTGCGCGGTGGCGGCCGCGGAGGTCAGCACCTCCTCCGGGCGGGCAGCGATGCCCATACCGGTGAGCAGGTCGGCAACCTCACTGGACCGACGAGACGCGTTGTTCGTGGCGTACGCGACCGCCCGCTCTTCGGCATGCAGCTGGCGCACCGCCTCGATCGCCCCGGGGATCGGCTGGTCAACCAGGTAAATCACCCCGTCCAGGTCAAAGATGACCAGGGCATACCCATCAACCAGCCGACTTCCCCCGGTCAGCGTCACTTCCCGGTACCCGCCTCATCGCCGTCAACCGGACTTTCCGAGTCGCCACCGGAGCGCTGCGCACTGAGGCCGCTCGGGTCACCAGCACCGTCATCCGGGGTGTCGCCAGCACCGTCGTCGGAGGCGTCTTGGGCCCCGGTCGACTCAGCATCGGGCGCGTCCCCGGCAACGGGTTCAGCATCCGGCTCCTCCGACCCAGCGCCGAGGGCATCTGGGCCGGCGGTGACGTCCTCGACCTCGTCCTCGTCGTCGCCCTCGATCATCACCCCGTCGAGCTCCAACAGGCGCTCGGCCGCGTCGGTCACTCCGTCAGCGTCAACCTCCGCCGCACGGGAGAACCACTCTCGGGCCTCCTCACGCCGGCCCACCGCGAGCAGCGCATCCGCGTACGCATACCGCAGCCGTACGGTCCAGGGCTCCGCCGCCTCCCCGGTCAGCTCCGGCACCTGGAGCATCGCCACTGCGGCATCCTTCTGGCCCAGGTCGCCCCGTGCGCCAGCAGCAACGATCAGCAGTTCCCCAGCGACCGCGCGGTCAAGCCCCTTCCGGTCTGCTCCCCGGTACAGATCAATCGCCCGCTCCGGACGGCCGAGCGCCCGCTCGCAGTCAGCGAGCACCGCAAGGTGACTCTGCAGGCCGGTCATCCGGTGGTACGTCCGCAGTTCGGCGACCGCCATCTGCCATTCACCAGCGTGGTACGCGGCCAGGCCGACTGCCTCACGGACGGCAGCGATACGGGCGGCGAGCCGCCGGGCTGCAAGGGCATGCGCCAGCGCCTCAGCTGGGTCCTCGTCAATCAGCTGCCCGACTGCAACCAGGTGTCGGGCCACCTTCTCGGCGGTCGGCTTGGCCAGGGCGAGCAGTTCGGCACGAACGTCTTTGTCCAGGTCGGTGGCGACGATCTCCTCAGGAAGCTCCGGTCCTACCGGGGCGTCAGGCTCAGGCCGGCGCTCCGCACGACGGTCGCGCCCCCGATAGTCACCCTCACGGCGCTCACCACCGCGGAAGCCATCACGGTCACCACCGCG
>NZ_AXVR01000054.1 GCF_000484695.1 Salinispora cortesiana | reverse complement strand
TCAGCACGATGGTGGTGCCGACGGCAGCGCGGAGGGTCCGGCTGATGGTGGGGCGACTCCGGGTCAGCACGATGGTGGTGCCGACGGCAGCGCGGGCTGAACCACGCTGTGCCGTACCTCGACTCGCCGGGCGGACCCAGTCCCCCGGCAACCCCGACCGCCACCGAGGGGCCCGACAGGTCCGTGGGGTCACCGTCGGCCCTGGCCCGGTGCGTCTCGGTCGAGCCGGCGAGGTTCGCCGCCGTGCACTGGGGACAGACGCCGCTGCTGTCCCGCGCCGACGAGCTGCCCAACCAGAGTGGCTTTTGCGACCTACTCAGCCCGGCCGACGCGGACGAACTGCTTAGTCGGCGTGGCTTGCGTACCCCGTTCCTGCGGGTGGCGCAGGACGGCCTGTTGGTGCCGGCGGCCCGGTACACCGGCGGCGGGGGCGCGGGCGCCGAGATCACCGACCAGGTCCTCGACGAGAGGATTCTCGACCTGTACGCCGGCGGTGCGACCCTGGTGTTGCAGGGCCTGCACCGCATCTGGCCGGCACTCATCGACTTCACCCGGGAACTCGGCCTGGCTGTCGGGCAGCCGTTGCAGGTCAACGCCTACCTGACGCCTGCCGGCAGCCAGGGATTCGCCACCCACTACGACACGCACGATGTCTTCGTCCTCCAGGTTGATGGTGCGAAGCACTGGCGAATTCATCCCCCGGTGCTCCCCGCACCGCTGGAGCGGCAGCCGTGGGGCGGCCGAGCCGATGAGGTCTCCGCGACCGCGACCGGCCAACCTATCCTCGACGTGCTGCTCGCCCCCGGTGACGCGCTCTACCTGCCCCGTGGGTGGCTGCACAGTGCCAAGGCCCAGGAACGCAGCTCACTTCACCTGACCGTTGGTGTTCGGGCACTGACTCGATACACGCTGGTCGAGGAGCTGCTCGCGCTCGCCGCCGAGGAGCCGCGGCTGCGGGCCACCCTGCCATTCGGCATTGACGTCTCCGACCCGGAGGCGGTGAAGCCCGAGTTGACGGAGACCGTGGAGGTGCTGCGGGACTGGCTGCGCTGCGTCGATCCAGCAGTGCTCGCCGCTCGGCTGCGGCAGCGCGCATGGCCGGCGGCTCGGCCGGCCCCGCTGTATCCCCTTGCCCAGACGGCCGCGTTGGGCGCGCTCAGCCCGGACCGCCGGGTCACTCTCCGCCCGGGCCTGCGGTGGCAGCTCACCTCGGCGGGAGAGCGGGTGACGCTGCGGGTCTTCGACCGTACGATCATCCTGCCGCAGATGTGTGCCCCGGCCCTGCGCGCGTTGCTCTCCGGGGAGGTCAGCCGGGTCGGGGACCTGCCCGGCCTGGCCGACAACACCGACCGGGTCACCCTCGTGCGCCGCCTGCTCCGGGAGGCGGTCGTCGTACCTGCCCAGGGCAGCTGCCCGAACCGGCCCGACGGGGGCGCGGCGGATGACCCGACGCTGCCGCCACCGACTGGTTCAGCGGGCCAGGGTCAGGAGGAGCCCCGTCGTCAGCAGTCCGGCGAGCACCACCACGGCCATCGGGCGCGGGCCGAGCACCGCGTGCTGCCGGTCGGCGAGAATCTTCGCCGGGACCAGGCCGACCAGCGGGCCGAGCAAGGTCACTACCAGCGCCAGCACCGGCATCCCGACCGCCAGGTCCCCGCCGTACCGGTCGCCGGCAGTCCGGGCGACGATGCCCAGGGCGTACGTGACCAGCGCACCGCCGAAACCGCAGACAGCCAGCAGCGGATTGGTGGACCCGGGCAGCTCACCGGGTTGACCGGTACGGGCCAGGAGGTCCCGCACCGCGGCCAGCATCGGCAGGGGATTCCCGGCGGCGCCGTTGACCGGACCGGGGGGCCCGCCCATTCGGCGGCCCGCCGACCGAAACCGACCGCGTAGCTCCTGCCACAACAGCCGGACCTCAGCCTCGACTCGCTCCTGCAGCCTGCGTGCTGCCGTCACCTCCCGTTCCGCGTGCCGGACCTGCTCCTCGGCGTTCGCCACAGCCCGCCGCGCGGCCGCACACTGCTGCTCGTACCAGGTGTGCGCCTCAGCCCGTTGCGCCGACACCTGCTCGGTCAGATCGGCCAGTCGTCGCACCTGCGCCGGGTACGACTCGCTCGGCGCTGGTTGGTTCACCGCTGATGCCCGTACGGGATGATCGTCTGCCCGGTGCGGTGCACCGCCCGGTCGAAGAAGAGGCCCCGCCATGGGCGGGGGTACCAGTCCGGCCCCCCGGTACCGGGGTAGAGCGAGGCGCCCAGTTCCCCACCGTGCGTGTCGAGCGCCACCCAGGCGCCGACCTGGTCGGTACGGGCGGCCGGTCCGCCGAGGTCGGCCCGCATCCGCGCGACCCCCCGCCACCAGGCCAGTACATGCGTCCGCCGCTCCGGCCCGTCGTGCAGGACGCGACGCAGCTGCTCCAACCCGGTCTGGCCGCCGACCCGGGCAGAGAGCGCACCGGCCGCCGCGTCAACTGCGAACAGCAGCAGGTAGTGGGGGGTGCCGACGCCAGGGGCGCCCAGCCCGGCGGTGGTCTCGGCCATCAGTTCGGTCACGGTCTCCTCGTCATACCAGGCGGCATCGTCGGCGAGGTCGGCGTAGAGGGACCGGGCGGCGGAGTCGGCGTCCGGGTCCAGACAGGCGATGGAGAAGCGCGCCGTTCCGGGACGATGCTGCCGGGCGAGCGACCGCCCGGCAGCGGCGAGTACGGCGCAGGCCTCGTCAACGCGGGTGCCCAGCACGGCGAGGTTACGTCCGGGTGCGCGCGGCAGTCGAAGCACTGCCGACCGGGCCTGTACGTCGATGATCTCGCCGAGTAACGCTGTCGGGGCGCGCGGCGTCCCGGTCTCCGGTGCGGAGAGCGCCTGGTAGTCCGGCGCGTCGGTCAACCGGGGGATCGCGTCACCATCGAAGAGTCGCGCCGGGGCGGCATCCGGCGGGCGCATCCGCCAGAGTCGGTGCTGCAGCCCACTCCACGTCTCCCAGTCGCTCGCCGACGGTATCCGGGCGATCTCGTTCCCCTCGGCCAGTCCTGACTCGGCATTGACCACGGCGTGGTGGCGGGGTAGTGACTGCGCGGCGTCGTTGCGCTCGGCGAGGATCCGCAGCGCCTTGGGTAGGGCGATGCGGAGGGTGAACTGGGCGACCAGGGCCGGCCGCCCCCACAGCGCCTCGATCCCCCGGACGTCCTGCGAGGCGAGGACCAGGTGGATACCCTGCGAGCGACCGCGTCGGGCCAGGTCCTCCAGGAGGTCGGCAGCCTCCCGGGCGACCGCGTCCCGGCCGGCGAGCAGCATCTGGAACTCGTCAACCACGGCGACGATTCGCGGCCACCGTCCGGCTGGGTCCACCCCGCGCAGCTCGGCGAGCTTCGTGACCTCGTACTCCTTCGCCGCGTCGGCGCGCCGACGTAGCTCTTCGGCGAGGAAGCGAAGCAAGGCGAGTCCGAACTCCCGGTCCGTGTTGACGTTGATCCCGACCAGCCGCATGTGCGGCAGCCAACTCGGGTCGCGACGACCCTGCGCGAACCGGGCGAAGGAGACGCCCTCCTTGAAGTCGAGCAGGTAGAACTCCAACTCGGCCGGTGAGTAGCGGGCGGCGAGCGCACCGATCCAGGCGAAGATCAGGTTTGTCTTGCCGGTGCCGGACGGGCCACCGATCAGTGCGTGCGGCGGATAGTCGCCGAGAGTGACCAGTACCGGCTGGCCATCCGTTCCTTCGCCGATCGGCGCGGTCAGGCCGGCTGCCGAGTCCTCCCGCCACATCTGATCCGGCGGTGGTAGCAGGTCGGTGAAGGGCGTCGGCTCCGGACCGGCGTTGACCCGGGCAGCGATGGCCCGGCAGGTCTCGGTGACCAGGGGCGCCGGGGGCGCCGGGTCGAGCCGGACCGGTGGCGCGTCGACAATCTCGGCCCGGCCCGGTTCGACGCGGATCCGGGTCACGGTGGCGTCCTGCGGCAGCGTCCGGCCGCGTACCACCAGGTGTACTCCGCACGCCGCGCCGGTGCGGACCACCCGATCGAGCTGGCCGCGTTCGTGCCGGGAGGGCTCCTCTCCGCCGAGCAGTACCGCCACCCGCCACGGCTCGGGCCGGCGACCGGTGGCCGCGGCCAGCTCGCGTAGGGACCGGTGCTCGCCGGCCAGGACGGTGGAGTTGATCCGGTGGATCTCCTCGACGAGGTCGTCGAGGAGTCGGCCCAGCCCGCCGGGGCCGACGAAGGTCAGTAGCCCGGCGGTGCCCAGCGGCGCGAAACCGGCTAGGCCGCCCCCGAGATGCTCCGGGTCGTATCCGGTCAACCGGACCGCGCCCGGGTCGGCCCGGCCCACCGCCCGCAGCAGCAGCGCGGCCACCACCGCCTCGCCCGCCACCCGGTCGCTACCGGTCAGCTCGACGTGCCCGGCATCGAGCAGCGGCACCAGCGCGGGCACCGGCTCCCCGCCCGGGACGGCGAGCGTACCGACCCGAAGTGGGCCGGGTGGCTCCGTCCGGTGGGCGGGGGTGGGGTGCCACTGTGACCAATCGGCGGTGGCCGCGCCCGGGGCCTCCCGGCGGGCCGCTTCAGCCGCCCGCCGGGACAGCTCGGCGATCCGCGCCGAGTGTTGGGCGTCGATCTCGGCGAGCCGCCGGTCCCGCTCCGCGCCGACCCGTGCGGGCACGGCGGCGGCGGCCTGGCGGACCCGGTCGAGTCGGCCCTGCTCGGCGGCGAGTTCGGTCTGCGCCGCGGCCAGCCGGGTCCGCGTCGCGCCGAGGGCCTCGCCGAGGGTTTGTCGGACCCGGGCGGCGAGCTGCGCCCGCCGGTCAGCCATCGGCGTCCCGCCGAGACGAGGGACGCCCCGTGTCGATCACCCCGCTCCGGCTCCCGGCCGAGAGTGGGCCACTGCGGCGTCCGGCGGGCTGCCGCTGGAGGGTGGGCGCCTGTTGCCGGATGCTGGCGGCGCGTCGCTCCCACTCGGCGTCGGTCCGCCGGCCGCGGTCCGCAGCGGCTCGCTGCTGGTCATCCGCCGCCATCGGCCGGGTCTGCGTGTCGTCGGTGCGGCGCTCGCGCTCCGCCGGGGTCGGTAGCGCACGGCCGAGCCGGTCGAGCAGGACACCGGTCAGCACCCCGGCGGTGACCGCCGAGTCGGCGGCATGGGGCTGTTCGGCGTCGTCCCGGCGGGGCGGCGGCATCCGGCAGACCCGGGCCAGCAGGGTCTCCACCACCGGCGCGGGTAGGCCCGGCAGCAGGTCGCGGGTCCGGCTGTCCAGGGCTTGGCGGAGCCGTGGCAGGTCCTCGGCCCGAGGCGGGTGGCCAAGGAACTCCCCGGCCAGTTCCCGCAGCAGGGGAGGGGCCAGGGCAGCCAGCCCCAACCCCACGTCGGCGTGGGCGCGGCCCAGCTCGACCCGGAGTCGTTCCCGGTCGCCGGCGCGGACCTCGTGGACGACTCGGCGCAGCAGGTCGCCGGAGTCGGCGATCGCCTCATCCGGTTGCCCCGAGACGCTCCCGCCACCGGTCAACTCGGCGACCCGGACTGCCCACCAACGGGGTGCGGCGGCCGGGCTTGGCGGGGCAGCGGCTGTCGCCGGTGGCGTGGCACCACGGGGAGCATCGTGTGCCGGTTGCTGCTCGGGGCTGGTACGTGGGGCGGGCGAGTTGTCGGCGGCCAGCCCGATCATGGCCAGGTACGCCGTCAGCTGTTCCTGGGCGACCCGCAGCGCGTAGCCGGCGGACTCGGCATGTTCGACGGCGCTGGACAGCTCCGGCACCCCCATCGGGTTGGCGGATTCCTGGCGTACCCAGCGCAGCCGCTCGGCGGCCAGCCCGAACCGTTCGAGCGCCTCGGTGAGTTGGCCGAGCGGCAGGTCATCGCTGGCGGCGCGCACCTGCGCGCCGAGATCTTCGACGATGGACACGGCCGCGGTCAGAGGGTCGCGACGTACAGCTGGGCCTGCTCGACCGCGACGAGTGTGGCCGCCAAACACTCCTCCAACTCCTGCCCCGCCTGGGTCAGCGAGGCCTGGGCCGCATCCACCGTTTCGTGTCCGCTGCCCTCCAACGCGCCGGCCAGCGTCTGTTGCGCCTCGGCCAGCTTCTCACCGGCAGCGTGCACAGCGCTCTGGCCGTCACCGATCTGTTGGAGCGCGACATCGATGGCTGCCTTGAGCTCGGCGACGCTCGCCACGACGGAACCTCCTGGGGCGGGGGGGAGGCCTCCATTAGAGCCTATCGGCGCCGGGGAAAGAACATCCTCCCTGTCAGTATTCAACCCTACTGAGTGGTTGTCATCCGCAAGCGCTGGGAGGTCGACTGCCCCGGTGGCGCGGGGGTGGGTTCAGCGGCCGGTCAACCAGCGCGGCCCACGCACCTCGGCGCCCCGTCGGATCACGCGTTCGCGCAGCTCACGGTCGGCGGTGACGACGATCCGGCGGCGCTGCGGGTCGGCGCCGACCAGGTCCACCACCGCGTCGTCGCCGGAGTGCTGGGCCACCACCACCCGTACCCCCGGCACCGGCGGCACCCCGCTCGCCGCACCCTCGACCACCAGCACCACCTCGACCGGCGGCGGCAGCTCCGGTGGCACGCCGGAATCGGGCAGGCCAGTGAGGCTGTCCCGCAGTCGGGTGGTCGCCCCGACCCGGTCCCGCCACCAACCGTCCGGCCGGGATCCCACCACATTGGCGGCGTCCACGATCAGCAGCGGTGTCCCGTTCATGCCGCCAGCCTGCCACCCGATCCGCCCGCACCCGGGCAACCTCGGTGGCCAGCCGGCGGAGTTTGTCCCGACGACTGCCGGGTAGCCCCTGGCGACCGTGCCGCGCCGAGCAGCGGAGGAGACAGATATGGGACCCGGCGACTTCGGCTCCGACCCATGGGACGAGTTCCTGGCCCGTTACTTCGGCCGGAGCGAGGGTGGGCGCCGGCCCGCGCACCGGGTCGACATCACCCGGCTGATGACCGCCGATGCCCGAGAGATGCTCGCCGACGCAGCACGTCGGGCGGCTGAGCGGCACAGCACCGACCTGGACACCGACCACCTGCTCTGGGCCGCGCTGCAACGGCAGTCCCTGCGCGAGCTGGTCAAACGAGCCGGTGCCGAACCCGAGACCCTGCTCAACGCGCTTGGCGGGCGGGGTGAGGGGGCGCCGGGGGGCGAGGTCCCGCCGAACCTCTCCCTCACTCCCGCGGCCAAGCGGGCGCTGCTCGATGCCCACCAGCTTTCCCGAGCCATGAGCGCCAACTACATCGGGCCGGAGCACATCCTGATGGCGTTGCCGCTGAACCCGGAGTCGCCCGCCGGCCGGATGCTCGCCGCCGGCCGGATCCAGCCGGAGTCGTTGCAGGCGGCGAGCGCCGACCGGGCCCCGACAAGTGGGCCGCGGCCGGATCGGGGCACCCCCACCCTCGACCAGTACGGGCAGGATCTCACCGAGCTCGCCCAGAACGATCAGATCGACCCGGTCATCGGCCGCGCCGACGAGATCGAGCAGGCAGTCGAGATCCTGTCTCGGCGGACCAAGAACAACCCGGTGCTGATCGGTGAGGCCGGTGTCGGCAAGACCGCCATTGTGGAGGGGCTCGCGGAGCGGATCTGCGATGGCGACGTGCCGCAGACCCTGCTCGGTAAGCGGGTCATCCAACTTGACCTGGCCGGCCTGGTCGCCGGTACCCGCTACCGGGGTGACTTCGAGGAGCGGCTGAAGAAGGTCATTGACGAGATCCGGACCCATCGCGAAAAGCTGATCGTCTTCCTCGACGAGATTCATACCCTGGTCGGGGCGGGCGGGGCCGGCAGCGAGGGTGGAATGGATGCGTCCAACATGCTCAAGCCGGCGCTGGCCCGCGGTGAGCTGCGCGTGATCGGCGCGACCACGCTGGACGAGTACCGCCGGACCATCGAGAAGGACGCCGCGTTGGCCCGCCGCTTCCAGCCGGTCTTCGTGCCCGAGCCGGGTGTCGACGACACGGTGGCCATCCTGCGTGGCCTTCGCGACCGCTACGAGGCGCACCATCAGGTCCGCTTCACCGACGAGGCGCTGGTCGTCGCCGCGGAGCTCTCCGATCGCTACGTCACCGACCGCTACCTACCGGACAAGGCGATCGATCTGATCGACCAGGCCGGCGCGCGGGTCCGGCTGCGCACCCGTACCCCGGCCTCGGACGTACGCGAGTTGGAGACCCGGCTCGACGAGGTACGCCGCGACAAGGAGCAGGCCGTCGCCGACGAACAGTACGAGAAGGCCTCCACGTTGCGCGACCAGATCGCCGACTTGGAGGCCCAGATCCGCCGGGTTCGCGGCGACGAGGGTAGCGCCAACCATGTGCCACAGGTGGGGCCGCACGAGATCGCCGAGGTGGTCTCCCGGGCTACCGGGATCCCCGTTGCGCAGCTCACCGAGGAGGAGCGGGATCGGCTACTGCGGCTGGAGGGGCACCTGCACGAAAAGGTCGTCGGGCAGGACGACGCGGTCAACGCGGTCTCCGAGGCGGTGCGCCGTTCTCGAGCCGGGCTGGCGGATCCGGATCGGCCGATGGGGAGCTTCCTCTTCCTCGGCCCCACCGGCGTCGGCAAGACCGAGTTGGCCCGGGCACTTGCCGAGGCGCTGTTCGGCGAGGCCGACCGGATGGTGCGGGTCGACATGAGCGAGTTCCAGGAACGGCATACGGTCAGCCGGTTGGTCGGCGCGCCGCCCGGCTACGTCGGGTACGAGGAGGCCGGGCAGCTCACCGAGGCGGTACGGCGCCGCCCGTACGCGGTGGTGCTGCTGGATGAGATTGAGAAGGCGCACCCGGACGTGTTCAACATCCTGCTCCAAGTGCTCGACGACGGCCGGCTCACCGACAGCCAGGGCCGGACGGTGAATTTCAAGAACACCGTTCTGATCATGACGAGTAACCTCGGCTCGGAGCTGATTACCGGCACCCAGCGGGCGGTCGGCTTCGGCGCCGGGGCGGCCGGTGGGGAGAACGACGAACTCCGCGACCGCCTGTTGCGCCGGCTCCAGGAGAACTTCCGTCCAGAGTTCCTCAACCGCATTGATGAGATCATCATCTTCCGCCGCCTGGAGGCGGAGCAACTGCGGCAGATCACCGAACTGCTGTTGGCGGAGACCCGCCGTCGGTTGCACGCGCAGGATGTTGATGTCGAGATCACCACCGCCGGCATCGACTGGCTCGCCGAGCACGGCTACCAGCCCGAGTTTGGGGCCCGCCCGCTACGTCGGGTCATTCAGCGCGAGGTGGACAACCAGTTGTCCCGGATGTTGCTGGAGTCCGCGGTGTCGCCGGGCCAACGGGTGGTCGTGGACGCCCGCGACGGCCAGCTCACCATCGATGTCGCCGAGGACGGCGGTTATACCGCGGCTACCACCACGCATCCCCGTTGAGCTCGGAGGCGGAGATGACCGAACCCGAGGAGAGCCAGGAGAACACCGAACGGACCGAGCCGATCGTCGCAGCACCGACCGCGAACCCCGCCCGGGTGCAGGTGCCACCAGAGGGTCCGGGGCAGGAGGGGACCGGCGAGCCGGACCCGGCGGCGACCGACGACCGGCGAGAGGAGGGCTGATGGTACGCGAGCAGCGGCTCGATCCGCAGGTGGAGGAGCTCTGGGAGAGTTTCCACGAGCGGGTCAACGTGCCGTCCGAGAAGCTGCGGCAGTGGCTGCTTACCCGGGGCTCCGGCGAGGAGACGTTCGGGCCTGACCCCGATCTCGGCCTGCCCGAGCCGGGCCGGCACATCCTGCGGGTGCTCACCAAACGCAAGGTGGACCTGACCCGGGATGACATCGAGACGATGCGGGACACGATTGACGAGATCGAGAACCTGCTGGCGGCGAAGCCGCCGCGCGGCAACGCCGACGACCGGTGGCGGCACGCCCTGCTGGATCTGGGCCATGACGTGCTGGTGGAACGCTGACCGCTGCCGATCCGGTCGGGTGGGTGCCGGCCTCGGGTTCACCGGCACCCGCCCCCGACGGATCATCCCGCGCCGGGCTCCAGGCTGGCGATTGTCAGGCCCGCCGCGTCAGCGGCGGCCTCCCGGTCGGCGCGGGTCTGCCGTTCCCGGGTGAGCAGGTTGGCGTATTCGGTGACGTCTGCCGCGGCGGGAACCGCCGGTAGGCGGCGGAGGAAAAGCTCCACGTCCCGGGTGGCGGCGGTGTGCGCGGTGGCTGCCTGCCGCAATGTCTCGCGGTCGTCGGCGGCGGGGTACAGGTCGGTCATGCCCGTCTGTTACCCGGCGGCACGGCGTTCGCACCCCGTGGGCCCGTTCGACAGCTGTCGGGTCGGGCACCTACCCCACCCCGGGCGCGCTCCTGGTATCAAGGAGCGATGAGGAGCGACGTCGCCTGCGCCCATCCCGCGCCCACCGACGAGGTCATTGGCCTCTGTCAGGATCTGCTGCGCATCGACACCACCAACACCGGTGACAACGACACCAGCGTCGGGGAACGCCGAGCGGCCGAGTACGTGGCGGAGAAGCTCGCCGAGGTCGGCATCGACTCGGTGCTCTACGAGGCCGCGCCCCGCCGGGCCAACCTGGTCGCCCGTATTCCCGGCACCGACCGGACCCGACCCGGCCTGCTCGTCCACGGCCACCTGGACGTGGTGCCGGCCGACGCCGACGAGTGGTCGGTGCACCCGCTCTCGGGTGAGCTGCGGGACGGCTACCTCTGGGGTCGTGGCGCGATCGACATGAAGGACTTTGACGCGATGATGCTGGCGGTGGTGCGGCACTGGCAGCGCAGCGGATTTCGGCCGCCCCGGGACGTGGTGCTCGCCTTCACCGCCGATGAAGAGGCCGGCAGTGAGTACGGCGCGCACTTCCTGGTGGAGAACCACCCCGATCTCTTTGCGGGCTGTACCGAAGGCATCGGCGAGGTCGGGGGCTTCTCGTACTCGGTGAACGAGAACCAGCGGCTGTATCTGATCGAGACCGCCCAGAAGGGCATTGACTGGCTGCGGCTGCACGCCCGGGGGCGGCCGGGGCACGGCTCGATGGTGCACGACGACAACGCCGTCACCGCCCTCACCGAGGCGGTCGCCCGGATCGGCCAGCACCGCTTCCCGGTCGTCGTCACCGACACCGTACGTGCGTTCCTCCTTGAGGTGTCCGAGGCGCTCGGTATCGAGCTGGATCCGGATGATCCGGAGGCGGCCATCGGCAAGCTCGGCCCGATCGCCAACCTCATCGGGGCGACCATCCGTAACACGGCCAATCCCACCCGACTCGCTGCGGGCTACAAGGACAACGTCATTCCCGGACGGGCCACCGCCACCATCGACTGCCGTAGCCTGCCCGGCCAGTCGCAGCTGCTGGAGCGGCAACTGCGCGAGTTGGTCGGCCCGGACATCGAGATCGAGTATCTTCAGCGCCAGCCCGCGCTGGAGACCACCTTCGACGGTGCCCTGGTCGAGGCGATCTCCGCGGCGCTGCGTGCGGAGGACCCGGGGGCCCGGCCGGTGCCGTACATGCTCTCCGGGGGCACCGACGCTAAGGCCTTCGCGCGGTTGGGTGTCCGTTGCTTTGGCTTCGCGCCGCTGCGCCTCCCTGCCGACCTGAACTTCTCGGCGCTGTTCCACGGCATCGACGAGCGGGTTCCAGTGGACGGACTACAGTTCGGCGTGCGGGTTCTCGACCGGTTCCTCCGCAACTGCTGAGCCGCTTCCGTACTTCGGCGCGGCGCCTTCCGAACACCGAAGGGACGCCTTACATGATCGACCAGCATGGTGAGCTGGACACTGCCCTCGAACGCGTCATCGAGGCGGCCCGCCACCACCTGGCGGCTGTGCGCGATGCGCAGGGCCGAATCGACGACGATGCCGTCTGGCAGGCATACGTCGCGTTGAACAACGCCTCGTACGCCTACGATGAGCAGCTGATGGAGGCCTTCGGCGAGGTTACTCCCTGGGATGTGCAGGCGATCAACCCCGAGGAGGCCGACGAGCGCTTCGCCAGCCCCGACGGATCGCCGGCCGCCGACAGCCACTCCCGGGTCATCTCGGTACGGCAGCGTCGGGACTACCGGGTGCCGAGCATCTCGGCGTTGATCCGAGCCGCCGTGTCGGCCCGTCGGGCAGACACCCCGGCTGAGGAGGAGCCGGCCCCCGTCGAGGGAGTCGGTGAGGCGGTCCTGGAGCTGTTGCAGAGCGGCGACGGGTCGCTGGCCGCGCTGGATGTGCCGGAGCTGGAGCCAATGGATGGCGTCGTCATGGTCAGCGAGGTTGACGCCGCGGTTGATCTCGAGGCCTTCGACGATGACGACCCGGTGGGTCCGTTCCAGCCCGCCGCCGAGGACCGGCTGGTCGGGCGGCTCGACGAGCACCCCTTCTTCGAGCTGGACGACGAGGAGTACGACCACTCTCACTAGCCGCCCCCCACGGCGACCTCACCCTGCGGGGCGAGGCGAGGGGAGCCGACTCTCGGGCCGCGGCGGTCAGTAGGAGAGGCCGGGCTGTGGCGGGCTGATCCGGCGACGGCGCAGAACGACCTGCCGGGTCCCATCCCGGAACAGCCGGACCCGGGTCAGCTCCCAGCCGGAGAACTCCGCCTGGATGGCGAGCTGCGCCGCCGCGGTCAGCCGGTCAACGTTCGGGGGCAACCGGAGCGGCACGTATTCGTAGTCCATGGGCCCTATGCTGCCCATCCGCCCAGCCCAGCGCCACCCCGGAGGCACCCCGCCCGGCCCGGCTACCCAGTCCAGGCAGGGTGGCCTCCGGGCCCGGAGTCAGCCGTCGCGCTCCGGGTAGCCGACCGGGACGGCGGAGACGTCGTCGAGGGCTGTTCTGATCTCCTCCGGCAGGGCCATCTGTTCGACCTGGAGTGCGCCAAGTAGCTGCCCCACTGTGCGTGCGCCGAGGATCGGCGCGACGACCCCGGGCCGGTCGCGGATCCAGGCCAGCGCGACCTCCAGCGGGGAGACGCCGAGACCGCCGGCGGCGGTGGCAACCGCCTCCACGATGCTGGAGCAGCGCGGTTCGAGGTAGGTCGCGACGAACCGCTCGAAGTGCGGTGAGGCCGCCCGAGAATCCGCTGGTCGGCCGTTTCGGTACTTACCGGTCAGGACTCCCCGCCCCAGCGGCGACCAGGGCAACACCCCCAGCCCGAGGGCCGCGCAGGCCGGTAGCACCTCCCGCTCGATGCCACGTTCCAGTAGCGAGTACTCCACCTGGGCGGCGACCACCGGGGAGCGGCCGGGCCAGGCCGCCTGCCAGGCCGCGGCCCGGGCGGTTTGCCAGCCGGAGAAGTTGGAGACGCCGACGTACCGGACCCGCCCGCTGGCGACCGCGTGGTCCAGGGCCGCGAGGGTCTCCTCCAACGGGGTGTCTGGGTCGTACCCGTGCACCTGGAACAGGTCGACGTGGTCGGTGCCAAGCCGACGCAGTGACGCGTCCAGGGTGCGCAGCAGGTGCCCACGAGAGCCGTCGCGGCGCCGGCCGTCGCCCGGGCGTAGCCCCGCCTTGGTCGCGATCAGCAGCTCCTCGCGGGGGACCAGGGTGCCGAGCAATGAGCCGATGACCGACTCGGCGTCGCCGTCACCGTAGACATCGGCGGTGTCGACCATGTTGCCGCCAGCGTCGAGATAACCTTTCAGCTGGGCCGCCGCATCGTCGGCGTCGGTGTCTCGGCCCCAGGTCATGGTGCCGAGCGCGAGCCGCGAAACCGACAGCCCGCTTCGGCCGAGCGGTCGCTGTTGCATGGCTGAATCTTATTTCCATCCTGGGTCGCACCGATATCCTCGCTGCCGTCCAGTCTGCCGCCCGTTCGTCGCTGCGCCCTTCAGGTACGTCCCGGCCCACGCTGTTTTGCGTGAGCCGGTGATCGAGGGTGGCGACGGTATTGCGTAACCTGATGCGACCTGTGGTGTGAATGGGGGAGGACTAGTGCGACTCGGGCTCAGCCTCGGCTACCAGACGGCGTGGAGTACACCCGTCGACCATCTGGCTCTGGCCCAGGAGGCCGACCGGCTCGGCTACACGGTGGTGTGGGCGGCGGAGGCGTATGGCTCCGACTCGCCGAGCATGCTCGCCTGGATGGCCGGCCAGACCAAACGGATCGAGCTGGGTAGCGCGGTGATGCAGATTCCCGGCCGCACCCCGGCGATGACCGCGATGACCGCCGCGACCATCGATGCTCTCTCTGGTGGCCGGTTCCGGCTCGGCCTGGGAGTTTCCGGTCCGCAGGTCTCCGAGGGCTGGCACGGCGTACGGTTTGGCCGGCCGCTTGCCCGGACCCGTGAGTTCGTGGACATCGTTCGGCTGGCGGTGGCCCGCAAGGAGGTCGCCTACACCGGCGACTTCTACACCCTGCCGCTGCCCGACGGCCCGGGCAAGGCGCTGCGCCTGGGCTTCCACCCGCCCCGGGAGTACATCCCGACCTACCTGGCCGCCGTCGGTCCGAAGAACCTGGAACTCGCCGGAGAGATCGCCGACGGCTGGCTCGCCGTCTTCTACGCGCCGGAGTTCGCCGAGGAGCAGCTCGCTGCGATCCGCACCGGTCGGGCCCGCGCCGGCAAGGAGCTTTCCGGCTTCGACGTGGTTCCTTCGGTACCGGTGGTGATCGGCGACGATGTCGCCAACTGCGCCGAACTGGTCCGTTGGTACGCCGCGCTCTACATCGGCGGCATGGGCAGCCGGCAGCAGAACTTCTACAATCAGCTCGCTACCCGGATGGGGTACGGCGACGCCGCGCGCGAGGTGCAGGATCTGTACCTGGCCAAGCGGCACCGCGACGCGGCCGCCGCAGTGCCGCTGGAGTTGATCGACCGCACCTCGCTGCTCGGTCCGAAGGAGCGCATCGCCGAGCGGATGCGGGAGTTCGCCGCCGCCGGCGTCACCACCCTGTCGGTGACCCTCTTCGTGGCTGACCGGGACAGCGGCGTACAGACCCTACGGACTGTCGCCGAGGCGCTGGATCTCGCGGGAGTCGGGGAGTGACCTGGGTCGAGGCCATTGTCCTGGGCATCGTGCAGGGCCTGACCGAGTTCCTGCCGATCAGCTCGTCGGGCCATCTGCGGATCACCTCGGCGATCTTCTTCGAGCAGGACGCCGGGGCGTCCTTCACCGCCGTCACCCAGCTCGGCACCGAGGCGGCGGTACTGCTCTACTTCGCCAAGGACATCTGGCGAATCACCCGTACCTGGGTCGTGGGAATCTGGGATCGGTCGGTGCGCAGCAGCCTCGACTACCGGATGGGCTGGTACGTCATCGTCGGCTCGATTCCCATCGGCGTCTTCGGCCTCCTGTTCAAGGACCAGATCCGGGAGACCGCGCGGAACCTGTGGCTGGTCGCCAGCACCCTGATTCTGTTCGCCTTCGTGCTGGCGTTCGCCGAGTACTGGGGCCGGCAGACCCGCACGCTGGAGAACTTCCGGATGCGGGACGGTGTGGTGATGGGTTTCGCGCAGGCGATGGCGCTGATTCCCGGTGTGTCCCGTTCGGGGGGGACGCTCACCGCCGGCCTGCTGCTCAATCTGACCCGGGAGACCGCGGCGCGATACTCGTTCCTGCTGGCCATTCCCGCGGTGGTGATGTCGGGCGTGCTCAGCCTCGAGGACGTCTTCGCGCCGGCCGCGCCGGGTACCTCGGTGCCGAGCGGGGCGCAGATGATCGTGGCCACGGCGGTCGCCTTCGCCGTGGGGTACGCGGCCATCGCCTGGCTGCTGCGCTACGTTGCGCACCACACCCTGTACATCTTTGTCCTGTATCGGGTGGCGTTGGGAACGCTGGTGTTCGCCCTGCTGCTGACCGGCACGATCAGCGCCACCTGACCCTCGCGCCGACGCGCCCGGGCGCGGCACCGCCCGGAGCGCGTCGGCGGGCCAGGGGTGGGGCAGGCCCTAGGGTGGTCACCGTGGCGACCCTACTGCTCTTGCGACACGGCCGGACGACCGCGAACGCGGCCGGCGGGTTGGCTGGTCGGCAGCCGGTCGAGCTGGACGAGACCGGCCGTACCCAGGCGACCGCGGTCGGCGAGCGACTCCGGTTGCTCCCCTGCGCGACCGTGGTGACCAGCCCGTTGGTTCGTTGTCGGCAGACCCTGGACCGGGCGTTGCCCGAGGTCGTGCCGGTGGTGGAGGAAGGGCTGACCGAGTGCGGGTACGGCAGCTGGGAGGGGCAGCCGCTGAAACAGCTGGCGAAGGACCCGCTCTGGCCGGTCGTGCAGCAGCATCCCAGCGCGGCGGTCTTTCCCGGTGGGGGAGAGGCGATGGCGAGCATGGCGGCCCGGGCGGTGGCCGCGGTGCGTACCTGGGACGCTCGGGTGAGTGCGGAGCACGGGTCGGACACGGTCTGGCTGGCCTGTACCCACGGCGACGTGATCAAAGCGATCGTGGCGGACGCACTCGGCCTGCACCTGGATCTCTTCCAGCGTATCGTCGTGGATCCGGCCTCGGTCACGGTGATCCGTTACACCCCGCTGCGTCCGTTCCTGGTGCGGCTCAACGACACCGGCGGCGATCTGACGGCGTTGGTTCCACCCCCGCCGAAGCGGGGTGGAGGGAGCACCGCCGACTCGGACGCCGCGATCGGTGGCGGCGCCGGGGCAGGGGCTTGACGGTCGTGGATCGCGTCGACGCTGGCGAGGGGCGACGTGGCCGGGCGGCCACGGCGGGACCGAGGGCCGCCGCGCGGCGATTCCGGTCGGTGGGGTGCGCGCCGTGCGGGTGCGCCGGATAGGGTCGAGGTATGACCCACCAGGTGCACGCCTTCGAGCCGCCGGAGCGGTTCGTCGCCGGAACCGTCGGGCCGCCGGGGGATCGCACGTTCTTCCTCCAGGCGCGCGGCGGTGGCCGGCTGGTCAGCGTCGCGCTGGAGAAGGTCCAGGTCTCACTGCTGGCGGAGAAGCTGGAGGAGCTGCTCTCCGAGGCGCAACGACGGTTTGGGGTGAAGCTGCCGGAGACCGGCCCGGTCGGTGGCGACAACGATCCGCTGGACACGCCCGTCGATGAGGAGTTCCGGGTCGGCACCCTGGGGCTGGCCTTTGACGTGGACACCGAGACGGTCGTGATCGAGGCGATCGCGGTCGGCGAGGCCGAGGTCGAGGTTGGGGCCGAGGCCGCGGCGGAGGTCGAGTTGGACGAGTCGGACGACGAGGAGTCCGCCGACGAGTCAGACGACGACCTGGACCGGCTGCGGGTGCGGTTGACCCCGGAGGCGACCCGTGAGTTCATCGGACGGGCCCGGCGGGTGGTAAACGCGGGCCGGCCGCCATGTCCGCTCTGCGGCCAGCCCCTCGACCCCGTCGGTCACCTCTGCCCGCGCCACAACGGCTACCACCGGTGACCTCATCTGACCTGCGCGGTAGCCGGGACCGGGAGTGGCCGCGCCAGGACGATGATCCGTCGCTTCGGCTGCTCCGGGAGGGCGCGCTGGATCTGGAGGGGCGGCTGGTGGACGCCTCGAACACGACGCTGCGCGCGGTGCTGACCCTGGATGGGACGACCGCGCGTTGTGTCTACAAGCCGGTACGGGGTGAGCGGCCCCTCTGGGACTTCCCGGACGGCAATCTCGCCGGGCGCGAGGTCGCTGCGTATCTGGTGTCCGCCGCCACCGGCTGGGACCTGGTGCCGCCGACGGTGCTGCGCGACGGGCCACTCGGCCCCGGCTCCTGTCAGCTGTGGATCAACGGCCCGGACGAGTGGGAGCCACTGGTCGGGTTTGTTCCCGCCGACGCGCTGCCGTCTCGGTGGTTCGCGGTCGCAGCGGCCCGGGACGATGAGGGCAGCCCGTACGTCCTGGCGCACGCCGACGACCCGCGGCTGGCCCGGCTGGCGGTGCTCGATGTGGTCATCAACAACGCCGACCGTAAGGGCGGACATGTCCTGGTCGGCCCGGACGGCCGAATCCACGGCGTGGACCACGGGGTCAGCTTCCACATGGAGGAGAAGCTGCGCACGGTTCTGTGGGGTTGGGCGGGCCGCGAGCTGCCGGCGGAGATGGCGGAGGTGCTCGCGGCGCTCGCCGACGCGGTCGCCGGAGATCTGGGCGGGGAACTCGCCAACTACCTCACCCGCGGCGAGATCGCCGAAGTGGCTGCCCGGATCGGGCGGCTGCGGGCCGCCGGTCGCTTCCCGCTGCCCTCGCCGCAGTGGCCGGCGATTCCGTGGCCACCTATGTGAGCAGTTGTCACGTTAGTTACCTCTCGCGTGACCCGTAGCCCGCTGACGGCTGGTTAGGCTGGCGGTCATGGACTCTTGGGCGGGACACGAGGTGCCGCGGCTACCGGGCCGGGGCGGGCCGCTGATGTTGTTTGACTCGGCCCGGCGAGGCGCCGCAGCCAGCGCGCCGACCGGCACCGGCACAATGTATGTCTGCGGCATCACCCCGTATGACGCCACCCACCTCGGGCATGCCGCCACTATGATCACCTTCGACCTGATCCAGCGGGTGTGGCGGGATGCGGGACTGGACGTGACGTACGTGCAGAACGTCACGGACATCGACGATCCGCTGCTGGAGCGGGCCGCTCGGGACGGCGAGGACTGGAAGGTCCTGGCGATGCGGGAGACCGCCCTGTTCCGGGAGGACATGGCGGCGCTGCGGATCATCCCGCCGGAGCACTACGTCGGTGCGGTGGAGTCGATTCCAGATATCGCCGAGCGGGTCCTGACCCTGGTGAAGGAGGGCGCTGCCTACCGGCTGGAGGACGGCACGGGCGATGTCTACTTCGACATCTCGGCCGCGCCCCGGTTCGGGTATGAGTCACACCTGAGCCGGGAGCAGATGCTGGAGATCTTCCCCGAGCGCGGTGGTGACCCGGACCGAGCCGGCAAACGCGATCCGCTTGATCCCCTGCTGTGGCGTGGTGCCCGCCCGGATGAGCCGTCGTGGCCCGGCGGCGATCTGGGCCCGGGCCGCCCCGGCTGGCACATCGAGTGCGCCGTGATCGCGTTGAACCTGCTCGGCGAGCAGATCGATGTGCAGGGCGGCGGCAATGATCTGATCTTCCCGCACCACGAGTGTTCGGCCGCGCACGCCGAGCTGCTGACCGGGCAGGCCCCGTTCGCCGGGCACTACGTGCACGCCGGCATGATCGGCCTGGACGGGGAGAAGATGTCCAAGTCCCGCGGCAACCTGGTCTTCGTCTCCCGGTTGCGGGCCGACCAGGTGGATCCGATGGCGGTCCGGCTGGCCCTGATGAGCGGGCACTACCGCAGCGACCGCTCCTGGAGCGACGAGCTGTTGGCGACCGCGCAGGAGCGGCTGGGCCGATGGCGCAGGGCGGCCGCGCTGCCCTGCGGACCGTCCGCCGAGGCGTTTCTGGCCACGCTTCGTGCGCGCCTCGCTGACGACCTCGACGCCCCGGGGGCGCTCGCTCTGGCAGACTCCTGGGCGGAGGCGGCGCTCGTCGGTACCGGCGACGACCCGGCGGCACCCGCGCTCTTCACCCGGGCCCTGGACGCCCTGCTCGGCGTCCGTCTGTGACCTGCTGGGCAGGCTGATCGGCCGGGTCGGCCTTCGCTCGGTGCGCCGGGTCGATCTTCGCCGTGGCGCCGCCGGAGCTGGGCTGGTCGGAGCCCGGTCAGCCGAGGACGAGGCCCGGGCCCGGATCCGGACCCGGGTCGGTCGCCGGGGCGGGGATCCGGTACGCCTCGGTCAGGGTGGTGACCGGGCCGGGCCAGGTGGCCTGGGCGACCTCGATTGGCCTACGGCGCTCGTCGTAGGCGACGTGCAGCAGGTGTAGCACCGGGGTGTCGGGTCGGATCTGGAGGGTCTCCGCCTCGTCTCGGCTGGGCTGCCGGGCACTGATCGTGTCAGTCGCGGTGACGTACCGCCGGCCGGTGGCTTCCTCGGCCTCCTGGTAGAGGGGGCGGCCGAACGCCTCGGTCCGCTCCAGTGAGGTGCCGGCGGTGTCGGTCGGTAGGAACCAGGCGGCGCCCACCTCTACCGGGGAGTCCTCGGCGCGGACCAGGTGCCGGCGACAGAGCAGCTCGGTGCCGTCGGATACGCCGAACGCGTCGGCGACCTCGGGCGGTGCGGGGGTGGGCCCGACGGAGACGAGCTGTTGCCGGTACCGGGCGGCGAGGTCGGCGTGGTAGCCACGGAAGCCGCCGTACCGGCCCCGGGAGAGCCGGTTGAGGCGGCGCCGGGTGCCGCGGACGTAGGTGCCGGAGCCGGGCTTGGTGATCAGGACACCCTCGACCCGTAGCTGGTCCACGGCGCGCTGCACGGTCTGCTTGGCGACTCCGAACATTTCGGCGATCGCCGGGATGGAGGGGAGCCGCTCGCCGGGGCCCCAGTCACCGCGACGCACCTGTGCCTTGATCTGCGCGGCGATCTGTCGGTGCGGGAACTCGGCCGCACCCGGGTTGATCTGCATGCCCGCCTCCTCGATCATCACTAGGTTCCTAGGATGCCGTAGCGGGTGTGTCCCGTCCACACCCGACTCACCTCACACCCCAAGCGCAGCGCGGGTCCACGACCGAGGCGTCGCATGTCGCGGACAGAAAGCCGGTGGCCCGCCACCGGTGCGGTGGCGGGCCACGAGGAGCAGCGTGCTATGGGCTACCAGGAGCCGGCGGTAGGTCCGGCGGAGCCGCCGCGCCGGCGCAGGTACTTCTCAAACTCCTGGGCGATTTCGTCCCCGGTCAGCGGGGTGATGCCGGCGTCACCGACCCGTTCCTCCAGCTCGCGGACGTACTCACCGAGCTCGGCGTCCTGCTCTGCGGCGCCCCGGACCCGCTGCTCCCACTCGGCTGCCTCCTCGGCGAGGTCCGCCATCGGCACCGGTAGGTCCAGCACCTCCTCGACCCGGTGCAGCAGGGCCAGGGTCGCCTTGGGGCAGGGTGGGTTGTTGGCGTAGTGCGGCACATGCACCCAGAACGACACCGCGTCCACCTCGGCCCGCGAGCAGGCGTCGTGCAGGACCCCGACAATGCCGGTGGGTCCGTCGTAGCGGGTGGGGGTGAGCTGGAAGCGCTGCGCCGCGCCCTTGTCGGAGGCGCTTCCGCTGATCGGTAGCGGTCGGGTGTACGGCACGTCGGCCAGGAGTGCGCCGAGCAGCACCACCCGTTCGACCTCCAGGCTGTGGCAGATCTCCAGCACCTGCTCGCAGAAGGTGCGCCAGCGCATGCTCGGCTCGATGCCGCGGATCAGCACGACATCCCGTTCGGTACCGGCCGGGCTGGCGGCCATGAACCGGGTGGTGGGCCACTCCACCCGTCGGGTCTCGCCGGCCGACATCGCGATCGTGGGGCGGCTGACCTGGAAATCGTAGAAGTCTTCCGGATCCAGCTCGGTCACCGGCCGGGCCTGCCACACCTGTTCCAGGTGCTCGACGGCGGCCGTCGAGGCGTCGGCGGCGTCGTTCCAGCCTTCGAAGGCGGCGATGGCCACGGGGGACCGCAGAACCGGCAGTCCGTCGAACTCGGTCACGCGGCCACCTCGTCCCGCCCGTCGGGGCGGGTGCCGGGTGGGTGCCCGGTTGGCCGGCCGCCATGCATCGTGGCGTCGCTGTAGTCCCTCACGTCCGTCAGCCTACGTGCCAGGGGCGGGAACCGGACCGTCGGCCGCGCCGATCTACCAATCGACAAAACAGTTATTCTGGTGGTAAAAGGGCAGCGTGTGCTAGTTACCCCATGTGGGACCGGTGGCCAGGGATAGACCACACCCCGTGTCGTCGCAGTAACCTGAAGCCGTGGTGATCTCTGTGCTCGACGCGCTGACCGACCGGATCCTCGTCGCCGACGGGGCGATGGGGACCATGTTGCATGCGGCAGACCTGACTCTCGACGACTTCGATGGGCTGGAGGGCTGCAACGAGATCCTCAACGTGACCCGGCCAGACGCTGTTCGTGGCGTGCACGAGGCATATCTGGCCGCGGGTGCAGACTGCGTGGAGACCAACACGTTCGGTGCCAACCTGGCCAACCTGGCCGAGTACGGCATTGAGGGGCGTATCCGTGAGCTGGCCGAGGCCGGTGCCCGGCTGGCCCGCACCGCCGCCGACGTGTACGCGACACCGGAGCAGCCGCGCTTCGTCCTGGGCTCGATCGGGCCGGGCACGAAACTGCCCACCCTTGGGCACGCCACGTACGCCGCGCTGCGGGACGCGTACCAGGAGAACGCCGTCGGCCTGATCGCTGGCGGATCAGATGCGTTGATCATCGAGACCTGTCAGGACCTGCTTCAGGTGAAGGCGGCGGTGATCGGCTCGAAGCGGGCGATGGCCGAGCTGGGCCAATCGGTCCCGATCATCTGCCACATGGCGGTGGAGACCACCGGCACGATGCTACTGGGCAGCGAGATCGGCGCCGCGCTCACCGCGACTGAGCCACTCGGCATCGACCTCATCGGGCTGAACTGCTCCACCGGCCCGGCGGAGATGGGGGAGCACCTGCGCTACCTGTCGCAGCACTCCCAGATTCCGGTGTCGGTGATGCCGAACGCCGGCCTGCCGGTCCTCACCTCCGACGGTGCGTACTTCCCGCTGACACCGGATGAGATGGGCGATGCCCTGGAGCAGTTCGTCACCGACTACGGTGTGGCGCTGGTCGGCGGCTGCTGCGGAAGCACGCCGGAGCACATTCGGGTGCTGGCCGAACGGATGCGTGGCCGGCCGCCGGTGGTGCGCGAGCCACGGCCCGAGCCCGGCGCCTCGTCGATCTACCACCATGTCCCGTTCGCGCAGGACGCGAGCGTGCTGATGGTGGGGGAGCGGACCAACGCCAACGGATCCAAGGCGTTCCGTGAGGCCATGCTCGCCGAGGATTGGCAGGCCTGCGTGGAGATCGCCCGTGGCCAGGCGCGGGACGGCTCACACTTGCTGGACCTCTGCGTGGACTACGTGGGACGCGACGGCACCCAGGACATGCGCGAGTTGGCCAGCCGGTTCGCCACCGCCTCCACGTTGCCGATCATGTTGGACTCGACCGAGCCGGGCGTGATCGAGGCCGGGCTGGAGACGCTTGGTGGGCGGTGCGTAGTTAACTCGGTCAACTTCGAGGACGGCGATGGCCCCGACTCCCGGTATGCCCGCCTGATGCCCGTGGTCAAGGAACACGGCGCGGCGGTGGTGGCGCTGCTCATCGACGAGGAGGGGCAGGCACGCACCAAGGACTGGAAGGTACGCGTGGCCACCCGGTTGATCGACGATCTGACCAGCCGTTGGGGGATGGCCCGGTCGGACATCCTGATTGACGCCCTGACCTTCCCGATCGCCACCGGGCAGGAGGAGACTCGGCGGGATGGGATCGAGACCATTGAGGCGATCCGAGAGATCGCTGCTCGCTACCCGGGGGTCAACTTCACCCTGGGAGTTTCCAACGTCTCGTTCGGCCTCAATCCGGCGGCCCGGCAGGTGCTCAACTCGGTGTTCCTGCACGAGTGCGTCCAGGCCGGGCTGACCTCGGCGATCGTGCACGCCAGCAAGATCCTGCCGATGCCGAAGATTCCCGATGAGCAGCGGGAGATCGCACTCGATCTGGTCTACGACCGACGCCGTGAGGGGTACGACCCGGTCCAGCGCTTCATCGAAGCCTTCGAGGGGGTGGACGCCGCATCGGCGCGGGCCAGCCGAGCGGAGGAACTGGCCGCGTTGCCGCTGGAGGAGCGGCTCAAGCGCCGGATCATCGACGGCGAGCGGAACGGTCTCGAGGACGATCTGGACGCGGCCCTCGCCACCGGGTTGGCGGCGATGGTCGTTATCAACGACATTCTGCTGGACGGGATGAAAGTGGTCGGCGAGCTGTTTGGGTCCGGCCAGATGCAGCTACCGTTCGTACTCCAGTCCGCCGAGGTGATGAAGTCCGCGGTGGCGTACCTGGAGCCGCATCTGGAGAAGGCCGACGACGGCGGTAAGGGACGGATCGTGCTCGCCACCGTGAAGGGCGACGTCCACGACATCGGCAAGAACCTCGTGGACATCATCCTGTCGAACAACGGCTATGAGGTGGTGAACATCGGGATCAAGCAGCCGATCAACGCCATCCTCGACGCCGCCGAGCAAAACCGCGCCGACGCGATCGGGATGTCGGGGCTGTTGGTGAAGAGCACCGTCATCATGAAGGAGAACCTGGTCGAGATGGCCACGCGGGGCGTTGCGGAGCGCTGGCCGGTCCTGCTTGGCGGCGCGGCGCTGACCCGCGCGTATGTCGAGGACGACCTGCGATCGATGTTCCCCGGCCAGGTGCACTATGCCCGGGACGCCTTCGAAGGGCTCTCCCTGATGGACCGGGTGATGGCCGCCAAGCGCGGTGGCGCACAGGTGGTGGACCCGGAACGGGAGGCGGCACTGGCCGCGCGGCGGGAGCGGCGGGCGCGGCAGCGGGCGATCGTCAGCGAGTCGTTGCCGGAGCTGAATGACGCCTCGGTCCGCTCCGACGTGGCCACCGATGTGGAGGTGCCCACCCCACCGTTCTTCGGCACCCGGGTGGTCAAGGGGCTGCCCCTCGCCGACTACGCGGCCCTGCTCGACGAACGGGCTACGTTCCTCGGGCAGTGGGGACTGCGCGGTACCCGCGGCGGCAAGGGCCCCACCTACGAGGAGCTGGTGGAGACCGAGGGTCGGCCGCGGCTGCGCTATTGGCTGGACCGGCTCATCGCCGACCAGGTACTTGAGGCAGCTGTCGTGTACGGCTACTTCCCGGCCTACTCCGACGGCAACGACCTGGTCGTGCTCGACGAGAACGGGCACGCTGAGCGGGCCCGATTCACCTTCCCCCGGCAGCGCCAGGAGCGGCGGCTCTGCTTGGCCGACTTCTTCCGGCCTCGCGGCAGCGAGCTTGACGTGGTCGCGCTGCAACTGGTCACGGTTGGCCAACCGATCAGCGAATATACGGCGAAGTTGTTCGCCCGCAATGAGTACCGCGACTATCTGGAGGTTCACGGGCTGTCGGTGCAGCTCACCGAGGCCCTTGCCGAGTACTGGCACCAGCGGGTCCGCGCCGAGCTGAGGCTGCCCGACGACCGTACGGTGGCCACCGCCGACCCGCCTGACCTGGCCGGGCTGCTGCGCACCGAGTACCGGGGTTGCCGGTATGCCTTCGGCTACCCGGCCTGCCCCGACCTGGAGGATCGGGCGAAGCTCGTGGACCTGTTGGGAGCGGAGCGGATTGGTGTTCAACTGTCGGAGGAGTTCCAGCTTGTTCCGGAACAGGCCACGGACGCAATCGTCGTGCACCACCCGGAGGCGAGCTACTTCAACGCCAAGTGACACCAGGTCCGTTCGACCAGGTCCCAGAGGGGTGATCCGCCTGTTGGTCGAGCCCGATGCCCTTGATAGGGCTGGGCGGGATCACGATGGGTGTGCACCAGCCGACGACACATCGGAGAGCAGCTGAACCCAGAAGCTGAGGGAGGCCGAAAGCTCGTCGGGCAGGACAGCCGCCCTTCCCCATGCTGCAGAAAAATTGTGCGGACACGTGGATTGAGGTTGCCGTTCTCTATTGGATTCCAAGGCTTCTGTATGTGGAAGTAGCGGCGTTTCCGGTGAGTAATCCGGTCGCAGTCCATCTATTTCTGACCGGGTGCCCGAGCTGGCTATTTCGCCACCCTTTTCGGCAATGCCGGCCCTTGGAGTGGTGGTGCCGCACCGTGCCGGATGGTTGGTGACTCGCTGTTGTCGGCGCGAGCACTTCCAGTGCAAATCAGGATAAGTCAGCCTGTTATGGGACTGAAGTTGGTGTATCCCCCTGTACTATGTGAACAAACGCATTTCCTCAGGTAGTTGAATGCCTGCCGCTATCTCGGTCCGGACGGGCCGCCTGGACCGAGGGCGCAAACCGGGTCGCATTGGGCCCGAAGCGGTGGCGCTCGGCGGCAACGTCGCAACTGGTGGTCAACGGGTTGCCACGACTCGCGCCGCTGCCTTCGCGTAGGTGCTCACCCAGCGCAACCTTGTGTCGGGCCTGTCCCGCCATGTGTCAGGGCCGGATCCCCGTCCTGGCGCGATTGTGCCCGGGCGTCGCGGTTACGGTCAGTGAGAAATACAACCATACCTGGAGTAATCCTGTCGGGTATTGGCTTCAATAATTCCCGTGGGGTGGTAGCGACTATGCCGTTGGTGGGGAAGAATCACTCTCCAATGTCCCTTTCGAGATTGAGGTACTTGTCATAGTCAATAGATTCTGGTATTAGGGCGCGTATCCCGGCGGTCAGCATGGTGGCCACAAATTCTGACCAAACAACTATCGAACATAGGGCCAGGGCGCCAGGTGAGCCGCGGGCACCACCTCGCGAAGAGTGCCGCAGCCCGGCCGCGGTTCAGGTGGCGAGTCGTGTGAAGCGTGGCCTTGCAGACGCGGCCGCTGGCCGCGTACGGGGATTGGTTTGTCATTGATGCGCAGGTGAGTAGGTCGGGCACTCGGTGGCTGCCGCCAGTACTGGTGACAGCAAGCGAGGAAACTGCACGAGCTGTGGGGAGGATGTCTTGGGTAAGTCAGTGCCGCCGGTGCGACTTCACGCCCACCCGTTACGGAAGGTGCGTGGCTGGGAGGAGCATCTGGCGCAGATCAGCACTGATCTGCGCCGGGTCGTGGCGGACCGGCGGTGTCGGGTGCTTATCGTGCAGGCCGCGCCCGGCGGGGGCAAGACCCGGCTATTGGCCGAGGTAGCCGACATCGCCGACGACATGGGCTTCACCACCGTCGGGGATGTCATGGCTGGTCCACCTGATGCGGCACCTGAAATGCTGCAACCTCCTGCCGTTGCTCAGCTCAAGGTGGCTGGCAGTGGCACGGACCGTGGTCACAGTCCACGAGTGACCTTCCCGGTCGAGGCGACCGGAACGCGGCTGCGTCACGTCGCGAAGGGCGTTCCCACGGTGGTGACCCTTGATGACCTGCACCTGGCTGACCTCTCCACCCTGACGGCGTTGTGTGACCAAATCCTGGCGCTCAGGGGCCGACCGATCCTTTGGCTACTGACCTTCACTTCGTTGGCGAGCTTCGCACCTTCCGAACAGGCGTTCCTATGCTTGAGTAGACTTCGGGGCAGAGTGGCTGTCGAACTGATCCGGGGGTTGAGTCCGCTCTCGACCACGGCGCTGGAGCAACTGATCGCCGACCATTCCGGATCCGTCCCCGACGCAACGCTGCTCGCCCTGGTGGAAAGCATCAACGATACGCCCTCCGCAGTCATCGAACTCATACGCGGGCTCAAGGAGGACGGCGTCATCGGTGCGGTTGACGGCACCCTAGGGCTTACTCCGGGCGCGTCGGGCGGTTCCCGTGACATCAATGCCATTCATCTGCCCGCGCCAGTGCCGAAGCGGCTGTCCGCCATGATCGAGGAAAGTGTCCAGCGGCTCTCGGAGCCGACTGTCAAGTCCCTTCGACTGGCGGCCGTACTCGGATCTCCGTTTGCGCCGGAGGAGCTGTCCGCCATGCTCGACGAATCGCCGGCTGTCCTACTGACGGTGGTGCACGAAGCGGTGGAGCACAGGATGCTGGTCTGTTGTGGGCAGCAGCTGGCGTTCCGCACCGACTCAATCTGGCGGGTGCTCCTTGACTCTGTGCCGCCGCCGGTACGCGCGTTGTTGCATCGGCAGGCGGCGGAGGTGCTGCTGCGGCGCCCGGATGGGGCAGAACGTGCCGCCCTCCAACTGGCGCACGTAGCTCAACCCGGTAACGCCAGGGATATCGAGATCATCGTGGAAGGAGCCCGAGGTCTCATCGTCACCGATCCCATGACCGCAGCCTCCCTGGCGATGCGAGGGATGGAACTGCTGGACCCGGGACAAGACCAACGCGTGCGCCTCGCCAACACCGCAACGAAGGCACTCACCAGGTCGGGACGCTTGGACGAGGCGGTCTCCCTGGCCAGGGACGAGATTGACGTGGCCTTGAGCATGGCGCCCGCGTCGGTGCCGCCTGCCCGCAACATCGCTGCCCTGCAGACGTCGATGTCGACCGCGCTGCTGTTGCGCGGCGATGCGCCGGCTGCCCGCCAGGCCACCGACGACGTGCTGGCCAGGCAGGCGGGGGGACCTCCGCGTGCCGAAGCCGTTATCACCCATCTCACCGCTTCCTATTTGATTGGTGACGGTACGGCGGTCGAGCAAGCACGCCTGCTCCTCAGCAGACCCAGCCGACGTGACCTGGCGGTACGGGTCAGCGCAATGACTGTCCGCGCAATGGATCAGTGGCGAGATGGCCACGTGGAAGCTGCGGTGGCGATCCTGCGGGAGGCCGTGGGGCTCAACTATGTTGGCGACACCGTCCAAGTCCTCGACCCGTGCTGGTTCCTCGCCTTTGCGCTAATCCGGATCGATGAGTACGACGAAGCGGAGGAGGTCGTGCGGGGATTGGCCCGAACGGCCGCTTCGACGGCCGACACCCCGGCGACCACGGTGCAGGCCGCGCTTCGCGTACCCTTGCATCTCGCCCAGGGACAGCTGGACGAGGCCGAGAAGGTCGCTCGCGCCGCTTTGCGGCAGGACGGCGCGCACATGCCGATATTCGCACCACAGGCGTTGCTGGTCCTGGCCCACGTAGCCCTACGTCGTGGAAATCCGGCCCTGGCCGCAACCCATCTCAAGCCCCTGGAAGGGGAGGGTCCACAGCGCTCTTCGAGCCCGTGGCAGGCTGAGTGTCTCCTGCTGCAGGCGCAGTTGGCGGAGGTGAACGACGGCCCCGCAGCGGCACTGGAAGTGCTGGCCGAGACCGGGGCGCAGCCGATCACACCTCGTGAGATCGTTCTGGAGGACCCGGCGGTCGCCGCCTGGTGGGTACGTTGCGCACTGACGGCAGACCAGCCGCAGATCGCAGGAGCAGTCGTCGACACAATCGAACATCTCAGTCGGCTCAATCCGGATACTCCCGCGCTACTCGCCGCGGCCACACACGCCCGGGCGCTCGCTGAGGCGGACACCGACGGCCTCGCCGAGGCCGGTCGACTACACCGAAACCCCTGGGCTCAGGTCGCAACGGCCGAGGATCGTGCCCGGATCTTTCTCTTTCAGGAGAATCATGAATCCGCGGTCGTTGAACTTGACCGTGCCATGAACGCCTACGCCCGGTTCGGTGCGGAGCGAGAGGCCGCCCGCGTGCGCGCCCAGCTACGCGGACTCGGAGTGTGTCGTCGGCACTGGAAGCATGCGAAGCGTCCAGAGTCCGGCTGGGAGAGTCTCACCGAGACCGAACGAAAGGTAGCCGAACTAGTGGCCGGCGGCCTTACCAACCAGCAGGCGGCCGACCGCTTGTTCATCTCACCACACACCGTGGGATTCCATCTGCGGCAGATTTACCGAAAGCTCGGTATCCGGTCCCGTGCTGCGCTGATTCGAACTGATGCGTCACGCATTTCCCAGGCCCGTAGCATCATCGCTTAGGGCATGTTTGGGAGGTGGTTGGCCGGGTGTGTTTGACGGGCTCAGGGCGCGTTCCACCCTGATTCTTCGCGGGTCTGACGCCTGTCGATGATTGAGGGCTCTACGAAATTAGCGGGGGTCGAGGTGGCCTCGGGTGCGTCTGGTGGTAGCGCAGCGGGTGCGTAGTCGCTGGTTGGCGGGGTTGCGG
>NZ_AXVR01000053.1 GCF_000484695.1 Salinispora cortesiana | reverse complement strand
CGCTGCTGGAACAGGCCCTGCGAGTCGTGGTCGTTGCGGTCACCCAGGTGACCCAGGTTCTCCAACTTCGACTCCTGCAAACTGGTGGCGATCGCCACCACAGCGGCCCGCTCATCCATGTCGGCGTTCTTCGTGGCCTCGATGATGGCCTTCACATTGCCGGTCTGCTCATCGTTCAGGTCAATGCGCGACTGCTCACCCTGAGTGCCGTGCGGGATCAGCGTGCCACTGTCGGGCTTCTCCGCCACCACAGCAGCAGCCGCGGGGGTGGGGACGCTGTCGGTGCGGGTGGCCAGCGGGCCGGCGACGACACCGGTGGACAGGGCCAGACCAGCAACACCAAGCACGCTACGACGCAGAATCATGTTAATCATGGGGGATGCTCCATTCGGGGGTCGACACCCATCACGCACGCCCAAAGGGGGGATCAGGCGGCACAGGGGTGCAAGCACCGTCCGGCGCTCAAAAAGAACATGAGAAAGAGGTCGACGACCGCGGGGCCTCACCAGGGGCACACGCACGGCGCCGGGTCCATGTGTAACGACCGGCCGGCCACCATCATTCCCAGGGGCTCACCCAGCTGGCATCCGCCATCGGCGGATGCCAGCTCGGTCGTACGCAGGGTGTAACGCCCCCACGCCCGCCAAGATTCCACCACCATGATGACCGCAGTTACAACCGCAACCACGACAAACCACGACAAACCCGACCTTCGGTCGGTGTTGATGGGGTAAACCCCTAATACTTGGGGCCGCTATCGGTGGCGGTGAGCGGGATCGGCGTCGTAGCGGGGCCCGACGTTGTGTGCCCGCAGGCGCCAGCCCCGCTGCTTGTCGTGCCACAACTCGGTCCAGTGGCAGTTACGCAGCGAGTCGATCGAATGCAGCACGGCGAGCTCCCAGCCGAGTAGCTGACCGATGCCCTGTCGGGCGCCACCACCATGGGTGGCGACCACCACCGTCCCACCGGCGACGGTGTCGGCGGCCTCCTGAAACGCGACACCCAGCCGCTTACCGACGTCGTCCAAGGTTTCGATGCCGGCACCGGGGTCTGGGTCACCGACTCGCCAACGGGCGTACTCGTCCGGGTACTGTTCGGCCGCCTCGGTGAGCCGGAGCCCCTGCCAGGGCCCGAAGTGCCGCTCCCGCAGCCGTACGTCGGTGTGCACCGGCAGTCCGGTCAGGGCGGCCAGAGCGGCAGCCGTGTCCGCCGCCCGCCGCAGGTCACTGGCGAAGATCGCGTCGGGTTGGAACCCGGCGAGCAGTTGGGCGGCAGCGCGTGCCTGCTCCCGACCGAGGTCGTTCAGACCAACGTCGGTCTGCCCCTGCACGCGGCCGCTGGCGTTCCAGTCGGTGTTTCCGTGCCGCCAGACAATCAGCCGAGTCATTCGGCGGCGCCGGGCTCAGCGGCGGCGAGGTCGCGGTCAACGAAGGGAATCTGCGGGCAGTCCTTCCAGAGCCGGTCCAACGCGTAGAACTCGCGCTCCTCGGTGTGCTGGACGTGCACGACGATGTCCACGTAGTCGAGCAGCACCCAACGGCCGCCCCGCTCCCCCTCCCGCCGGACCGGCTTGGCCTTCTCCGGCAGCTGGAGCAGGCGCTCCTCGATCGCGTCAACGATGGCGAGCACCTGACGTTCGTTGGGGGCGGCGGCGAGCAGGAACGCGTCGGTGATGGCGAGCTGATCACCCACGTCAATGATGACGATGTCCTGCGCCCTCTTGTCGGCCGCGGCCTGGGCGGCGGCGGTCGCCAGCTCGTGTGCGCGTTCGGAAACTGTCACCGTTCTCCTTCGATCATGCGTGCTACCCCCCAAGCGTCTCACATGAAAGGGCGACACGGCCGGTCGGTTACGGCGCGTCCGGGCCGGAACGGCCCCAGACCGGGACGGATCACTGCTGGTAGAGCCGCCGTTTTGCGATGTACTGCACCACACCGTCGGGCACCAGATACCACAGCGGCGCGCTTCGGGAGACCCGGGCACGGCAGTCGGTGGAGGAGATCGCCATCGCGGGCACCTGCACCAGGCTCACCGTGTCGGCGGGCAGGTGGGCGTCGGACAACCTAAACCCGGGCCGGGTCACCCCGATGAAGTGGGCCAACTCGAAGGCCTCGTCCAAGTCCTTCCAGGAAAGGATCCTCGCCAGGGCATCCGCGCCGGTGATGAAGAAGAGCTGCACCTTGGCGCCGTACACAACCCGCAGGTCACGCAGCGTGTCGATAGTGTAGGTAGGGCCACCGCGGTCGATGTCGGCCCGACTGACCTGGAAGCGAGGGTTGGAAGCGGTGGCGATGACCGTCATCAGGTATCGATCCTCGGCGGGGCTGACCGGCTCGTCCGCCTTCTGCCACGGCTGCCCGGTGGGGACGAAAATCACCTCGTCCAGCCCGAACCGGTCGGCCACCTCGCTCGCCGCGACCAGGTGCCCGTGGTGGATCGGGTCAAACGTGCCGCCCATGATTCCCACCCGCCGGATGTCTTCCTCCACCCCGCGATCTTAGGCCGACCGCGGCCAGCGCCGACGCCGCCCCGGCTTCCCCACCACTCCTCAGACATCCACCGCCGCTCCTCAGGCGTCCACCGCCGCAACGGCGGTCCGGGCGACCAGTGCCCGGCGCATGTCGTCGTCCGCGTCGATCAACGTCCGACGAAGACCCGGGGTGAGATCCCCCCCGGGTGAGCAGCTTCGCGACGCCCTCCCGGGTGCTCTGCGCGACCGCGTAGCGCGGAAACGCCAGCTCCGCGATCCGCTCCGCCACCCATGGGGTACGCAACCGTGAGGCGGCCGGCATGTCGGCAAAGTACCGCCCGACGTACGGGGCGGTCAGCGTCGCCTGCTCCGGCTGCCAGAAGCCCTCCGCGGTAGCCTCGACCAGGCGGGCGGAGCATTCCGTGTTCGCCACGATGATCTTCCAGGCAGCCTGTTTGGCCACCGGGTCGGGCAGGGCCGCGCGACAGCGGGCGGCCCGCTCGACACCGGTGGCGCTCGGGTCGGCTGCCGCCTCAGCGGCGATCTCCGCCGCCCCGGCCCCACCCAGCGCCACCAGCCGCTCCAGCACTGCCCACCGCAGCTCCGCGTCGATCGCGAGCCCCGGTGGCTGGCCCTGGCCGGCCAGCCAACCGGCCAGCCGGTCCACGTCATCGGTCGCGGCGACCCACCCCCGCGCCGCGGCGAGCTGAAGCGAGCCACCGGGCGGCGCGGTGTCGAGCAGCTGCCGGGTGGCCCCGGCGACCCGAGCCAAGGCCTCCTCGCGGGCGAACGGGTCGAGGTACCGGTCGATCAGCGATCGGCTGATCGCGACCACATCCTCGACGATCACCACCTCGGTCTCGGCCGGCAGCGCGGTGGTGATCAGCTGCACCAGCTCCGTCAGTGGTCGTTCCCCATCGGTGACGGCGTCCAGCTCGGCTCCCCAGAGCAGTGCCCGCGCGAGCGAGTCGGTCAGGCGGGGCAGCAACAGCGGTACCGCGTCCGCCGAGGCCGGATCCAGGCGGATCTTGGCGTAGGTCAGGTCACCGGCGTTCGGCAGCAGCAGTTGGGCGGCTACCTGCCCGGCCAGGTCGGTGAGGACCGTGCGACCACCGTCGACCGAAGGTTCAAGATCCACCAGATGGTGCGCCACGGTGCCGTCAGCGGCGTACCGGGCGACGCCGACCCGGTGCGGGCGCAGCACCGGGTGGGACTCCGGCCCGCTCTGCACTAGGGCCACCTCGGTATATCGGCCATCTACATCGAGCGATACCTCCGCCCGCAGCGTGTTGACCTGCGCGGTACGCAGCCAGCACCGGGCCCAGCCGGTCAGGTCGCGCCCGCTGGCCGTGGTCAGGCTGGCCAGCAGGTCCGCCAGGGCGGCGTTGCCGAACCGATGCTCGGCGAAGTACGCGTTGAGCCCGGCCAGGAAGTCGTCGTCGCCGAGCCAGGCCACGAGCTGGCGCAGCACCGCGGCGCCCTTCGCGTACGAGATGCCGTCGAAGTTGAGCAGGGCCTGGGCGGCGTCGGTCACCTCCTCCGGGGCGACCGGGTGGGTCGACGGGCGCTGGTCGGCCACGTACCCCCAGATCTTGCGCCGCATCGCGAAGGTCGTCCAGCCGCGATCGAAGCGGGTAACCTCCGCGGTCACCCGGGTGGCCAGGTACTCGGCGAACGACTCGTTCAGCCACAGGTCGTCCCACCACCGCATGGTGACCAGGTCCCCGAACCACATGTGCGCCATCTCGTGCGCGATGGTGCTGGCCCGCCACTCGCGCTCGCTCTCAGTGACCGCGGACCGGAAGACATAGTCGTCCCGAATGGTCACCAGCCCCGGATTCTCCATGGCCCCGGCGTTGAACTCCGGTACGAACGCCTGGTCGTACTTGCCGAACGGGTACCGCTGCGCAAAGAGCTGGTGATACCGGTCCAGGCACTGTTTCGTGATCGTGAGGATCTCGTCGATCTCCGAGTCCAGGTACGTCGCGAGCGACCGACGGCACCAGACGCCGAGCGGGATGTCGTCATGCTCGTCCCGGTGGACGTACCAGGGCCCGGCGATCACCGAGACCAGGTACGTGGCCAGCGGTTCGGTTGGGGCGAACTCCCACCGCCCTGGACGCGGCGAGGCAGCCAGTACGCCGTTCGCGGCGACGGTCCAGTGCTCGGGGGCGGTCACCGTGAGGGTGACCGGGGCCTTGAGGTCGGGTTGGTCGAAGGCGGTGAAGATGCGCGGGGCATGGTCGAGGAAGGACATGGCGTACAGGTAGGTCTCCCCGTCGGCCGGGTCGACAAAGCGGTGCATCCCCTCGCCGGTATTGGTGTACGCCATCTCCGCCTCGACGGTCAGCGTGTTCCGCTCGGCGAGGCCGGTCAGTGGCAGCCGGTTGTCGACCAGCAGGGTGGGGTCAAGGTCGGTGTCGTTGATTCGGACCGAGCGCAGCTTCTGCGGCTGGCACTCGACGAATGTCTGGGAGCCGGGGTCGCCCGAAACCGGATGGTGACCTGCGAACGAAACCCTTCGTCGCCGGTCACGTCGAGGTCCACCTGATAGGACTCGACGGAAATCACAGCGGCGCGCGCGGTCGCCTCTACGCGGGTAAGACTCGGCATCCGCTTATCCTGCCCGATGGAGCAATACGAATTGCCCCCCAACCCACGGCACTGGAGGACTGGACTATGACGACGCACCCCAAAGGCGACTTCGATGTCTCGCGGGCCGTGTGGCAGCGAGCCGAGGGCGACACCTCTGAGGCCGCCGTCGAGGTCGCGTTCGTTGACGACCTGATCGGCATGCGCAACTCCGCCGATCCGGACGGCCCGGTCCTCGTGTTCACCCAGGCCGAGTGGGACGCCTTCGTCGCCGGTGCCCAGGACGGTGAGTTCGACCTGGACTGATTCGGCGGGACCGCCTAGACCCGGATCAACGCTCCGGGTCTAGGCGGTACGTCCGCCCCCTTTGCCTGCACGCCCGGGCTCCTGGCTGGCCACCGGTGTGATCCGCCGTTTGGCTGCGGAGTCCGCTGGTGGGGCCGGACAATGATGGATTGTCGGGTCGGGGGCGAGCCCGCGCCACGGCGCCGTGGGTCGCGGATCGACGGAGGTGCAGGCATGGCAGAGCACGCACGAGCACGGTCGAGGACAGGGCTTCAGGTCGCGGCCCTCGCCGTGGGGGGAATCCTCCTCCTACTGGGAGTGCTCGGGTTCGTGCCCGGGATAACCACCGACTACGGCGAGTTGCGGTTTGCCGGGCCGGACTCCGGGGCGATGCTGTTTGGCCTGTTCCAGGTCTCTTTCCTGCACAACATCCTGCTCCTGGGGTCCGGTCTGGCCGGCCTGCTGCTGTCCCGCCGGGTGGGCGGGGCACGGGTCTTCCTCACCGTGGGGGGCGCGCTCACCCTCGCCCTGTGGATCTATGGGCTCGTGATCGACCGAGCCAGCTCAGCCAACGTGATCCCGGTGAACGACGCCGACAACTGGCTACACCTCGGGCTCGGCTTCGGGATGCTCGTGCTCGGCCTGCTCCTGTCCAACCAGAAAGGCACCGGGGGCCGGCTCGACACTCCCCTGGACCGGCCCTGACCCGTCCACGGGCGCGGTCGCCCGCCACGTCAACCTGGCCCTCGCGCGGAGGTTGCCACCACCCAACGTAGGTCCTCGCCCGGTGCGGATGCCCGGACGATCAGCCGGTACGGTCGGTCACTCCGCGTCGTCGCCGACCGGCTCCCCGGTCTCGGCCTCGTCCTCCGGGCGCTGCCGCCGGGCCTTGCGGGCTGCCAGCCGCTCGGCCGCCGACGGCCGCTCCGACTTCTCCACCATCCGCTGGTCCCCACCGCGCACCCCGGGGACGAACTCGGTGTACAGCGTCGGCTGCCAGTCGAACTCACGTTCGCCGATTCGGACCAGGTCACCCGCCTGCGCACCGGCCTTGCCGAGCTTCTCCTCGACGCCGAGCCGGGCCAGTCGGTCAGCCAGGTAGCCGACCGCCTCCTCGTTGTCGAAGTTCGTCTGCCGGACCCACCGCTCCGGGCGGGTACCCCGCACCACCCAGGCACCACCCGGCGCAGCCTCCACGGTGAAGCCCGCGTCGTCGACCGCCTTCGGACGGATCACGATCCGGGCGGGCTCCGCCGGCGGTGCCGCCGCACGCGCCGCCGCCACCAGCTCGCCCATGGCGTACATCAGTTCCTTGAGCCCGGCCCGGGTGGCCGCCGAGACCTCGAAGACGCGGAAGCCGCGGGCCTCCAGGTCCGGCCGGACGATCTCGGCCAGGTCCTGCCCGTCCGGCACGTCGACCTTGTTGAGGGCGACCAGGCGTGGCCGATCAACCAGCCCACCGTACGCGGCCAGCTCCGCCTCGAGAGCATCGATGTCGGCCACTGGGTCGCGCTCCGTCTCCAGGACTGCGGTGTCGACGATGTGCACGAGCACCGCACAGCGCTCGATGTGCCGGAGGAACTCCAGGCCGAGCCCCTTGCCGGTGGCCGCGCCCGGAATCAGGCCGGGTACGTCCGCGACGGTGAAGGTGTGGTTGTCCGCCCGGACCACGCCGAGGTTCGGCACCAGGGTGGTGAACGGGTAGTCAGCGATCTTCGGCTTCGCAGCGGAGATCACCGAGATCAGCGACGACTTACCCGCGGACGGATAGCCGACCAGACCGACGTCGGCGACGCTCTTCAGCTCCAGCACCACGTCCATCTGATCGCCGGGCTCGCCCAGCTCGGCGAAGCCCGGCGCCTTGCGGCGTGCGTTGGCCAGCGAGGCGTTGCCCCGGCCACCTCGGCCGCCCCGGGCCACGTCGAAGGTCGTCCCGGCACCTACCAGGTCGGCGAGCACCGTACCGTCAGCGGTCTGCACGACGGTGCCGTTGGGAACCTTGAGGACCAGGTCGGCACCGTTCGCGCCGTCCCGGTTCGATCCGGCCCCGCCCCGACCGTTGGCGGCCTTGACGTGCGGGCGGAAGTGGAAGTCGAGCAACGTGTGCACCTGCGGGTCAACCACCAGCGAGACGCTGCCGCCATGCCCGCCGTTGCCCCCGTCCGGACCGCCGAACGGTTTGAACTTCTCCCGGTGGACCGAGACACAGCCGTGCCCGCCGTCGCCGGCCTGCAGGTGTAGGACGACCCGGTCAACGAACGTCGTCACGCCACCAATCCTTCCAGCGGAGGTCGTACTGAGCACAAGAAAAGCCGAAGCGGGCCGGGACACCAGGTCCGCGGCCCGCTTCGCCGGAGAGCCTACTGCTGCGGAACGATGCTGACGGTCTTGCGACCGCGCTTGGTACCGAACTGGACCGAACCGGCGGCCAGCGCGAAGAGCGTGTCGTCCCCGCCCCGGCCGACCAGGTCACCCGGGTGGAACTTGGTGCCACGCTGGCGGATAATGATCTCGCCCGCGCTGACGAGCTGACCACCGAAGCGCTTCACGCCGAGCCGCTGGGCCGCAGACTCACGACCGTTACGCGAGCTGGACGCACCCTTTTTGTGAGCCATTGGAGGACGACCTACTTCCCGCTGGAGATGCCGGTCACCTTCACCTGGGTCAACGGCTGACGGTGACCCTGGCGCTTGTGGTAGCCGGTCTTGTTCTTGAACTTGTGGATCCGGATCTTCGGGCCCTTGGTGTGCGCGGCGATCTCACCGGACACCTCGACCTTGGCAAGCTTCGCCACGTCGGTCACCAGGTCGTCACCGTCGACGAGGAGCACCGCGGCAAGCTGCACCGCGTCACCGGGGGCACCGGCGAGCTTCTCGACCTCGATCACGTCGCCCTCGGCGACCTTGTACTGCTTGCCGCCGGTCTTGACGATCGCGTACATCGGAGGCGGACTCCCTGTCGTTGAGGCTGCTGGCGGTCGTTCCCACGGCGGCTCGCCGGATGACACAGGCACGGCGGCGCGGGCACGCGGGAGGTCGGCACACCAAAGTGCGCCGCCGGCAAGCGTACGCCATGGTCCGGAGCTCCCCCAAACCGGCCGGCCGAAACGCCCACCCTACCCACCACGAGGGCGCGCCGACCGGACCCGCGGGGCGGGTTCCGGTCGGCGCGGCACAGCTGTCAGGGGCGGGTACGGCGCCGCGCACCACCCCGGCGGGAGCGTCGCCGGCCCCCGGTCTCGGGCTCCTCGCCGTCCTCGCTGCCCACCGCGTCCGGGTCGTCGGGCGCCGCGAGCCGCGCCATGTCGCCGCCCTGGCTCGCGACCACACTCGGGGCAGCCGGTGTTTCCACCTCATACCGGGACAGGTCATAGCCCATCGTGTCGTAATAGTCAGCACCAGACGTCGTGGATGCGGCCTCTGGGGTGGCGGGAGCACCGGTACCCCGCGCCTCCTCGCTGTCGGCCGCGGTCCGCTCGGCGGCGGCGGCCCCCTTCCGCGCCCGCCGGCGGGACGACCCGCCCGCCTCGACCGACGCCACCGCCTTGACCTTCTCTCCGTTGCCGCCCGCACGTGGCTTCTCCGGCACCGGCTCGGTGTGCAGGATCAACCCACGACCCTTGCAGCACTCACAGGTCTCGCTGAAGGCCTCCAGCAGGCCGGCACCGATCCGCTTCCGGGTCATCTGCACCAGACCAAGCGAGGTGATCTCCGTCACCTGGTGCTTGGTGCGGTCCCGCCCAAGGCACTCGGTCAGCCGACGCAGCACCAACTCCCGGTTCGACTCCAGGACCATGTCGATGAAGTCGATGACCACGATGCCACCGATGTCGCGCAGCCGCAGCTGCCGGACGATCTCCTCGGCGGCTTCCAGGTTGTTCCGGGTAACCGTCTCCTCCAGGTTCCCGCCGGCACCGGTGTACTTACCGGTGTTCACGTCAACCACGGTCATCGCCTCAGTACGGTCGATCACCAGGTGCCCCCCGGAGGGGAGGAAGACCTTGCGGTCCAGACCCTTCAGGATCTGCTCGTCGATTCGGTACTCGGTGAAGACGTCCACGGTGCCCACGTGCCGGCGCAGCCGGGCGACCAGGTCCGGCGAGACATGCGACAGGTACGACTCGACCAGGTCGTACGCACCCTCGCCCTCAATCACCAGCTCCCGGAAGTCCTCGTTGAACAGGTCCCGGACAACCCGGATGACCAGATCTGGCTCCTCGTAGAGCAGCACCGGCGCGCCACCCCGGCCCGCCTTCGCCTGGATGTCCTCCCACTGCGCCTGCAACCGCTTGACATCGCGCGCCAGCTCGTCCTCGGTGGCACCCTCAGCGGCGGTACGGACGATCACGCCCGCTCCCTCCGGAACCAGCTTCTTCAGCGCGTCCCGCAGGCGCTTGCGCTCGTTGTCCGGCAGCTTGCGGCTGATCCCGGAGGCGTTGCCGCCCGGCACGTAGACGAGGTGCCGGCCGGAGAGCGCCACATGGCTGGTCAGCCGAGCGCCCTTGTGTCCGATTGGGTCCTTGGTGACCTGCACCAGGACCGAGTCACCGGACTTGAGGGCCTGCTCGATCGAGCGGGCCCGCCCTTCCAGCCCGGTGGCGTCCCAGTTGACCTCACCCGCGTAGAGCACGGCGTTGCGGCCGCGCCCGATGTCGACGAACGCCGCTTCCATGCTGGGCAGGACGTTCTGCACCTTGCCCAGATAGACGTTGCCGGCCATGGTGACAGCCGAGTTACGGGTGACGTAGTGCTCGACCAGCACCCCGTCCTCCAGCACGGCGATCTGCGTCCGGTCGCCCCGCTGCCGGACCGCCATCACCCGATCAACCGCCTCCCGGCGGGCCAGGAACTCCGCCTCGCTGAGGATCGGCGGCCGGGTACGGCGCTGCTCGCGACCGTCCCGGCGGCGCTGGCGCTTGGCCTCCAGCCGGGTCGAGCCGGAGACACCCTGAACCTCGTCAACGGTGCGACGCGGCTCCCGGATCTTGACGACCGTGGGCACCCCGTCCTCTGCGGCGGCCTCCACGTCTCCGGCACCACGCCGGCGCCGGCGGCGGCGGCGGCGGGTCAGCCCGTCGCCTCCTCCCGCCTCGGCCTCGGTCTCGGCCTCATCGTCCTCCTCGGCCTCCGGCTCCACCGCCTCGGCCTGGGCAGCGGCCTCCTCGGCCTCCTGCTCCTCGACCTCGTCGGCGCCCCCCTTGCCCCGGCCACGACCGCGACGACCCCGCCGGCGGCGACGCCGGCCACCGATGCTGTCGTCGTCGTCCTCGCCCTCGGGGGCTTCCCCGGCCTCGGCCTCTCCGGCCTCCTCGATCTCGTCGGTCTCGTCGGTCTCGTCGGTCTCGTCGGTCTCCCGGACCTCACCGGTCCCGGCCTCCGCGGTCGACTCGCCGTTGCGGCGACCCCGCCGGCGGCGACGCGACGGCTCGACCGGCTCCTCCGCGGCCGGCTCCTCCGCGGCCGGCTCCTCGGCGGCCCGTGCCGGCACCGACTCCTCGGGCAGCGGAGCCATGAACAGCACTGTTGGGGCGGAGAGCCGGGCACGTCGGCCACGGGCCGGGCGCTCCGGCTCGACCGGCTCGGCCACCGCCACTCCGGGCGGCACCTCCCCCACCGCGGCACCGCCGGGTGGAGTCGACTCGGTCTGCTCCTCCTCGGTCGCGGCAACCGGTTCGGTCGCAGCCGGCTCAACCGGAGCGCCGATCGGGTCAACCGGAGCGCCAGTCGGCTCGGCCGAAGCAGCCGCCGGCTCGGCCGAAGCAGCCGAGTCAGCCGGAGCGGCGGTGGGCTCGACCGGCGCGGGGGCCGTCTTCTTGCGCCGGGTCCGCGTCACCTTCACCGGCCGTACGAGGTCCGCTGCCGCCTCCTCCTGCGCGCCGGCGGCCGGCGCCGGCTCCGCCGGCGCCTTGGCCGTCGTAGCCTTCCGACGACGACGCGTCGCCTTCGTCGGCGGCTCACGGTCGCCCGCGATCGGGGCAAGCACCTCGGCCTGGGGTGCCTCGCCCGCCCCCGGCACGGCGGCGCTACCCGCCTCGATCGGCGCCTCGGTCTGTTCCGGCCGGCTGACCGGGGTCACCCGCTTCCGGCTGGCCCGCTTGCGGACCCGAGCGGGTGGCTCGCCCAGATCGGCCGCGCCGGTGGCCGCCGCCTCACTCGTCGCTGGGCTGGCCAGCCCCGGGGCCTCCCCGGTGGGTTCCCGGACAGCCCCGTCGCCCCCCTCGGACGCGGTGTTCGCGGGGGCAGCACTGTCGCTAACACGGTGTTCGGCGGTCTCGCCATCCGGGTGGAAGCCGGTGCGTTCGCCGCCCTCGGGCTCGTTCTCGAGCATGGACGTTCTCCAGTTCTGGCTACCCCGGGCGCGGGTGAGCGCTGCCACGCAGGGTCGCCGCAAAAGGTGTTTCCGCCAGTCGCGATCGACGCGACCGGCGAAGTCTGCCTAGCCAGACACCGACCGTCGGTCAGCGTCCACCGATAACTGCCCCGTCGCGGCCCGCGTCCAACGGATCCGCGATCGCACCCTGCGCGGTCAGCATGCCCTGAGCCAGCCGGGTCACGCGCGGCGACACCGGCGGCTCCAGGTCGGCCACCACGCGGAGGCCGGAAAGGACGTCATCGGGTCGAACAGCGGGAGTGACCTGCCGCACGACCAGCTCGAGTATCGCACACGGTACTGCCACGGCCTCGGAAGGTGTCTCATCCGACATGATCACATTGATGTCAATGACAGCTGCACGAGCGTCAAAAGTCCGCCGGCCTTGCTTGGTCATCCGCTCGACGAAGACCTCGCCCGCAGCGGTGAAGGCGGCCACCGCCGCGCGCAGCACATCCGGGTCCACCTCCGGCAACTCGATCCGCCAGTGCGCCGCCTCGATCCGATCGACGAGGCTGCCGCCGGTCGCCACCACCGCATCCAGCACGTCGAGTCCGGGCGAGAGGGCCGCGTCGAGTGCAGCCCGCAACGCCGCCGGGTCGACCGACTCACGCAACCCGATCTCCAGGTACTCGGCCTCGCTCGCCACACCGGTGGGCGCGGCGCTGGCGTAGGAGATCTTCGGGTGCGGGGTGAAGCCCTGGGAGTACGCCATCGGCACCCCGGCCCGACGCAGCGCCCGCTCGAAGGCGCGCGCGAAGTCTCGGTGCGAGGTGAACCGCAGTGGTCCCCGCTTGGCGTACCGGAGGCGGATCCGCTGGACGACCGGCGCCTGCCCGCCCTCCGGCTGTCGTTTCCTACTGATCGTTGCGCTCCTCGGTTTCAGGCCGACGACGGTCGCCGGTCCCCGGGACCTACTGCTACTGCTTGGCGTCGCTGGGGACCCGCAACCCGTTGACCGGGGTCAACGGGAGCAGCTTCCTACCCGTCGGGCCGATCTGGATCTCGGTGTCCATGGCCGGGCAGACACCGCAGTCGAAGCACGGCGTCCACCGGCAGTCGTCCTGCTCGTACTCGCCCAGGGCGTCCTGCCAGTCCTGCCAGAGCCAGTCCTTGTCCAGGCCCGAGTCCAGGTGGTCCCAGGGTAGGACCTCCAGCTCGTCGCGCTCCCGGGTGGTGTACCAGTCGAGGTCGACGCCGAAGTCGGGCAGCACCTCCGCGGCGGCCTCGACCCAGCGCTGGTACGAGAAGTGCTCGCTCCAGCCGTCGAACCGGCCGCCGTTCTCCCAGACCCGCCGGATCACCGCGCTGACCCGGCGGTCACCGCGGGAGAGTAGGCCCTCGATCAGCGACGGCTCGCCGTCGTGGTAGCGGAAGCCGATCGCCCGGCCCAGCGAGCGATCCGCGTTGACGGCCTGCTTGAGCAGCCGCAGCCGATTGTCGATGACCTCCGGCCGCGCCATCGCCGCCCACTGGAACGGGGTGTGGGGCTTCGGCACGAATCCGCCGATGGAAACCGTGCAGCGGATGTCCCGGCTGCCGGTCGCCGCCCGGCCGGCCCGGATCACCTCGTGCGCCATCGCCGCGATCTCGAGGACGTCCTCGTCGGTCTCGGTCGGCAAACCGCACATGAAGTAGAGCTTCACCTGCCGCCAGCCGTTGGTGTAGGCGGTGACCACGGTCCGGATGAGGTCTTCCTTCGACACCATCTTGTTGATCACCTTACGGATCCGCTCCGACCCGCCCTCCGGGGCGAAGGTCAGACCGGTCCGCCGGCCGTTGCGGGCCAACTCCTGCGCCAGGTCGATGTTGAACGCGTCCACCCGGGTGGACGGCAGCGAGAGCGACACGTTGGTGCCCTCGTACTGCTGAGCCAGGCCGGAGCACATGTCGCCGATCTCCGAGTGGTCGGCCGAGGAGAGCGAGAGCAGGCCCACCTCGTGGAAGCCGGAGAACTCCAGCCCCTCCCGCACCATCTGCCCCACCGTGGTGATCGAGCGCTCCCGCACCGGGCGGGTGATCATGCCGGCCTGGCAGAACCGGCAGCCCCGGGTGCAGCCCCGGAAGATCTCCACCGCATACCGCTCGTGGACCGTCTCCGCCAGTGGCACGAGCGGCTTCTTCGGGTACGGCCACGCGTCCAGGTCCATCGTCGTGCGCTTGTGCACCCGAAACGGCACGTCCGGGCGGTTCGGCACGACCCGCTGAATTCGACCGTCGGGCAGGTAGTCCACGTCGTAGAAGCGCGGCACGTAGACGCTCTCGGTGCGGGCCAGCCGCAGCAGCAGCTCGTCCCGGCCACCGGGGGAGCCCTCGGCCTTCCACTCCCGAACGATCGTGGTGATCTCCAGGACCGCCTCCTCGCCGTCACCGAGCACCGCGGCGTCAACGAAGGCGGCGATCGGCTCCGGGTTGAACGCGGCGTGCCCACCGGCGACGACCACCGGGTCGGCGTCGCTACGGTCGGCGGCCAGTAGCGGAATTCCCGCCAGGTCGATCGCGGTGAGCAGGTTCGTGTAGCCCAGCTCGGTGGCGAAGGAGATGCCGAAGACATCGAAGTCCCGCACCGGACGGTGCGCGTCAATGGTGAACTGCGGCACCTGGTGGGTGCGCATCAACCGCTCCAGGTCCGGCCAGACGGCATACGTTCGCTCGGCGAGCACGTCGGGCTGCTCGTTGAGCACCTCGTACAGAATCTGTACGCCCTGGTTGGGCAGACCGACCTCGTATGCGTCGGGGTACATCAGGGCCCAGCGCACGGCCGCTGTGTCCCAGTCCTTGACCACCGCCCCCAACTCACCGCCGACGTACTGGATGGGCTTGGCGATCTGAGGCAGCAACGGCTCCAGCCGGGGCCACACGGAGTTGGCCACGGCGCTGCGCGGCGTGGTGGACGGGGCGCTCATGATGCTCAAGGGTACGCGCCCGACGACGAGCCGAACGGCGGCGGCTCACGGACGCGGATAGGTCGGTACTAGCCTCGGGTCGGCGAGAGGAGATTGACACGATGCCGGAGCCGACCAACGGCGAACCGGGCGGTCCGACCGGCACTCAGCGGTTCCGGGCAGATGAGAGCGCCCAACCACCGGCTCCCACCAGGAGCGGGTCCGCTGCCGTGCCCCTGCCGCGCCGGCGGCCCCGGGACGAGCCGGTCGAGCCCGCAGCGGCAGCGGGGCGCCCGGAGGCACCGGAGGACAGGACCCCGGTCGACCCGTGGGCCGGCACCGACACCACCGGATGGGACCTACTCTCCATCGAGCTGCCGCCCCTGCCGCCGACCCCACCGGATCCGTCGGCCCCGTCCACCCCACCGGCCCCGTTCACCCCACCGGCCCCGTCCACCCCGTCGGCCCTGCGGCAGCCGCAGCCACCCTCCGCCGGCCCGGCGGACCCAGCGTCACCGCCGACCGGACCCGCGGCCATCCCTTCGACCGCACCGGCCCCCACCGGCGTTCCTGCCCCACCCCCCAACAGCTCTCCGGTCCCGTCGCCGGCCGACTCCGCCCGCCCACCAGCACCCACGCGGCCGACGTCCAAGCCAACCGGCACGGCACGGAGCCGCAACCGCCGGAAGTGGCCCTGGGTGCTGGTGTTCGTCCTCGCGTGCTGCTGCGGCAGCCCGGCCTACTGGGCGGCACCGGTGCTCAACCAGTTTCCGGTGCACGCCGCCCTCCCGACCGAGTTCAGGGACCTGCGACTACGCGAGGACCAGATCAGCAGGCAGACTGCGGCGGAGTTGGCCCGGCGGGTGGACGAGGCGCACTGGACGGCCAGCGATACCTTCGCCGGCATATACCGCACCCGCGCGGGCAAGCAGGTGACGGTCTTCGGTGCCACCGGAATCTGGCTCGCGCCGAAGTCGGCGGCGGAAGACGAGTTGGAGCGGCTCACCGGCGAGTACGCGCTCGGCGCGTCGCAGGTCGTCGGGACCGGGGTCCACGGCCGGCACGGGCGATGTGCTGTTGGTCACGACGACGGCACCGACGTGGTGGTCTGCACCTCCGTTGACCACAGCAGCATCGCCACCGCCGTCTTCACCCGGCTCTCGGTGGGAGACAGTGCCATCCTGCTCGGCGCCCTACGGAAGCAGATCGTCACCCAGTCGGACTGACCCGACTCCGGCTCCGTTTCCGCGACCCGGCGGAGTTGACTCGGACCCGCGACCAAGCACACTAGGCGTCCCGGCTGGCTGGCCCGGGCGGGACCTGCGCCAGCAAGTGTGGTCGGGGTTCGGGTGAAGCTGCCGAGCGTCGGTTCAGGCCGCGCCCGGCTCCCCGTCCGCCGGCGGACGCCCGCGTGCCGGCGCGTACCGCGGGACATACTCCTGACCGGTAAGCTTCTGGATCTCGCCCATCACCTCATCGGTCATGGCCCGCAGCGAGGCACGGTCGTCCGACCGCCCGGTGAAGTCCAACGGCTTGCCGAACCGCACGGTGATCCGCCCGGTGAAGGGGCGCGGCATCCGAGCACCGATCGGCTGCACCTTGTCGGTGCCGATCATGCCAACTGGGATGATCGGCACACCCGCCTCCACCGCGAGCCGGACCGCGCCGGTGCGTCCACGGTAGAGCCGCCCATCCGGGGAGCGGGTCCCCTCCGGGTAGACGACGACGAGGTCACCGGCGCGGAGCGCGGGGATCGCCGCATCGAACGCCGACAGCGCCGCGCGTCCGCCGCCGCGCTCAACCGGGATGGCACCCAGACTGGTGAGCACGAACTTGGAGAAACGCCCTTTCAGGCTGGTGCCCTTGAAGTACTCGGACTTGGCCCAGAAGGCCAGGTGCCGGGGGACGGCCGTGCCGAGGAAGAGCTCGTCGGCGACCGAGAGGTGATTACCAGCGAAGATCGCGCCGCCGGTCTCCGGCACGTACTCCAGCCCTTCCACGGTCGGACGGAAGCCCAACCGAAGCGCGGGCGCCAAGGTGAGCTTGCCGATGGTGTAGAGCAGCGGCACTGGTCCTCCGGCAGTTCGAGTGCGGGTACAGGGGCGGTGTCACGGTAGCGGACCCCCACCAGACACCCCGCGCGAGGTGCAGCGGGTCCGCTGACCGGGTGACCGATTTAAGATCAACTTGATGGGGTCGGGTGAGGAAGGACACGCTCGCACCGTCGCCGGCGTCGACCCGTGCCCTTCCGCACCGTCTTCTAAACCCGACGGACGGTCACAGCAACCTGCTCACCGTCGCCCACCTCACCGGTGAACCCGGCCAGCCCGGGGGTGAGCTCCACCGAATCGGCCAGCACCTCCCGGGACACCACATCGCGGTACGCGGAGACCGCCGCCCATACCTGCTCGGATGCGGCGAGCCCGACCACGATCCGGTCCGAGACGTCCAGGTCGGCGTCCCGGCGGGCCTGCTGCACCACCCGGATGACGTCCCGGGCCAGCCCCTCGGCGGCCAGCTCCGGGGTGACCTCGGTGTCCAGGACAACCACGCCCTCACCGCCGGGCAGCGGCGCCGACTGCTCGGCGTCGGCGGCGACCAGCCGTAGCTCGTACTCCCCCTCGGCGAGGGTGACCCCGGCGGCGACCGGTGCGCCGTCGACCAGCTCCCACTCGCCGGCCTTGACGGCCCTGATCACCTGCTGGACCGCCTTACCGACCCGCGGGCCAAGGGCCCGGGGCACCACGGTCAACACCTGCTCGCAGTAGCTGCCCAGCTCGTCGGTGAACTCGACCCGCTTCACGTTGACCTCGTCGGCGACCAGGTCGGCGAAGGGCCGCAGCGCGGCGGCGGCCGGCGTGGCGACGGTCAACACCGACAGCGGCAGCCGTACCCGCAGACCGCGCGCCTTACGCAGGGACAACGCCGCCGAGGCGACCCCCCGCACGGCGTCCATCGCGGCGACCAGGTCATGGTCGGCGGGGAACTGCTCCGCCGCCGGCCAGTTGGTCAGGTGCACCGAACGCTCACCGGTCAGGCCCCGCCAGATCTCCTCGGCCGTCAGCGGCGCCAGCGGCGCGACCACGCGGCAGAGCGTCTCCAGCACCGTCCACAAGGTATCGAAGGCGTCCTCGTCGCCGGACCAGAACCGGTCCCGCGAGCGGCGTACGTACCAGTTGGTCAACGCATCCAGGTAGGACCGAATGGTGGCGCACGCACCGGAGATGTCGTACCCGTCCAGCTGCGCCTGCACCGTCGAGACCAGCTCGTTCGTCTTCGCCAGCACGTACCGGTCGAGCAGGTGCGCCGAGGCGGTGCTCCGCCGCGCCTGACGCCCGTCGGCGTTGGCGTAGAGCGAGAAGAAGTACCAGACGTTCCAGAGCGGCAGCAGCACCTGCCGGACCGCATCCCGGATGCCGGCCTCGTGCACCGCCATGTCACCACCGCGCAGCACCGGGGAGGACATCAGCATCCAGCGCATCGCGTCCGAGCCGTACGTGTCAAAGATGTGATAAACATCCGGATAGTTACGCAGGCTCTTGGACATCTTGCGCCCATCCGACCCGAGCAGGATGCCGTGGCTCAGGCAGTTACGGAAGGCGGGCCGGTCAAACAACGCCGTGGCGAGCACGTGCATCGTGTAAAACCAGCCGCGGGTCTGCCCGATGTACTCGACGATGAAGTCACCCGGGTAGTGGGACTCGAACCAATCGGCGTTCTCGAACGGATAGTGCACCTGGGCGAACGGCATCGCCCCGGACTCGAACCAGCAGTCCAGCACCTCCGGGACCCGGCGCATCATGGACTTCCCGGTCGGATCGTCCGGGTTGGGGCGGACCAGCTCATCCACCGCGGGCCGGTGCAGGTCGGTCAGGCGTACGCCGAAGTCCCGCTCCAGTTCCGCGAGGGAGCCGTAGACATCCACCCGCGGATAGGCCGGGTTGTCGGACCTCCACACCGGAATCGGCGAGCCCCAGAACCGGTTTCGGCTGATCGACCAGTCCCGGGCGTTGGCCAGCCACTTGCCGAACGAGCCATCCTTGATGTGCCCCGGAGTCCAGTTAATCTCCTGGTTGAGCTCGACCATCCGATCCTTGAACCGGGTCACCGCGACGAACCAGGACGACACCGCCTTGTAGACCAGGGGGGTGTCGCAGCGCCAACAATGTGGGTACGCGTGGGTGTAGGTGTCCTGCCGGAGCACCACACCCCGTTCCTTCAGCTCCCGGATCACCGGCTTGTTGACGTCGAAGACCTGCTCCCCCTGGTACGGCGGGACCAGCGCGGTGAACCGGGTACGGTCGTCCACCGTGACGACAGTCGGTATGCCGGCGGCGTTACAGGTGTTCTGGTCGTCCTCGCCGAACGCCGGCGCCAGGTGCACGATCCCGGTGCCGTCCTCGGTGGTCACGAAGTCCGCGCCGAGCACCTGGAACGCGTGCTCACCCGCCGGCTCGACCAGAAAGTCGTACAGCGGGGTGTATCGGCGCCCGACCAGGTCCCGGCCGTACACGGTGCCGACCTGCTGATACCCCTCCAACTCCTTGGCGTACGCGGCAACCCGGGCGGCGCCCAGGACGTAGCGCTGCCCGTCCCGCTCCAACACCGCGTACTCGATGTCCGGACCGACGGCGAGCGCCAGGTTGGACGGCAGCGTCCACGGCGTGGTGGTCCAGACCCCCAGCGCGACGGGGCCGCGCAGCAGCTCCGGTGCGCTGGAGTCCGGGGTGAGCGTCAACCACACGCTGAGCGTCGGGTCATGCCGGTCCCGGTACACGTCATCCATCCGGGTCTCGGTGTTCGACAGCGGCGTCTCGCACCGCCAGCAGTACGCGAGCACCCGAAAGCCCTCGTAGACCAGGCCCTTGTCGTGCAGGCTCTTGAAGGCCCACAGGACGCTCTCCATGTAGTCCAGGTCCAGCGTCTTGTAGTCATTGGAGAAGTCGACCCAACGGGCCTGACGGGTGACGTAACGCTCCCAGTCCTGGGTGAACTCCAGCACCGAGCTCCGGCATGCCTCGTTGAACCGGTCCACTCCCAGGTCGAGGATCTCCGCCTTGCTGGTGATGCCGAGCTGCTTCTCGGCGACCACCTCGGCGGGCAGCCCGTGGCAGTCCCAGCCGAACCGACGCTCCACCCGCCGACCACGCATGGTCTGGTAGCGCGGCACCACGTCCTTGACGTAGCCGGTGAAGAGGTGGCCATAGTGCGGCAGGCCGTTGGCGAACGGCGGACCGTCGTAGAAGACGTACTCGTTGTCAGCGGGGGCACCGTCGGCGACGATGCCGTCGGCTGGCTGTCGGGAGGCCGGCCGGGCCTCCACGGAGGCCTCGAAGGTCTTGTCGGCCGTCCAGTGCTCCAGGACCCGGCGCTCGATCGCGGGCAGGTCCGGGCTCGCAGGGACTCCGGTCGCGGTCGGGTCATGCAACGGATAGGCCATCGGGGGGTCGCGCTCCTTCGCAGCTCACTCTTCGTGGGTCTGCGAGGACGAACCCGCTCCGGACGCCGTCGGCGTGCCGGGGCAGGGCCCGCGGTACCACCCCGCTTGGCGGCCAGGATCGACCGCCCGCTCGTTGGCCGGCTGTGACGGGCCGGGCCCGTCCGGTTCTACTCAGGCTCGGAGGCCCTTTCTTCCGGAGGCTCACCGGTGATAGCCGGGTCGTCGCCGTGGTCGCCAACCCTACCCGACCCCGGGCAGAGATCGCCGCCCACTTCCCCACCGCCGGACCGGCCGATCACGAAGCTCCGACCAGCTCCATGATCGGCCGGCATGGTCACCGCGGAGCGGGAAGCGTCGTGCTCCAGAGCGAGTTGCCGGTGCGATCCCGGAGGTGGACCGTGCAGGCACCACTGTCGGCCTCGATACGCACCTCGCCGAAGTGCTGGAAGCCTGCCGCGGGGCTGGTGTTCGCGCTGGGCGGCGCGTTGACGAAGACCGCCTGCGGGCCGAACGTGCCATCCAGCTGGTTGGGGTCGAAGGCGCCGGCGTGCGCCGGGCCGGAGACGAACTCCCAGAACGGCGTGAAGTCGCCGATCGCCGCCCGGGCGGGGTCATAGTGGTGGGCGGCGGTGTAGTGGACATCGGCGGTGAGGAAGAAGATGCCGGTCACCCCGGCGCGATGGGCCGCCCGGAGTATCTCGGCGAACTCCAACTCCCGGCCCGCCGGCGCCCCCGGGTCGCCCTGCGCCACACCCTCCTGGGCCGAACCGTCCGGCACCACCAGCCCGAGCGGCAGGTCGGCCGCGATCACCTTCCACGTCGCCCGGGAGCGGGTCAACTCCCGGATCAGCCACTCCCGCTGCTCCCGGCCGAGCAGCCCCCGGTCCGGGTCCGGGTAGGTGTTCCCGTCGTTCGGGTCCTTGTGCGTACGCATGTCCAGGACGAAAACGTCCAACAACGGCCCGTACGGCAGCCGCCGGTGGCGGGGTCCCCGGATCGGGGTGGGCAACCACTCGTCGAACGCCTGCCGGGCCCGGGCGGCGAGCACGTCAACCCGCTTCTCCGTGTACCGGTCATCGGCCAGCACCTCGCCCGGGTACCAGTTGTTCGTCACCTCGTGGTCGTCCCACTGGTTGACCTGGGGCACCTCGGCCACGAACGCCCGCAGGTGCTCGTCGAGCAGGTTGTACGCGTACTGCCCCCGGAACTCCGCCAGGGTCTCGGCGACCTTGCTCTTCTCCGGGGTGACGAGGTTCCGCCAGACCCGCCCGTCCGGCAGCGACACCGCCTCGGTCAACGGGTTGTCGGCATACACCGTGTCACCGCTACAGAGGAAGAAGTCGGGTTCGGTGGCACGCATGGCGGCGAAGATGGACATGCCACCGAAGTCGGGGGCGATACCCCAGCCCTGCCCAGCAATATCTGCGGTCCAGACAAACCGGATGTCGCGCCGCGAGCGTGGACCGGGGGCGGTCCGCAGGGAGCCGGTCAGCGGCTCACTGCACAACCCTGGCCGGTCCAGGCTCTCCGCCCGGACCCGGTAGTACCAGCGCTCACCGGCCGGCAACCCACGCAGCCGTACCTTTCCGGTGAAGTCCCCGGCCGGAGCCAGGATCGGCCCGCGCAGCCGCCGGGCGTCCCGCAGGTCCGGCCGGCGGCTGACCTCCACCAGCATCCGGCCGGGCCGATCAGCCCGGGTCCACATCACCGTCGACTCGGCGGAGACGTCGCCGCTCTGCACCCCGTGCGTAAGAACGGGACGACCGGCCGGGCGCCAACCCGCCGCGGCAGGCCCGGCGGCGCCGCCGGCACCCCCCAGAAGCGCTCCGCCAGCGGCTCCTGCGCCCACGGCAAGGCCGGTCCGCAGAAGTGTACGTCGATCGACTCGGTCATGGTTCCTCCCGGGTCGGGGACTTACCCCGCCGGTCTACCGAACCGACATGACCTCTCCCCGCGGCCCAGATGACCAACCCGGGAACACCCGATGACCGGCCGCGCCGCGGACGCGACACCACCTCGTGCCACACGCGGCAACGACTCGGCCGCAGTCCTCAGGCCAGCTCCGGGAACCAGAGCCCGATCTCGCGCTTCGCGCTGTCGACGGAATCGGAGGCGTGCACGAGGTTCTCCCGGTTCGACAGCGACAGGTCGCCCCGGATGGTGCCGGCCGCGGCCCGCCGGCCGTCGGTGGCACCGATCATGCCGCGTACCACCTCGATGACCTGGTCGCCCGAGAGCACGAGCGCGACCAGTGGGCCGCTGGTCATGAAGGTCTTCAGCGGCGGGTAGAAGGGCTTGTCGACGTGCTCGGCGTAGTGCTGATCGGCGAAGTCCTCGTCCAGCGTGCGCTGCACCATCGCGTCGAGCCGCAGGCCCTTACCCTCGAATCGGGAGATAATCTCGCCGACCAGCCCGCGGCGGACCGCGTCGGGCTTGATCAATACGAGCGTACGCTCCTCCGGACTGCTGCTGGACACGCTGTTCCTCCTGTACACCGAAGGCGACCGGGCTGGGTACGGTCAGCGTATCGGCCCGGTCTCGGCGCCGGCGCGGCGGTCGGTCCTTCCCCCGACGGCCGAGCCGGCCTAGCCTGACCCCTACCCACTAGGAGGTCCACAGTGGCGAATGGCGGTAACCGCCCGATCGCGCCGGTCCGCAAACTGGTCGGCGCGGCGCTGGGCACGGTGGCCACGTTCGTGGTCTTGTTCGGCCTGGGCATGCCGAGTTGGTCGATCGTGGCGCTCGGCGGCGCCATCCTGGTGCTGGCGGTCGCCCTCGCCACGGTTCGGGCCGGCGGGCGCACCTGGGTCATCGGTGAAGGGACAGTGCACACCGTCTCCGAGCCACCAACCCAGTACGCGTTCGGCCGCTGCGAGTTGCAGCTCTTCATCGACGCGCCCGGGCTGCCGCCACGATCCAAGAAGATCATCGAACCGCGGGTACCGGTCGCCAAGTGGCCGGCGCCGGGCCAGGCCCTACCGATCCGGGTGGCGCTCGACGACCAGCGGCACGTTCGCGTCCTCTGGGACGAGGTGCTCACCCACGCCGAAAACGCGCGGGTCAGCGCCGCCGACCTGCCCCTGCACCACCCAGACCCGGACCTACCGGTAGAGGAACTGCTGATCCAGCAGGAGGCGCCGCCGTGGGCCGGCCGGGCAGACGACGACGAGTTCCGGGACCCATACGGTGACCCGGTCCCCCCGCCGGCGACCGAGCCCAGCGCAGTCGTCGTACACCACGTCCCCGGCGGTCCAACGGTTCTCGACGGGGAACTGGTCAACCCACCCGCCCCCGGCGATCTACCGCGCCGCGCTGCGCCGAGCCCCCGACCCCCCGCCGAGCAACGGTTCGACCCGTCGGCCGAGGCAGCCCCGTTCCAGGCGGCACCATTCGAGGCCGCCTCCGCCGCCACGCCAGCTCGACCCGCCGCCGAGGAGCCCGGACCGTCCGCCGACCGGTTCCGGGTACCCGCCCCGGCGGACCCGGTCGACCTGCCCCTGGACGACCCGATGCCGCCGTACGCCGAGGAACCAGTGATCCCGGACCTGGACGAGGCGATCTTCGGGGAGCCCGCCGGTGACCCGCCGATCGCCGGCGTGGGATTCACCTTGCTCGTCACCGACCTCGCCCGGTCGCTCACCTTCTATCGGGACCTCGGCTTCACGGAAGTTGACCAGGGCTCCGGTAACGCGGTGCTCGCCTCCGGGGCGACCCGCCTGGTGCTCCGGGAGGCCACCGAGGCCGTCCCCATCAGCCGTCGGCTCGTGCACGTCAACCTTGAGGTTGACGACATCGAAGGCGCGTACGCGCGGCTGCGCGAATCCGGCGTCCGTTTCACCTATCCGCCCCGGATCGTCAACCGCGGGTCGAAGCTGGAGGTGTGGGCGGCCGCCTTCCGCGACCCGGACGGGCACGGCATCGCTCTCACCCAGTGGCGGGAACGCGCCGAAGCCTGAGTGGGTAGTTACTGAGGCCTGAGCGGGTCGGTCAGCCGAGAATCACCCGCCGCACGTGCAGGGCGTACGCCCACACCAACGCGAAGATGACCCCGAGCACCAGCAGCGACCAGTGCAACGCGCCGGCGAGCAGCAACCCACCCTGCAGGACGATCCCCGCCGACCAGGCCCAGGCGCGACGAATCACTCCGGCCAGCAGCACCGCCACCACCGCCAGCGCCACCACAGCGGCGATCGCGGCAGCACTGAGCCCGCCGCCGACCACCCGCATCGGCTGGATGGCCAGCACCAGGACCAGGGCCTCAAGGCTCAGGAGACCGGCACCGAGACCGGCCACCGCCCGCTGCGGATTACGCAACCCGGAGCGACCCGGCGGCGACACCGAGCCCTGTGACAACCCGCCCGTCGGCTCCGAGCCCTGCGACAGCCCAGCCGCCGGCCCCGGTCCGGTTGGGCGCCCCGCGGCGGTCATCGCTTCAGCAACCGGCGGGCATCGGCCACGGTAACCACCGAACCGGTGACGAGCACGCCGATCCCGGCCAGTTCACCGGGGACATCCTGCTCGGCCAGCGCCACCGCCGCCTCAATGGCATCTGGCATCTCCTCCGCCACCACCACCCGGTCCGGGCCGAAGACCTCGGCGGCGAGCGTCGCCAGCTCCCGGGTCGGCATCGCCCGCGGCGAGCTGTTGCGGGTGACCACCAACTGGTCAACCACCGGTTCCAGCAGTTCGAGCAGGCTGGACACGTCCTTGTCACCGAGGACACCGAGGACGGCGACCAGTTTGCTGAACGCGAACTCCTCCTGCAGCGCGGTGACCGTGGCGGCCATGCCCTGCGGGTTGTGCGCGCCGTCGAGCAGCACGGTCGGCGCGGTACGGACCCGCTCCAACCGCCCCGGCGAGCTCACCGAGGCGAACCCCTCCCGGACCGTCTCGACGTCCAGCTGGCGGCGCGCACCCGCGCCGAGGAACGCCTCCACGGCCGCGAGCGCCACGGCGGCGTTCTGCGCCTGATGGGCACCGTGCAACGGGACAAAGAGCTCCTCGTACTGACCGCCGAGCCCCTGCAGGGTGAGCACCTGACCACCGACCGCGACGGCCCGACGCAGTACCCCAAACTCGGCGCCTTCCCGGGCGATCGTCGCGCCGACCTCGGCGCAGCGCTCGAGCACCGGACGTGCCGCCTCCTCCTCCTGCCCGGCCGAGATCACCGTCGCGCCCTTGTGGATGATGCCGGCCTTGTGGAGCGCGATGTCGGAGATCGTGTCGCCGAGCCACTCGGTGTGGTCGAGCCCGATCGGGGTCAACACCGTGACACCGGCCTGAAGGACATTGGTCGAGTCCTCCGCACCACCGAGGCCCACCTCGACGACGGCGACATCCACCGGGGCGTCGGCGAAGGTGGCGAACGCCAGCGCCGTGGTCAGGTCGAAGTAGGTCAGGGGCTCCGCGGACCGCTGGTCAACGAGTCGGGCCAGCGGTGCCACCTCGCGGTAGGTGGCGACGAACCGCTGTTCGTCCACCGGCTCGCCGTCCAGGCTGATCCGCTCGCGAACGGTCTCCAGGTGCGGGCTGGTGTACCGCCCGGTGCGCAGCCCGAACGCCCGCAACAGCGAGTCGATCATACGAGCTGTCGAGGTCTTTCCGTTGGTGCCGGTGAGGTGGATCGACGGGTACGCCCGCTGTGGGCTCCCGAGCAGGTCCAGCAACATCTCGATGCGGTCCAACTCGAAGACCATCCGGGTGAACCCGCGAGTGGCGAGCTCCGCCTCGACGGCGGCGAAGTCAGTCTGCTCGGTCACGAGGAGAGAGCCTCCAGAGCTGCGTCGATCCGCACCAGATCGGCCTCGGCGGCGGCGAGCCGGTCGCGGATCTTCTGCACCACCGGCTCGGGTGCCTTCCCCACGAACGCCGGGTTGTCGAGCTTCGTCCGGGCCTGTTCGGCCTCCTTCGCCGCCGCCGCCCGGTCCTTGGTCAATCGCGCCCGCTCGGCCGCCACGTCGATCGACCCGCGGGTGTCCAGCGCGACGCCCACCTCACCCGGCAGGGTAAGGGTGGCGCTGGCCAGGAAGTCCGAACCCGCCGCGTCGAGGCGCACCAGCGACCGGATCAGCGGTTCGTGCCCAGCAATGCCGGCGCCGGCCAACCCGTCGAGCCGGGCGACGACCCGCTGGGTCGGGCGCAGCCCCTGGTCGGAGCGGAACCGCCGGATCTCGGTGACCACCCGCTGGAGCGTGACGATCTCCGTCTCCGCGGCAGCGTCAACCAACCCCCCGTCGGCGGTCGGCCAAGCCGCCGTCATGACGGTCTCACCGCCGGTCAGGGCGATCCACAACTCGTCGGTGATGAACGGGATCACCGGGTGCAGCAGCCGCAACAGTTGGTCCAGCACCTGCCCGAGGACGCGCCGGGTGGCGTCCGCAGCCGGACCGCCGGCAGCCAGGAGCGGCTTGGTCAACTCCACGTACCAGTCACAGACCTCATCCCACGCGAAGTGGTACAGCAGGTCACAGACCTTTGCGAACTCGTACGCCTCGAACTGCTCGGCGGCCTCGGCGGTGACGCGCGCGAGCCGGGACAGGATCCACCGATCGACTGTCGACAGCTCTGTCGCCGGCGGTAGCGCCCCCTGGGTGTGCGCGCCGTTCAACAAGGCGAACCGGGTCGCGTTCCAGAGCTTGTTGCAGAAGTTACGGGAACCCTGGCACCACTCTTCGCTGACGGCGACGTCCCCGCCGGGGTTCGCACCACGGGCCAGGGTGAACCGGGTGGCATCGGCGCCGAACCGATCAATCCAGTCCAGCGGATCAACCACGTTGCCGAACGACTTCGACATCTTCTTGCCGTGCTCGTCGCGGACCATGCCGTGCAGGGCGACCACATCGAAGGGCGGTCGGCCGTCCATCGCGTACAGGCCGAACATCATCATCCGGGCGACCCAGAAGAAGAGGATGTCGTAGCCGGTGACCAGGACGCTCGTCGGGTAGAACTTGGCCAGCTCCGGGGTCTGCTCCGGCCAGCCGAGGGTGGAGAAGGGCCACAGGCCGCTGGAGAACCAGGTATCCAGGACATCCCCATCCTGGCGCCAACCGTCGCCGGCCGGCGGCGCCTCGTCCGGACCGACGCAGACGACCTCGCCGGCCGGGCCGTACCAGACCGGGATGCGGTGCCCCCACCACAGCTGGCGGGAGATGCACCAGTCGTGCATGTTGTCGACCCAGGCGAAGTACCGCTTGGCCAGCTCCGCCGGCTCAATCTTCACCCGTCCGTCCCGCACCGCGTCACCAGCCGCCTTGGCCAACGGCGAGGTGTTGATGAACCACTGCAGCGAGAGGCGGGGCTCCACCGTCGTGCGGCAGCGCGAGCAGTGACCGACCGCATGCGTGTACGGGCGCTTCTCGGCCACGATCCGGCCCTGTTCCCGCAGGGCGGCGACGATGGCGGGGCGCGCCTCGTACCGGTCCAGGCCCGCGAACGGCCCGGGCGCGGTGATGACCCCCCGCTCGTCCATGATCGTGTGGGACGGCAGGTCATGCCGCTGGCCGATCTCAAAGTCGTTCGGGTCGTGCGCCGGGGTCACCTTCACCATGCCGGTGCCGAAGGCCGGGTCAACGTGCTCGTCCCCGACGATCGGAATGCGCCGGCCGGTCAGCGGCAGCTCGACCTCGGTGCCGATCAGGTGCTGGTAGCGCTCGTCCTCGGGATGCACCGCGATGGCAGTGTCACCGAGCATCGTCTCCGCCCGGGTGGTCGCCACCACGACCTCGTCGCTGTATCGGATCGACACCAGCTCACCGTCATCGTCCGTGTGCTCCACCTCGATGTCCGAGAGCGCGGTGAGGCAGCGCGGGCACCAGTTGATGATCCGCTCGGCCCGGTAGATCAACCCGTCGTCGTACAGCGCCTTGAACATTGTTTGGACGGCCCGCGACAGGCCCGCGTCCATGGTGAAGCGCTCCCGCTCCCAGTCGACGGAGTCGCCGAGCCGGCGCATCTGGCCGAGAATCGCACCCCCGGACTCGGCTTTCCACTGCCAGACCCGTTCCACGAACGCCTCGCGGCCGAGATCATGCCGGGACAGGCTCTGCTCGCCCAGTTGCCGCTCCACGACGTTCTGGGTGGCGATACCGGCGTGATCCATGCCAGGCAGCCAGAGCGCCTCGTAACCCTGCATCCGCTTACGCCGGACCAGAGCGTCCTGCATCGTGTGGTCCAGCGCGTGCCCCATGTGCAGCGAGCCGGTGACGTTCGGCGGCGGGATGACGATGGTGTACGGGGGCTTGTCACTCTCCGCCGAGGCGCGGAAGTACCCGCCGGCTACCCACTGCTCGTACCGTCGCTGCTCCACCTCACCCGGCAGGTACTGGCCGGCAAGGGTCGGGGCGTCGGGGCGTTGGGCATCCAGTCTCTCGGTCACCCCTGGAAGTCTACGGAGAGCTTCCACGGACCTTACGTGCGCCACCAGGGCTTCGCGTACGGTGTCGGTTATGTCCAACGGGCACCTCAGTGAGCGCGCCGTCGACGAGGCCCCCGAGCCAGTCAACCTGACCGACGAGCCGATTCGACTCGATGGCGCGGACCCGGCTCTGGAGCCCAGACAGGCGGGCGTCCGAGCTCGTCGCCGCCGGGTGGCGTGGCTGCTCGCGACCGCCGTGGGGCTTGCCGGCGCCGGGGCCCTCGGCACCGTGGCCTGGCCCATCTTTCAGCAGCAGGACACCACGGTAGCCAGCCCGGCGCAGTTGGCTGGGCTGACCCGGGACGACAGCGAGCCGGCCCGCAGCACCGCCGACTATCTCCGGAACGGGTTCGCGGCCAACATCGAGTTGGACCAGAGCTTCGGAACCGTCTACCGGAATCCGACCGGCGAGCGTCGACCGGTGCTCGTCTTCGGCGGCACCACGTTGCTCTGGCAGCCCGAACGCGACCTGGACAGCCTCTTCGGGCTGATGACCGATGAGACTGGCCAAGTCAGTGGGCTACAGAGCCTTCCCCCGGGCCCCCTTGGCGGCGTGCTGAAGTGTGGCACCACCAACGGCGTGGGTGGGGAGTTCGCCGTGTGTGGCTGGGCGGACCATGGAAGCGTGGTGATGGGTCTGTTTCCGGATCATCCGGCAGTAGAAGCCGGTGACCTGTTCCGGAAGATGCGCAACGAGATGCAGACCCGCTGACGAGCAACCGAGCACATGCGGCCAGCGGAAGGCCATGATTCTTGGCGTTCGTGGGCGCGGTGTTACACAGCACCGGAAACAGGCAAAGCACCGGAAACAGATTCCGGGCCGGAAATAGGTTAAGGGCCGACCCGGGTAGGGTCGGCCCTCAACTGAAGTTTTGCCCGGCGGTGTCCTACTCTCCCACACCCTCCCGAGTGCAGTACCATCGGCGCTGGAGGGCTTAGCTTCCGGGTTCGGAATGTAACCGGGCGTTTCCCCTCCGCCATGACCGCCGTAACACTTATCGACATATCAAACACACCCAACACCACAGGGAATGTTTGTTTGCCAAGAGTTACACAGTGGACGCGTAGCAGCTTAGTAATCAAGTCCTCGGCCTATTAGTACCGGTCAACTGAACCCGTTACCGAGCTTACATTTCCGGCCTATCAACCCAGTCGTCTAGCTGGGGGCCTT
>NZ_AXVR01000052.1 GCF_000484695.1 Salinispora cortesiana | reverse complement strand
TAAAGAGATCATCCACGGCATCGTCAGTCTCGACGCCGGACAGGCCGGCCCGGAACACCTCAACCACTACGCCAGAGGTCACTGGACCGTAGAGAACAGCCTTCATTGGACCCGGGATGTGACCTTCCACGAGGACACCTCCCAACTCAGGACCGGCACCGCCCCACGGAACATGGCAGCCTTCCGCAACCTGGCCCTCAACACCTTCCGCCTCGCCGGACGCGCCAACATCGCCCACGCCCGCCGCGACCTACACGACCGCACCGACACCTTCGCCGTCTACGGCATCTAACAAACCATGATCAAAGCGGACGTAAAAGAACAACGCCGGGGCCGTGCTGGACAACGTGCGCCAGCTCCGCGGGGACCGGGAGTGGCCGTGGGTGGGCTTCGACAATTACGCCCAGGTCCTCGGCGATCCGTTCTTCCGCACGGTGTTGCGGAACACGGTGCTCTTCGCCACCGCGAACGTGGTGCTGGCGATGATTCTGGGCACTCTGGTGGGTCTGCTGTTGAACCGGCTCGGTAAGCGGATGGCGGCCTTTGTAGCGAGCTGCGTGCTGTTGGCGTGGGCAACCCCGGCGCTGACCGGCACCATTGTCTGGAAGTGGATCTTCGACGACACCAGCGGGCTGGTTACCTGGCTGTTCAACGTGTTGCCGGACGGGCTTTCCCAGGCCGTTTTTAGGCGCAGCGACTGGACCGGCTACGGCTGGTTCAACTCTCCGCTGCTCTTCTTCTCGATCCTCACCCTGGTGGTGGTCTGGCAGTCGTTCCCGTTCGTCGCGGTCAGCGTGCTGGCCGGGCTCAAGAGTGTGCCGGGCGAACTGCACGAGGCGGCTCGGGTGGACGGGGCCGGGCCGTGGAAGGTCTTCTGGAAGATCACCTTTCCGTTGCTGCGGCCGGTCTTCGGGATTCTGGTCGTGCTCTCCACGATCTGGGACTTCAAGGTCTTCACCCAACAGTTCGTGCTCGCCGGTGGCACCCAGGACCGGCCAACATTCATGCTGGCGATCTACTCGTACGCGGAGGCGTTCTCGCCGCCGCCCAAGTACGGGATCGGGGCGGCGATCGCGGTGCTCCTCACCCTGATCCTGCTGCTGGTCACCGGGCTGTACGTCCGGATGGTGCTCAACCAGGAGGAGTACGCGTGAAGCGGTTCGCCCGCAACTGCGCTGCCCTGCTGGTGGCGCTCTTCGCCGTTTTTCCCGTCTACTGGATGGTCGCCACCTCGCTGAAGCCGAGTTCGGAGATCTTCGCCAGCACCCCCCGGCCGGTTCCCGCTGAGCCGACGCTGGAGCACTATCGGGAACTCCTCGCCGGGAACCTGATTCCGGGCGTGACCTTCGCCGACTTCCTTCTCAACAGTCTCCTGGTCACGGGGGCGACCGTGGTGCTCAGCGGGTTGGTGGCGTTGTTGGCCGCGACCGCGGTCGCTCGGTTCCGCTTCCCGCTGCGTACCAGTTTCCTGATCATGCTGCTGGTGGTGCAGATGGTCCCGTTGGAGGCGCTGGTCATTCCGTTGTTCCTGATGATCCAGCGGCTTGGGCTCTACAACACGCTGCCCAGCCTGATTCTCACGTACCTGGCGTTCTCACTGCCGTTCGCGATCTGGATGCTGCGCGGCTTCGTCGCGGCGGTGCCGAAAGAGTTGGAGGAGGCCGCCGCCATCGACGGGGCCAGCCGGGCGCAGACCTTTCGACGGATCCTCTTCCCGCTGGTCGCCCCCGGCCTGGTGGCCACCAGCATCTTCTCCTTCATCACCGCCTGGAATGAGCTGATCTTTGCGTTGACGTTCATCAACGACCAGAGTCGGTACACGTTGCCGGTGGCGATGACGTTCTTCTTCGGCCGGGATGACACCGCCTGGGGGGCGGTGATGGCCGCCTCCACACTCTTCACCCTGCCGGTGCTGCTCTTCTTTCTGCTGGTGCAGCGCCGGATGGTCGCTGGCCTGGTCGCCGGTGCGGTCAAGGGCTGACCGCTGGCGGTGGCTGCTCTGGCTGCTCGAGCCAGGGCAGCCAGAGCCCTGGGCTGCTCGAGCCAGCTCGGCCGCGTTGACTCAGCTCGGCCGCGCTGACTTCGCCAACCGGTCGACTCTCAGGAGGCGTCGAGGACCTCGGCGACCACCCGGGTGGGGCTCTGCTTGCCGGCTACCGGGGCCCAGACGCCCTCCTCCGCGGTCCACCGTAGCCCTTGGAAGTGGACTAGTTGGACCCCGTTGTCCTGGGCGTGTGACACCAGCCAGTGCGCGTACCGCCAGCCGCCCTGCTCGTCGTCCACGGTCACGGTCAGCCGGGTCGGGCCGGCCGCCGCGGCGTCAGGGGCGATCCCCCAGTCCAGGGTGAGCCCCTGGGCCAGCGCCGCGGTCGCCGCGGCTCCGCGGTGCTGCGGATCGTCGTTGACGGCGCAGGCCACCGCTCCGCTGGCCTGACCGAGCAGGGCCCGGCTCAGCACCTCCGACTCGTCGGCCCACTTCTGGTACGCCTCCGGGAAGGCCGAGCGCTGCACCGTCTGGGCGGCGTCGGTGACCCGCATCTCTTCCCAGTCGCGTACCTTCGCCAGCGCGTCGTAGAAGGTGTTCGTCGCGTACCGCGGGTCCCGGATCTGGGCTGGCGAGCCCCAGCCCTGGCTGGGCCGTTGCTGGAACAGGCCCACCGAGTCCCGGTCGCCGCCGGCCAGGTTGCGCAGCCCCGACTCCTGGTACGCGGTCGCCAGCGCCACCACGACCGCCCGTTCCGGCATGCCGCGCTGCGCCCCGATGGCCGCGATCGTCGCCGCGTTGGCCATCTGGCCGGCATCCAGCTCCACCTGGCCGTCTGCCTGCACAGTGCAGCTCCGCCCGGCGAACGGGAACCGAAGCCCATCCGCGATGTGCCGGAAGGCGACGAAGAGCCCGACCATGGCGACGAGCGCGATAACGATGCCAGTCGCTACGACTGCCCGAGTCCGCACCTGCACCCCCTGTTTCGACGAGTCCGACAAGCGTAAGCCCCGTGTACCCGGTGAGCCGCCGGCCAGCCGGGGCGGTGCTGCCCGGGCGTTCGGTCGGTTCGGCTACCGGTCGGTCGGGGCGGCGGTGGGCGCCCGCGACTTCCCGTGCCGAGCCGGCCAGAAACCCGGGCCACTGCCCGTGCCGCATCGGCCAGAAACCCGGGCTACTCGCCGGGTACCCAGCTTGCTGGCCGCTTCTCCCGGAACGCGGTCACGCCCTCCCGGCCCTCCCCGGAGAGGAAGTAGCCGGTGGAGAGGGTGGCCAGCTCGGTCAGTTCGCCCCGCAGCTCGGCGGTGGTGGGGCGGCGGAGCAGCTGTTTGGCCCCGGCCAGCGCGCCGGGTGCGCCCCGAACCAGCGAGTCGCAGTAGCGGGCCACGACGGCGTCCAGCTCCGCCAGCGGCACCGCCGTGGTGACCAGCCCGACGTCGGCGGCCCGCTGCCCGTCGAAGGTGTCCCCGGTCAGGTACAGCTCGGCCGCAGCGCGGGGCCGCAGCCGGGGCAGCACCGTCGCCGAGATTACCGCTGGGATGACCCCGATCCGTACCTCGGTGAAGGCAAACGTCGCCTGCTGGGCGCAGACCGCCAGGTCGGCCGCGGCGATCAGGCCCAGTCCGCCCGCCCGTGCCGGTCCCGCCACCCGCGCCACCACCGGCTTCGGGCACTCCCAGACGGCCGCGAGCACGTCACCGAGCATCCCGGCCGGCACCGTTCCGCTGGCGTACGCGGCGGCGGTCTCCTTCAGGTCGGCACCGGAGCAGAAGACCGGTCCGGAGTGGTCCAGCACGACCGCGCGTACGGTGTCGTCGGCGACCGCCGCGGCGAGTTGGTCGAGCAGCTGGGTCATCAGCGGCGTGGAGAGCGCGTTGCGGTTGTGCGGGCTGTCCAGGGTGAGGGTGGTCACCCCGCCGGCCGTGACAGTTCGCACCAGCGCGTCGGGAGAGGTCATGCCGGGCACACTAGTGGCCATGCCCGGTCTCCTACCAGCAGGCGAGACCATCCCGGTGGATGGATCGCTGCCCACAACCGCCCTGACCTCGGTGGGAACGCGGGGATTCGGCGTGTACGTACACGTCCCCTTCTGCGCCAGCCGGTGCGGGTACTGCGACTTCAACACCTACACCGCGACTGAGCTGGGTGGTGGTGCCAGTCGGGAGGAGTACGCCGACACCGTACTCGCCGAACTCGCGGTGGCGGCCCGGGTGCTGCGCGAGCACCGCCCGCCCCGGGTCGACACGGTCTTCGTCGGCGGTGGTACCCCCACCCTGCTGCCCGCCGCGGACCTCGCGCGAATCCTCGAGGCCATCGACCGGACCTGGGGACTGGCCGCCGACGCGGAGGTCACCACGGAGGCCAACCCGGAGTCGGTCACCCCGCGATCCCTCGCCGCGCTGCGGGCCGCCGGCTACACGAGGATTTCCCTGGGCATGCAGTCCGCGTCGCCCGGAGTGCTCGCGATCCTGGACCGGCGGCACAGCGCCGGGCGGGCGGTCGCCGCCGCCCGGGAGGCCCGGGAGGCCGGGTTCGAGCACGTCAACCTGGACCTGATCTATGGGACGCCGGGGGAGAGTGCGGCCGACTTCGCCGCCTCGCTCGACGAGGTGGTCGCCGCGGGGGTGGACCATGTCAGCGCGTACTCCCTGATCGTGGAGGAGGGGACCCGGCTCGCCGCCCAGGTGCGGCGGGGTGAGTTGGCGCAGCCCTCCGACGACGTCGCTGCGGACCGTTACCTGGCGGCGGAGGCGGCCCTCGACGCGGCCGGGTTCTCCTGGTACGAGGTCTCCAACTGGGCGCGGACACCGGCTGCCCGGTGCCGGCACAACCTCTTGTACTGGACCGGCGGCGACTGGTGGGGCCTCGGCCCGGGGGCACACAGCCATGTCGGCGGGGTGCGCTGGTGGAACGTCAAGCACCCCACGGCTTACGCGCAACGGCTCGCGGCGGGGGCGTCGCCGGGCTTGGCCCGGGAGGTGCTGACCGCCGACGAGGCGCACCTGGAGGACGTCATGCTGCGGCTCCGGCTCGCTGCGGGCCTGCCACTGGACGTGTTGGATCCCGCCGGTCGCGTCGGTGCCGATCGGGCGCGGGCGGCCGGTCTGTTGGCCGAGGCCGCGTACGGCGACGGTCGGGCGGTGTTGACGCTGCGCGGTCGGCTGCTCGCGGACGCGGTGGTGCGGGACCTGCTCGGCTGATCGACGACTTCCGGTCCGCGCCAGCCGGTGGCCATGAACCACCCGTACTTTCGATCGATCCGGTCCGGCTGGGCAGTTTGGACGGACTGGTCGGTACCGGCGTGGACCGCGCCGGCGATGGGACCTGGCAGCAGCGGAGCCGACCGGCCGGAACCCGGTCGGTCGGGATCCGGCCAGTCGGGCGTCACTTGATGAGGCGGGCCGACATCGGGTAGCGGAACTGCCGGCCTTCATTCGCCCGCAGGGCGGCGATGATGCCGAACACGATCTGGATCACCACGACAGCGATGTTCGGCAGGAAGAGCAGGCACCAGCCCACGAAGAGCAGGACGAAGGCGATGAGGGACCAGGTGATCTGGAAGTTGAGCGCCGCTTGGGCGTGCGCGCGGACGGTCGGTGACTGGTTCCCGCGGGCCAGGTAGGCGACCAGCGGGGCGATGAACCCGAGCACACCAGAGCTGATCAGTGCGCCGATTGCGCCGCCGAGGTGCGCGACGAGGACCCAGTTCCGGTCCTCGCGGTTCCCGTAACCACCGGGCGGGCCGTACCCGCCGGGTGGGTAGTTGCCGGGCGGGCCGTACCCGCCGCCGGGCGGTGGCATACCGCCGGGGGATGGGTAGTTGCCCGGCGGTGGAAAGCTACCCGGGCCAGGTGTCCCGGACAGCGGGGTGGTGGGGTCGTCGGGGCCCGGGCCGGGTGGCCCCGGCTCTCCGCCGGTGGGAGGGCGAGGTGGTTCCGTCATGGGGTCACCGTAGGCGCAACGGACAACGAGCCCGCTAGGCCACCGCCCTGGTTGTCCGGATGATCACTCTATGCCGGCACCGCCGGGCCGGGCGGCAGGTCCAGCGCCGTTATTCGATGATGGCAGTCGATCTTTGTTGATCATCGCGTTGGCGGGCGTGCCGACGTAGACTGGCACTCGCTAGAGTCGAGTGCCAGGAAGCGCCTCGATGGCCGACGCGCTGTGGGAGGAGGGGGGGGAAGGATGGGTCTCGACGACCGCAAACTCAGGGTGTTGCGCGCGATCGTCGAGGACTACGTCGCCACGCAGGAGCCCGTCGGCAGCAAGATGCTGGTCGAGCGCCACCAACTCGGGGTCTCCCCAGCGACCGTCCGCAACGACATGGCGGTGCTGGAGGAAGAGGGCTACATTCGGCAGCCGCACACCAGCGCGGGCCGGGTGCCCACCGACCGTGGCTATCGGCTCTTCGTGGACCGGCTGTCCCGGGTGAAGCCGCTTACTCCGGCCGAACGCCGGGCAATCGAGCGCTTCCTGGTCGGCGCGGTCGACCTCGACGACGTGGTGCACCGCACGGTCCGGCTGCTGGCCCAACTGACCCGGCAGGTCGCCGTCGTGCAGTACCCGTCGCTGGCCCGGTCCTCGGTTCGGCACCTGGAGCTGGTGCCGATCTCCACCACCCGGCTGATGCTTGTCATGATCGCCGACACCGGTCGGGTCGAGCAGCGGCTCGTCGAGCTACCCGGGCCGATCCCCCCAGACGACGTGATCGATCTGCGTCAGCTGGTCAACGAGAAGCTGGTCGGTACCCGGCTCGCCGACACACCGCCGCTGGTGCAGGCGTTGGTTGACGAGGTGAGCGGGGCGCTGCGACCGGCCATGGTCACCCTCTCCACCGTCCTACTGGAGACGCTGGTCGAACGGCACGAGGAGCGCATCGCCCTCGCCGGCACCGCCAATCTCACCCGTGGCGGCCTGCTCGACTTCCAGGGGTCGTTGCGCCCCATCCTGGAGGCGCTGGAGGAGGAGGTGGTCCTGCTCAAGCTCATCGGGGAGGTCGAGCCGAGCGCGATGCGCGTCCGGATCGGCGACGAGAACGAAATCGACAATCTCCGCGCCACCTCCGTGGTGAGCACCGGTTACGGACCAGGGGTGACCATCCTGGGTGGTCTCGGAGTGGTCGGGCCGACTCGGATGGACTATCCCAGCACCATCGCCACGGTTCGGGCCGTGGCACGCTACGTGGGCGACCTGCTGGCCCAGAACTAGGCATTACCGTCCGGCCGGACCGGGCCGGCGGTCGGCGCAAGCGAGACGAACATGAGGACACCGAACGCAGTGGCCAAGGACTACTACGGCATCCTCGGCGTGAGCCGGGAAGCCTCCGACGACGAGATCAAGCGCGCCTACCGCAAGCTTGCGCGCAAGTACCACCCGGACGTGAATCCGGACGTGGAGGCGCAAGAGAAGTTCAAGGACATCAACGCCGCGTACGAGGTCCTCTCCGACGACCGGAAGCGGCAGATCGTTGACCTCGGTGGTGACCCGCTGGCCCCCGGCGGCGGGGGTGGCGGCCCGGGCGGACCCGGCGAGGCCGGTCCATTCGTCGGCTTCCAGGACATTATGGACGCCTTCTTCGGGGGGGGCGCCGGCGGCGGCGGACGGGGGCCGCGCCCCCGCACCCGGCCGGGCTCCGACGCGATCCTGCGCCTCGAGCTGGACCTGCCCGAGACCGCGTTCGGCGTGGAGGCGCCGATCACGGTCGACACCGCCGTGCTCTGCACCACCTGCTCCGGTGCGGGCACCGCCGCCGGCACCCATCCGGAGAGCTGCGAGGCGTGTGGCGGGCGGGGCGAGGTGCAGTCGGTGCAGCGCACCTTCCTTGGCCAGGTGGTTTCGGCCCGGCCGTGTACCGCCTGTCAGGGCTATGGCACCACGATTCCGAACCCCTGCCCCACCTGCGCCGGGGACGGCCGGGTGCGGACCCGGCGTTCGCTGACCGTCAAGATTCCCGCCGGGGTCGAGGACGGGATGCGGATTCGGCTGGCCCAGCAGGGCGAGGTGGGCCCCGGCGGTGGCACCGCCGGTGATCTCTACGTGGAGATCCACGAGCGCCCGCACGATGTCTTCTCCCGTAAGGGCGACGATCTGCACTGCCGGGTGGCTGTCCCGATGACGACGGCGGCGCTCGGCACCCGCCTGACCATCAAGACGTTGGACAGCGAGGAGCCGGTTGACGTCAAGCCGGGTACGCAGCCCGGCAGCATGCTGCGGCTGCGCGCCCGCGGTGTGCCGCACCTGCGGGGGGCCGGCCGGGGTGATCTGTTTGTCCACCTGGACGTGCGGACGCCGACCAAGCTGGACGCCGACCAGGAACAGATGCTGCGCGAGTTCGCCCAGACCCGGGGCGAGGAGGTCGCTGAGCTGACCAAGCAGGGCGGCTTCTTCTCTCGGATGCGGGACGCCTTCAACGGCCACGCCTGACTCGACCCGTCCCGGTGTCCCAGGCCAGCGGCCCGGGGCGCCAGGGCGGTCGCTAGCCTGACACCGTGTCCGCGCCGCTGTTCCTGGTCGAGTCGTTGCCCACCGACGAGACGGCGACCCTGGACGGGCCGGAGGGACATCACGCCGCGACGGTGCAGCGGCTGCGGGCCGGCGAGGAGTTGCTGCTCGCCGACGGTCGCGGCGGCACGGCCGTCGCCGTGGTCACGGCGGTGGGAAAGGGCGTGCTCGACCTTCGGATCACCTCCCGGGACTACCAGGCCGCCCCCGCTCACCGGCTCGTCGTCGTTCAGGGGCTGGCCAAGGGGGAGCGGGGTGAGCTGGCCGTGCAGGCGATGACCGAGGTCGGGGTGGACGCGATCGTGCCCTGGACGGCCGGGCGCTCGGTCGCCCAGTGGCGGGGTGACCGGGGGGCACGTGCCCGGGGGAAGTGGGTCGCCACCGCGCGGGAGGCCGCGAAGCAGGCCCGCCGGGCCTGGCTGCCGGTGGTGACCGGCGCACCGGCCGAAGCCACCTCCGAGGTGGCCGGCCGGATCGCCGGCGCTGCGGCGGCGTTCGTTCTGCACGAGCAGGCGGGGGAGCGTCTGGTCACCGCGGAGCTGCCCGACCGCGGCGAGATCGTGCTGGTGGTCGGCCCCGAGGGCGGCGTTGCCCCGGCCGAACTGGCCGCCTTCGCCGAGGCTGGAGCCCGGACGGTGCGTCTGGGCCCGTCGGTGCTGCGTACCTCCACCGCCGGAGTGGCGGCGCTTTCGGTGCTCGCCGCCCGTCTTGGCCGCTGGTAGCGCAGGTTCTTCCGCTCTGGGCGGCGGTGACCGGAGCGTTTCCTTACACTGCCCCGGTGAGCACAACTGACTGTCTGTTCTGCCGGATCGTCGCCGGTGAGATTCCCGCCACCGTTCTCCGGGAGACCCGGACAACTCTCGCGTTCCGTGACATCGATCCGAAGGCTCCGGTGCACGTGCTGGTGATCCCGAAGGAGCACTATGCCGACGTGGCCACCCTGGCGGAGGGGGATCCGGGGCTCGCCGCCGAGGTGCTCGCCACCGCCGCCGCGGTGGCCGAGGAGGAGGGACTGCTCGGTGACGGCTTCCGGTTGCTCTTCAACACCGGGACGTACGGCGGCCAGGAGGTTTTCCACGTCCACGCGCACCTGCTCGGCGGTGCGCCGCTCGGGCCGATGCTGACGAGCAACCTCAGTTGACGCCGGTGGGGACCGGCCGGCCGATGTCGGGCAGGGGAATTGGGCGAGGTGCCCTGGCGGTTGACCCGATACGATGGGGGCAACGCCCAGCACGCCGCGGCGACCGGCCCGGCGCCGAGATCGAGAGCAGGTGGCTCAGGGCCACTCGGCCCAACCTATGACCAGCACCCCACCTCCCGGCCCGCCCCGGGCACAAACCAGGATTACCGTCCCGGAACCGAAGATCATGGTCAATCTCCTCGGTGCCGGGGACGAGATCCTGCGACTGGTCGAGCGCTCCGTGAGCAGTGACGTGCATGTTCGGGGTAACGAGATCACGATCACCGGCGCACCCGCGGACAACGCTCTCGCCGAGCGGCTCTTCGGCGAACTGATCGAACTCATCGAGAAAGGTGAGACGCTGACCACCGACGCCGTTCGGCGCACCGTTGGCATGCTCGAGCAGGGCAGCGCCGAGCGGCCCGCCGAGGTCCTGACGCTCAACATCCTCTCCCGGCGTGGTCGCACCATTCGCCCCAAGACGCTCGGGCAGAAGCGTTACGTTGACGCCATCGACGCGCACACCATCGTCTTCGGCATCGGTCCGGCCGGCACCGGCAAGACCTACCTGGCGATGGCGAAGGCGGTCCAGACGCTGCAGGCCAAGCAGGTCAACCGGATCATTCTCACCCGGCCGGCGGTCGAGGCGGGCGAGCGGCTGGGCTTCCTGCCCGGCACGCTGAACGAGAAGATCGACCCGTATCTGCGACCGCTGTACGACGCGTTGCACGACATGCTCGACCCGGAGTCGATCCCGAAGCTGATGGCGGCGGGCACGATCGAGGTGGCGCCGCTGGCGTACATGCGAGGTCGTACGCTCAATGACGCGTTCATCATCCTGGACGAGGCGCAGAACACCACGCCCGAGCAGATGAAGATGTTCCTCACCCGGCTCGGCTTCGGTTCCAAGATCGTTGTTACCGGCGATATCACCCAGGTGGACCTTCCCGGCGGGACGACCAGTGGCCTGCGGGTCGTTCGGGAGATCCTCACTGACGTGGCGGACGTGCACTTCGCCCAGCTCTCCAGCTCGGACGTGGTCCGACACCGGCTGGTCGGGGAGATCGTTGACGCGTACGCCCGCTGGGACGTGGAGCGGGAAAGTCAGCAGGCGAAGAGCGTGCAGGCGGTGCCCGGGCGGCCCACCCAGGGTGGCCGCGCCGGTCGGCGCCGCTAACGAAGCGAAGGAAGACAGTGTCCATCGAGATTGCCAATGAGTCCGGGGTTGACGTCGACACCGACGCGCTACTCGCCGTCGCCCGGCATGCCCTCGACGAAATGGGGGTCAACCAGCTCGCTGAGCTGTCTGTGTTGCTTGTCGATATCGACTACATGGCCGAGTTGAACCATCGCTGGATGGGCGGGGACGGCCCCACCGATGTTCTCGCCTTCCCGATGGACGAGGGCAGCGTTGACCATGGGCCGGGGGAGAACGCCACCATCGGCGCCGAGCCGGCGTTGCTCGGTGACATCGTGCTCTGCCCCGAGGTGGCCGCGAAGCAGGCGGCCACCGCGGGTCACTCCACCGCCGATGAGCTGTATCTACTCACCGTGCACGGGGTGCTGCACCTGCTCGGCTACGACCACGCCGAGCCGGAGGAGGAGCGGGAGATGTTCGCCCTCCAAGGCCGGCTGCTGGTGAGTTGGCGGTCGACCCGGTCACGATGATGGCCTCTCTTGCCGCAGCGTCGGCCGGTACGTCCGGCCTCCCCGACGTGCAGTTGGTATTCCTCGCGGCAGGGCTGGTGGTCCTCGCCGGCCTGATCGCGATGACCGAGGCGGCGCTTGCCGCGGTCTCGCCGGCCCGGGCGGCCGAGTTGGTCCGCGACGGAGCCCGGGGTGCCCGAGCGTTGCAGTCCGTCGCCGGGGACGTGGTCCGGCACCTCAACCTGCTGCTGCTGTTGCGGCTGCTCGCTGAGTTGAGCGCGACCACCCTGGTAGCCCTGGTCGCGGTCGACTCGCTCGGCGCCGGCTGGCTGGCCGCGGTGGTGACCGCCGGGGCGATGACTGTGGTCAGCTTCGTGGTGGTCGGCGTCGGACCGCGCACCATCGGCCGGCAGCACGCCTACGCGGTGGGTCGCGGGGTGGCGCCGCTGGTGCGTTGGCTGGGTCGGGCGCTCAACCCCCTCGCCTCGCTGTTGATCCTGATCGGTAACGCGGTCACCCCGGGGCGCGGTTTCCGGGAAGGTCCCTTCGCCACCCAGGTGGAGCTGCGCGAACTGGTTGATCTGGCCGAGCAGCGCGGCGTGGTGGAGCATGGCGAGCGGCAGATGATCCACTCGGTCTTCGCGCTCGGTGACACCATCGTCCGCGAGGTGATGGTGCCGCGTACCGAGATGGTCTGGATCGAGCGGCACAAGATGCTCTCCCAGGCCCTGGCGCTCTTTCTGCGTTCCGGCTTCTCCCGCATCCCGGTCATCGGCGAGAGTGTTGACGATGTGCTCGGCGTGCTCTACCTGAAAGATCTGATCCGGCGTACGCAGGGCGGCGCCCCGGAGGATCGGCGTCTCCCGGTGGCCGAACTGATGCGCCCGGCCACCTTCGTGCCGGAGTCCAAGCCGGTTGACGACCTTCTCTCGGAGATGCAGGCTGCCCGGAACCACCTGGTGATCGTCGTTGACGAGTACGGCGGGACCGGCGGACTGGTCACGATCGAGGACATCCTGGAGGAGATCGTCGGCGAGATCACCGACGAGTACGATGTTGAGCGTCCGCCGGTCGAGCACCTCGACGACGATGCGGTCCGGGTCACCGCGCGGCTACCCGTGGAGGACCTCGGCGAGTTGTTCGACACCGAGCTGCCCAGCGACGAGGTGGAGACGGTGGGCGGCCTACTCGCGCAGTCCCTGGGCCGGGTTCCGATCCCCGGCGCCCAGGTTGAGGTGGCCGGTCTGCGGCTGCTGGCTGAGGGCACCACCGGGCGGCGCAACCGGATCGACACGGTCCTGGTGCGCCGGGTGGAGCCGGCCGACCAACAGCACGATCCGGGGCGTGGCAGATCCGCCGACGCTCCGGACGACACCGACCAAGCCGAGGAGAGGCAACCCGCCGATGCCTGAGTCACCCGCCGTACCGACTACCGGTTTCACCCCGATGGAGCTGACCGCCGAGGACGCCAAACTGGTCGTCCTGGCCCGGGGGGCGCGGGGTCGGGTCGGTGCCGTCGAAGGTGCCGCGGTCCGGGACCAGGACGGCCGGACGTACGCCGCGGCGAGCGTCTCGCTGCCTTCGCTGGCGTTGACCGCACTTCAGCTCGCTGTGGCCGCGGCAGCGGCGGCTGGCTGTACCCGGCTGGAGGCCGCGGCGGTGGTGACCGAGGCGTCAACGCTGGACGGCGCCGGCCATGCGGCGGTCCGTGACCTCGCTGCCGACGCGCCGATCCACGTGGCGGCCCCGGATGGCACGCTCCTCGGGACGGTGGCCGAGTGACTTCCGAGAACCTTCGGCAGCCGTACCGGGCGGGCTTTGGCTGCTTTGTGGGACGGCCAAACGCCGGCAAGTCGACGTTGACCAACGCGATCGTCGGGCAGAAGATCGCCATCACCTCGAGCAAGCCGCAGACAACCCGACACGTCATCCGGGCGGTGCTGCACCGGCCCGACTCGCAGCTCGTCCTGGTTGACACGCCGGGCCTGCACCGGCCCCGGACGCTGCTCGGCGAGCGCCTCAACGATCTGGTACGGCAGACGTGGAGCGAGGTTGATGTGATCGGCCTCTGCATCCCGGCGGACGAGCCGATCGGCCGGGGCGACCGCTTCATTACAGGTGAGCTCGCCGAGCTGAAGGCGACCGTGCTCGCGGTGGTGACGAAGACCGACCTGGTCGACCGGGAGCAGCTGGCCAAGCAGCTGGTCGCGGTGAGTGAACTGGCGGACTTCGCGGAGGTCGTGCCGGTCAGCGCGGTCTCCGGGCATCAGGTCGACACGCTGGTGGACGTGATGACCCGCTACCTGCCGGAGTCACCACAGCTCTACCCGGACGACATGCTCACCGAGGAACCGGAGCAGGTGCTGGTCGCCGAGCTGATCCGGGAGGCGGCGCTGGAGGGCGTGCGCGACGAGCTGCCCCACTCCATCGCGGTGGTGGTGGAGGAGATGATCCCCGCGGAACGGGTCATCAAGATCTACGCTGATGTGTACGTCGAGCGGCCGAGCCAGAAGGCGATCGTGATCGGGCACCGGGCCAGCCGGCTCCGGGACGTCGGGATCCGGGCGCGGCGGCAGATCGAGGAGCTGCTCGGCACCCGGGTCTACCTCGACCTGCACGTCCGGGTGGCGAAGGACTGGCAGCGGGACCCGAAGCAGCTCCGTAAGCTCGGCTTTTAGCCGCAGCCACGGCTTACCGCCGGGAGTTCCGGGTGACTTGTCGGCTTCGACGAGTTAATGAGGAAGTTCACTTTTTCTTCCGGCGGGCTCGCACTTTTCCGGTCGCCAGCGGAAGGTAGGGGACTGTTGCCCTCCCCTCACCGGAAACAGTTGCGAGCTGATGCGAAATCGTTACCTAGACCTGCTGCGTGCTCTCGCCGTCGTCCGGGTCGTGGTCTACCACGTAACGGGGTGGGCCACCATGACGCTGGTCTTTCCCGCGATGTCGGTGATGTTCGCGCTGGCCGGATCGCTGATGGCGGCGTCCCTGCATCGGTTCGGGACAGCGGCGGTCGGTCGTCGGTTGCGGCGGCTGCTGCCGTCGTTCTGGATGCTCGGTGCGATCCTGGTGCCCGCAATGCTGCTCACCGGGCTGCCGTTCACCCCCGATCTCCTGCTCTGGCTCTTCCCGGTGGCCGACCCGCCGCGGAACGACTGGGGAATCCCGGTGCTGGGCCCGATCTGGTACCTGCGCAACTATCTCTGGTTTGTCCTCGCCTCGCCGCTGGCGTTGTGGTTGTTCCGTCGGTTCCCGCTGCCCACTCTGATCGCCCCGTACGCGCTGACTGTGGCGATCGAACTAGGGCTGTACCCGAATCCGCCGATGGTGGTGCAGCAGTTCGGCCTGTACTTCGGGGCGTGGATGGTGGGCTTCGCCCACCAGGCGGGGATGCTGCGCCGACTCGCCAACCGCGTCCTGTGGCCGACCGCGATCGTTCTGGTCGCCCTCGGCGGCTGGTGGAACCTGACCCAGCCTGGCACCAAGGGGCTGGACCTCAACGGCAATCCGCTCGCCAACGCCCTCTGGTCGGCCGGTGTCATCCTGGTCGTGCTCGGGCGGGAGCCGGCGAGAACGGCGTGGATCGACCGCAACGCGATCTTCAGTCGGTTGGTCACTCTGACCAACCGGCGCGCACTCACCGTGTACCTGTGGCACATGGCCTTCGTGGCAGCGCTCACCCCGCTGGTGGACGTGGTCGGTTGGTCGCACCAGAATCTGCTCGGCCTGGCCATCCGGGTGGTGCTGGTCTTCGCCCTGCTCGGGGTCGTCATCCTGCTCGTCGGCTGGGTTGAGGACATCGCGGCCCGGCGCCGGCCGGAGTTGATCCCCGGCTTCGGACGGCGAGCGGCTGCTACGCCTGCGGGTGCGACAGCCACGTCTGAGGGGGCGGCTGTCACGTCTGAGGAGGCGACAGCCATGTCTGAGGGGGCGGCTGCCCCGCCCGAGGGGGCAGCGGAGCAGACCGCAGCCGCTTCGGCGGACCAGGCCGGGACGGCGCGGAAGCAGCCGACGGTGCCGGCACCCCGGTCGGCGGAGTACGAGCGCGTGCAGACCGGGAGCGTGGAGAGCAACGCACGATGACCCACCGGCCCCGCGGCCACCCCGAGCCGACCCGGAGCTGTCCCCCTGAGGGAGAATGATCCGATGGCCGGGTATCGCCGACAGCTCTACCGCGACGACGCGGTGGTGCTGCGCGTGCAGAAGCTCGGCGAGTCGGATCGCATCATCACCCTGCTCACCCGTCGGCACGGGCGGCTGCGCGCGGTGGCCCGCGGGGTGCGCCGGATCACCAGCAAGTTCGGCGCCCGGCTGGAGCCCTTCGGCCATGTCGACCTGCAACTCGCCGGCGACCCGAAGGGCCAGCAGGGCAGCTCGCTGCACACGGTCAGCCAGGTCGAGGGCATTGACCTGTACGGCAAGCGCCTCCTCGGCGACTACCCCCGCTACACGGCGGCGAGTGCGGTCTGTGAGACCGCGGAGCGGCTCACCCCGGTCGAGCGGGAACCGTCGCTGCGGTTGTTCCAGCTCACCCTGGGGGCGCTGCGCGCGCTGGCCGGCGGGGAGCACGCCGCGACCCTGGTGCTGGACGCGTACCTGCTGCGCGGCATGGCCCTGGCCGGGTGGGCGCCGGCGCTGGCCGGTTGCGCGGTCTGCGGCACGCCAGGGCGGCACCGGGCCTTCTCCGTCCCGGCCGGCGGCGCCGTCTGCCTCGACTGTCGGCCGCCCGGCGCGGCCCACCCCGCACCGGCCACCATTGACCTGATGACCGCGCTGACCAGCGGTGACTGGCGCGTTGCCGACGCCGCCGAGAACGGTGTTCGCCGGGAGTGCAGCGGGCTGGTCGCGGCGCACCTGCAGTGGCATCTGGAGCGCGCGCTACGCTCGCTGCCGCTGGTGGACCGGGGCGGTCCGGCCGCCGGCGCGGTCGGGACGCCGACCGGCGGAGTCGGGCCGGCCGCGGTCGGCGTGGACAGGGAGTAGACCGAGTGATCCGATCGACCAGGCGAACCGGCCGTGCACCGGTGCCGCCCACCCCCCACCCGTCTGGCGCCCGGCCACCGGCGCTGCCCGCCGAGGCGTTGCCGCGGCACGTCGCGGTGGTGATGGACGGCAATGGCCGGTGGGCCAAGGAGCGCGGGCTCCCGCGTACGAAAGGGCATGAGGCGGGAGAGTTCTCCCTCTTCGACGCCGTCGAGGGCGCGATCGAACTGGGCATCCCGTACCTGTCGGCGTACGCGTTCTCGACGGAGAACTGGCGGCGTTCGCCGGACGAGGTGCGTTTCCTGATGGGCTTTAACCGGGACGTGATCCGCCGCCGCCGCGACCAACTTGTCGATCTGGGCGTACGGGTCGTCTGGTCAGGCCGGTCCGGGCGGCTGTGGAAGAGCGTCATCTCGGAGTTGCAGGCGGCCGAGGAGATGTCCCGCGGCAACTCGACGCTCACCCTGCAGTTCTGCGTCAACTATGGCGGGCAGGCCGAGATCGCCGACGCCGCCGCCGCGATCGCCCGGGAGGTCGCGGCCGGCCGGCTCGACCCGGCCAAGGTCACCGAGAAGACCGTGGCCCGCTACCTCTACCACCCGGAGGTCCCCGACGTGGATCTCTTCCTGCGCCCCTCCGGAGAGCAACGCACCTCCAACTTCATGCTCTGGCAGAGCGCCTACGCCGAACTGGTCTTCCTGGACACGCTCTGGCCGGACTTCGACCGTCGGCACCTCTGGTACGCCTGTGAGCTCTATGCCCAGCGGGACCGTCGGTTCGGCGGAGCGCTGCCGAACCCGGTGGCGCCGGCCACCTGATTCGGACCCTGGGGAATCAGGCTTCGACCTCACTGCGGTCGCCGGCCCAGAGGGTGTGGAAGGAGCCGTCGCGGTCAATCCGGCGGTAGGTGTGGGCGCCGAAGTTGTCCCGCAGGCCCTGGATCAGGGCCGCCGGTAGTCGGTTCGCGCGCAGCGCGTCGAAGTAGGACAGCGACGAGGCGAACGCGGGGGTGGGCACACCGGCCTGGGCAGCCTCGGCGACCACGCGCCGCCACCCCGACAACCCGGCGCGTACGGCGTCGGCGAACCACGGCGCCACCAGCAGCGTGGGCAGGTCGGGCTGGTCGTCGTACGCCTGCCGGATCTGGTCGAGGAAGTGCGCCCGGATGATGCACCCGCCCCGCCAGATCGTGGCGGTGCCGCCCAGGTCGATGTCCCAGTCGTATTCCTGGCTACCGGCCCGAATGTGGTCGAAGCCCTGCGCGTACGCGACGATCTTGCTGGCCAGCAGCGCGCGCCGGACGTCCTCGATAAAGTCGGCCCGCTCCTCGACCTGCCACGTCGGTCCCGTGCCGGCGAACGCGCGGCGGATGGCCGCTCGCTGGTCGGCATGCCCGGAGAGGGAACGCGCGAACGTCGCCTCGGCGATGCCGGTGATCGGGACGCCCAGGTCCAGGGCGTTCTGTACGGTCCAGCGTCCGGTGCCCTTCTGCTCCGCCTGGTCGAGCACGATGTCCACGAAGGCCTGCCCGGTGCTGGGGTCGGTGTGCCCGAGCACCTCAGCGGTGATCTCGATGAGGTACGACTCCAGCTCGCCGGAGTTCCACTCTTGGAAGATCTCCGCCAGCTCGGCCGGGGTCGCGTCCAGACCAACTCGTAGGAGGTCGTACGCCTCGGCGATGAGCTGCATGTCGGCGTACTCGATGCCGTTGTGGACCATCTTGACGAAGTGGCCGGCTCCGTCCGGCCCGATGTGCCGGCAGCAGGGCTCGCCGTCCACCTGCGCCGCGATCTGTTCGAAGATCGGCCCCAGCTTCTGGTAGGACTCGGCCGAGCCGCCGGGCATGATGCTCGGCCCCCACAACGCGCCCTCCTCGCCACCGGAAACACCGGTGCCGACGAAGTGCAGCCCCTGCTTGCGCAGCGCCTCCTCGCGCCGCCGGGTGTCGGCGAAGTGGGCATTGCCGCAGTCGACGACGATGTCACCGGCATCGAGCAGCGGCACCAATTCGTCGATGACGGCGTCGGTCGGGGCGCCGGCCTTGACCATCGTGATGACCGCCCGGGGGCGCTCCAACGCGGCGACCAGGTCGGCCAGCGAGTCGGTGGGGACGAACCGCCCCTCCTCGCCGTGCTCGGCGACCAGCCGGCGGGTCCGTTCCGGGGAGCGGTTGTGTACCGCCACGACGAAGCCGTTGCGGGCCAGGTTCCGGGCGAGGTTCCGCCCCATCACCGCCAGCCCGGTAACGCCGATCTGTGCCTGCCCGTTCATCCGTGCCACCTCCGCCTCGATCTCCGTCTGTGACCGTATCGCGCTCCACGTTCGGCTGGCCCGCACCCACCTCACCCGGCGCTGCGCTGAGCCTGGTGGTCAGCCGATCAGGGGGCGGAACGCGCCGACGGCGATGCTGACTGTGAGCGCGGTGCCGGCCAGTACCGCCGCACCAGCGATCAGGAGACCGTCGGCGCGGCCGAAGTGTTGGCGGCGGGCCATCGACCGGGGAGTCATGGCGTCGAAGCCCCGCGCGTCCATCGCCACGGCGAGTCGGGTTCCGCGGCGGATCGCACCGACCAGTAGCGTGAACGCGGTCGATCCGAAGAGCCGCAGCCGGGCCAGCGGATTACGGCCGGCGTCAACGCCCCGGGCCCGCCGCGCCATGCTGATCATTTGCCACTCCTGGGCGAGCAACGGCACCAACCGGAACGCCGCCAGCGCCCCGTAGGCGAAGCGGGCGGGCAGTTTGGCATTTTGCACCAGCGCGTCGGCAAGGTCGGTCGGGTCAGTGGTCGCCACCACGATCAATCCCGGCAGGGCCACCGCGAACATGCGCAACACCAGACCGAGCGCGGTGATCAGCACGCCGGAGGTGATCAGGAATGGGCCGGCCTCGGCGAGGATTCGTCCGGAGCGCTCGGCGGCGAAGAGCACCAGCGTGACGAGGACGCCGACGGCGCTGAACAGCAGCGGCATCGCCCGGCGGGCGAGTACCCGGAGCCGTACGCCGAACAGCGGCAGCAGGGCCAGCTCGAAGGCGATGGCGATGGCCGGCGTCACCGGGTCGAGGGTGGCGATCAGGATGAACGAGCAGAGCAGCGCCGCTGCCAGCTTCGCCACCGGGTTGCGTCGGGCCAGCGGGGCGTCCGGTCGGGTCACGGGTTCAAGGTTGATCACGGCGCGCTCAGCGGATGGTCGAGCCGTACCTGGCGGTCGGCGAGCGCGGCGACGAACTCCGGGTCGTGGGTCACCGTGACCAGCCCGTGCCCGTCGTCGCGCAGCTCGGCGAAGAGCTCCACCAACTCCTGCCAGGTTCGCCGGTCCTGGCCGAAGGTGGGCTCGTCGCAGACGAGCAGGCGGGGCGCGGTGGCCAGGGCCGTCGCCACGCTCAGCCGCCGCGCCTCGCCACCGGAGAGGGTGTACGGGTTGGCCTCGGCGAGCGCCGTCAGGCGGAGCCGGTCGAGCAGCGCGTCCACGGTGGCGCGGACCTGCGCCTCGGTTCGGCCGGTCCGGCGTGGGCCCAGCGCCAGTTCGTCGGCGACGGTGGTGGTGACGAACTGGTGCTCCGGGTCCTGGAAGACCGAACCGATCCGGCCCACCAGCGCCGGCGCCCGCCATCGGTGCGGCGGGGTGCGGGCGTCCGCGCCGGCCAGCTCCGCGGTCGCGGTGATCCGGCCCGCCCTCGGTGCGAGCAGCCCACCCAGCAGGAGAGCCAGGGTGGACTTTCCGGCCCCGTTGGGTCCCTGGACGGCGAGCGCCTCGCCGGCCCGTACGGTGAGGGAGATACTGGCCAGCCGGGGCGGCAGGGCGAGGTCGTCGGCGGCGAGTAACTCCGTCCCGGCGGCGGTGGTGGCCCGCCGCAGGGGCGTCGGACAGCCCGGCACCCAGACCCCCTCGGCGGCGAGCGCCTCGCCGTGCGCGGCGAAGACCGCCTGTGGGGTGCCGTCGGCTTGGACACCGCCGCCCGGCGCCAGTACGACCACCCGGTCGACCAGCGGCAGCGCCTCGGCGAGCCGGTGCTCGACGAGGAGCAGGGTGGTGTCGGCGTCGAGCGCCGTGGCGACCGCGTCCCGGATCAGCGCCGCACCGGCCGGGTCCAGGTTGGCGGTCGGCTCGTCGAGTAGCAGCAGGCTCGGGCGGAGCGCGAGCACCCCGGCGAGGGCGAGGCGCTGCTGCTCGCCGCCGGAGAGAGCAGCGGTCGATCGGTCCCGGCCGTAGCGGAAACCAACCCGGCGCAGGGCCTCGTCCACCCGGGGCCAGATCTGCTCGGCGGGTAGCCCGCGGTTTTCGGGGCCGAAGGCGACGTCGTCACCGCAGCGCGCCATCACCAGCTGGGTCTGCGGGTCCTGGAAGAGCAGGCCGACCTCTTCTCGGGCCGTGCGCGGGTCCCGGCCGTCAACCTCGACGGTGCCTTCCTGCTCGCCGGAGTCCTCCGGTAGCAGCCCGGCCAGCGCGGCGAGCAGGGTGCTCTTACCCGCCCCGGAGGTCCCCAGCAGGAGGACCCGTTCGCCGTGCTCGATCCGCAGGTCGAGCCCGCGTACGGCCCACCGCTTCCGCCCCGCGTGCCGCCACCCGAAGCCTCGCAACCGGACCGCGCTCACCGGCCACCGCCCCGGAGCTGGTTGCTGATCCTGGGCACACCGCGCCGGGCGCTGCTGGCACGCCCGGGCGCGGTCTGCGGCGACGACCTTGTGCTTGCCACGGTGCTCAGATGGTGAAGCGTTCGCGGCCGGCGGGGAACCGGTCCAGCACGCCCGTTTTGGCCAGGGCTTGGGTCAGGCGCCGGGCGCCGACCCCGGCGATGGCGGCGGCGCTGGCGACTGTCAGCAGCGCGTACGGGATTCGGTAGCTGAACATTGCGTAAAAGTGGGTCCAGGCGAAGAAGTCGAAGATAGCCGCGCCGAGGCCGGCCAGCGCACCCGCGAGCAGCGCCGTGGGCAGTCGGAAGGAGCGGTAGCGGAAGGCGGCGAAGGCCAGCTCGGCGCCGAGCCCCTGGACCATGCCCTGGACGATGGTGGTGCTGCCCCACTCGTTGCCGAGCAGTGTGGACACCACTGCGGCCACCGCCTCGCAGAAGAATGCCGCGCCGGGACGGCGGATCACCAGGCCGCCGAGGACCGCCGGGAGCAGCCAGACGCCGTACATGATGGCCTGGGTCGCCGGCAGGAAGGCGAACGCCGGGGTGACGACGTTCCAGAGCAGTCCCCAGGCCCAGAAGATGACGCCGAAGGTGACGGCGATGACAGCGGCGACGACGACATCGACGGTGCGCCAGCGGTTGGTTGCTACATTGACTTTTTTCATCGGTCTTCCCTGTCTGCTCCGGGAAACAGGAGGGGGCACATCTACGTCCGGTGCGGCCGGACGACGGCACGGCTGAAGGCCGACCGAACTCCCTGCGCTGGCATTACCCAGATCAGGTTCGAGGGTCTGTGGGACGTTGCCCACACTCTCAGCGCTGTGCGCTCCCCTGTCGGAGGTGAAAATGTGCGACCGACGCTAGCACCTCCGAAAATCTTTCAACAAAGTGGCATTGGTGCAGTTCGGCGGGGGCCCTTCGGTGACCCCCGAGTAGGCTGCCGATCATGCATGTCGATGTCCGAGGTTTCGCCTTCGATCTCCATGTCGGTGGCCCGGCGGCCGGCCCGCCGGTACTCCTGCTGCACGGCTTTCCCCAGCACAGTGGGGAGTGGGCCGACGTGGTGCCGCTCCTGCACGCTGCCGGGCTGCGCACGTACGCCCTCGATCAGCGTGGCTACTCGCCCGGCGCCCGTCCGGCGGCGGTCTCCGCGTACCGCCTCGGTGAGCTGGTCGACGACGTGGTGGCGGTGCTGGAGCGCCTCGGCGTCGCCGCTGCGCACGTGGTCGGACATGACTGGGGCGCGGCGGTCAGCTGGGCCCTCGCCGCCGACCATCCGGCCCGGGTGCGCTCGCTGACCGCGGTCTCCGTGCCGCACCCGGCGGCCTTGGCCCACGCCCTGCGCAGCGACCGGTCGCAGCGGGCCCGCTCGGCGTACATGCGGCTGTTTCGGCGAGAAGGAACGGCGGAGACGGTGTTGCTGGCGCTGCGGGCGACCGGGCTGCGTCGGATGCTGGCCGGAGCCGGCGACGCCGACCGGGTGGCCGCGTACGTCGAGCCGATGCGCGCTCCGGGCGCGTTGAGCGCCGCCCTGAACTGGTACCGGGCGATGTCCCGCGGGGACCTGGCGGCCGTCGGGCCGGTGTCGGTGCCGACGACGTACGTCTGGAGCGACCGGGACATCGCGATCGGCCGCACCGCCGCTGAGGCCTGCGCCGCCCACGTGACCGGCGCCTACCGCTTCGTCGAGCTGACCGGGGTGAGCCACTGGATTCCGGACCGGGCCCCAGCGCCGCTCGCCGACGCGATCGTGGCCCGGGTCCGCGACCCGAGGTGAGCCCTCAGGTGGGGGTGGTGTGCTCGCCGGCGTGGCTGACCGCGTCCGCCACGATGTGTGCGACGTGTTCGTCAACCAGCGTGTAGGCGATCTCCCGCCCGCGTCGGGAACCCCGCACCACCCCGGCACCGCGGAGCACCCGCAGATGCTGGGAGACCAGCGGCTGCGCGGCACCGAGTTGGTCAACCAGCTCGTGTACGCACCGTTCGCCCTCGGCGAGTTGGCTGACGATGGCCAGCCGGATCGGGGCGGAGAGGGCGCGCAGCAGCTCGCTCGCCCCCTCGAAGGCGTCGTAGCCGGACTCGCTGCTCACAGAGATAACGGTAACCAATCCCAGGGGTACGCCGTTGGTCAGGACTGGCTCAGCACCACCTCGTGCGGCTCCACAGCCGATGGATCCGCCGCGGCGACCCGCCGTCGTCGCAGCGTCCGCCAGCCCACGCCGGCGAGCGCCACCACCGCGAACGAGGCGATCGCCATCAGCACCACCGACGCGCCGGGGGCGGTGTCGGCGTTGGCCGCCACGTACACCCCCGATCCGGCGGCGAAGAGCCCGAGTGTCATGGCGGCCGTCATCGTGCTGCGGAAACCGCGGGTGACCTGCTGGGCGGCGGCGACCGGCACCACCATCAGCGCGCTGATCAGCAGGACGCCGACCGCACGCATCGCGATGGTGACGGTGACTGCCGTGGCGACCGCGAGGAGCAGGTTGAGGGCACGGACGGGCAGCCCGGAGACCCGGGCGTACTCCTCGTCGTGGCAGATCGCGAAGAGCGCTGGGCGTAACGCCAGCATGGTGACCAGGATCGCCGCGCCGAGCACCGCGATCGTGGTCAGGTCGGTGGGGGTGATCGTGGAGAGTGAGCCGAAGAGGTACGCGTTGAGGCTCGCGCTGGTGCTGTCGGAGAGCCCGACGAGCATCACACCGCCGGCGATGCCGCCGTAGAAGAGCAGGGCGAGCGCCAGGTCACCGGAGGTGCGACCGCGGGCCCGGACCAACTCGATGGTGATCGCGCCGAGGCTGGCCACGATCACTGCCACCAGGACCGGGGAGCGGTTGAGCAGCAGGCCGGCGCCGACGCCGGTGAGCGCCACGTGCCCGACGCCGTCGCCGATCAGGGCCAGCCGCCGCTGCACCAGGTAGATGCCGAGCGCCGGGGCGGCCAGACCGATGATCAGCGCGCCGACCAGCGCACGTTGCATGTACGGGTACTGGAAGAGTTCCATCTCACGCGCTCCAGAGGCCGGCGGGCTCGTTGGGACCGTGCGGGTGCACGTGGTCGTGGTCGGGGTCGGCGTGGTGACCGGCCGGCTCGGGCACCGGGCCGTCGTGAGCGATCCCCCCGGCGTGCACGACGACGGCTCGGGAGATCAACGGCCGCAGTGGCCCCAGCTCGTGTGCGACCAGCAGGACGGTGCCACCGCCAGCGACGAATTCTTGGAGTGCTCCGGCGAACGCCGCCTGGCTCGCCGCGTCCACGCCGGCGGTCGGCTCGTCGAGGATCAGCAGCTCCGGCTCGCCGGCCAGGGCCCGGGCGATGAGGACGCGCTGCTGCTGGCCGCCGGAGAGGGTGGAGACCGGGTCCCCGGTCCGGTCGGCGAGACCGACCGCCGCCAGTGCGGTCGCCACCGCCCTCCGGTCCGCGCGGCCGGGGGGCCGCAGGATGCCGCGGCGGGCCAGCCGCCCCGCCGCGACCACCTCGCCGACGGTGGCGGGCACACCGCCGCCGGCGCCGAGGCGTTGCGGGACGTACCCGATGCGGTGCCACTGACGGAATCGCCGCGCCGGCTGGTCGAAGAGCTCGACGGAGCCGGAGCTGAGCGGGACGAGCCCGAGCACGGCCCGGGTCAGGGTGGACTTGCCGGAGCCGTTGGCGCCGAGCACGGCCACCACCTCTCCGCTGGTCACGGTCAGCGAGACATCTCGCAGGACGGCGCGGCCCTCGTAGCCGATGGCCGCCCGCGTGACGGTGATGACGGGTGCGCTCATGCGCAGTCCAGCGCGGTTCGCAGCGTCGCGAGGTTGGCCCGCATCACCGAGAAGTAGTCCCCGTTGTTGTCGGCGGCGAGCCCCTCGAGTGGGTCGAGCACCGCGGTCTCGGCCCCGACCTGGGCCGCGATGGTCTCGGCGACCTTCGGGCTGACCAACGTCTCGAAGAAGATCGTGGTGGCCTGGTGTTCCTTCGCCTCCTCGATCACCTCGGCCAGCCGCTGCGGCGACGGCTCGTGCTCCGGGCTCAGCCCGGTGACGCCGATCTGCTCCAGCTGGTAGCGCGTGGTCAGATAGCCGAAGGCGGTGTGGCTGACCACGATCTCCCGCCGCTGGCAGGTCTTCAGGCCGGCGGTGAACTCCGCGTCGAGCTGCTCCAGCTTGCCGCGGAGTTCGGACACCCGGGCGGCGTAGTCGTCGGCGTGCTCGGGGTCGGCCTGGGCGAGCCGGTCGGCGAGCTGGTCACCGACGGTGGCGAGCCGGGTGGGGTCCAGCCACAGGTGTGGGTCCTTGCTGCCGGCCTCCGCCGTGTGGTCCGGGTCCGCCGGGGTCTCGGCGTCGCTCTCGCCCTCGTGCCCGCCCTCGTCCTCGTGGCCGTGGTCGTGGTTGTCGGCGGTGGCGTCGAGCAGCGGCTCGACGGTGGTGACATCGAACGCCCGGTCGGCGGAGTTCTGCTGCACGGCCTCGTCCACCTGCGGTTGGAAGCCCTTGAGGTAGACGATCAGCTCCGCCCCGGCCACATCTCCGACCTGGCTCGGGCTCAACTCGACGTCGTGGGGCTCGGCGCCGGGCTTGACCAGGTTACTGACGGCTACCGCGTCTCCGCCGATCTGCTGGGCCAGGAACTGGAGTGGGTAGAACGCGGCGACCACGTCAACCCGCTGCGGGTCAGCATCGACCGGCTTGTCGGAGCAGGCGGCGGCGCCGAGCGTGAGTAGGGCGGCGGAGGCGGCGGCCAGGGCACGTGGAGCACGGCGGTTGTTCATGAGGGCAACTGTCCGCAACAATGATAATGATTGTCAAAAACGCATGAGTGCATGTCAGAGGAGCTTGACCAGCCCGGCGGTGATCAGCAGCGTCAGCACCAGGAGCCGGACCACCCGTAGCCGTGTCGGCTGGCTCGCCCCCGTGGTGACCACCAGCGCGGCCACGACCGCCGCGAGGGCGAGGGTGAGCAGCCCGCCGATCACCCCCGGAGTGAAGAGCGCGACCAGCACCACCACCAGGGTGACCAAGAAGACTGCCGTCGGGTTTGCCCGGGCCAGCCGGCTCGCTATTCGGTGCTGCGTACGCTGCATCCCACAGACTCTACGAGGAGGTAGCCGGTGTTGGTCACCAACCGGTTCGTGGTCGAGCCCGATGTCGTTGACGACTTCACCGCGCGAGCGCACGCCGCACTCGCGGCGCTCGCGGCCCGCCCCGGATACCTGCGCGGGCAACTCGTCCGCGCGCTGGACGGCCCGCGCCACTGGTGCCTGCTCACCGAGTGGGAGTCGGTCGGCACCTATCGGCGAGCGCTCGGTGGCTTCGACGTCAAGATCACCGCGGTTCCGTTGCTCGCCGAGTCGGTCGACGAACCGTCGGCCTACGAAGCCCTCGCCACCGCCGCGCCCGGCGCCGACGTGGTCGTGACGGCGAGCGATCGGGCGGCCGATCCGTACCGGTGAGCGATACGCACTACATTGATCCCATGACCGCTCCCGGACCGGCCGCTCCCTCACCGCACCCGTCGGTGCCCGGCCCGCAAGACGGCGCCGCACCCCCCGCCGTGCCCGGCCCGCAAGACGGCGCCACACCCCCTGGCGTGCCCGGCCCACCCCCAGGGCCGGGAGTGCCGAACCCGCCCGCCGGCCCCGGTGTCGCACCACCGTTCGCGGCGCCGCCGGTCGAGGGCCGTCGCACCCGGATCTGGCTGGGACTCGGCGTCGGGGCGGTCGCGTTGGCGCTCTGCTGCGGCGGTGGCGGTGCGGCGGTGGTCGGGTTCTTTGTGAGCACCGTGCAGGCGTTCGACGAACAGGGGCGTGCCGTCTCCACCGACTACTACCAGGCGCTGGTGAAACGCGAATACGGTGCCGCCTACGACCAGCTCTGTGCACAGGCGCGGCGGCAGGAGTCGCGGCGGGAGTTCGAACGGCGGGCCGCCGACGGGCCGCAGGTGACCTCGTTCCGGATCGGCGAGCTCGACCAGACCAACCTGACCCTGCCGGTCGAGGTCACCCTCAGCGACGGCGACCGCGATCGCCAACGGGTGAACCTCAAGCAGAACGAGCAGACCGGTCAACTGGAGGTATGCGGGGTCAGCTGAACCGCTCCCGGTATTCTCCTTGGCTCAGGACGTCGCCGGTCATACCGTTGTCCCGAGCCTCGCTCCATCCCGTACTGTCCCCGCCGACCGCCAGCCGGCGTAGGAGGAAAAATGCCTGCAGACCGTATCGACGCCGTTGTCAGCCTCGCCAAGCGTCGGGGATTCGTCTTCCCGTCCAGCGAGATCTACGGGGGTACCCGTTCGGCGTGGGACTACGGCCCGCTCGGTGTGGAGCTGAAGGAGAACGTCCGCCGGCAGTGGTGGCGGAGCATGGTGCAGCAGCGTGACGACGTGGTGGGCCTCGACTCCGCGGTGATCCTGGCCCGTGATGTCTGGGCCGCCTCCGGCCACCTGGACGCGTTCGTGGACCCGCTGACCGAGTGCCAGTCCTGCCACAAGCGGTTCCGGGCCGACCACCTGGAGGAGGCGTACGAGGCCAAGCATGGTCGTCCGCCGGCCTCGTTGACCGAGCTGAACTGCCCGAACTGCGGAAACAAGGGCACCTTCACCGAGCCGCGGATGTTCAACGGTCTGATGAAGACCCACCTGGGCCCGGTGGAGAGCGACGAGGGTCTGCACTACCTGCGGCCGGAGACCGCGCAGGGCATCTTCGTCAACTACAAGAACGTCGAGACGGTGGCGCGCAAGAAGCCGCCGTTCGGTATCGCCCAGACCGGCAAGTCCTTCCGCAACGAGATCACCCCGGGGAACTTCATTTTCCGGACCCGCGAGTTCGAGCAGATGGAGATGGAATTCTTCGTCGAACCGGGCACCGACGAGGGCTGGCACGAGTACTGGCTCGCCGAGCGCTGGAACTGGTACCTCGACCTCGGCCTCAGCGAGCGTAACCTGCGTCGCTACGAGCACCCGCAGGAGAAGCTCTCCCACTACTCGAAGCGCACCGTCGACATCGAGTACCGGTTCCAGTTCGGTGGGACCGAGTTCGCGGAGCTGGAGGGCATCGCCAACCGCACCGACTTCGATCTCGCCACGCACAGCAAGCACTCCGGTGTCGACCTGTCCTACTTCGACCAGGCCAAGGGCGAGCGCTGGGTCCCGTACGTGATCGAGCCGGCGGCCGGCCTCACCCGTGCGGTGCTGGCGTTCCTGCTCGAGGCGTACGACGAGGATGAGGCGCCGAACACCAAGGGCGGCGTGGACAAGCGCACGGTGATGCGCTTCGACCCGCGGCTCGCCCCGGTGAAGGTGGCGGTGCTGCCGCTGTCCCGCAACGAGGCGCTCTCGCCAAAGGCCCGGAAGCTCGCCGCCGACCTGCGGAAGCGCTGGGTGGTGGAGTTCGACGACTCGCAGGCCATCGGTCGCCGCTACCGTCGGCAGGACGAGATCGGCACCCCGTTCTGCGTGACGGTCGACTTCGACACCCTCGACGACGACGCGGTGACCGTGCGGAACCGGGACACGATGGCCCAGGAGCGGATCTCCCTGGACCAGGTCGAGCGGTACCTGATCGAGCGCCTCCCCGGCTGCTGAGCCGCGGGGTGGCTCCTGCCTCCGCTGGTAGGCCAGCGGAGGCAGGACCAGGGCCTCCTTACACTGGAGTGGTGACCACGACGAAGGCCGTCCCGCCCCGCCCGCTGACCATCGGGCGGCACCAGGTGTGGCCGCCGGTGGTCCTGGCACCGATGGCGGGCATCACCAACGTTGGCTTCCGTCAGCTCTGCCGGGAGCAGGGCGGCGGCATCTACGTCTGCGAGATGATCACGACCGTCGCGCTGGTCGAGCGGAACCCCAAGACACTGCGCATGATCGCCTTTGGCTCCGGGGAGTCGCCGCGCAGTCTCCAGCTCTACGGCACCGACCCTGACACCACCGCCGCCGCCGTGCGTATCGTCGTCGAGCGGGACCTCGCCGACCATATCGACCTGAATTTCGGTTGCCCGGTCCCGAAGGTCACTCGCAAGGGCGGTGGCGCCGCCCTGCCGTGGCGGCGTCGGCTCTTCGCCCGGCTGGTGCGGGCCGCGGTGGATGCCGCGTCACTCGCTGGGGTGCCGGTAACGGTGAAGATGCGTAAGGGTATCGATGACGACCACCTGACGTACGTGGAGGCGGGCCTCGCCGCCCAGGACGCTGGGGTCGCGGCGGTGGCGCTGCACGGGCGTACGGCAGCCCAACGGTATTCGGGGACCGCCGACTGGGACGCCATCGCGACGCTGAAGGCGGCGCTGGACGTGCCGGTGCTGGGCAACGGTGACATCTGGGAGGCAGACGACGCGCTGCGGATGGTGGCGCACACCGGAGTCGACGGGGTCGTGGTGGGGCGGGGCTGCCTGGGCCGGCCGTGGCTCTTCGCCGACCTGGAGGCTGCCTTTACCGGTTCGCCGCACCGGCGGCTGCCCACGCTGGGGGAGGTGGCCACGACCATGCGCCGGCACGCGGAGCTGTTGGTCGAGCAGTTCACCGTCGGCGCCCGGGACGCAGCGCGCGGTGAACGGGATGGCTGTACCGACTTCCGGAAGCACGTCGCCTGGTACTTGAAGGGTTTTCCGGTCGGCAGCGAGCTACGTCGGTCGCTCGCGATGATTGAGAGCTTGGCGCACCTCGACGATCTGCTCGGCAAACTGGACCCGGCGGCGCCGTTCCCGGTGGAGACGTTGGGCCAGCCCCGTGGCCGGACCAACTCCCCGGGCAAGGTCTTCCTGCCGAGCGGGTGGCTGGACAGCCGGGATGACGACACGGTTCCGCAGGGCGCGGAGTTGGCCGACTCGGGCGGCTGAAGGCCGCGATAGACGACGACGAGGGCCGGCCCCGGGTGGGGCCGGCCTTTGTCGGTTGGTTGGTGGTCAGCTGGTGGAGTAGCCGCGGGTGGCGATCCAGTCCGCGAGGGCTTCGGTGGTGATCCAGTACTCGGCGGTGTTCGGGTTCGCCGAGTCGGCGATCTTGACCTCGTTGCCGGCGTCGCGGTAGCCGTTGACGGTGATGTAGTGGCCGCCGGCGAAGGAGTGGCTCTCGCCGTTGGTGTCGGTGGCGGTGCCGGCGATGTTGGCTACGACGGCGCGGCCGTCGTCGACGGTGCGGATGATGTCCTTGCGCAGGGTGTCGGTCTGCTTGTCGTCGGCGTCGGGGGTGGAGATCTCGACGCTGCGGTAGACGTCGCTGCCGGTTTCGGTGTTGAGCACCGGGGTGATGTCGTTGATGGAGTCGGTGCCGGACTCGGTGGTGCCCATCCGCTCGGCCATCGTGTCCATGTCGATCTCCTTGTCCTGCACGGACAGGGCGTTGCGGGCGGCGGCGGGGCCGCAGTAGTAGAAGTTCGGCTGGGCCTCGTAGTCGACCGAGAGCACGCGGGTGCCGTCGCGCTCGTTTTGGGCGGTGGGGGCGGCGAACGCGGCGGTTGCGGGGGCGGCGATGGCGCCACCGGTGGTGATCAGGCCAGCAGCGGTCAGGGCGGTCTTACGAAGGATGTCGGTACGCATGATGATCGAAGCCTTCCGCTCGGGGGTGCCGCGGGCGCAGGGGGCGCGCCAGCGGGTCGCAAGTGGTGGTTCGAGAAGAAATCGAAAAGGGGTTCCGCCCGGCCGGGGGGTGTTCCTCGGGCGGCCCGGGGGATGTAACCAACGCCGACCCGGTGGCATTCCGGGGGCGGGCGACCACCGGCGGTCCG
>NZ_AXVR01000051.1 GCF_000484695.1 Salinispora cortesiana | reverse complement strand
GACGGTGTCCGCACTAGTAAAGAGATCATCCACGGCATCGTCAGTCTCGACGCCGGACAGGCCGGCCCGGAACACCTCAACCACTACGCCAGAGGTCACTGGACCGTAGAGAACAGCCTTCATTGGACCCGGGATGTGACCTTCCACGAGGACACCTCCCAACTCAGGACCGGCACCGCCCCACGGAACATGGCAGCCTTCCGCAACCTGGCCCTCAACACCTTCCGCCTCGCCGGACGCGCCAACATCGCCCACGCCCGCCGCGACCTACACGACCGCACCGACACCTTCGCCGTCTACGGCATCTAACAAACCATGATCAAAGCGGACGTAAAAGAACAACGCCGGGGCCGTGCCCCACCCCCGGTATGGATACCCCCCAAATAAGCCCTTCCAAGAATCCTCTTAACAACCCTTCCTCCCCCACCGTCGAACCTGACGCCTCGCCGCGCTCCGACAGGCAGGAGAAGAGGAAGACGGATGATTCGAAGACGAGAGCAGACCTCGCCATCATGGCTACCGCCACCCGCCTCGCCGACCCCTACCAAGGCGACATGACCGTCATCGAATCGCGACGCCTGGTAAGCCACGTCGTCACCGTGCTCGCCAAGGGATGGTCGGAGCAGGTCGTAGCGGACGCGCTGGCCACCGACGTCGCCGGCCTCGACTCGGTTGCCGCTGGTCTGATCGGGCGGATGATGGAACTCATGGCCACCCCCGTCCAGCCGGACCAGCACCGCGTGCGAGAAGCCGTTGACTGAGAAGCGCCGGCAACAGCCGGTGGGCGATACTGACGGCGGCCGGCAGTCAACTAACTGCGGCACACCGAACCATCCCTGCCGAGATGCATCGCCCAACCGTCGGTATACCGCTACCATGCCGTCATGCCCTACGGACCCGGATCCGAACACGAGGCTTTCGCACGCCTCCTCCGGGTGCAACGAGCCAAACGTGGCCTACGCCAAGAAGACGTCGCCGACGCCTCCGGCGTCTCCCCGCACACCATCCTGCAATGGGAAGCCGGTAACGGCCGATCACCCCAGCCCGCACAAGTGCGCGCCGTCTGCCGCGCCCTCGGCATCAACCCGCTCGAGGTGGCTGTTGCCCTCGGCTACCTCAGCGAGGACGAAGTTCGGTCCAGGACAGACCTCGCCTGGCACACCGCGGCAACCAAGGTTGAGTACTACCACGCCAGCGGCCAGGAAGGCATCGCCTACCAATCCCTCGTACGCCGCAGACTCGCCGACGCCCTCGGCATCGAACAGCCACCGACACTCAGCCCCGAGGAACAGCAGAAACTGCGGGAGGCTGAGGACCGCGCCGAGCGCGACGCAGACCGGATCTACGGAGACCACGCCGGCCAGGCCGTGGCGTGAGACCCCGCATCCTCGACACGTCGGCGATCATCGCCCTGTTCGACGCCTACCCGCCCGTGTTCGACCTGATGACCCGCGCGGAAGCCAACGAGGTGGCCATCGTCCTTCCGGCGGCTGCCGTCGCGGACGCGAACCGGAAGATCCGCGGATCGTTCGGCATGTGGGAGCCGATCCTCTTAACCGCCGGGCTGACGGCCACACCGCTCGACCCGCATGTCGCTATCGAGATCCACGACCTGGTCGGCGACGTAGCTACTCGGCACACCGTGTACGAGGCGCGGCTTATGCGTGGTGTGGTGGTGACCTGCAACCCGGGCGCCTACCGGGGGCACGCGGTTCCGCTGCTGGTCGTCTGACGCATCCGCCGACCCGAACAGCCGGATGCCCTCGCGGTTCCGCTCTGGAAGTGGTCATACCGTTCGTCTACCCTCGGATTCGCTGGCCCGCCTTGCCCCCGTGAAGGCGGGCCAGTCCATGTCTTCGGCCGGCTCGCCCGTCCCCGCCGCCAGGATCGCCTGCGGGCAGGAGGTGCCGACTGGCCAACCCGGTGCGGCTCAGGGGCCCGCCTGAACGGCCGGCTCAAACCACGCCTGTGCCGATGCGGTGAGCAGACATCCCAGGATGATCCCGGTGAGCACAACCGCCAGCACAAGCAGCCCGGGATTGGCCAAAGCTCCAATGAGGAGAAGCGCGGCAACGCCGATGCCCAGCTGCCGGGCGGGAGGCCAGGCCCGCCACATTCCGACGGCCGTCACGATCGCAACCACGGCGACAGTAGCCATGCTCACTGTCGCCGCTGCTCGGTCAGAACTGTTGATTACATTGAAGACGGCCGATAGTGCGCACGTGAGGGCGGCTATCACGTACAAGCCGACGGGAGCAAGAACTGTCGAGGGCATGCGGGGGCGGCCGGTGGCGTCATCCATGGCGTGCAATGTGGCCCACGCCCGCACGCTGCTGCAACCAGCCAGTCGGCCATCGCCCGTCGTGACCGCTGTCGGTTTTGCGACAGAACGAAACTTCGAGGAGGACAGCCCCACCTACTGGACGTTGGGTCGCTGGGACATCGGACCGTCAGATGGCGGCGCCGACGCGGGTCGCGAGATTGCGAAGTCCCGCCGAAGTCGCTGTTGGGGCGTACAGCAGCGATGACACGAGGTCGCGGACCGAGGGGCGGTTGACCTCTTCGGGAGCGTACCGTTCCGCAGAGAGCAGGGCCTGAACAGCACGGTCGGGCTTGCCGTGGTGGGTCCATGCGCGGGCGGTGTCGACGCAGAAGCGGCCGTACCGTTCGGTGCTGGGCAACTCGGCTGGTCGTATGGTTTCAGCGCTGCGCAGGGCGGCGCCGGTTTCGCCGAGTGCGGTGTAGACACCGATTTTGTAGATGGCGACGGTGGCTGGACTCAGCGGCACCACGGTGCCGGTCATGGTGGTGCCGCCGAGCCGGCTGGCTGCCGCGGCGGCTTCGTCGATAAATGTGGCAGCGGACGATGCGTTGCCCGCCTGGGCGCTGCTGTACGCGGCGGTGCACAGGAGCTTCCCGTATGCCGTGATGAGCGCCGCGTCGGCGCTTCTGTCGGCGCCCAGTCCTTCGGCGGTGGTGGTGAGCAGATGCAGGGCGCCGTCGTGGTGGCCTTCACGACGCATGGCGATCGCGATGGTGTGGGTGGCGGCGGCGACTACCAGACCGTTGCCGGTGTCCCGGGAGGCGGTTAGGGCGCGGTCGGCGAGTACCCAGGCGATGGCGTCGTCGCCGAGCTTCGTGCAGACCGACGAGGCGAGCATGTAGGCCCGGGCGAGGTGGCCTGCGAGGGTTTCCCGCTGGAGGCCGGTCGCCTGCCCCCGGGCAGTGTGCAGACCGGCCAGCAGGCTGGGAAGTCCGCGGGTGAGTTCTGTGTAGCGGCTGTCGGCGTAGGCGCGGCTCGCCGCAGCTAGGCCGGCGGTGAGCGTGTCAGGTGCTGTCGGCAGGGCTGCGGCGTCGGTGAACAGCAGCGCTTCGAGGCCGGTCGTCGGGACTGGTTCCGGGCTGGTAGTGAGGCCGGCGACCGTAGTTATGGCCGCGCCTGTGAGGAAGGTCCGTCGTCGCATGAGGTCGCCGCCTTCGCCGTTGCCTGATCGGCGGAGCTTATCGGCCTCGGGGTTGCTCGCGTCCGAGGTGGGGACGGCACGGCCGTCGTGTCGACGGACGTCATCCGACAGCCCGAGCATCACCGCGGGGATGGACAGGGTGTGGGCTAGTTGGCGGCGGAGGCTGATGTCGTGCAGTGGGGCGCGTTCGAGGCGCGAGATTGTTGAGCCGGAGTATCCGCATAGGTTCCCGAGTTCGCCCTGGGTCAGACCGGCGGCTTGACGTACGAGGCGGATGACGGTTCCGGCGTCGTCGCGGGCTACGGCAGCGCGGAGTTCCGGGGACTGCCAGATCGGGTGGGTCGGTGTTGGCCTGCACTTATTGGCATCCACCTTTATCACGGTAACTCACTGTCACGGCGAGTTGGTGGGTCGTGATTTGCGGATCATGCACACGCGTTGCGGGCCTTGCAGAGCCGCTATCGGCGGACGGTGGCGATCGGCGGCAATAGATACACCAACCGCAGTGGCCGTTCAGACAACAGCTCGGAGGAGGAGTTCGTCATGTTGTTCGCAGATCCGGTACGGGTAGTCGTGCCCAGCACGCTGGCATGCCGGTTGGCGCAGGTGTGCACGTTGGAGATGGACGGACATCGGTGGTCCGCACCGAACGTGTTCGCAGCCCGCCAGGTGCTCGATGCACCGCTTGCCCAGGCGGTGCTCGATGCGATCCGGCGGCGGCTGGCCCGAGCTGTACCGACCGCACCGGGCTGGGCGGTGGTCGCGCTGCCACCCCAACTGGGTGACGAGGAGATGAAGCGGGTGGCCGCCGGGCTGCTCGCCACGCTTGGCCGGCCGTTCTTCTCCATCGATCAGAACGGTGCGCTGTGGATCGGCGGTGAGTCGTCGCCGGAGCGTGATCGGGCGTCGTTTGGTGGGTTCGGGGCGCAGGCATTGCACATCGACGCCCCGAACGTGCGGCAGGTACCGGACTACACCAGTCTGTTGGTGTTGCGCCCGGATCCGGCCGGCGGCGGCGTTTCACTGATCGGTGATCTACAGGAGGCGCTGGCACATCTGACCGATGCTGAGCAGGCCATGCTGCGCCGTGCCGAGGTCTTCGAGGGCCGGGCGGACGGACTACTCGGAGTGGGCGCCCCTCTGCTGCCGTTCCCGATGGTGACTGCCGCCACGGATGGTGGCTGGCCGTGGATCCGGTGGGCGGGCAAGCTGCTCGACGATCCCCGCAATCAGCGGTACCTGCCGATCCTGGAACGCTTCGCGCAGGCACTGAGCGGCGAGACCCGGGCGATCATGCTGGGCCGCGGGCAGTTGCTCATCGCTGACCAACGGCGCGTCGCGCACGGTCGTACCGCTCTGGGCGACCCCCGGTCGGCTGCCACCGGCCTGCGCCGATGCATCCTGCAGGCCAAGGTCGCCTTCGAAGCGACGGCGACCGCGCAGCTCGTCACCGTCGAGGCCGGTGTCAGCGATGCCTGAAACCTACGACGTGGCGGTGGTCGGTGCCGGAGTGGTCGCGCTAGCTGTCGCGGAGGAGTTGCTGGCCCGAGGGCTCACGGTGGCGGTCATCGGTCCGTACGGCGGGGACCACGCGGGGCAGGCGACCCGGGCCGCCGGGGCGATGCTGTCGATGTTTTCGGAGATCGAGCCGGGCCATCCGGGCGACCGGGTCTCGGTCGAGACCGGTGAACGGCTCGCTGCCCACCGGGCGTACCCGGCCTGGCTGAGCCGTCTCGCTGCCACCGGTGAACGGGTGGTATCCACGGTGGCGGGCACCTGGGTACTCGCACCGGCCGGGCGGCTGGCCCAGTTGGCACCGATCACGGCAGCAGCGCGGGCCGCGGGGCACCCGGCAGAGGAACACGACGCAGGACAGATTCCAGGGCTACACACTCCTGTCGACACGGCGGGCGCGTTGTGGCTGCCGACCGAGGCCCGCATCGACAGCGGCCTGCTGATGGAGGCGTTGTCGCGGGTCATCCGCCGGCACCCGCGGGCGGTCTGGCACGACACCACCGCGACCGGCGTCGCGACCGGCGTCGTGAGATGCGCAGACGGTGCGCGGGTGGAAGCCGGCGATGTCGTGCTGGCCGCCGGCGTCGCAACCGCGTCGCTGTTGGACGAGGCCGGGCGCCCAGTCGGAGTGCCGCCCATCCTGGCCGGTCGCGGCGCGAGTGTGCTCCTGCACGCACCCGCGGTCAGCGTGCCGCACGTGGTCCGGACCCCGAACGCGGCGTTCGCATGCGGCGCGCACCTGGTCCCCCGCGCGGACGGCACCGTGTATCTGGGGGCGACGAACCGGCTGACCACCAGCGTCGACCTCACCCACCCGGCGACGCTCGACGAACTGGCCGTGTTGGCCGCAGACGCAAGCACCCTGCTTGACCACCGCCTTGCCGGGGCGCAGGTGCGCGGCCACCGGGTCGGGTTGCGCCCATACACGGTGGACCACCTGCCGTTGCTGGGACGCACCCGAGATCCGCGTCTACTGCTGGCTACGGCCACCTATCGGTGTGGGGTCCTACTCGCACCGCGCATCGCTGCCCTGATCGCTGACGAGATCACCGCACCCGGCACCCTCGACGACCACCCGTACCGGGTTCTGCGCCCGATGCCGACCCCGGCTGCCAGCGCCGCGTTGGACAACGACGCCGCGCAGGCACTGATCGAGCACTTGGTGCAGGGTGGCGCGAACCTGCCGACGGCCGCTGCCGAACAGTTCAGCGAGTTCGTCGAACTCGCTCTGCAGGTGCTCCTCGACGACGCCTGCGAGCAGGGAGCGGCACTGCGCCGGCTGTGGCGCTCCGCCCCCGTCGTTGAAGTCGTCCCTGCCCTGTTTGCCCTGCCTCGACGGATGAAAGGCACTCCCGATGTCCGCTAACACCGCTACACTGCGAACAGCGCTCTTGGCCGCGATCACCGCGGCTCGCCCCCAGCGTGGCCCCATCGAGGACGACCGGTCCTTCGCCGACCTCGGCCTGGACTCCCTGGACCGCCTCGTACTGGTCCATGCCGTCGAGCAGGCTACCGGCATCGCGATCCCTGACCATATTCTGGCCAACACCCATAACATCGATGACCTTCTGGGTGGGTTTGGTGCCGTGATCCCGTGCGCCGACGCTGACCTCGGCACTGCGTCGGTAGCCGTCGAGACGGAACTGGGCGTGGTCGACGACGGCGCCGTCGTCGGCGCTGGATCCCGGCTCTGGCATGCGGCCCAGGTCGCCGCCGGCGCGTGCATCGGCGCGGACTGCACCCTGGGCAAAGGTGTCTACGTCGGTACCGGCAGCCAGATCGGCAACCGCGTCAAGATTGGCAACTATGCGTGCGTATTCGGCGCGAACATCGCCGATGACGCGATGATCAACCCACACGCTGCGCTGCTGGAAGACCCCGCACCGCGGGCCACCACCCCAGACGGACGCCGCAAGCAGCACACCGACTTCGACCAGCGCCCCGTTACCGTCAGCCGCCGGGCCACCGTGGGCGCGGGTGCCATGATCGCGCCGGGGATCACGGTCGGACATGACGCCCTGGTCGCGATCGGCGCGGTCGTCGTACGCGACGTCCTCCCGCACGCCCTGGTCGCGGGCAACCCGGCCCGCCAGTGCGGGTGGGTGTGCATCTGCGGCCACACCCTCACAGATGCTTTACGTTGCCCGCGCTGCTCGGGCGAATACGTCCTCCAGAGCGGCGAGCTGCACCTGCTCGGCGACACCGCAGCCGCCTGCGATGGCTGACTTCCTGCCAGGTCACCCGTTCGGGGTACGGGGTGTGGCAGGAGTGCACGGGGGCCGTGGGTTGGCTAGCGTCGCCCGGCATGAGTCGAGTCCTACCTCCCACCGAGTACTACGCGAGCTTGCCGAAGAGCATCACCGGGGCCGGTGCCATCCTGCACGACGAGCACGGCCGGTTCCTGCTCGTGCGGCCCAACTACCGCAGCGACACATGGGAGATCCCCGGTGGCGGGCTTGAGCACGGCGAATACCCCTGGCAGGCAGTCTGTCGGGAGGTCAAGGAAGAACTCGATTTGGAACTGACACCCGGTCGGCTCCTGGCCCTCGACTGGGTTCCCCCACAACCCGACGGCAGGCCCGCGCTGGCGAACTTCCTGTTCGACGGCGGCTACATCACCCAAGACGACGCAGACAAGCGCTTGAGTCTGCAGACCGACGAGCTCAGCGAATGGCGCCTGGCGGGGCCCGAGCAGTGGAACAAACTCATGGCACCGCACATGGCCCGCAGGCTGCACGCCTGTGCTGATGCCCTGCGTACCAAGAGCACCGCCTACCTGCACCACGGGTGGGATCCCGCCAACCCCGCACACTGACCGCTAGGCCTTTCTGCCGGGCGGCACCCGGTAGAAAGGACACCCCATGATCGACATGATCTCAGTGGCCAGCGCTCACCTCGACGAGGACGACATCGCGGCCGCCGTCCGAGTACTGCGCTCCGGAGCCCTGGTCCAAGGCCGCGAAGTCGCCGCCTTAGAGGACGAGTTCTCCGACCTAGTTGACGGCCGGTACTGCATCGCCGTCAACTCCGGCACCACCGCCCTGTGGCTAACTCTGCTCGGCCTGGGCATCGGCGGCGGCGACGAGGTCATCGTCCCGGCGTTCACCTTCGCCGCCACCGCCGCAGCGGTTCGCCTCACCGGCGCGACACCCGTCTTCGCCGACATCGACCCCGTCTCGTTCTGCCTCGATCCCGCTGCGGCCGCCACGGCGGTTACACGCCGCACCGCGGCGATCATCCCCGTGCACCTGTTCGGGCACCCCGCCGACATGGACGCCCTGTCCCCACTGGCCGATCAGCATGGAATCGCGCTGATCGAGGACGCCGCGCAGGCGCACGCCGCGACCCTGCACGCACGTCCCATCGGCACGTTCGGCACTGCCGCGGCATTCAGTTTCTACCCCACCAAAACATGCAGTCGGTCGAAGGCGGAATAGTCACTACCGCTGACCCGGGCCTAGCCCGCACACTGCGGCTACTACGCAACGTCGGCATGGAAACCCGCTACTGCCACGAGATCGTCGGCACGAACGGGCGCCTCAACGACGTTTTCGCCGCAATCGGCCGCACCCAGCTACGCAAACTCACCGCCCACACCGCGACGCGCCGCGCCCATGCCGCGCGCCTCGACGCCGCACTGGCCGATGTCGCCGGCATATTCCCACCGACCGCCGGCATTGGCGCCGGGCACGTTTACCACCAATACACGATCCGCGTCAACGACGACCGTGACGCCTTTGCCCAAGCCCTGCGCAGAGACCGGATCGGCTGCACTGTGCACTACCCAATCCCGCTGCACCGCAGCCCGGCCTACCGCACCGCCGTTCACCTGCCCCACACCGACAATGCCGCCGCCCAAGTACTGTCGCTGCCCGTACACCCCGGTCTCGCCCACGGAGACCTCGACCGGGTCATCACCGCCGTGCTCCAGCACGCCCGCCGAGAGCAGTTGGCGGCATGAGTACCCGACCGCTACGTGCCGGCCTCATCGGACTCGGGCACATGGGCAGACACCACGCCCGAGCACTGTACGCACTCGACGGCGTCGACCTGGTAGCCGCCGTCGACCCCGCAGGTGACCCCCACCGCATCGCCGCCGGCATCACCCTCTTCACCCACCTCGACGACATGCTGCAACACGGACTCGACTATGCGGTGCTGGCGGCACCCACCTCACGGCACACCGACCTCGGGCTGCGTCTCGCCGCCGCCGGCGTTCCCACACTCATCGAAAAACCCCTGGCCCCCGATCCGGAATCAGCCCGCCGTCTGGTTGACGCCTACCAATCAGCCGGACTGCCGGCCATGGTCGGGTACACCGAACGTTTCAACCCGGCGATCACCGCCCTCCGCGCCCGACTACAGAACGGACTACTCGGCGACATCTTTCACATCAGCACCCGACGCACCAGCACATATCCTGCCCGGATCGCCGACATCGGCGTCATCCACGACCTAGCCACCCACGACATCGACCTGACCGCCGGCCTGACCGGCCAGCAGTACACCTCCATCACCGCCCGCACCGCGCACCGCAGCGGCCGCCCCCATGAGGACCTACTCGCCGCGATCGCTCAGCTTGCCGACGGCGCGATTGCCCAACACCACGTCAACTGGCTGACCCCGGCCCCCGAACGTGTCATTACCGTCACCGGAGAACACGGCAGCCTCACCGCCGACACGATCGCCGCATCACTAACCTGGTGCAGCAACGGCGCCCCCACACCCACGGCTGATCAGCAGACCTACCGGGGTGTAGCGCCCGGCGACATCACCCGCTTCACGCCGCAACCAGCGGACCCACTACTCCGCGAACATCGTGCATTCCACGCAGCGCTACTAGGTCACGACAACGAAGGCGCCTGCCTCGATGCGGGACTACACGCCGTCCTCGTCGCCCATGCAGCGGCAACCTCAGCACTCACCGCACACACCACACCCATCGCAGTGGCCTAGGCGTAGCCCGACTTGATCTGTCCTGTCGGCCCCTACGACCGTTGCCGTGACACAGGCCAGACCGGCCGAACAACAGTGCCCGTTGGGTCAAGTAAGTTGTGGGCGATTAGCTCGCCGTACGCCTCTGCCCAGGGCCAGCACCGCCGGGGGGTCGCGCAGACGGGGCACCGGCCGTCGACCTGCCGGTGCTCGGTGAGGTCCCGCCGCCACCGGCGGACAGTCGCGTCGCCGGGCGTCAACGCCGGCTCCCGGCCCGCTGCGGGGGCGCCCAGTTGCCCTGCCCGACCGAGCCGAGGTAGTCGTAGGCGGTCTCGGTGGGCGGACACGGCTCCTGCGTCAGCGTTGACCGCCGGCGAATCTGCGCGAGGTGCTCGCCAATTGTCGGTTCCATGTTGGCCTCCCAGGTTGAGGTCTGGGCGGCGGGCCGCCGGCCTCAACCCCGGCGGGCCGCCGTCATCGACGGTACTCCCCGCCTGCACGTCACGCTGTCACCTCCATGTAGCGGCCTTCGGGGTGTCGCGCCGCATGAATTCCCGTACGTCCGCACTCCTGGAGCTAGCCGATTTCATCTCAGCCAATGCGTGTCGGACAAGCCACAAAAGATGTGAATCCCGCTTGCAAATATTGCTTGTTGATTGTGGATCTGATAGTAAAATTGGTCCGGCTGATCAGTGATCATTGAGGCTGACCATCGGTGACGAGGGCCCCCGCGGGGGGTGTGGCCCTCGGTCGCGCACCATCGCCGTCTCTAGCAGGCGAAGATCCTTCGACACTCCCGTGAGGCGTCTTCCCATCCGCTAGCACATGTGTTCGAATACCCACCCGCCACCGAGGAGGTCATCCAATACGTCATGCGCAGCCAGCCGTTCCGCCACCAACCCCCCACCCGCACTACGCGCCGCGATCTACGGACCCACCCACCAGATCGGACGCTGGCAGCCAACCTGCACCGCCTGGTGCACCGCACGTCGATACGACCTGGTTTCCGTCGTCGACCTGCTGCACGCGATGGCCGACGGCGACATCAACATCGCCATGGTAGCCACCCTGGCCGGCCTACCAGCCGACCGCATGGCTCGGGTCGAAACCATCGGCCGGCGACAGCCAGTGCGCCGCGGGTCCTCGTAGACACGGCATCACCTGGTGCCCGAACACTCATGGGCGCAAGGCCGCACCCAGCAGGGGGACGCAGAGAAACTCCATACCGCGTCGCCGATCCCCAAAAGCGTCAACGGAATCGGAGCAAAAATGATCACCGCATACGACGGCGACGATACGCGGAACGCCAGCCGCGACCAGCAGGAAGCCACCGTGCAGGCCATCATCGCCCGCCGACGCAATAGCCGTACCCATAGCCTCTACGGCATCGCCGCTGGCATCCTCGGCACCGTCTCAATCTATGCGTGGGCGGGTATCCGCGCTGATGTGGAGCATCGCGTCGGCATGCCGCTGACCGCCGACTACGCGGCATCCCTCGCGACGTTCGTCGTTCTCGGCATCTCCGCCGTGGCCACCACCCTCACGTGGCTAATCGTGTTCCACGTGGACCGGCGCGCTAGGGAGGTCGATGAGATCCGTACGTACTACGAGGCTCGACAGGAGCGGGCCATCCGGCAGGCGATGGAGCTCTTCCTGGCGGAGGGCGACGCGACCGCCCGCACATTGATGGAGCAGGTCCAGACTGTGACCAGCGGCACGGATGGAGCGACGGTTTCCCGGCTCCCGTCGCGGGGCTCAGGCCGCGGCTAGACCATCGCTGCACAGTTTCGGGGACGCGTCCGCGTGACGCGCCCCCGAATTCTTGGGCCTCGTGCACCTGCCGTGCACCTGAACGCCGGTTTTGGCGATCTTCACTTGCCTGTTTTTCCTGGTGGGGCGGGCGGGGCTTGAACCCGCGACCGAGGGATTATGAGTCCCCTGCTCTGACCAGCTGAGCTACCGCCCCGTACCGGTACCGCGCTGGATCGTACCCGCCTGGTTGATCGCGGGCCAGCACGCACCAGCTTCCCTCGGTCACGGCGCCAGGCGCTGTAGCACGATGGGCAACGCGAGGATAACAGTGTGCTCCCGGTCTGCTCGGCCGAGGAGCGGTCAGGCCGTTGGCCGCAGGTATGCGAGGACCGCGCCGGCGGCACGCCAGCCGCCTGCCAGCGCACCCTGGATCGACGGGCTGTCCCGGTGGTCACCGGCGACGAAGAGGCCGTCTCCGAGGGCGACCGGCCGCCGCAGCCGCCCCTGTGGCGGTGGCACGGCGGGGAGCGCCCCGGCGATGGTGACGGTGCTCAGATGAGCCCAGTCGGCGGTGGACTGTCCGTAGAGCCGAGCCAGCTCAGTTCGGATCACCGGCTCAGGCGGTACGGTCGGGCCCACCACCGAGGTGGCGACGAGGTGCTGGCCCTTCGGCGCGTACGTCGGGGAAGCCTGGCTGACCACAACGGAGTTGGCGATCAGTTCTCGGCGGTCACCGTCAACGAGCAGAATCGGCTCCGTCAGCGGCGCCGTCTCGGTGGCGTGATACCAGGTCGTGTAGCTGTGCATCCGGACCGCGGAGAGCGCCGGCAGCAGGGTGGTCGCCGTGGGTGGGTCGACCGCGACCACGACGGCGCGGGCGGTGACGGCACCGGCCGGGGTCCGCACGCGACCGGGCGCGACGTGGTTAACCGGGGTGTCCAGCTCGATCAGGGCGGCGGGGAGCGGGGCGGCGATCGCGTACGGCAACGCGGCCATACCCTCGGCGGGCAGGCCGATGCGGCCCCGGACGAAGGAGCGCAGCACCAGCGCGAAGACGTGGCTGGAGGTCTCCAGCTGGCGTTCGAGGAAGACGCCGGAGAGAAACGGCCGCAGCAGCTGCTCGATGATGGTGTCGGAGAGGCCGGCGCGACGCAGTGCCGCCTCGGTGGTGGTCTCCGGGGCGTTGAGTAGCTGCCTCGCGGGCAGCGTGGCGGCGCCGGTGGCGAGTGCGGCGAGGCGGAGTCGATCGCGCAGCGACCCGACTCCGGCGAGCAGGGTGGCGGGCGCGCCAACGGGTTCGCGGAGCGGGTTGACCAGTCTGGTGTGGGTGTCGCCGTGGCGCACCAGCACCCCGGGGACGAGGTACCCGAGGTCGAGCTGGTTGACGTCCAGCAGGGTGCCGAGCCGCGGGTAGGCCGTGTTGAGCACCTGGAAACCCCGGTCCAGCCGGAACCCGTCAACGAGGTCGGTGCTGACCCGACCGCCGATCCGGCCGCTCGCTTCGAGGAGCCGCCAGGGCACCCCGGCGCGGTGCAGCCGGCGCGCCGCAGCCAGCCCGGCCAGGCCACCACCGACGATCACCACATCGGTATCAACCCGCATCGCGCGGCTCCCGCTCTCCGCTGGTCCGGGCCAGCCGGCTCGGCCACCAGATCCTCGACCCGATGTCGTACGCGAGGGCGGGCACCAGCAGCGAGCGGACGATGATCGTGTCGATCAGGACGCCCACGGCGACCGCCACCCCCAGTTCGATGAGCACCACCAGCGGGAGTACGGCCAGGGCGCTGAACGTCGCGGCGAGCACGATGCCGGCGGAGGTGATGACGCCCCCGGTGACGACGAGCCCGTACCGCACCCCGGAGCGGGTACCCCGCCGCACCGCTTCCTGCCGGATCCGGCTCATCAGGAAGATGTTGTAGTCGATGCCGAGGGCGACCAGGAAGACGAAGGCGAACAGCGGGAAGGAGGCGTCCACACCGGGGAAGTCGAAGAGGTACTCGAAGATCAGCGCGCAGAGGCCCAGCGTGGCACCGTACGAGAGCAGCACGGTGGCGACGAGCAGCAGCGGGGCGAGTAGGGCGCGCAGCAGCAGCGCCAGGATGACGGCGATGACGCTGAGGACCACCGGGATGATGACGTTGCGGTCTCGGGTGGAGGCGTCAGCGGTGTCGATGTTGATCGCGGTGACGCCGCCGACGACCGCGTCGGCGGCGGGTACGGCGTGGACCGCCACCCGTAGGTCGCGAATGGTCTCCTCGGCGCCGTCGGAGTCCGGTGCGTCGGCGAGGGTCGCCTCGAGTTGCACGATCCCGTTGACGACTTTCGGCGGCTCGGTCGGTTGTGCACCGCCGTCCGAGTCCGAGCCTGGACCGGCGCCGGGACGGTCGGTGACCGGTCGTACCGCAACGACGCCGGGCGTCTCCTGGGCCACGGCGGCGACCTGCTCGGCGGTCTCCTGGCGGGTGAAGATGATGGCCGGGCTACCGGTGCCGGCCGGGTAGTGGCGGGCAATCGTTTCCTGGCCCGCGACCGAGTCCGTCGGCTCGGTAAACAGGTCGCTCTCGCCCAGGGTGGTCACGCTCAGCTGGGTGAGACCGAGGGCGAGCGCGGCCAGCCCGAGCGCGGTGACCAGCCACACCGGTCGGGACCGGCGGGCCACGAACCCCGCGACGCGGCCCCAGATGCCGTGTTCGGCCTGCGGCTCGGCGTGGTCGAGTCGCGGCTGGCGTGGCCAGAACACTCGGCGTCCGCCGAGCACGAGCAGCGCGGGTAGGAGGGTGAGCATCACCAGCAGGGTGGCGCCGATGCCGATGGCGGCGACCGGCCCGAGTGCCTGGTTGGAGCTCAGGCTGGACAGCAGCAGGCAGAGCAGGCTGGCGATGGTGGTGCCGGCGGAGGCGGTGATCGCCGGGGCGGCGCCGCGCCAGGCCGCCAGCATGGCGGCGGCAGGCTTGTCGTGCCGGTGTAGCTCCTCCCGGTACCGGGCGATCAGGAGCAGGGCATAGTCGGTGCCGGCGCCGAAGACCAGCACAGTGAGGATGCCCTGCGCCTGCCCGTCGAGGGTCAGGATGTCGGCCTCGGCGAGCCAGTAGACGATCGCCGTGGCCAGCGAGAAGGACATGCCAGCGGCGAGCAGCGGGAAGATCCACAGCACCGGGCTGCGGTAGACGACCAGCAGGATGAGGAGCACTACGCAGAGGGTGACCAGCAGCAGCGTCCCGTCGATCGCCGAGAAGACGTCGATCAGGTCGGCGAGCAGGCCGGCCGGACCGGTGACGTTGACGGTGAGCCCGTCTCGGTCCGCACCGACGACGGTACGCAGTTCCGCTACGACGTCGGCGATCTCCTCGCCCTGCTCGTCGTCCACCGGGACGATCAGCTTGACCGCCTGCCCGTCGGCGCTGGGGATCGGCGGCGGCAGCGGGCCGACCACACCGGGCAGTTCGGCGATCTCGGCCGTGTCGGCGGCGATCTGCTGCTGGTCGGCGGCGGTGATGCCGCTGGTGCGTTCGTAGACGATGAGTGCCGGGGTGGTCAGTTGGTCCACGAAGAGTTCGGAGAGATCCTGGGCCCGGGTCGCCTCGGCGTCGGTGGGGAGGAAGGCGGCGTTGTCGTTGGTGGTGACCTCACTGAGTCTGCCGGTGTACGGCCCGGCGAGGCCGCCGACCACGAGCCAGGCGAGCGCGATGAGCAGGGCGACCAGTGTGCCCCGGCCCGCGGCACCTTTCCCGGACATCCGCACCCACCCGATGCGCCTGCGGCGCGTTAGGGATCTTGATCAACCTCTCCCATCCTGCCCTCCGGCTCCGGTTCCGGTACCAAAAACGAAGGAAGCCCACCGACCTGGGTCGGTGGGCTTGATGGGGAGGGAGCTCCCCCGTTTGGACTCGAACCAAAAACCTGCCGGTTAACAGCCGGCTGCTCTGCCAATTGAGCTACGGGGGATCGTGCCGACGCCCGGCTTCCGGAGCTCCGGTGCGCCGTGCGACGGGACAAGAGTACAGGACTACCGGCGGTCCCAGTCGAGGGGGTTACCGCGCCGTTGCGGGTGCTAACGCGGGCACTCCACTCCAATATTCAGGATGTTCCGGATAAATCGGCGTCAGGGCACCCGGAGACCAGCGCGGAGAGCAGGATGGGGAGTTAACACGTCAGGTACGGAAGGAGCCGCCATGCGCGGAAAGATCATGTTCCTGGGCGGGATGGCGGTGGGATTCGTCCTGGGCGCCCGCGCCGGCCGGGAAGCGTACGAGGAGCTGGTGGTCTGGGGTCGCAAGATCGTCGACCACCCGACCGTCCAGGAGGCGGCGGGAGTGGCGCAGGCACAAGCGAACCGGTTCTACAGCGAGAGCCGAGACAAGCTCGGTCAGTCCAAGCTGGGCGAGACCTTCGGCGGCAACGGCCAGCGATGGAACCCGGTCGCCGCGGACGACCCCTTCGCCGGCACACCGGTTACCGGTACAGCAACCGGCTCATCCGGCGGGACGCAATAACGAGGCCGATGGCCAGGACCACCAGCAGGTATCCGATGTCGAGTAGCCACGTCCAGCCACTGCCGCCGACGGTGATCCCCCGGATCAGGTGCACCGCGCGGTAGAGCGGAGTCACCTCGACCAGCCAACGCAGCAGCGTCGGGTAGGCCTGCGCCGGGATGAACGTGCCGGAGAAGAGGAAGAGCACGAACTGCGCCGACCCCAACACGTCGAAATCCTGCCAGCTCCGCATGAAGGTGGCGATCGTCATGCCGATCGCCCCGAACGTGAAACCGACCAGCACCGCCGCCGGGAAGGCGACCGCCGCCCGGGCTGCGGTGGTCAGATCCATCACGACCATCACCACGAGGAACGCGCCGGAGTAGGCGCTGCCCCGGAGCATCGCCCAGGCCAGCTCACCGAGGGCGATCTCGAACGGCTGCACCGGAGTGGCGATCACCCCGTCGTACAGCTTCATGTACTTCATCTTGCCGAAGAAGTTGAAGGTGGTCTCCGCGAACGATCCGGTCATCGCCGACGAGGCGAGCATCGCGGGCGCGACGAACGCTGCGTAGCTGACGACCGCTCCGCCGGGCAGCGTCAGGTCACCAACCAGCGCCCCCACCCCGACCCCGATGGAGAAGAGGTAGAGCAGCGGCTCGATGAAGCCGGAGACCAGCAACAGCCAATAGATCGACCTCAGGGCCGAGAGGTTCCGTTCGGCTACTGAGGCCGACCGTCGCGACGCCGCCGACACATCCATCAGCCGGGGCAGCACCAGAGCGACCATGACGCCCCCTTCCTAGACGACGAGCCTGCGGCGCAGTGCGCGGTGGGCGAGCAGCCACCCACCGACTGCCCAGGCGGCGAGGTAGAGCAGATGGCCGGTGACCGACCAGACCGGCGCGGTGCCGAGCGTGGCCGCCCGGCTCAGGTCAACCGCGTGCCAGAGCGGCGTCGCGTACGCCAGCCAGCGCAGCCCCACCGGCAGCGACTCGACCGGGAAGAAGACCCCGGCGAAGAGCGTCATCGGGATCACCGCAAACCGGAACAGCAAGGCGAGCCAACTGTCGCTGGAGGCCGTTGCCGCGTACGCGAAGGTGGGTGCGGCAACAGCCAGTCCGAGCAGCGCCGCCACCGGCAGCGCCAGCACCGCCCACGGCGAGCGCAGGGCCCCCAGGACCCCGGTCACCAGCAGAAACGCCGCGGCCGAGGTCAGCACCCGGAACAGCACGAACGCCAGCTGACCGGCCATGATGTCCGTTACCCGCAGCGGTGCCGCATACTGGGCGAAGTAGATTCTTGTCCATTGGAGGCTGCTGTAGACCGGCCAGGTGGACTCGGCGATCGCCACCTGCAACGCGGTTGACGCGAGCAGCCCCCCGACGATCCACTCCAGGTAGGAGACGCCCTCGACACCCTGGTCGATGAAGGCCCCGACTCCCACGCCGAAGCCGAGCACGGTCAGCGTGGGAAGCAGAAACGACGAGAGCACCCCGCCCCGCCAGGTGTGCCGGTAACCGACCAGGTGGTATTGCAGCACCGCCAACGCCGGCACCCGGGCCGGGCCAGGCCGGGCCCGCTTGGCCGCGAGTTGTGTCATGCCTTCGCTCCCCATCCACCCGGCCCTCCGGCCCGGCTCCTCGCGGCCTCAGTCGATCAGAGTGCGGCCGGTGAGGTGCAGAAAGACATCCTCCAGGCCGCTGCGCCGCACCAGCACGTTGATCGGGTGCAGGCCAAGCGCGGTCACCTCGGCCACCGCCGCGTCGCCGTCGGGCACGTAGAGCAGGATCCGGTCGGGCAACACCTCGACCCGCTCGCCGAGCTGGTCGATTTTACTGACGAACGGCTCCTGTGACTCGCCCGCGAAGCGCAGCTCGACCACCTCGCGGGTGGAGTGCTGCTCGATCAGCACGCGGGGGGAGCCTTCGGCGACGATCCGCCCACCGTCCATCACCACCAGCCGGTCGCAGAGCTGCTCGGCCTCGTCCATGTAGTGCGTGGTGAGCACCAGCGTGACACCCTGCTGCTTGAGCTGGAACAGCCGCTCCCAGACCAGGTGCCGGGCCTGCGGGTCGAGACCGGTGGTGGGCTCGTCCAAAAGCACGATCTCAGGCTCGTTGACCAGCGCACGGGCGATGGTGAGCCGTCGCTTCATGCCGCCGGAGAGCGGCTCCACCTTGCTGTCGGCCCGCTCGCTGAGCTGCACGAAATCGAGCAGCTCGGCGGCGCGCAGCCGAGCCACCCGGCGGGCGATGCCGAAATAGCGGGCGTAGGTGATCAGATTTTCCCGGACGGTCAACTCCGGGTCGAGCGTGTCGAGCTGGGGGCAGACACCGAGGCGGGCCCGGATCTCCGGCCCGTCTCGCACCGGATCCATGCCGAGGATGCGCAGCTCCCCGCCGCTGGGCGGCGAGACACAACCGATCATGCGCATGGTGGACGACTTGCCTGCGCCGTTGGGCCCGAGGAAGCCGAACGCCTCCCCGGCCCGGACCGCAACGTCGATGGCGTCGACCGCGGTGAAGCTGCCGAACCGCTTCACCAGCCCCCGCGCCTGGATGAGTGGTTGAGCCGTGGTCACCCCCTGACCCTAGCCACCCGGTCCGACACTCCCCACCGGGTTCTTGCCCAGCCAGCCGCTCCCGACCCCGCGGCGGGGCCCGCTGCGGGGTCGGGCCGCGTGGTCACGCCTCCGGCGCCCCTCCCCGGCGCGTGGTCACGCCTCCGGCGCGGCGGTCGCGGCGCGGGCCGCGGCGATCAGGCGCTCGGTCTCCGCACGGACGGCCGGATCGTCGACCGGGGTGCCCGGCTCGTACCGGACAGTCCAGGTCAGCCCATCGACCCCCGGCACTCGTCGGGCGACGACCCGGCCGGCGCCGCCGGGCACCGAGTACGCCTCGGTGTACGCCACCGAGCGGGTCACCCGTTCCCGCACCTGGTGCGGCAGCTCACCCGGGTCCGGCAACGGGTAGGTCTCCGTGGGGCGGTCGGCCACCACCAGGTAGCCGTCCCGCTCGACGACGGGCTCGGCGGCGGTGACCACCAACTCCCGTCCAGACCAGACCGCCCGGAGGATGTCGTGCCAGCCCAGCCGCTCCCCCCGCCGGGGTAACCAGAGCCCGAGGTTGGTGGCGACCAGTACGCTGCCCTCCGCGCAACCACCGGCGGCCGCCCAGGCGAGCACCCGTTCCCCGGCGACGAGCGGTGGACGGTCTGCCGGCGGCAGCTTTGGCCGGCGACGGAACAACCCCATCTAGCACCCTCCCACGGCTACCGGCCCCCGCACCCGCCGGCGGTCGGCATCACAGCCCACCCGCGGCCTGCTCACGCAGCGCCCGGGCATGTTGCTCGAGGGACAGCAGTTCACCGAAGGCGGCGAAGTACTCGTCCTTGTTACTGACCGGATTTATCCGCTGAATTCTCGACTTGAGCTCCCGGATCCGGCCGGTCACCGCCCCCCACTGGAGGCGGGCCATCGTCACCGACACGTAGCGCGGATCGAGCTCCCCGTCGATTCGCAACGGCTCGACGGCCAGCTCACCAACGAGCGCCTGGGCGGCGAGGTCGGTGCAGGCGTGGCGGACCGACTCGATCCAGACCGCACCGCCGGTGGCTGTCGCCGCTCCCCCGGCCGCCGCCACCGCCACCCGGACCGCGACGTGCACCGGATGGCGGTACTCCGTGGCCTCCACGGCGTCGAACATCGGCCCGGCGAGCACCGGCGCCTGAAGGGCCAACTTCAACGCCTCCCGTTCGACAGCCGCCTGCGGGCTCTCCGCCGGTGCCGACGGCTGTGGCTGTGCCGGGGCCCCGCCGGGCGCGGTGTTGGCCTTGCCGGGGGCGGTGTTCGCCTTGCCGGGGGCGTGAGCGGCAGCCAGCACGGCTCGCTGCACCGGCTCGATCTCCATGCCGAGGTCCCCGGCGAGCTTGCGGACGTACTCCGGACGCTTCTCCCGATCTTTGATCTTGGCCACCAGCGGGGCCGCCCGGCGCATCGCCTCCACCCGACCGTCCACGGTGTCGAGGTCGTGCCGGCCGATCACGTGCCGCAGCGCGAAGTCGACCAGCGGTTCACGACGCGCGACCAGATCCCGAACGGCCAGCTCCCCCTTGGCCAGCCGTAGCTCACAGGGGTCCATGCCGTCCGGGCTGACCGCGATGAAGGTACGCCCGACGAAGCGCTGATCGTCGTCGAAGGCGCGCAGCGCCGCCTTCTGCCCGGCCGCGTCCCCGTCGAAGGTGAAGATGATCTCCCCGGCGACGGCGTCGGTGTCCAGCAGCAGCCGGCGCAGCACCCCGATGTGGTCGCCGCCGAAAGCGGTGCCACAGGTCGCCACGGCGGTCGGCACCCCGGCCAGGTGACAGGCCATCACGTCGGTGTAGCCCTCGACCACGACCACCTTGCCCTGCTTGGCGATCTCCCGCTTGGCCTGGTCGATGCCGTAGAGGACGTGGGACTTCTTGTAGATCGGCGTCTCGGGGGTGTTCAGATATTTCGGACTGTCGTCGTCGGCAAAGAGCTTGCGGGCGCCGAAGCCGACGACGTCACCGGCCAGGTCTCGAATGGGCCAGAGCAGCCGGCGACGGAACCGGTCGATCAGGCTGCCCGACCGGGCCGGCCGGGACAACCCGGCGGTAACCAGCTCGTCGTGGCTGAAGCCCTGCTGGCGCAGGTGGCGGGTCAACAGATCCCACCCGTCGGGCGCGAAGCCACAGGCATACCGCTCGGCGGCGGCCTTGTCGAAGCCACGTTCGGCGAGGAACTCGCGGGCCGGCCGGGCTCCGGCGGTGGTCAGCTGCGCCCGGTAGAACTCAACCGCGGCCGCGTGCGCGGCGATCAGCCGCTGCTTCTGCCCCTGCTGCGGTCGGGCCCGGGGGGTGGTGTGGTCGTTGGCCACGTAGCGGAGCTGAAGGCCGGCGCGGCCGGCCAACCGCTCGACGGACTCGACGAAGCTGAGGTGCTCGGCATCCATCAGGAACTTGATGGCGTCTCCGCCGGCGCCGCAGCCGAAGCAATACCAGACGTTACGGGCCGGTGACACGTTGAACGACGGACTCTTCTCGTCGTGGAACGGGCAGAGCCCCTTGAGGTTGCCGCCACCGGCGGACCGCAGGGTGACCGTCTCGGAGATGATCTCCGCGATCGAGGTGCGCTCGCGGACCAACGCGATGTCCTCGTCCCGGATCCGCCCCGTCATCTCCGCCACCTCCTCGCCGTACATCCTGCCCTGTCCGACCGACGTCCCGGTGGCCGGGGGACGCGGGCACGGCGACCACCACCCGAAGCCCCACCGCGGGACCCACGGCGCGAGACCAGGATGGTCGGGGGGCTACTCCTCCTCTTCTTTGGTCGAGCGGGGGTGGTGTTCCTCTTCTTTGGTTGAGCGGGCGCGGTGGAGGGCCTCGGCCAGCCCATGCTGGTGGGGCGGGCGCGCCCGCACCGCCGGGTCCTGGAGCATCTCCTTGACCAGCGACACGGCGAGGCCGAGCATCACCACCACGAACGGCAGCGCGACCATGATCGTCGCCTGTTGGAGCGCGCTCAGGCCGCCGGCCAGCAGCAGCACGGCAGCGGTTCCACCGATGAGCACCCCCCAGGTGACGACGATCACCCGGCGCGGGCGCAGCGCACCTCGGGACGTCAGCGACGCGAGCACGAGGGAGGCGGAGTCGGCGCTGGTGACGAAGTAGAGCGTCACCAGCACCATGGCCAGCACGCTGGTCAGCACGCCCAGCGGCAGCGCCTCGAGCAACCCGAAGAGCGCATTCTCGGTGCCGGCGGCGGTCTCGGCGACCAGGTCCGCGCCACCGGTGGCCTGCACCCGCAGCGCGCTGCCGCCCAGCACCGCGAACCAGACCACGCTGGCCCCGCTGGGCACCAACAGCACACCGATCAGGAACTGGCGCACCGTACGGCCACGGGAGATACGGGCGATGAAGGTGCCGACGAACGGCGCCCAGGAGATCCACCAAGCCCAGTAGAAGATTGTCCAGGAGCCCAACCAGGACGACTCGGAGAAGGCTCCGGTTCGGGTCGACATGAAGATCAGGTTGCTGAGATAGTCGCCGATCGAGGCGGGCAGCACATCAAGGACGTAGACGGTCGGGCCGACCACGAAGACGAAGACCATCAGCAACACCGCCAGCACCACGTTGGTGGTGGACAGCCACTTGATGCCCCGGTACAGCCCGGAGAAGGCCGAGACGACGAAGGCCAGGGTCAACGCCCCGATCACCACCAGCTCCACCGCCCTGCTGCTGGGGATCCCGGCGACCCGGTCCAGGCCCGCGGCGACCTGAAGCGCGCCGAGGCCGAGGCTGGTCGCCGAGCCGAAGACCGTGGCGAAGACCGACAGCAGGTCGATCACCCGCCCGACCGTGCCGTCGGCCTGGCGGCCGAAGACCGGGCGGAACACCGCCGAGATCCGGTTCTCCCGTCCCTTGCGGAAGGTCGAGTACGCCAGTGCGAGCGCCACCACCGCGTAGATCGCCCAGGGGTGCAGGGTCCAGTGGAAGAGGGTGAACTGCATGGCGACCGAGGCCGCAGCGCCGGTCTCCGGTTCGGCCCCGGTGGCCGGCGGCGGCGAGGCGTAGTGCTGGATCGGCTCGGCCACGGCGAAGAAGACGAGGCCGATCCCCATCCCGGCGCTGAACATCATGGCGACCCAGGCGAGGGTGGTGAACTCCGGCCGCTCAGTCTCGGCCCCCAGCCGAATGGTGCCGAACCGGGAGAGGGCCAGCACGAAGGTCAGCACCAGGAAGACATTCGCCGCGACGACGAACAACCAGCCGAACGTGGTGATGACCCAGCTCAGGCCGGACTGTCCAACGCTGGAGACCGACTCGGGCGTCCAAACCCCCCAGGCCACGACGGCCAGCACACCACCGACGGCCAGGCCCAGCAGCAGTCGGTCCACGCTCCTGTCGGCGTCCCGCTGCCCCGCCCACTCGTCCATGTCCGCCCCTTCCGACGACGAGCCGCCGCCCGCCGCGCCACCGATGTCCCCTTGCCATCCTGCGGGTGGCGGGGGTAACACCGGGGCGAAATCGGAACGGTCGGCGTCAGGTCGGGATGGCGACGGACTCCTCGGCCTCGACCTGGCGGTTCCACTCCGCCTTGCTGGCCCGCCAGCCCTCGTCGTCCACACCGCGACGCCAGTAGCCGGAGATGGAGAGCCGCTCGCGCGGAACCCCCCGCTCGCCCCGCAGCAGCCGGCGCAGTTCCCGGACGAAGGTCGCCTCACCGTGCACGAAGGCGTGCACCCCGGGTGGGAAGTCCAGCGCCCGGACCGCCGCGACCAGCGCCGCGCCAACCGGCCGGTCACCCCGGTGCAGCCAGGTCAGCCGCACCTGCCCCGGGCTGGGCAGCGGCTGCTCCTCGGCCGGTCCGCTGGTCTCGACCAGGACGGTGGCCGGCGCGCCGACGGGCAGCCGTTCCAGGGCGACCGCGATGGCCGGCAGGGCACTCTCGTCGCCGACCAGCAGGTGCCAGTCGGCGTCGGGGTTGGGGGCATACGCCCCACCCGGGCCGACGAAGTGCACCGGGTCACCGGGGCGCAACGCCGCAGCCCACGGCCCGGCCAGCCCCTCGTCGCCGTGGTACACCACGTCCACGGTCAGCTCACCGGCGCGGGCGTCGAAGGCCCGTACGGTGTACGCGCGCAGCCGCGGCCACTGCGCGGCCGGCAGGTCCCGACGGATCGCGGCCAGGTCGATCGGCTCCGGGTACACCGCACCGGGCACCGGGAAGAGAATCTTGATGTAGTGGTCGGTGAACTCGCCGACCGGCAGTCCGGCCAGCTCGTCGCCGCCGAGGACCAGCCGAACGACGTGCGGGGTGGGCCGTCCGATCCGGACGACGCGGGTGGACGTGACCTTCTTCGGACGATCCGTCATGTGGTTAGGTTAACCTAAGTCGACCCGCTCGCCGACACCGGTTGAACGGCCGAAGAGCCGGGCATGCCACTGAACCGCCGCCGGATCCGTCAACGACGCCACCTGATCGACCACCACCCGTAGCCGGGCCGCATCGTCTCCGGCAGCCCGCCACAGCGGGGCGAACACCGCGTCCAACGCGTCCGGTGCCCGATCGGCCAGGCCCGCCACCAGGCCGGCGAGGAGCTGCCGCTGCCGCTCGTGCCGGGCAGCGGAGCCGGGACGACGCAGCACGTACCGCAGGGCGATGCCCTTGAGGAGCGCGCACCGGGCCCGGACCTCACGCGGCACGACCAGGTCGGCGGCGTACCGTCGGTGCGGGCCGGGCCCGAACCGACGCCGGGTGGCGGCCACGGCGGCGGCGACGAAGCGACCGGTCAACACGCTGGTGGTCGCCTTCAGCGTGGCCTGCGCCCGGTGGCTCCCGTCGTAGCCGACCAGCGCCGCGAGCAGCGGGTCTGCGAGCAGGTCAACCAGCACCTCAGCCAGGTCGGACGGGGACTCGTTGGAGTAGGCCACCGCTACATCGGCACCCAGCGCCGCCCGCTCGTCGGCGTCGGCCAGCAGCGGACCCAGCGTCACGTACCCGCCGTGGATGCCGTCCTCGACGTCGTGCACCGAGTACGCGACGTCGTCGGCCCAGTCCATCACCTGCGCCTCCAGGCACCGCTGCCCGTCTGGCACGTCGGCGCGCAGCCACTCGAAGGCCGGGCGATCGTCGGCGTAGACGCCGAACTTGCGCTCCCCCGGCCGGCGCGGCCACGGATACTTACTGACCGCGTCGAGGGTGGCCCGGGTGAGGTTCAGCCCGGCGGAGGCGCCGTCCGGGCCGATCACCTTCGCCTCCAGGCGGGTGAGCACACGCAGCGTCTGCGCATTGCCCTCGAAGCCGCCGCAGGCCGTGGCGAGGGCGTCCAGCGCCTCCTCGCCGCTGTGTCCGAACGGCGGGTGCCCAAGATCGTGGGCGAGCCCGGCGGCGTCCACCACGTCGGGGTCGCAGCCCAGCCGGCTGCCCATCTCGCGGGCGACCTGGGCGACCTCCAACGAATGCGTCAACCGGGTGCGGAGGAAGTCGTCGGTACCGGCCGTGTGCACCTGGGTCTTGGCGGCGAGCCGCCGGAAGGCCGCCGAGTGCAGCACCCGGGCGCGATCTCGCTCGAACGCCGACCGGCCCTGCCCGGTGTCCTTCGCGGGCTCGGCCACCCACCGCCGCTGGTCCGGGCCGACCGGATTCATGCGGCCAGGCTACGCCGGCCGGTGGACGGGTGGACGGTGGGCGACCCATGACGACGCACCGACCCGCTGGCGCGGGCGGGCGGTGGTGTGGCCGCACCACCGCCCGCCACGTCAGCGGCTGTCCGATCCGGCGGTCTCCACGGCGGCCCGCCCCGCCTCCAACCGGGCGACCGGCACTCGGAACGGCGAGCACGAGACGTAGTCCAGCCCGACCTCGTGGAAGAAGTGCACCGAGTCGGGGTCACCGCCGTGCTCGCCGCAGACGCCGAGCTTGAGCTCCGACCGGGCGGCACGTCCCTCCTCGGCGGCGATCCGCACCAGCCGGCCCACCCCGTCCCGGTCGATCGACTCGAACGGCGAGATGCCGAAGATGCCCAGCTCGAGATAGCGCCAGAAGAAGGCGCCCTCCACGTCATCGCGGGAGAAGCCCCACGCCATCTGGGTCAGGTCGTTGGTGCCGAACGAGAAGAACTGCGCCGCCTCGGCGATCTCGCCGGCGGTCAACGCCGCCCGCGGCACCTCGATCATCGTGCCGATCAACACCTCGACACCGCTGTCACCGACCACCTCAGCGATGATCTTCTCAGCTTCGGTGCGTACCGTCTCCAGCTCCTGCACCGCACCGACCAACGGGACCATGATCTCCGGGAAGGCGGACCCACCGGACTCGGTGACCGCGACGGCGGCCTCGGTGATCGCGCGGACCTGCATGGCGAACAGGCCGGGAATGACCAGACCGAGCCGGACCCCACGCAGGCCGAGCATCGGGTTCTCCTCGTGCATCCGCCGGACGGCGGCCAGCAACGCCTCCTCCCGGGCCGCGGCCTCGCCCCGCTCCTGGGCCACCGCCACGTTGACCGCCAACTGCTCCAGTGGGGGAAGGAACTCGTGCAGCGGCGGGTCGATCAACCGCACCGTGACCGGTAGCCCGTCCATCTCGCGGAAGATTTCGATGAAGTCCGCCCGTTGCAACGGCAGCAACGCGGCCAGCGCCTGCTCCCGGTCGGCGTCGGTGGAGGCGAGGATGAGCCGCTCGACCAGTTCCCGCCGGTCGCCGAGGAACATGTGCTCGGTGCGGCACAGGCCGATTCCCTGCGCGCCGAAGCGCCGGGCCCGCGCCGCGTCCGCCTTGTTGTCCGCGTTCGTCCGCACGGCCAACCGCCGCCGGTCGTCGGCGTGAGTCATGATCCGGTGCACGGCCCGTACCAGTACATCGTCGGCCTGCTCCGGGTCGAGGGTGCCCTCGAAGTACCGCACCACCTCGGACGGCGTCACCGGCACCTCGCCCAGGTAGACCTGGCCGGTGGTGCCGTCGATCGACACCACGTCGCCTTCGTTGACGGTCTGTCCGGCCACGGTGAACCGCTTTGCCGGGATGTCCACGCTGAGTTGGTCGGCGCCGGAGACACAGGTCTTGCCCATGCCGCGGGCCACCACGGCGGCGTGGCTGGTCTTACCGCCCCGCGAGGTGAGGATGCCCTGCGCGGCGATCATGCCGTTGAGGTCGTCCGGGTTGGTCTCCCGGCGGACCAGGATCACCGCCTCGCCCTGGCTGGCCAGCTCCACCGCGCGGGCCGAGGTGAAGACCACCTTGCCGACGGCCGCGCCCGGGGAGGCGCCGATACCGGTGGCGACCGGCTGGAACTCGTGGTCCAGGTTGAAGCGCGGGAACATCAGCTGGGCGAGTTGGGCGCCGTTGACCCGGTGCAGCGCCTCGTCCAGGTCGATGAGGCCCTCGTCAACGAGTTGCCCGGCGATGTTGAACGCGGCGGCCGCGGTGCGCTTACCGACCCGGGTCTGGAGCATCCACAGCTTGCCCCGCTCGATGGTGAACTCGATGTCGCAGAGATCCTTGTAGTGCCGCTCGAGCCGGGCCATGTAGTCGAGCAGTTCGTCGTAGGACTTCTTGTCGATTCGCTCCAGCTCCTGCAGCGGCACCGTGTTGCGGATCCCGGAGACGACATCCTCGCCCTGCGCGTTTGCCAGGTAGTCGCCGTAGATGCCCTGGGCCCCGCTGGCCGGGTCGCGGGTGAAGGCGACGCCGGTCCCCGAGTCCGTACCGAGGTTGCCGAAGACCATGGCGACCACGTTCACCGCGGTGCCCGCCTCGGCGGGAAGTCGCTCCTGGCGGCGGTAGATCACCGCCCGCTCGGCGTTCCACGACTCGAAGACCGCCCGGATCGCGAGGTCCAGCTGCTCCCGCGGCTCCTGTGGGAAGTCCCGGCCGGTGCGCCGGCGGAAGATCTCCTTGTAGGTGTCGACCAGTGCCCGGAGGTCGTCGGCGGTCAGGTCCAGGTCCAGGTCGCTGCCCTTGGCCCGCTTGGCGTCGTCGAGGGCGTGCTCGAAGTCCTCCCCCGGCACATCGCAGACGGTCTTGCCGAACATCTGAATCAGGCGACGGTAGGAGTCCCACGCGAACCGGTCGCTGTCGCTGGCGGAACTAGGGCCCGCCGAGCCACCGGCCTGTCGGGCCAGCCCCACGACGCTCCGATCGTTGAGGCCGACGTTGAGGACGGTCTCCATCATGCCCGGCATCGAGAACTTGGCGCCGGAGCGCACCGAGACCAGCAGCGGGTCCTCCGGGTCACCGAGGGTTCGCCCCATCTCCTGTTCCAGGGCGTCGAGGTGGGAGCCGACCTGGTCGGCGAGGCCAGCCGGCTCGCTACCGGTGGCGAGGTACGCCTGACAGGCCGTGGTGGTGATAGTGAATCCAGGCGGCACCGGCAGGCCGAGGTTGGTCATCTCGGCCAGGTTGGCGCCCTTGCCGCCGAGGAGTTCCTTCTGGTCCTTGTTCCCCTCGGCGAAGTCATATACGTACTTGTGATCGACTTTCTCCTGCGCTGCCACCAGAGCCTCCCACGCACGCCGGATGTGTCACTTGACGAAGGTTCAGCTGCCACCGGGCCGGCCCGGTCGCCGACGGTCCGTGGCCACGCTGCCGATCGTGGGGCGAAGGTTAGGCGAACTTCGAACCCCCAGGGACCGTTCGGTGACAATCGGCACAGTCGTCCCCACTTTCCGTGTTCGTACCCGTTTTTGGAAACGCTTCCACGCGCACGATCACGCATCCGCCATGCCGCCGTACCCTTGATGCAACGCTCTCGGTGAAGCCTTGCCATAACCACCGCGAATACACCCCCGAAAGGCAGCTCCGTGCACCCCACCCCCGCCACCTCGCCGCAGCAGCCGGAACACCGGCTCGCACCCGCGATCTCGGGCGCGACGGGCACCGTGCCGGCCACCGACGGCGACGCGAACACCCCGACGACATCCACCCCGGCACCCGTCCAGCCGGCAGCGGCCGAGCCGGCGGCGGCCGAGCCGGCGGCGGCCGAACTGGCCCGGCTGGCGGCCCACGAAGCAGGCACCCGACTCGCCCCCGCCCCGGTCCGGCTGGGCGACGTGGTGCCCGCACCCGAGCAGGTGCGCCCGGAGCCCCACGCTGACTTCACGCTGACGGCCGACACGATGGTGCGGGTCAGCCCCGACCCCGCCGCGCGGGCCGTCGCCGAACGCCTCGCCGACCTACTCCGGCCGGCCACCGGATATCGGCTCCCGATCACCGAAGCCCCGCACCCCGAGCTGGCCGACGGCATCGCGCTCGTCCTCGCCGAGCAGTCCGAGCTCGGCCCCGAGGGCTACCGACTCGACGTGACGTCGACCGGCGTCCGCATCAGCGCCGCCACCGCGACCGGGCTCCACCACGGCACCCAGACCCTGCGCCAGCTTCTCCCAGCCGCGATCGAGCGCAGCACGCCGGTCCGCGCCACCTGGACGCTGCCCGGTGGATCGATTCTCGACCGGCCGCGCTTCCCGTACCGGGGTGCCATGCTCGACGTGGCCCGGCACTTCTTCGGGGTTGACGACGTACTGCGGGTGATCGACCACCTCGCCCGCTACAAGCTCAACCACCTGCATCTGCACCTCACCGATGACCAGGGGTGGCGGATCGCGGTCGAATCCCGACCGCGGCTCACCACGATCGGCGGAAGCACGGCGGTCGGTGGCGGCCCCGGCGGGTGGTACACGCCGGCCGACTATCAGCGCATCGTCGCGTACGCCGCCGAGCGGCACCTCACCATCGTTCCGGAGATCGACCTGCCGGGACACACCAACGCCGCGCTGACCGCCTACCCGGAGCTGGCCCCGGACGGGAGCACACCGGCGCCCTACACCGGCACCGAGGTCGGCTTCAGCTACCTGGACCCCGCCAACGCGCAGACGTACGAGTTCGTCGCCGACGTGCTGGGGGAGGTAGCCGCGCGCACCCCCGGGCCGTTCCTGCACATCGGCGGGGACGAGGCCTTCAAAGTGAAGGGAGCGGCGTACACCGGATTCGTGGAACGGGCGCAACACATCGTGGCCAAGCTCGGCAAGACGGTGGTGGGCTGGCACCAGCTGGCTCCGGCCGCCCACCTCGAGGGACGGGTGCTCCAGTGGTGGGGCACCGACGGCGTTGACCCGACGACCGCCGACGCGGTCCGCCGCGGCGCCCGGCTGATCCTCTCCCCCGGTAACCACGCGTATCTGGACATGAAGTACGCCTCCGACACCCCGATCGGACATGACTGGGCGGGCCTGATCGACGTACGGCAGGCGTACGACTGGGATCCGGCGACCCAGGTGACGGAGGTGCCGGCGGAGTCGGTGTTGGGGGTGGAGGCCCCGCTCTGGACCGAGTCGGTCACCTCGCTGGCGGAGATCGAGTTCATGCTCCTGCCCCGGCTACCCGCCATCGCGGAGCTGGGCTGGTCACCGCGGGCCACCCATGACTGGGCGGCGTTTCGCACCCGGCTGGCCGGGCAGGGACCCCGGTGGACGGCCGCCGGCATCGCCTTCCACCGCTCCCCCGAGGTCTCCTGGCCAGCGACATCCACTGACCCGCCGACGGTGCAGGTCACGACACCCGCGCCGCGCCCCCGACCGGGGCCGGCATAACGGAGCGGGCGGAGTCCGGGCCGGCATAGCGGAGCAGGCGGAGTCCAGGGCCACGGTGTCACCGGACGGCGTGTCTGAGTCGTATGTCCGGCTCCAAAGCACGTGCGAGCTGGGCAGATTGCACCCGACCATTGAGTCTGGGTGGATTGTCGGGTGGTCTAGGTCACAGCCGGCGGGGAATCGGTGCCGGGGGCCGGTGGTTATACCTGGCGTAACCATGCAGGGCAGCCGCGAGCGCCCCGCCGCCCCGCCGGACCGCCGGTGGTCGCCCGCCCCCGGAATGCCACCGGGTCGGCGTTGGTTACATCCCCCGGGCCGCCCGAGGAACACCCCCCGGCCGGGCGGAACCCCTTTTCGATTTCTTCTCGAACCACCACTTGCGACCCGCTGGCGCGCCCCCTGCGCCCGCGGCACCCCCGAGCGGAAGGCTTCGATCATCATGCGTACCGACATCCTTCGTAAGACCGCCCTGACTGCTGCTGGCCTGATCACCACCGGTGGCGCCATCGCCGCCCCCGCAACCGCCGCGTTCGCCGCCCCCACCGCCCAAAACGAGCGCGACGGCACCCGCGTGCTCTCGGTCGACTACGAGGCCCAGCCGAACTTCTACTACTGCGGCCCCGCCGCCGCCCGCAACGCCCTGTCCGTGCAGGACAAGGAGATCGACATGGACACGATGGCCGAGCGGATGGGCACCACCGAGTCCGGCACC
>NZ_AXVR01000050.1 GCF_000484695.1 Salinispora cortesiana | reverse complement strand
TGGAACGCCAAGGAAGACCTCCTCGACCTGCTCGCCCTGGCCCGCACCGACTCGGACCGAGAACGCGTCGCCGTGTTACTGGACCGCTTCTACCGCCGCTGCGCCCACGCTGACCTGCCCGAACTCGAACGTCTCGCCACCACCGTGCAGACCTGGTGGCCCCAGATCCTCGCGTTCATCCGCACCGGAATCACCAACGCCGGCTCCGAAGGCACCAACCGCGTGATCAAGACCGTCGCCCGCGACGCCTACGGCTTCCGCAACCCCGCCAACCAGCGACTACGCACCCGCTGCGCTACCACCAGACGCACCCGAGGCCACCTCGACCCCCGCTAATTTCGTAGAGCCCTCATGGCCCGTGGGTGGCCCAATCCTCTGCCTTGTCCGATCGGATGTCACGGCTTGCCTAGCTATCGCGTCATATTAGTAGCCGGACTCCGCGGAGCCGGTTTCCGATCAGATGCCTTCGATCCTCACGGGGTGGGAGCGGCCGAGTTCGGCGATGCGGTGCCGGAGACGCTCGGAGCCGGCCTTGCCGTGCCGGAGAGACTCGGAGCCGGCGGGGAGTACCAGGAGTCCACGGAACTAATGACACACTTAGGGCCAGGCTTAGGGGCGACGCTAACCTGGATCATGGGTCCTGCTTTGCTGGGGATCGGTGAGACGATCACAATCTGGTCCATCGGGATTTCGTTCGGTCGGATTCGCACCTCGTTGTCACGGCTGGTGGAGCCAACGACTTCGAGAAAATCGGGAGCCTTGACGAGGTCCGTGGCGAAGTTGCTCTGCTTGAAGCTCACCACCGTCACCCCTGCCCGGTCCCGCTCCGGGCAATTAGTGGCAGCCTTGGGCAACATGACAATGGCCGGTACGCCTGCCTTCTGCAGCTTCCGATTGGCATCGGCCGGGTCTCCGATGTTATTGACCGTGATAGTGACGGTCCCGTCACTGTTGGACGTCACTGCATAAGCCGGCTCCGAGGAAGGGTTTAGCAGCATCATTGCGGCTCCGGCAACGGCGGCGAGTCCGGTGCCAGCCAGCACCCATCGGCGGGTCCGGGTTCCCCGACGGCGGTTTCCCGGGCCATGAGACATCCCCGTCACGCTGTTCATCATGTGTTCCTCTCGTTGGCGCATCCGGCCGGGAGGGAAATCGCGTTCGTCAGGTACGGCCAGCATTCGGCGCAGTTCGCGCAGGTCCGCATCGGTGTCCTTCATCGGATTTCTCCTTCAAGCCGGTCCGCAGGTCTGCGGCCAACTGATACCTGCCAACTTTCTCGTTCGGGTTCCCGTTCGCGCCGACGTTTCTCGGCAAGCTTCTCCAGTCTCCTACGCGCACGGGACAACCGAGATCGCACCGTTCCGACGGGCACCCCCAGAGCCTCAGCCGCCGCCGCATAGTCCAGGCCCGCCCACGCGCACAGCGCCAGCACATCCTGATCCGCCTGCGGCAGTCGCCGGACAACCTCACGGACGGCGGCAATGCGCTCCGCATCCTCCAAGCGGCCTACCAGCTCATCGGCGAAGTCCGGCACAGTCTCCGGCGGAGGCAGGCGATCCAGCACCCCCTGATGACGACGCGCCACCCGATGCCGCCGGTGCACCACATGAACGGCGATTCCCAGCAGCCACGGCAGGAGGCTCCCGCCGTGAACATCCACCTTGTCGCGCAGACGCCACGCCTCCAAGAACACCAACGAGACACAGTCTTCAGCCACAGACCAGTCCCCGACGATCCGGAAGCAGTGGTTGTAAACCGCCCGCGAATGCTCGCGAAACAGCGTCACGAAGGCAGTCTCGTCGCCAGCCCTAACCCGCGCGCGAAATGCTGGATCCATGTGCCTTCCTGCCATCAACCCAGACCTTGGTTCCCTGTTATGCTCGGCACACTCCGCCCATGCTCACCTCAGTGCTGGTCCCGACCGTCTACCTCAGGGATGAGCGACCAAATCTCAACTGACCCACCTGCAAGGCCCTGCCCAAGGTCGGCAAGGCGGAAGGGTACCTGAGGCGGATCTCTGAGAAGGGCGGGGTTCGGGGCGGAGCCCCGAGGTCTTCCAGGTCTTGTCGTCCCCAAGTGTGGCCGGCCGGAGGTCGCCAGCAGGCCGGGGCCGGGCCGGCGCGGCCCGCTTCCGGGCGGCCTTGATCCTCAAGAGGTTAGTTCGGCAGTTCGCGGTGTAGAGCCCTAGCCAACTCGGCCATCCCGTCCGCGCCTTCGATGACGGCGTCCGCTCCTGCCCTCAGTAGGCGAGCCCACTTGCCGGGCTTGCTACGGAGAGCGGAAGTACGCTCCGACGCAGGGCTAACCCGCCGGACCATACCGGTGCCCGGCACCGTCCCGAACCGGGCCGCCGGCATCAGCGGCGACCGCGGGGGCGGCCACCGCTGAGACGCTGCGGGCATAGCAGATCACCTACTCCGGCGGAATCTGTCCACAGGTGATGTCTTCATCCACAGATCGGCAACCGGGATCACCCTCGGACCGGTCGGGCCGCGCAGGCTTCCGGACCAGCGAACGCCCGAGCCGACTGCTGGAGGCCGTGATGTCACCTCGCCCCGCCGTACCACCCCCGCGCCGCCTGCCTCTCCTCGTGACCTCCGACGACACGCTCCTGGACGACCTGCTGCGGCTCGCCGCGGCCGGTGGCGTTGAGGTTGAACTCGCACCGGATCCGGTCGCCGCCCGATCCCGCTGGTCCCCCGCGCCCTTGGTGCTGGTCGGCAGCGACCAGGCGCAGCCATGCCTGCGGGCGCGGCTGCCACAGCGGCGGCGGTTGGTGCTGGTCGGCCACGCCGGGCACCTCGACCCTGGCCGGGCTGTGGCCGACCTGATGGGTGCCGAGTTCGTGGCCGTCCTGCCCGCCGCCGAGCCCTGGCTGGTCGACCGGTTCGTCGAGTGCGGCCCGGAGCAACCCGACCCGGTAGCGGCCCACGTCGTCGCCGTCCTCGGTGGACGGGGTGGCGCCGGCGCCAGTGTCCTCGCCGGCGGGCTCGCTGTCACGGCGGCCCGCTCCCGGCTGCGGACGCTGCTGCCCGCCGCCGACCCGTTCGGGGGTGGGCTGGATCTGGTGCTGGGCTGGGAACAACTGGGCGGGTTGCGCTGGCCCGCGCTGACCGACGCCGACGGCCGGGTGGACGCCTCGTCGCTGGTGCAGGCCCTGCCCAGCCGGGGCGACCTGGTGGTTCTCTCGTGGGACCGAGGTGATCTTCGGTCGTTGCCGGCCGTGGCGATGGCGGCGACCCTCGACGCTGCCCGGCGGGCTCGCGACGTGGTCGTGGTTGACCTGCCCCGCCACCTGGATGACGCGGCGGTGACCGCCCTACAGTCGGTCGACCGGGCCTTCGTCGTGGTACCCGCCGAACTCCGCGCGACCGCTGCTGCCGCTCGGGTGGTCAGCGCCGCCGCACCACACTGCGTCGACCTTTCCCTGATCGTCCGTGGTCCCGCCCCCGGCCGGCTCAAGGCCACCGAGCTCGCGCGGACGCTCGGGCTGCCGCTGGCCGGCACGCTGCGTCTGGAGCCGGCGCTCGGCCGCGGCCTGGAACGGGGCGAAGCACCGGCGGCAGACGGGCGGGGCCCACTGGCCGCCCTGTGCCAACGACTCCTCAATGAACTGACCGGTGCGGCGCCGGGTGCAGCATGACCATGGCGGACGATGGCCTCGCCGCGCGAGTACGACAGCGAATCGCGTCCTCGTCGGCACCGGTCACCCCGGCGGCGATCGTCTCCGCCGTCCGTGCCGAGCCGGCCGCCGCGGTGCTCGGCGACACGACGCTGCTCCGCCTCGCCGACCGGGTACACGACGACCTGGTGGGAGCCGGCCCGCTGGCGCCGCTGCTGGCCGATCCAAGGGTCACCGATGTTCTCGTCAACAATGTGCACGTCTGGGTCGACCGAGGGGAGGGCCTGAAGAAGGTCGCGGTGCCGGTGGGCTCGGTGGACGACGTCCGTCGGCTCGCGCAGCGACTCGCAGCCAGTGCGGGCAGGCGACTGGACGACGGCTCACCGTACGTTGACGCGCGCCTCGCCGACGGCACCCGGCTACATGCGGTCCTGCCACCGGTGGCCACCGACGGTCCATACCTGTCCCTGCGGACCTTCCGGCAGCGACCGTTCACACTCGACGAGATGGCCGGTCAGGGGGCCGTGCCACGCTCAGTCGCCCCGGTGCTGGCCGCGGTGGTGGCAGCCCGGCTCGCGTACCTCGTGGTCGGCGGCACCGGTTCCGGCAAGACCACATTGCTCAACACACTACTCGGCCTGGTTCCCGGCACGGAACGGATCGTCCTGGTGGAGGACGCGGCTGAGCTACACCCCGCACATCCGCATGTCGTCGGGTTACAGGCGCGCACCGCCAATGTGGAAGGAGTCGGCGCCGTGGGCCTGACCGACCTGGTCCGGCAGGCGCTGCGGATGCGACCGGACCGCCTCGTCGTCGGCGAGTGCCGGGGCCGGGAAGTGGTGGACCTGTTGGTGGCGATGAATACCGGTCACGAGGGTGGTGCCGGGACGCTGCACGCCAACACCCCCTCGGATGTGCCGGCCCGGCTCGAGGCACTCGGTCTCCTCGGTGGATTGCCCCGGCCCGCGCTGCACGCTCAGGTGGCGGCGGCGCTCCAGGTGGTGCTGCATGTCCGACGTGCGAATCGGGGACGGGCGCTGGATTCCATCTGCCTACTCCTGCCGGAAGGCCCGGATCGGCTGGTCAGAGCGGTTCCGGCCTGGGGCCGTGCGGGCGGCCCAGGCCCGGCGGCCCGGACCCTGGCCGAGTTACTGGGTGAGCGGGAGGTGGCGGTGCCACCGATCCTTCGGGGCCCCTGGCCCGGTCCGGTAGGTGCGGGATGACCTCGGCTCAGCTCCTGCCACCGCTGCTCTTGGTCACCCTGACGGCTGTCGCGGCTTGGTCGTTGGCCTGGCTCGTCCGTCGACGGGTCCAGACCCCCGGCGGCTCGGGTGCCGTTGACGACCCACTGGTGACCTGGGTCGCCAGCCTGCGGCACAGCACCCCGCCGCCCAGGCGTGGGCTCGGGGCGGAGCGGGACATGGTGAGGTCGAAGCCGGCTGTGGCGCGACCCCAGCGGTGCGGGCAGGACCGTTCGGCAGGGCCGCCGTCCCGGCGTGACTCGAGGCGTCCGAGCGGGATAGCTCCCCCGATCTCCGGTGGCCGCCGGGATGGTTCGGTCTCCGGCGCGCAGGGGGCGGGTGCACCGCGGATCTCCGCCCGGTGCCACTCCCTGGCGGCGGCGCCTCGGCGCACTCTGCTGCTCTCGGCTGTCCTGGCCGCCGCCGTGGGTGCCCTGCTGGGCGGCCCGGTCGCGGCTGTCGTCACCGGTGCGTACGGCACGTTGGGAGTCCGGGCGCTGCTGCGGCGACAGGCGTCCCGGCAGGCCGACCAGCTCCGCCGCCGCCACCTCGAACAACTCTGTGACCTCGCGGCTGACCTGCGGGCCGGTCTGCCGGTGGGCCAGTCCACGGCGCTGTCGGCGCCCGGAGGCTCGGGCGGCGCCCTGATCCGGGCGGCTGTCCGGCTCGCTGATCGCACCGGTGCACCCCTCGCCGACCTGCTGGAACGGATCGACGTGGACGCCCGCGCCGCGGACCGGGGCCGGGCCACGGCGGCGGCGCAGGCGGCCGGCGCGCGGGCGACCGCCTGGCTGCTCGCGGCGCTTCCGCTCGGTGGCATTGGTCTGGGATACGGCATCGGCGTCGACCCGGTCGCAGTGCTACTGCACTCGGCGGTCGGCGGTAGCTGCGCGGTCCTCGCTGTCCTGCTCCAGGTCGCCGGTTTGCTCTGGGCGGAGCGGCTCACCACAATCCGCGGCGGGGAGATCGGATGACCCCGCCGGTGCTGACCGCCGAGCGTTGGTCCGTGCCAGCACTGCTGGGCAGGCTCGGCTGGGGGAGGCGTCGTCCGATCCGTCGGTTGCGCGACCTCGACCGGGCTCCGCCCAGCCCACCGCTGATCAGACCGGCGGGTGCGACCCCAGCGGAGTCCCGGCACCGAGGGGACGCGATGCGGCTCGTCGCAGTGCTCGCGGCCGTGGCGCTCGCTGTGCTGGCCGGCGGAGTGCCGGGCCTGCTCGGCGCCCTGCCCATGGCGGTGCTGCTCGACCGCCTGCTGCGTCGGGTCGAGTCGCCGGCCATCCGAGAACGGCGCCGTCGGGAGATCGCTGCCCTGCCGCTCGCCGCTGACCTGCTCGCGTCGGCGATGCGCGCCGGCGCCCCGGTCGACCGGTCGGTACTGGCGGTGGCGGAGGCGCTCGACGGGCCGCTCGCGGAGCGGCTTGCCCGGGTCGGGCGTCTGCTTCGCCTCGGAGCGGAGCCTGCGGAGGCCTGGTCAACGCTCGCGGCGGTGCCCGGCGCCGAGCGCCTGGTCGGCGCTGCGCTCCGTTCGGCAACCAGCGGGGCTTCCCTGTCGGGTGCGTTGACCCGCCTCGCCGACGATCTGCGGGCTGACCGGACCACGGCGGCCGAGGCGACAGCCCGTCGGTCCGGGGTTCTGATTGTGCTGCCGTTGGGGCTCTGCTTCCTGCCGGCCTTCATTCTCGCCGGCCTGGTGCCGGTGATCGTCGCCGTTCTCGGTGACGTGCTCTGACCAATCTCGAGAAAGGACCACGGACATGCGCAGAATCACCGACCGGCTGCGAGGCGATGCCGGGATGAACACCGCCGAGTACGCCGTCGGCACGCTCGCTGCGGTCGCCTTCGCCGGGCTCCTGCTCAAGGTGCTCACCTCTGACAACGTGCAGACCGCGTTGACCGCCGTCATCGACCGGGCCCTTCAGTGAGGCGGTGCCGGTGGGCCGGCCGAGACCGGGGCTCCTTTACCGCCGAACTGGCGGCCGGCCTGCCGGCGCTGCTTCTGCTTCTCTTCGTTGGTCTGACGGCGGTTGACGCGGTGGGCACCAAGGGCGCCTGTCTGCACGCGGCCCGGGAGGGGGCGATCGCGGCATCCCGGGGTGCGGATGGGTGGGCCGTGGTCCGTGCGGTAGCGCCACCGGGAGCCGAGGTGTCGATCGACAAGGACGGGCAGCTGGTGCGCGTCACTGTTCGCGCCCCGGTCCGAGCTCTCGGGGCGCGAATGCCCCGACTGATGGTCACGGCGACGACCGTGGCCGTGGTTGAACCCGGACCTGATCCTTTCCCGCCAGCCGAAGCTGTCGTCGGTGCAGCCGGAGCGGGCGGGTGATCGGCGGTGGGAGCGGGGCTCGTCCCGCCGCCGGCCGGGACGAGGGGGCTCGGTCGGGAGAGCGGGCGACCGGCGAGGGGCGGATGTCCGCTGGTGGCGACCGCGGCGGTGCCACGGTCCTGCTGCTCGCGGTCGGCGTCGCATTCGTCGTCTTCGGGGTGGCGGGGGCGGCGGTCGGGGTGGCCCGGGTGGCCCGACAGCAGGCAGGTGTCGCGGCGGACCTGGGTGCGCTCGCCGGCGCGGCGGACGCCGTGCTCGGCGTCCACACCGCGTGCGAGTCGGCCCGGGTGATCGTGACAGCAAATGGCGGCCAGCTCGTCGACTGCCAGCTCGACGGGTTGGATCTGCTGGTCACCGTGGAGGTGACCGCCACCGTGCTGCCGGGCCTGGTCCGTGCCGCAACCGGGCGGGCCCGCGCCGGCCCGCTGCGTGGCTAAAGACATACCGATGTCCTCGGGCGCGTCCGGGTAGTGCACGTGCACCCGGCAGGTCGGCTGGCGCAGTGGACATGGGAGCGCCCCGGATCAGCGGGACTGGAGCGCGTCCAGGGCGATCGCCATGGCGATGACCAGCCGGCGATCGAGCTGCGGATTGTGGATCTGCACGACGTACCGGTCGCGGAGACCCCACCTTCCCTTTCAGGGCAGGATGCCCGGCTGGCCCCGAACCGCTCCGGACGGGAGGTTTGCCAGTACGATGTCGAGGACCCGGATCGCGTCCGCCTTGGACAGTGGGTTGTTGCCGTTACCGCACTTTGGGGACTGGACGCAGGACGGGCAGCCGGACTCGCAGCCACACTCCGCGACCACGTCCCGGGTCGCCCGCAGCCACGTCGCCGCCGTCGCATACGCCCGCTCGGCGAAGCCCGCCCCGCCGCGGTGGCCGTCGTAGACGAAGACGGTCGGCGCCCCGGTGTCGGGGTGCGTCGCGGTTGACAACCCGCCGATGTCCCACCGGTCGCAGGTGGCGGTCAGCGGTAGCAGCCCGATCGCGGCATGCTCGGCGGCGTGCAACGCGCCCGGCACGTCGGCCGGGTCGACTCCACCCGCGGTGAGGGATTCCGGCGAGAGCGTGAACCACACCGCCACGGTCCGCAGTTCCCGGGCCGGCAGGTCCAGGGGGCGGGTGTCGATCACCTCGCCGGTGGCGATCCGGCGTCGCTGGTAGGACACCACCTGGCTGGTCACGTCGACCTCACCGAGGAAGAGCCCGACCGGCCCGGCATCCACGTACGACCGGACCGCCACCACCGACAGCGACGTGACATCGCGGGCGTGGGTGGACCAGTCCGGCTCCTCGGGGTGCACCAGTGCGCACCCGTCGGCGAGGTCGAGGGTGTCGACCACGTACGAGACGCCCTGGTGCAGGTAGACCGCCCCGGGGTGCAGCAGGAAGTGCGACGAGCCGCCGTCGACCGTGCCGAGGAGCCGTCCGGTCGCGGTCTCCACCACGCAGATCGGTGCGCCGTCGCCGCCACGGAGCTCCACCTGGGGGCGCTCCCGGTGGCGCCAGTACCACCCGGTGGGGCGCTGCCGGAGCGCACCGGCCTCGACCAGGGCCTCCACCGCTTCTTTCGCGCCCTCCCCGAACAGGTCCAGGTCGGCCGGGGTGAGTGGCGCCTCGGCTGCGGCGCAGGCGAGCTGCGGCCCGAGCACGTACGGATTGGTGGGGTCGAGCACGGTCGCCTCAACCGGGGTCCCGAAGACGGCCTCGGGGTGGTGGACGAGGTAGCTGTCAAGCGGGTCGTCCCGGGCCACCAGTACGGCCAGCGCCTCCTGGCCGGAGCGCCCGGCCCGCCCCGCCTGCTGCCAGAGCGAGGCGCGGGTACCGGGATAGCCGCAGATCAGCACCGCGTCCAGCCCGACCAGGTCGACGCCGAACTCGAGGGCGTTTGTCGAGGCGAGTCCGCGCAGTTCACCGCTGAGGAGGGACCGTTCCAGCTCGCGTCGCTCCTCCCGCAGGTAGCCGGCGCGGTAGGCGGCCACCTGGGCACCGAGTCCGGATACCGCCTCGTCGAGGGCGCGTCGGGCGTTGGCGGCCACCGCCTCGGCCCCCCGCCGGGACCGGACGAAGGCGAGCGTGCGGACCCCCGCGGCCACCGCGTCGGCGAGTAGGTCGGCGGTTTCTCGCAGCGCGGATCGTCGCACCGGCGCGAGGTCGGTGTCGTCGGGGGAGGCGGTCGGGGTGGGCAGCGTCGGTGGCTCCCACAGCGCGAAGGTCACCCCGCCGCGGGGCGAGGTGTCCGCGGTGACCGCCGCCACGGGCAGGCCGGTGAGTCGTTGCGCTGTCGCGGCCGGGTCACCCGAGGTGGCGGAGGCCAGTACGAAGACCGGCGTACGGCCGACGCGGGTGCACTGCCGGCGCAGCCGGCGCAGCACGTGGGCGACCTGCGAGCCGAAGACGCCCCGGTAGCTGTGGCACTCGTCCACCACCACGTACGCGAGCCGGCGGAGGAACCTCGCCCACTGGGCGTGACCGGGCAGGATGCCGTGGTGGAGCATGTCGGGGTTGGTCAGCACGAACCGCGCGTGCTGCCGGATCCACTCCCGCTCGGCGCGGGGGGTGTCTCCGTCGTAGCAGGCGGGGCGCACTCCGTCCAGCTCCAGCTCGGTGATGGCCCGTAGCTGGTCAACGGCGAGTGCCTTGGTGGGTGCGAGGTAGAGCACGGTGGCGCGGGGGTCGGTGAGCAGCGTCGACAGCGCCGGTAGCTGGTAGGCCAGGGACTTGCCGGACGCGGTGCCGGTGGCGACGACGACGTGGTTGCCGGTGTGGGCGAGGTCGGCGGCTTCGGCCTGGTGCTGCCACGGCGCCGTCACGCCCTGCCGGGTGCACGCTGCCTGCAGTTCGACCGGGACCCAGCTGGGCCACGGCGCGGCCTTGCCGGTGCGGGCGGGCACCCGCTCGACGTGGGTTACCGGGTCGGTGCCGGACCGGGCGCGTAGCTGGCTCAGCAGCTGCGCCGGGGACGGCCCGGTGGCTGCGGCATGGGCAGCCGCGGGTGACGGCGGCCGGCCGGGGCGCCGCGGCCGGGGTGCCGGGCTGTCGGAGGTCACGTCTGCACACTCGCACGGGTGCTCGGGGATGGGTAGCGTTGGTCCGGGGCGAAGTGCCTGCCTGCCGGGGCGCTGGTGGTAACCAGTATTACCGGTGGTGATGGTTGAATGCCCATGGAGAGTTTACGGCTCTTGCGAGGAGGGTCTGATGGAGCTGTCGCTGGCGACGCGCACCGTGGGGGAGTTCGCGGTGGTCGTGGTCGGCGGTGAGGTGGATGTCTACACCGCCCCGCAGCTCCGGGAAAGCCTGTTCGAGTTGGTCGATGCCGGGGTCGAGCACATCGTGGTTGACCTGGGTCGAGTCGACTTCCTCGACTCCACCGGGCTCGGCGTGCTGGTGGGTGTCCTCAAACGGCTGCGGACCGCCGGTGGCTCCCTCGCGCTGGTCTGCGACCGGGAGCCACTGTTGAAGATCTTCCGGATCACTGCGCTTGACCAGGTATTCCCGCTGTATCCGACGGTTGACGCGGCGACCGGCGCGTGATGGCCGTGGTCCGTCTCTCCTTCTCGCCCGCGCCGGTGCACGTTCGTACGGCGCGGCTGGTTGGTGTCGCCGTGGCGCGGCGCGCGGGGGTCCGGCAGGGTCTGCTGGACGAGGTACGACTGGCGATCGGTGAGGCGTGCACCCGGGCGGTGGCGCTGCATCAGCAGCACAACCTGCCTGACCCGGTGCGGGTGGAGATGTCCGATGACGGGACGTATGCCGTCCGGGTGGTGGACCGGGCGCCGATCGAGGCCGGCGCCGATCTTGCGGCGTTGCCGCCCTACGAACTGGCCCGGGAGTCACTCAGCGAGGACGCGTTGACCACCGGCGTTGGCTTCGCGTTGCTCGCTGGCTTCGTCGATGATCTCCTGGTACGTCCGGCCGACGGGGGCGTCGGCACCGAGGTGCAGATGGTGTGGCCGCTCGACCACTGAGCGCGCCCGACTCCACCCCGACTCCATTCCGACCTCTGCCGGGACAACCCCGCCCTGGGCGCGGGTCGGTTGTCGTCTTGATCCCGATCGGCGCTTCGCTATATCAGAGTTTTCCTCATAACACAGCGACAAAGATCATTCCGACACGATGACCACCACGTGTGACCTCTGACACTGCGGAGGGCTACAGTACCCGGGTTGTCAGCAAGTGAACCCTTCCGCAGCCAGCGGGAACGGTGCTCCATCGCTGGTCCGCTCGGTGGGTTGGCGCGTGCTTGCGACACCGCATCCAGGCGCCGACCCTGCGTCTCCACGGTCGGCGCGAGCGTTCGGTACAGGAGGACACAGATGTCCGACACCTTGGCCGCCGAGGGCGGCGGGATCTCCCTCACCGGGAGCAATGTCACGTACGTGGTTCTCGCCGCCGTGATCGCGGCCGTGGCGCTGGCTTTCGCCGCTGCGCTGACGCGGACCGTGCTGGCCGCCGGCAGGGGCACCACCAACATGCAGGAAATCTCGGGTGCGGTGCAGGAGGGCGCCTCGGCGTACCTGTTCCGGCAGTTCCGTACCCTGGCGATCTTCGTGGTCGTCGCCGTGCTTTTGCTCTTCCTGCTGCCGGTACACGAGACCGACGGCAGCGAGACCGCGGTGAAGATCGGCCGGTCGGCCTTCTTCGTCATCGGCGCACTCTTCAGCGCGTTCATCGGGGGAGCCGGCATGTGGCTGGCGACCCGGGCCAACCTGCGGGTCGCCGCCGCAGCCCGGGAACGTGCGGGTGGCCGGGAGGCCGCCATGCGGATCGCGTTCCGCACCGGCGGCGTCGTCGGCTTCCTCACCGTCGGCCTCGGTCTCCTCGGCGCGGCGCTGGTCGTCCTCTTCTACCGGAGCGACGCCCCGACCGTGCTGGAAGGCTTCGGCTTCGGTGCCGCGCTGCTCGCCATGTTCATGCGGGTCGGTGGCGGCATCTTCACCAAGGCCGCCGATGTCGGCGCTGACCTGGTCGGCAAGGTGGAGCAGGGAATCCCCGAGGACGATCCCCGCAACGCCGCCACCATCGCCGACAACGTGGGCGACAACGTGGGCGACTGCGCCGGCATGGCCGCCGACCTGTTCGAGTCGTACGCGGTGACCCTGGTCGCCGCGCTGATCCTCGGCCGGGCCGCCTTCGGTGAGCAGGGGCTGGTCTTCCCGCTGATCGTCTCCGGCATCGGTGTGATCGTCGCGATCATCGGTGTCTTCATCACCCGGCTGCGCACCTCGGACCGCTCCGGTCTGACCGCTATCAACCGGTCCTTCTACGCCTCCGCGCTCATCTCCGCGGTACTGGTTGCCGTCGCCGCCTGGACGTACCTGCCGGCCAGCTTCGCCGAGTTGACGCAGGGGCTGGCCGACGTTGACCAGAACCCGCGCGTGGTGGCCATCGGCGCGGTCGTCATCGGTATCGTGCTGGCCGCCGCGATCCAGGCGCTGACCGGCTACTTCACCGAGACCGACCGCCGCCCGGTGCAGGATATCGGCCGCAGCTCACAGACCGGCCCGGCCACCGTCATCCTCGCCGGCATCGGTGTTGGTCTGGAGTCCGCGGTCTACTCGGCGCTGCTGATCGGGGCGGGCGTCTTCGGCGCCTTCCTGCTCGGCGGCAGCTCCATCACGCTGTCGCTGTTCGCGGTCGCGTTGGCCGGTACCGGCCTGCTCACCACGGTCGGCGTCATCGTCGCGATGGACACCTTCGGTCCGATCTCCGACAACGCCCAGGGCGTGGCGGAGATGTCCGGCGACATCGATGCGGACGGTGCCCGCACGCTGACCGAGCTGGACGCGGTCGGTAACACCACCAAGGCGATCACCAAGGGCATCGCGATCGCCACCGCGGTACTGGCCGCGACCGCGCTCTTCGGCTCGTACACCGACACGCTGCGCATCGCGTACGCCGACGCGGGCATCACCGATGTCGGCGGCGAGATCCTCAACTCGCTGAACGTGGCGAACCCGCGGAACCTGGTCGGTCTCATCATCGGCGCCGCGGTGGTCTTCCTCTTCTCCGGGTTGGCCATCAACGCCGTGTCCCGCTCCGCGGGGGCGGTGGTCATGGAGGTTCGCCGGCAGTTCCGGGAACTGCCCGGGATCATGGACCGTACCCAGCGCCCCGAGTACGGCAAGGTCGTCGACATCTGCACCCGGGACGCACAGCGGGAGCTGATGACCCCCGGGCTGCTGGCGATCATGGCGCCGATCGCGGTCGGCTTCGGGCTCGGGCCGGGCGCGCTCGCGTCGTACCTGGCCGGGGCGATCGGTGCCGGCACCCTGATGGCCGTCTTCCTGGCCAACTCCGGTGGTGCCTGGGACAACAGCAAGAAGATGGTCGAGGATGGCGCGTACGGCGGCAAGGGCTCCGAGGCGCACTCCGCGACTGTTATCGGCGACACCGTCGGCGACCCCTTCAAGGACACCGCCGGCCCGGCGATCAACCCGCTGCTCAAGGTGATGAACCTGGTCTCGCTGCTGATCGCGCCGGCCGTGGTGGCCTGGAGCGTGGGCGACGACCGCAACACCGGGCTGCGGATCTCGATCGCCGTGGTCGCGACCCTGATCATCGTGGCCGCCGTACTGTTCAGCAAGCGTCAGGGTGTGTCGATGTCTGATCCCGGCGCGGGCACGGGCAGCGCGGAACAACGTCCGGAGGCGGTCCGGGCCTGATCTGTGCACACACCGCACCGCACCCGCCGCCTTCCCGGCCCGCGTCGGGAGGGCGGCGGGTGCGGATGCCCGGCGAACCTGACCGCTGTACGGGGCGGCGCGACACCGTACGCTGCAACGCATGCGTGTGTGCCGGGCGGCAGCCGGAAGGCTGGCGGCAATGCTGGCTGCGGTTGTCCTGATCACCGGGTGCGGTGGTGAGCCGAGTCCCGGGGCGTGGGCGACCTCGGTCTGCTCCGCCCTGACCCCCTGGCGAGCCGAGATCAGAAAGCTCACCAGTAGCACCGACCAGCAGATGACTGCCCAGACCAGTCCGGCTCAGGCCAAGGAGAACCTCGTGCGGCTCTTCGACGGGGCGGCGCGGGCCAGCGAGACGGCGCGGCGCCGGGTGGAGCAGGCCGGCGTGCCCGATGCGGAGCAGGGCGCCGAGGTGTCCGTGCGGTTCCGCACGTCGCTGGCGCAGATGCGGGACGCCTACTCCAAGGCCAGGGACTCCATCGACAGCCTCAGCACGAGCCAGTCCGCCGCCTTCTACGACGGGGTGCGGGAAGCGGTCCAGACCCTGAACCAGGAGTACGAGGCCAGCGCGGTGGACGCCAGTAGCCTGAATTCGGAGGAGCTGAGACGCGCCTTCGCCGAGGTCCCCGAGTGCCGTTGACCGGGCCGGTCGACGGGGAGTCGGTGCCGGGGCTCTTCCCGGCGCCCGAGCTGGCCCCGCCCGCCACCCGGGGCCGCACCGATCGGGCAGCGCGTCGGGGTGTGGCCGCCGCCCGAGCTGACGACGCGGGTCGTCAGCTCGCCTTCTTTGGTGCCGAGGCCGCTGAACCCGCCGTCGCCGATCTGGCCGGCCTGCTCGCCGGACCTGCCGAGGGGTCGGTAATGGGGGGAACCGCCCGCCTGGCCGTGGTGGTTGACGATGCCTGGCGGGTGCACGTGCTGGTCGCCGAGTTGGCGGCGCGACGCCTCCCCACGAGCTGGGCAGCGGCGGGCGGTGGACGGCATACCGTGCGGACGGCGTACACGAGGGTGCTGAAGCCGCTCGTGGCGGCGTGGCTGCGCGGCCCGGCGAAGCATCCGCCCGACGCCTTCCACCTGGATGGGCGAGGGCTGCGGCTGTGGTTCGTCGCGGCGGGTTCGGTGGCGGACTCCGATGTCCTGCTCCGCCTTGGGCCGGCCGCCCACCAGCGGGTGGGGACGGCGCTGGCTGCGGTGGGGTTGCCCGCCGTGCCGGAACCGGGCCCGGACGGCCTGGCCTACCGGATCACCGGACGCCGACCGCTGAACCGCTTCGCCGAACTGGTCGGCGACCCACCCCCGACCGTGCCCCGGGTGGCCTGGCCGTACCGCGGTTGAGCGGCGGCCCTCGAGCTGCGGCGTCGGGGTGGGTGGCGCGGCAGCTCCGCCGACGGCGGCCTGCCCCGACCGGGTTCGTTGGGTCCCGTTCGTCACGGGAAGCGGTGGTCAGGCCTACGGGCAGTGTACGGTGACGCCGAGTCGGGTCCCTCCGGTGTTTGTCGCCCACGAAACCGGAATCCCGGACGACGCGTTACGTTGGACATCCGGACTGTTGGGGCACCGGCGGGGTCAAAATACGCTCCGTACCGGACACCACGGCGGTCGCGATGCGGAAGTGAGGTCGGAGAGAGACGTGCCGAGCAATGCTGGAACCACCCGTCTGGTCATCGTCGAGTCTCCGGCGAAGGCCAAGACGATCTCGGGCTACCTCGGCCCGGGGTACGTCGTGGAGGCCAGTTTCGGGCACGTCCGCGACCTGCCGCGGAACGCCGCCGATGTGCCGGCGAAGTACAAGGGCGAGGCGTGGGCCCGGCTCGGCGTCGATGTCGACAACGGCTTCCACGCCCTCTACGTCGTCTCGTCCGACCGCCGGCAGCAGATCAGCAAGTTGACCAAGCTGGCTCGGGAGGTTGACGAGATCCTCCTGGCAACGGATGAGGACCGGGAAGGCGAGGCGATCGCCTGGCACCTGGTGGAGACACTCAAGCCCAAGGTTCCGGTCAAGCGGATGGTCTTCCACGAGATCACCAAAGCGGCGATCCGAGCCGCCGTGGCGAATCCGCGTGAGATCGACCGCGATCTGGTTGACGCCCAGGAGGCCCGCCGCATCCTCGACCGGTTGTACGGCTACGAGGTGTCCCCGGTGCTGTGGAAGAAGGTCATGCCGAAGCTCTCGGCGGGCCGGGTGCAGTCGGTGGCGACCCGCATCGTGGTCGAGCGGGAGCGGCAGCGGATGGCGTTCCGCAGCGCCGAGTACTGGGACATCCTCGCCACGCTCGCCGCCGAGGAGCCCGGTGCGGGTCCCCGCACCTTCAACGCCACCCTGGTCGCGCTCAACGGTGACCGGATCGCCACCGGTAAGGACTTCGAGCCGACCACCGGGCGGGTCCGTCCGGGCGCCGGTGTGGTGCACCTCGACGAGGGTGGGGCCCAGGGGCTGGCCGCCCGGCTGGCGGATCGGCCGTTCACGGTCACCCGGGTCGAGGAGAAGCCGTACCGTCGCCGCCCGTACGCGCCGTTCATCACCTCGACGCTGCAGCAGGAGTCGGCGCGCAAGCTGCGTTTCTCCTCCCAGCAGACGATGCGCACCGCGCAGCGGCTCTATGAGAACGGCTACATCACCTATATGCGTACCGACTCGGTGAATCTGTCGGAGACCGCCATCGCCGCGGCCCGCCAGCAGATCGTCGAGCTGTACGGGGAACGTAGCGTTCCGCCGGAGCCGCGCCGCTACACCGGCAAGGTGAAGAACGCGCAGGAGGCGCATGAGGCGATCCGCCCCGCGGGCGACACCTTCCGCACCCCTGGTGAGCTGCGTAACGAGCTGTCGGTTGAGGAGTACAAGCTCTACGAGCTGATCTGGCGGCGCACCGTCGCCTCCCAGATGACCGACGCCGTGGGCTCGAGCGTCTCGGTGCGCATCCGTGCCGTGACAGCGGCCGGTGAGGAGGCGGACTTCGGCGCCACCGGTAAGACCATCACCGACCCGGGCTTCCTCCGTGCCTACGTGGAGTCCAGCGACGACGAGAACGCCGAGGCAGAGGATGCCGAGCGACGCCTGCCGACGCTGGTGAAGGACCAGCCGCTCACCGGTGAGCAGCTCGCCGCGCAGGGGCACCACACCCAGCCGCCCGCCCGTTACACCGAGGCGTCCCTGGTAAAGGCGCTGGAGGAGCTGGGCATCGGCCGCCCCTCCACCTACGCGTCGATCATGCAGACCATCCAGGACCGGGGCTATGTCGTCAAGCGTGGCCAGGCGATGATCCCGTCGTTCCTGGCCTTCGCCGTGGTCGGGCTGATGGAGCGGCACTACCCGCGCCTGATCGACTATGGCTTTACCGCCAGCATGGAGAACGAGCTGGACGAGATCGCCGGTGGCGACCACGCGGCGGTGGACTTCCTCACCGCGTTCTACTTCGGCATCACCAACGGCGCCGGTGACCAGGACATTGCCCGCTCCGGTGGGCTGAAGAAGCTGGTCACCGAGAACCTGAGTGAGATCGACGCGCGGAGCGTCAACTCGATTCCGCTCTTCGACGACGACCAGGGCCGGCCGGTCGTCGTCCGGGTGGGCCGCTACGGGCCGTACCTGCAGCGGGAGCTACCCGGGGAGGTGGTCGCCGCCGACGGTGAGGAGGGCGGTGGTCCGGGCGACCGGGCTCCGATTCCGGAGGGGCTGGCCCCGGATGAGCTGACCCCGGAGAAGGTGCACGAGCTCTTCCTCGGTGGCGGTGGTGAGCGCAAGCTCGGGGAGGACCCGGCCACCGGAGAGCCGATTCTGCTCAAGTCCGGCCGGTTCGGCCCCTACGTGGCCAGCGGGGAACGCAAGTCGTCCCTGCTGCGTTCCCAGTCGCCAGACGCCCTCACCCTCGACGAGGCGCTGCGGCTGCTGAGCCTGCCGCGGCTGGTCGGCGTTGACCCGGAGGGCAACGAGGTCTTCACGAACAACGGCCGCTACGGCCCGTACGTGAAGCGGGGCGAGGAGTTCCGGTCGCTGGAGTCCGAAGAGCAGATGTTCACGGTCACGTTGGACGAGGCGCTGGCACTGCTGGCGGCCCCGAAGACCCGGCAACGTCGGGCTCCCGCACCTCCGCTGCGGGAGTTGGGTGCCGACCCGTTGACCGAGAAGCCGCTGGTCATCAAGGACGGCAGGTTCGGACCGTACGTGACCGACGGGGAGACCAACGCGTCGTTGCGGCGGGGGCAGACGCCGGAGGCGTTGAGCCTGGAGCAGGCGTCGGAGATGCTTGCTGAGAAGCGGGCGAAGGGCCCGGCACCGCGGAAGAAGGCGGCCAAGAAGGCCGCGCCGGCCAAGAAGGCGACGCCGGTCAAGAAGACCACGGCTAAGAAGACGACGACGACGAAGAAGACCGCCGCGGCGACCAAGGCGACGAAGAAGACGGCGACGGCGAAGAGCGCCGCGGCGAAGCCGAAGCGGGCGGGCAGCGCGGCCGAGTGACGCACCCACCGTCCCGCCGTCAGCCGAGGCGGCGGGACGGGCGCCGGGGTCGTGGTCAACCGAGGCGGGCCGGGCCGGGGTCGCGGTCAACCGAGATGGCGGGACGGGCCGGGTGCGGTCAGCCGAGGACGCGGGACAGGTGTTCGCTGGCGAACACCCGGTGCGGGTCGAGTCGATCCCGGACGGCCTGGAAGCTGTCCCACCTGGGATAGGCGGGGGCCAGCGAAGCCGCGTCGCGCCAGTGCAGCTTGCCCCAGTGTGGCCGGCCGCCAAGCCCTTCGGCCAGCTCTTCGACGGCGCGGAAGTACGGCTCGTACGGCATCCCCACGTATTGGTGGACGGCGAGGTACGCGGAGTCCCGGCCGTAGCCGTGTGAGAGCCAGACATCGTCGGCGGCGCTGAACCGGATCTCGACCGGGAAGAGGACTTTGACCGGCAGCCGGTCCACGATGCGGCGAAGGTCGGCCAGGGCCGGGGCGAGGGCCTCCCGGGGCAGCGCGTACTCCATCTCGACGAAGCGGACCCGACGTGGGCTACAGAAGACCGCGTCGGAGGGGCCGGTGTAGCGGCGTTCGGTGAGCACCCGCGCGGCGACGGAGCTGATGCTGGGGGCGAGTGCTGGTACCGCCCGGCCGAGCCGGCAGGCCCCGGCGAGAACCGTGTTGGAGAGGAACTCGTCGTTGAGCCAGCGGTGCCAGTGCGGCAGCGGACGGTCGTTGATGGGCACCCGGTCGTTGCTTTTGACCTGGGCCCGATCGGTGTAGGGGAACCAGTAGAACTCGACATGGTCGTGTCGCTCTACCAGCTCGGGCAACTCGGCCAGCACTCCGGCCAGCGGCGCGGGCCGCTCGTGGGCGTGCAACACGAACGCGTCCACACAGCTCAGGGTGACGTCGACCAGGACACCGAGTGCGCCGAGCGAGACCCGGGCGGCGGCGAAGACCTCCGGGTGCTCGTCGGCGGAGCAGTGCAGCACCTCGCCGAGGCCGGTGACCAGGGTGAGGGCGGTGACGAAGGTGGACAGGCAGCCGTGTTGGGCGCCGGTACCGTGGGTGCCGGTCGAGATCGCGCCGGCCACGGTCTGCGCGTCGATGTCACCGAGGTTGGGCAGGGCCAGGCCGTATCCGGCGAGCAGCCGGTTGAGGGTTCGTAGCGTGGTGCCGGCGGGTACCGTGACCAGCCGGCGATCGAGGTCGACCCGCACCTCGTCGGCCAGGCCCGTCAGCTCGATCCGATGACCGTCGGTCCGGGCGACCGGGGTGAAGGAGTGGCCACTGCCGACCGGGCGGATCCGCTTCCCATCTGCTACGGCGGCCCGCACCGCAGCCGCGATCTCGGCGCTGGAGGTGGGGCGTAGCACGCTGGTGGCGGTGTCACGTTGATTGCCGGCCCAGTTGGACCAAGTGCTTGTGGAGCTTGCGGCAGCAACCATGGACGCTCCTCAAAGTGAATATGAAGTGACTTCATATCAGGAACGTTGTGCCTGGTAAATACCGCAATCGAGTTCCGCTCGTTGTACCGGTAGTCACGAACTCGTGACGTGTAGATATGTTCTTCCGTCGAAGGGGGGTGGCGAGTGTCCACACCAGCCGCCACGACCGGGCCGCTGCGCCGCGTACCGGTGCAGGGTCGAAGTGTCGCTCGGGTCCAGCGAATGCTGGACGCCTGTGCGGAGCTCGTCGACGAGGTGGGGTACGAGGGGCTGACCACGACGCTGCTCGCCGAGCGCGCCGAGGTGGCGATTGGGTCGGTCTATCAGTTCTTCCCGGACAAGCGGGCGATTGTGCAGGCGTTGACCCTGCGCACGATGGAGTCCTATCTCCAGCGGCTCGACGAGAGGTTCGCCTCGAACGACCTGACCCACTGGTGGGATGGGGTTGACGCGGCGATCGACGAGTACATCACGATGCACCGCACCGTACCCGGGTTCCGTACCCTGCACTTCGGCGACGTGGTCGACCTGCACCTGCTCGATGAGCAGCGGGACAACAACGGGGTGATCGCGGATCAACTTGCCCGTGTCCTCACCGAGCGCTTCGGACTCACCGACGTCCCGGAGCTCCAGTTTCATCTCGAGATCGCGGTCGAGGGTGCTGACGCGCTCATCAAGCTGGCGTTCCGCCGGCGGCAGGAGGGCGATGACCGGGTGCTCGTCGAGGCGAAGGCGTTGATTCGGGAGTACCTGTACCGCCAGGTTGACGCTCGGGGGGGCGTGGACCGGCCGGTGGAGGTCGCCCAGCCAGCCTGATCGGCGTCCATCCGCCCGGACCGTCGATAGCCGGTCCGGGCGGCGGGCCCCGTCCCCCGGCATCGGTGGTGCGGCCCTCAGAGGAAGGCCCACCCCTCACCGCGGTACGTGGCGGCGGCCGTCCCGACGGTCTCCGACTCCACCAGGTGGAGCTCATTGACGTGCTCGGCGAGCTCGCCGGCCTTGGCGTGCCGGAACCAGACCCGGTCGCCGATCCGAAGCGCGTCGGCGGCCCGGCCGGTCAGCGGAGTCTGCACCTCGCCGGCGCCCTCCGCGCCGACCAACCGGAGGCCGGCCGGGAGGACCGGGCGGGGGAGGCGACTGCGTTCGGCTGGCCCGGAGGCGATCCAGCCACCGCCGAGCACGGTGGCGTAGCCGGGCGCTGGTCGGCGGGCCACCGCGCAGGCGAAGAAGGCGGCGGGGGTCGGGCGCCAGGCCCGGTAGGTGTCGAAGAGCGTCGGTCCGTACAGTCCGGAGCCCGCGGCGACCTCGGTGACCGCGGGGTCGGCGCTGGTGGCGGCCAGGCTGCCGGTGCCGCCACCGTTGACGAACTCCAGTTCGGCATGCTCGCGGACCGCCGCCACCGCCGCACTCCGGCGGGCCAGCAACTCCCGGTACGACCCGCGCTGAACCAGCCGGATCGCCGCGCCGAGCAGCGCCCGCCCCGGCGGTGCGTCGCCCATCCCGGCGATCTGCGCCTCGTACGCCATCAGCCCGACCAGCCGGAATCCCGGTCGGTCGGCGACGGCGGCGGCGAGTGTGCCGGCCGCCCGTGGATCATGCACTGGCGAGCGGCGTACCCCGAGGTGCAGCCGCCCGCCCAGCGGTCGCCAGGAGGCGTCCAGGTCCAGGCAGACCCGCAGCTCGGGCCGGCGACCCGGGGCGCGGATGGCGTCCACCAGATCGAGCTGGGCGGGATCGTCGATCATCAGGGTCACCGCGGCGGCGAGCGCCGGATCACCGGCCAGTTCGGCGAGCGCGGCCCGGTCGGTCGCGGGGTACGCCACCACCACGTCGTCGGTGACCCCGCAGCGGACCAGCCAGAGCGCCTCGGCGAGGGTGAACGCCAGCACCCCGGCCCAGCCGGGGGTGGCCAGGGCCCGGGAGATCAGCGTCCGGCAGCGTACCGACTTGCTGGCCAGACGGACCGGCTTACCGCGGGCGCGCTCGGCGAGGGCGGCGGCGTTGGCGTCGAACGCCCGGAGGTCAACCACCGCGTACGGCGGGTCGAGGTGGATGGTGGCGCGGTCGAGTCGGGCGCGCAGTTCCGCGGTGTCGGGGGGCACGTGGTGCACGCTAGCCGTACCGGGGTCGATGCCCAAGCACCTCGCTCGGGCGGGGGCTGCGGGCGTGGACACCCCCGCCTAGGCTCGGCGAGCAGGGGAATGTCACAGCGGGATGCCATCGGGCCGGGGCTAGAGTGTTGCACCGAGACCGCCCAGTAACGGGTCGCCACGTGGAGGTACGGCCATCAAAAGCCAGCAGAACGGCGAGTCGGCCGACGGCTCGTCACCCGCCGCGTCCGGACCGGCGGGCCCGTCCGGGACCGCGGCGCCGGCCAGCCAGCCCGACCACTCGGGCTATGCCGCGATCCGCTCAGTCCTGCGCATCCGCCCGTTCCGGCGGCTCTGGATCGTGCTCGGCGCTGCCTCGTTCGGTGACTGGTTCGGCCTGCTCGCCACCTCCGTCTTCGCCGCCTCCCAGGTGGAGGGGAGCACCGCCAAGGGCGCGGCGTTCGGCACGGTCATCGCGATCCGGCTGCTGCCGGCGCTGGTCCTCGGGCCGATCGCCGGCGTCTTCGCCGACCGGTTCGACCGCCGCTGGACGATGGTCATCTGCGACTTGCTGCGGTTCCTGCTCTTCGCTTCGATCCCGCTGGTCGCGGTCTTGGGGGCGAGCGGCGCGGTGGTGGTCGGGTGGGCCACGATCGCCACGTTCCTGATCGAGTCGATCACCCTGCTCTGGATTCCGGCCAAGGAGGCCGCGGTCCCGAACCTGATCCCGCGGGCCCGGCTCGAGGCGGCCAACCAGCTCACGCTGATCACCACGTATGGCCTCACCCCGGTCGTCGCGGCGATCGTCCTCGCCGCGCTGGACGGCGTGGTCCGGGCCGCCACTGGTGGCGCTGCCCCGGACTGGGCCGAGCCGGCCCAGCTCGCGCTCTGGTTCAACGCGCTCTCCCGGCTCGCCACCGCCGTGGTGGTCGCGTTCGGTATCCGGGAGATCAGCCAGGGCCCCGCCGCCGAGCGGGACCAGACCGAGCAGAGCATGCTGCGCCAGTTCAAGGATGGCTGGCGGTTCATCGGCGAGACCCCGCTGGTCCGGGGTCTGGTGCTGGGCATCTTCGGCGCCTTCGCCGGCGGTGGCATCGTGATCGGCACAGCCCGCTTCTTCGCCAACTCGCTCGGTGCTGGTGACGCCGCCTTCTACCTGCTGTTCGGGGCTATCTTCATCGGCCTGTCGATCGGCATCGGGCTCGGTCCGATGATCGTCAAGGAGATGTCCCGGCGGCGCTGGTTCGGCATGAGCATCGTGCTCGCCAGCGCCGCGGTGATGACCCTGGCCTTCGCCATCCACCTCTCCATGGCGATGATCGGTGCGGTCCTGGTCGGCGCGGGTGCCGGCATGGCCTTCCTCGCCGGCACGACGCTGCTCGGTGGCGAGATCGCCGACGAGGTGCGGGGGCGGGTCTTCGCGGTGGTGCAGATCGGTACCCGGCTGGTGTTGATCCTGGCCATCGCGTTGAGCAGCCTGCTCGCCGGGGTTGGTGGCTCCCGCCGCTTCGAGATCGCCAACCTGGGGGTCTCGATCTCGTCCACCCGGCTGCTGCTGCTCGCGGCGGGGTTGGCGGGCATCTTCGCTGGAGTCAGCGCGTTCGGGCAGATGGACGACAAGAAGGGCGTTCCCGTCCTGGCCGACCTGTGGGGTTCGATGCGCGGGCGACCGCTGACGCCGGCCGAGCCGTTCGCCTCCGCCGGGCTGTTCGTGGTCTTTGAGGGGGGCGAGGGAGCCGGCAAGTCCACCCAGCTCGCTCTGCTCGCCGCGCGGCTGCGGGACCAGGGACGGGACGTGGTGGTCACCCGCGAGCCCGGCGCCACCGGAGTCGGCGAGCGAATCCGGTCCCTGCTGCTCGGCCAGCCGGGCTCCGAGGTGCCCTCCCCCCGCGCCGAAGCGCTGCTCTACGCCGCCGACCGGGCCCACCACGTGGCCACCGTGGTGCGGCCGGCGCTGCTCCGGGGCGCCGTCGTGGCGAGCGACCGCTACATCGACTCATCCCTGGCCTACCAGGGCGCGGGGCGGACGCTCCCCGTTGACGAGGTCTCCTGGCTCTCCTCCTGGGCCACCGGCGGGCTCCGGCCCGACCTGGTGGTCCTCCTGGACATTGATCCGAGTGCCGGGCTGTCCCGGGTGGCTGCCCGGAGCGGGGCCCCCGACCACCTGGAGGCCGAGTCGGTCAGCTTCCACGAACGGGTCCGGTTCGCGTTCCTCGACCTCGCCGCCGCCGACCCGAAGCGCTACCTGGTGCTGGACGCCGCCCGGCCCACCGACGAGATCGCCGACGAGGTGGCTCGGCGGGTCGCCGAGCTGATCGGCGCCCAGGCCGGCGGCCCGAACCCGCCGGCGGCGAGTGGGCCGACGGCGAATAGGCCCGCGGCGAATAGGCCCGCGGCGAGTAGGCCCGCGGCGAGTAGGCCGAACCCGCCAGCGGGGAGCGGGCCGGACACCGCGGTCCACTCCGAGTTATCCGACCCGAAGCTGGTGACGATGGAGCGTCGGAGCTGATGCCAGACGTCTTCGCCGACCTGGTCGGCCAGGACGAGGCGGTGGACGTGCTGCGGCGGGCCGCAGCCGATGCCGCCGCCGGGCTCCGTGCCGGGCGGCCCGACCTGGCGACGGAGCGCGAACCGGGGGCGGGGATGACGCACGCCTGGATCTTCACCGGGCCGCCCGGGTCGGGCCGGTCGGTCGCCGCGCGAGCCTTCGCCGCCGCCCTCCAGTGCGGGGATGGCAACGGATGCGGCATCTGCCCCGGCTGCCACACCACGATGGCCGGCACCCACGCCGATGTCCGGCTGGTGGTGCCGGAGGGGCTCTCCATCGGCGTCAACGAGATGCGCGCCCTGGTGCTTCGCGCCGCCAGCACCCCCTCCGGCGGGCGGTGGCAGGTGGTGGTCATCGAGGACGCGGACCGTCTCACCGAGGCCGCCGGCAACGCCCTGTTGAAGGCGGTGGAGGAGCCGCCCCCGCGAACGGTCTTCCTGCTCTGCGCGCCGTCCATCCACCCCGACGACATCTCGGTGACCATCCGGTCGCGCTGTCGGGTCGTACCCCTGCGGCAGCCCGCGCCGGCGGCGGTCGCCGAGGTGCTCGTTCGGCGTGACGGCGTCGAGCCCGACGTGGCGAGCTGGGCGGCCGCCGCGGCCCAGGGGCACGTCGGGCGGGCTCGGCGGCTGGCCCGTGACCCGCAGGCGCGTACCCGTCGGGAAGCGGTGCTCGCGGTGCCCCGTCAGCTCACCGGGGTGGGTGCGGCGATCGATGCTGCCGCCGCACTGATCGGAGCCGCCGAGGCGGAGGCCGCGGCGTTGGTGGCGGACACCGATGCGGCCGAACGGGCCGCGTTGGAGACGGCCCTCGGCGCGGGCGGCACCGGCCGGCGAGCGGCCAGCGCGTTTCGGGGCGCCGCCGGGCAGGTCAAGGAGCTGGAGCGGCGGCAGAAGTCCCGGGCCACCCGGGCGCAGCGGGACGCCCTGGACCGGGCGCTGGTGGACCTCGCCGGCTTCTACCGGGACGCGCTCACGATGGCGCTGGGTGCCCCGGTCGAACCGGTACACACCGACACCGCCGCGGTCGCCGAGGCGGGGGCACGCAAGTGGGACGCCGACGGCACACTGCGTCGCCTGGAGGCGGTCCTGGCCTGCCGGGCTGCGATCGAGGCGAACGTCAAGCCCCGGATCGCCGTCGAGGCGATGATGCTCGCCCTCTGGAAGGGCTGACCAGACCGCCTCCTACTCCTTTGGGGGATGGCGGTCAGTGGTCGCGGTGGCAGGGCGCCGGGCAGCTTCCGCGGCATCGACACGCTCCACTTCGGTGCGGTACGGTCCGGTGTGTCATGGTGACGCGGGGGCGACGCTGAGTGATGCCAGTGCGGGAGGACGCCGATGCCGCCGGGGGAGATCGACGAAGCCTGGATCGAGGAAGCGGTTCGGCGCTACCGCCGGATCGAGTCCCTGCAGGCCGAGTTCGACCAGGCGGTGACGACAGTCGAGGTCACGGTCCGCTCGCCGGACGGGCTGGTCGAGGTGGTGGTCACCGCGGCGGGGCAGATCACCGATGTGCGGTTCCTCCGCACATTGCAGAACCGCCAACCCCGCGACGTTGCCGGGTCCGTGCAGGCGGCGGTGGCCGCTGCAGCCGACGCCGCCCAGTGGGCGCGGGAAAAGCTGCACAATGAGACCTTCACCGCCTACCGCCCGCTCACGGGGGCTTGAATGGAGGCGTTGCGCTCCCTCGCCATCCGGCTGGAGGCGGCGAGCGAGAGCCTGACCAGCCTCTCCCACGCTGCGCCGGCCACTGATCCGCCGGGAGTCGCCTTCGGCGGCGATGCGGTGGGGCGCCCCGGCGCGGTGGGTCGGGCCCTGCACCGACAGTGGACGGCCGCCACCGGTGACCGCGCCCGCGAGGCTCACCTGGCCGCCCAGCGGCTGGCCGCGGTGGCAGCCGCCGTGCGGTCCGCTGCCGACAACTACGCCGAGACCGACCAGGACGCGCGTTGGCAGTTCGTGGGGGAGACGTGATGGACCCACTGGACCGACTCGCCGAGCCCGGCCTGGACCTGCTGCGTCGGGTCGACACCCTGCTCGCCGCCGGTGCCCCGGAGGGGCACCGGGTCTGGCCGCTGCTGCGCCGCATGCAGGTGCTTCCCGGTGCGGCTGTCCGGAGCTTCCTGGAGCTACCCGCCGTGGCCTTCTCCGACGCCGGTCGGTCGGTGCGTCAGCTGGTCCGGGGGTATGACGAGGTCTGCGCCGCGCTCACCGAACCGGTGCTCTGGTCCGGCACCGCCGCGACCGCCTTCGGGGAGTACCGAGCGGCGCTGCTGAGCCACCTCGACGAGGGGCCGGAGAGCCTGGTGGGGCGGTTGGAGTCAACCGCCGGCTACGCCGACGCCCTCGCCGACTGGATCGAGGGCAGCCGGCGTACGCTCGCCCGGACCCTGGCCGGCGTGTTGGGCTCGGCCGAGGCGGTGGCGGTGGTCGTCGCGACGTCGGCACCCTCCGCGGCCTCGGCGCAGCTCGCGGTATCGGTGCCACATCCGGCAGCGGAGGTCGAGGCGGCCGAGATCGCCGCGCGGGTGCTGGCGGTGCTCTCCGCCGCCTACGACGGGGTGGAGACACTCCTGCGGCAGTGGGGGCCCAGCCTGGCCGAATCCCCCTGGCGGACGCCGGTCGTCGGAACGCCCCGCTACGACACCCCGACCCACGTCGGTTGGTGAGCACCGTGTGTCGGCCCAGAGCAGCGGCCCAGGACGGGCCCGACAGCGACGTAGGGTGAGGGTATGGGCATGCTCTGCGCGGTCAGCTTCCACCGGTACGGGCGCCTCTACTACCTCGATCCAGGCGAGTTTCGGCCCCAGGTCGGCGACAAGGTGCTGGTCCCCACCGATGAGGGGCCCGAGGTAGCCGAGTGCGTCTGGGCCGCCCAGTGGACCTCCGACGACACTGCGGGATTCCCCCGCCTGGCCGGGCTGGCCCAACCGGAGGATCTGCGCCGCGACGAGCTGCTGCGCCGGCGCAGAGCCGAGGCGAAGGTCGCGGCGAAACGCCTGATCCGGGAGCACGATCTGCCGATGAAAGTGGTCGCCGTGGACCACGTACGCGGTGCGACGGAGGGCGGCGAGCGAAGCACGATCTACTTCACCGCCCCGCACCGGGTCGACTTCCGGTCGCTGGTCCGGGATCTCGGCGCGACCCTGCGCTGCCGGGTCGAGCTGCGTCAGCTCTCCGCCCGCGACTCGGCCCGGGTGCAGGGCGGCATCGGCTCCTGCGGGCGGGACCTGTGCTGCGCCACCTTCCTCACCGACTTCGAGCCGGTGACCATTCGGATGGCCAAGGACCAGGATCTGCCCCTCAACCCGCTGCGCATCTCCGGCGCGTGCGGTCGGCTGATGTGCTGCCTCAAGTTCGAGCATCCGCTGTACTCCGACAGCGGCGCCTACCCCGGCTCGGGTCAGCGAGTCGAGACAGCAGCGGGCACAGCGAAGGTCGTGTCCCGGCATCCACCCAGCGAGACGGTCACCGTCCGGCAGATCGCCGACGGATCCACCCGACGGTGCGCGCTCTCCGACGTCTGCGGATCGCGCCAGGCGTATGAGGCTCGCGACCGCGGCTGACCGCGACCGCACCTGTGACCGCGACCGCACCTGTGACCACGACCGGCCCGGGAGCGGCGGCCGGTGGCTCAGCGTAGAACCACCGGGGGCTCGGCCAGGCGGGGCTCCAGCGGGGTCCGCGGGACCAGCCACGACGATTCGGCCGACTGGTCGGGGTTGACCTGCCAGTGGCGGCTTACCCGATCCACCCCGATCGGGTAGATCGTCAATGTCCCGTCCGGAGCGATGCGCATGCGGACGAAACCCTTCGCGTCTTCGATCCCCTGCCCGGCGAAGAGCTCGTTGGCGTTGACCCCGAAGGTGCTGGCGACCAGGAGGTACCCCGCCACCAGTTGGCTGGCCGCCAGCCCGCCCACCGAGCCGAAGAAGATGGCTGCGGCGATCACCGACAGCGGCCACGGCCAGTCGTGGAACGGCAGCGCCAGCCACGCCCAGGTGCCGGCGGCCGCCAATCCCAGGTGGGCCAGGCCGTGCCCCAGGCCAAGTAGCCAGTGCCGGAGCCGTCGCTGCACGGCACCGGGTGCCTCGGCGAAAAGGACCGTCGCGGTCAGGGTCACCAGCAGCATCGCCACCAACGGAACGCTGAACAGCCGTAGCTGGGTGCCGTTGTGGTTGGTGAAGACGCCGACCATCGACAGGATCAGCAGCGTGTACAGGGCGCCGAGCAGCGTGGCGAAGCCCCGGTTGCGCCATGGCAGCCGTGGGAAGATCCCCCAGGCGTACCGCCGGGACTGCGCCGCGTCCGGGTAGCATCCCGCCAGCTCGTAGTCGCACGGGGCGCTCGCCCGCCGCGCCCGCGTCTCCTTCGGCGGGACCTGAATGCGCTGCGGCAACAGGTGTGTCGGATAGAGGTACGCGCCGCCGCCACCACAGGTGATCAGCTGACGGTCCGGCCCCACGTAACGGGCGTAGTGGTGGTGGTCGCCGGAGATGAGCAGGCGTACCTGGGCCCCGGTCGGCGCGACGATGGTGCGAATGAAGTAGTCGATCGAGTCGTACGCCGAGGGGTCTTTCATGGTGGCCTTGGTCCAGGTCGGCATCGGGACGGTCAGGATCACCCGGCTCTGCGGTCCCAGCCGCTCCGCCACCGAGTCGAAGTAGCTGAGCTGCGGGTCGTCCAGGTATGAGCCGGACTGGTCATCCAGGCCGAACAACCACCAGTCCGCCGGCAACTCCACCGCGAAGTACGACCGGGTCTGCGCGGTGTTCCAGCCGCCGAAGTGCCGGTCCCGGGACCGGACGAAGAGGCGCAGGAACGCGGTGAGGCCGTCGTACCAGTCGTGGTTGCCGGGGATCGCGAAGAGCCTCGGCTGCTCGGGTGGAGTGACCGGCAGTGCCGCCTGGTACGGGCCCTTGCACCGGTCCTCATACGTGTCGAAGGCCGCCGACGGGTAGACCTGATCACCCCCCATCACCAGCACCTGCGCCCGGGGCAGTCGGTGCCCGTCCACCGTCAGCTCCCGCTGGGCCAGCAGGTACGCCACCGAGTACGTGGCGTTGAAGCCGTCACCAAGGTCGGCGACGTAGTCCAGCCAGAGCCCACCGTCCGGCCCGACCTGCCGGGTCACCGTCGTGTCGAAGGTGTGCTGTAGCTCCCGTTTGTCCAGGTAGGCGCCGAATAGCAGCGCGAGCAGTGTCCGGATGCCGGTGCTGATCAGCAGGAGCGGCGCCAGCCACGGCACCGGCTTGCGTGGTGTGAAGCCCAGCTCGAGCGGGTCGGTGCTGCGGGGGCGGTGCGCCGGCTCGCCGCCGGCCGCCTCGCTGGCGTGCGGGCCACTCGGTGGTGGCCCGGGCCGTCGGGCTGCCGGCCCAGGACCAGCGGCCCGGTGGCCCGGGCCCGTCTCGCCCTGGTCACCGTTGCCGTCCGACCCGTGCGGAGTGGGATGCTGGCCCGGGAAGCCAGCAGCATGGTCGTCCGTCATCTGCGCAGCGTAGTGCGGTCGGCGCGGCGGCGCTGTCTGGAGAACGTCGGTTTCGGTGGTCCGGATCGGGAAGGTGTCGCGCTCGGCCGCGCGGTCGCGGTGGGGGATCCCGATCGGCGGGTCCGGCCGGGTGGCGTACACTTGCTGATCGTTGCCGCCTTAGCTCAGTCGGCTAGAGCGACGCACTCGTAATGCGTAGGTCGACGGTTCGATTCCGTCAGGCGGCTCAGAGAGAGGCCCTGACCAGCAGGTTCGCTGGTCAGGGCCTCATTTTCATCGATGCGGTTTTGAATCGCCCCCCGAAAACCCCCCACAAACGCCTACCGGCGATTAGGTTCCGCGCACCTGCCAGCGGGGGTGCAGGGTCTACTTGGCCCGGCGCTTCCCACGATCTTGATGCGTAGGGCCAGTTGTCTCCGGACCTGCCCCAAGCTGTTCGAGAATGTCGGAGCTGTCCGGGGCGAGGGCGGGCTTGACGATGTAGTGCTTGTTGGTGACCTGCTCGGTGGCGTGTCCGAGCTGGGCGGCGGCGCTTTTGGCGTCGGCCTCCTTGTCGATCAGGGTGGCGACGGTCTTGCGGAAGGTGTGCGGGGTGACCCATTCGAGGCCGGCGTCGGCGCGGGCTTGACGCCACTGGCGGCGCACGTTCTGCGGTGACAGCCAGGTGCCGCGCCGGGAGGCGAAGATCGCGTCGTGGGGATTGTCGGGGGCGTTGAGTTTGCGATCCATGAGCATCCCAACCGCGAACCGAGGCAGGACGACCGTTCGGAAACCGGCGTCGGTCTTCGTCCACTCCTGCCGGAAGAAGCCCTTGCCCTTGAGGTAGACGATCGTGCCGCAGATGGTGAGCGTCGGGCGTTCAGCGGCAAGATCGAGATCCTCCCAGCGCAGCGCAAGAATTTCGCCGATGCGGGCGCCAGTGGCGAGCATGAGGTCGACGATGTCGGCCAGGTCGCCGGTCGGCCGAGGTCCCGACTTGCCGGGGGCGGGTTGCTGCCACCTCCGGATCGCCTCACGAACCACGTTCAGTTGCTTCACCTCTAGTGTCCTGAGTCGTTAGTTCGGCCGCAGTATGTGGCGAGGCTGTTGAGGATCTCGTCTGCGGTTCTGGTCCAGACGAACGGTTTCGGTTCGG